>CAMDRT010000007.1 GCA_945906815.1 Bordetella parapertussis
TACGCATCCCACAGCCGCCGCTGTCTTCTCGTTGATTTTGCCATCCCATAATCGTGCCAGATTTCAGGTCACTTTGAACATCACTGTTTTCATAGGCAATTCACGACATTTTTAACCAAAAATCGCCCACACTAAGTCGCGATGACCCACAAAAATTTACCCTAAAAGATGTTTGATCGCGTCACGTTCTTCGGTCAGTTCCTTGAGCGTGGCTTGCATGCGGCCACGGCTGAATTCGCTGACGTCTATGCCTTTGACGATATCTATCCTGCCCTCCTTGCACACCGCGGGGTAGCCGTACATCACGCCTTCGGCAATGCCGTAACTGCCGTCAGACGGCAGACCCATGCTCACCCAATCCCCGTCGCGCGTGCCGAACACCCAGTCGCGCACATGTTCAATCGCTGCGTTCGCTGCGCTGGCAGCCGATGACAATCCGCGCGCGTCGATAATCGCCGCGCCGCGTTTTTGTATGGTCGGGATGAAATCGTTCTCCAGCCATTGCTGATCGTTAATCATTGGCCACACTTTTTGACCGTCGGCTTCGGTAACGAAAATATCCGGGTACTGCGTCGAGGAGTGGTTGCCCCACACCGTCAGTTTCTTAACGCTGGCTACAGGTTTGCCGATTTTTTGTGCCACCTGCGTGAGCGAGCGGTTGTGATCAAGGCGCATCATGGCGGTAAAATTCGACGGCTTGAGGCCGGGCGCATTTTTCATCGCAATCAGGCAGTTGGTGTTGGCCGGATTGCCCACCACCAGCACTTTGACATCGCGGCTGGCGTGATCTGACAGCGCTCTGCCTTGCGGCCCGAAAATCTTGCCGTTGGCTTCGAGCAGGTCCTTGCGTTCCATGCCGGGACCGCGCGGGCGCGCGCCCACCAGCAGGGCGACATCCACATCTTTAAACGCAAGGTTCGGATCGGAGGCCGGTATCATGCTTTGCAGCAACGGAAACGCGCAGTCATCGAGCTCCATCATGACGCCGCTCAGGGCTTTTTGCGCTTTGTCGTCGGGAATCTCGAGCATCTGCAGGATCACGGGTTGATCCTTGCCGAGCATTTCACCGCTGGCGATACGGAACAGCAGGCTGTAGCCGATCTGGCCAGCTGCGCCGGTTACCGCGACGCGCATGGGTTTTTTCATAGTGGAACTCCTGGATTTCGGGTCTTGAAAAGCGCGCGCCGACCGCATGGGCTGTCATCAAAACAACAACGCCGACCGCGCGCACTGGAGCGTGCAATGGAGCGGCGATGATAGCTAACCCCCATTACGGGGTCAACTTTTACGCGGCGTTCACGCACCCTGTACGCGCGCATTGGGAGCATGCATGGGATTACGCGTTGAGTGGCACTTAGGCTGTTGCACGCGACTACTTTGCTGTTCCGCACCATGCGGAAAGCTGGTAGAATTTTTCATTCCGGCACAATAGCGTGCGCCAGCGTGTATACGCTGGCGCTTCAGCGTTCCCTTGTGCTAGCCAGTCTGTCCTCGCCCTGACCACCGAAAGAACTTATGTGATGCCTGCAAGCCGTCCCAAACATCTGAATTTGATGCAAATTCGCATGCCGTTGCCGGCATTTGTTTCCATATTGCATAGAGTCAGTGGTGCGCTACTGTTCTTGGTGTTGCCTGCACTGCTGGGGTTGCTCAGCGTCAGTCTGGAATCGCAATCCTCATTCGCCTTGTTGCAGCTATGCATCGGCCATCCCGTGACAAAAATAGTGCTGTTGGGTGTGCTGTGGGCTTATCTGCATCACTTTTGTGCAGGTATCCGGCACTTGGCGATGGATGTGCACCTGGGGCTGGAACTGGAGGTCGCGCGTGCCAGCAGTTACGCGGTGCTCGTGGTGAGCATTGCGGCGACCCTATGGATAGGGATGACACTATGGTAAAGCGCGAGGTGAGCGGCGCGCATTACGGCCTGCGTGATTGGTTGGCGCAGCGCGTCACCGCGGTAGTGATGGTGATCTACAGCGTGATCTTTCTGGCGTTGCTGCTGAAACTGCCGCAGTTCGATTACAACAGTTGGCGTGCCATGTGGGGCGGGTCTTTGATGCGCTACGCCACGTTATTGTTTTTGCTGAGTTTGTTTCTACATGCCTGGATCGGCATGCGCAATATATTCATGGATTACATCAAGCACAGCGGTGTGCGCCTGACCTTGTATGCGCTGGTGATTCTGGCGCTGGTCGCGTATGGCGCTTGGGCCGTGCAGATTTTGTGGGGTAGGTAATGGCTATAGCCAAACGACAGTTCGATGCAGTGGTGGTGGGCGCAGGCGGCTCGGGCTTGCGCGCCGCGTTGCAATTGGCGGAAGCCAATTTGAAGGTGGCGGTGTTGTCCAAAGTATTTCCGACACGCTCGCACACGGTGGCAGCTCAAGGCGGCGTGTCCGCGTCATTGGGTAATGAAGAGCCGGACAACTGGCACTGGCATATGTATGACACCGTCAAAGGCTCGGATTATCTGGGCGATCAGGACGCGATAGAGTTCATGTGCCGCAAGGCGTGCGAAGCCGTGGTGGAACTCGAGCACTACGGCATGCCGTTTGACCGTCTGGACAATGGGAAAATTTATCAACGCCCGTTTGGTGGCCACACCAGCAATTATGGTGAACGTGAAATCAAGCGTGCGTGCGCGGCGGCCGACCGCACCGGGCACGCCATGCTGCACACGCTATATCAGCGGAATGTGCGCGCGCACACCCAGTTCTTTGTCGAGTGGATGGCGCTGGATTTGATCCGCAATCAACAAGGCGATGTGCTGGGCGTGGTGGCGCTGGAAATGGAAACTGGCGAAGTGATGATCCTGCAGGCCAAAGCCACGCTGTTGGCCACGGGTGGCGCGGGCCGCATCTATTCTGCCAGCACCAACGCGTTCATCAACACCGGCGATGGTCTGGGCATGGCAGCGCGCGCGGGCATACCGCTCCAAGACATGGAGTTCTGGCAGTTCCATCCGACCGGTGTCGCGGGTGCCGGCGTATTGATTACTGAAGGCGTGCGCGGTGAAGGTGGATTTTTGCTGAATAAAAACGGCGAACGCTTCATGGAGCGTTACGCGCCTACGGTCAAAGACCTCGCCAGTCGCGATGTGGTGTCGCGCGCGATGGCTACCGAAATCAAGGAAGGCCGTGGTGCGGGCAAAGACGGGGAATACATCCTGTTGAAACTCGATCATCTCGGCGCAGATGTCATTGATAAACGGCTGCCCGGCATCCGCGAGATCGCCAAGAAGTTCGCGAACGTGGATCCGGTGACCGATCCGATACCGGTGGTGCCTACCTGCCATTACCAGATGGGTGGTGTGCCGACGAATATACAGGGACAAGCCGTGATGCCCGATGGCAAAGGCGGCGAGAAAATCGTGCGTGGTCTTTATGCGGCGGGCGAGTGCGCCTGCGTATCGGTGCATGGCGCGAACCGGTTGGGCACCAATTCGCTGCTGGATTTGCTGGTGTTCGGCAAATCCGCTGGCGAACAGGTGGTGAAGGACATCGCCGCGGATGTGGCGGCCATGCCCGAGTTGGCGCGCGACGCTGCGGATATAACTATGGCGCGGCTGGCGCGGCTGGATGCCGCAACGTCTGGCGAAAGGGTCAGCGACGTGGGTGGGGAAATGCGCCGTACCATGCAGTTGCATTGCGGTGTGTTCCGCTTCCCCGATGGGCTGAGTGAGGGCGTGAGCAAAATGCTGGCCGTGGCCGAGCGCGCCAAGAGCACATTTATTCAGGACAAGAGCAAGGTGTTCAATACGGCACGAGTGGAGGCCTTGGAACTGGATAACCTGATCGAAGTGGCGATGGCAACAGCGATTTCCGCCGAAGCGCGCAAGGAATCGCGCGGCGCGCACGACCGCAGTGATCATCCGCATCGCGATGACGCGAACTGGATGAAGCACAGCTTGTGGTTCAAGGATGGTAATCGGTTGGAATACAAACCGGTGCAATTGAAACCGCTAACGGTGGCGTCTTTTGAACCGAAGGCCCGGGTGTATTGATTGAACAGCAAACGGCGTGAGGCGTGAAGCGTGAGGCGCGGGGTTACCCCTCACGCCTCACGCCTAACGCCTCACTAACAAACGCATTTAGCCTATAGACCAAGAAAATCATGCGCTTCCAGATTTACCGCTACAACCCCGAAGTGGACGCCAAGCCGCACATGCAGTATTACGATGTGGCGATGGAGCCGACCGACCGCATGTTGCTCGATGCCCTGGTGCGTATCAAGATTGAAGACGATACGTTTTCATTTCGCCGTTCGTGCCGCGAGGGTGTGTGCGGCTCGGATGCGATGAATATCAACGGCAAAAACGGCCTGGCGTGTATTACCAAGCTGGCTGACCTGCGGGAGCCGGTGGAGATTCGGCCGTTGCCCGGTCTGCCGGTGATCCGCGATCTGATCGTCGATATGTCGCAGTTTTTCAAGCAGTATCATTCGATCAAGCCGTACGTGGTGAACAACACGCCGCCGCCTGAAAAAGAGCGTTTGCAGTCGCCGCAAGACCGCGAAGAGCTTAACGGCCTGTATGAGTGCATACTGTGCGCCTGCTGTTCGACCGCGTGTCCGTCGTTCTGGTGGAATCCCGACAAGTTCGTTGGTCCCGCGGGCTTGTTGCAGGCCTACCGCTTCATCGCCGATACGCGGGATCAGGAAATCAACGAGCGGCTGGACAACCTCGAAGACCCGTATCGTTTGTTTCGCTGCCATTCGATCATGAATTGCGTGGATGTATGTCCCAAGAATCTGAATCCGACCAGGGCCATCGGCAAGATCAAGGATTTGCTGGTCAAGCGCATGGTTTAATGTGAGCGAGCGAGACAGGATCATTTGGAACTGCCGCCGCGGTTTGCTGGAACTGGATTTAATACTGGAGCGATTTGTCAGTCTGCACTTCGATCGGCTCAATGCCGGACAGACTGAGGTATTCAAGGAATTGCTGGCATACGAGGACAACGATTTGCTGGACCTGCTCATGGGCCGCGCGGAGCCGTTGGATACGCGCCTCACTGCGGTACTGGAAATGATGCGTGCGGCTTGATGGACGATGGGTTGTGGGATTGACGATTAACTGGACTTAACTGGAGATTGTTATGAGCGAGAAACTGGCAACGCTGTCTTTCAGCGACGGCAAGCCCTCTGTGGACTTTCCGATCTATGGCGGCAATGAAGGCCCGGACGTTATAGACGTGCGCAGCCTTTACGGCAAAACGGGGCTGTTTACTTACGATCCCGGTTTCATGTCCACCGCAAGCTGCCGTTCGAGCATCACCTATATCGATGGCGACGTGGGAATACTCCAGTATCGTGGTTACCCGATTGAGCAATTGGCGGAAACCTGCAGCTTTCTGGAGGTCTCCTACCTGATTCTGAACGGTGAACTGCCTAACCCGAAGCAATTGGCGGCGTTTACGAATACCGTAACGCATCACACCATGGTGCATGAGCAACTGTCGCGCTTTTACAGCGGCTTCAGGCGCGACGCGCATCCGATGGCCGTGATGTGCGGCGTGGTCGGTGCGCTGTCGGCGTTTTACCATGATTCGATCGACATCAATGACGCGCAAAGCCGCGAGATTTCGGCCTTTCGCCTGATCGCCAAGCTGCCGACGATTACCGCGATGACCTACAAGTACACCACCGGTCAGCCGTTTATGTATCCGCGGAACAATCTGTCCTATGTGGAAAACTTCCTCTATATGACCTTTGGTACGCCGTGTGAGGAATGGGTACCCAATCCGGTACTGACCCGAGCCATGGAACGTGTGCTGATTCTGCACATAGATCACGAACAGAATGCTTCCACCTCCACCGTGCGTCTGGCAGGTTCGACCGGTGCTAATCCGTTTGCCTGCATCTCGGCCGGTATCGCGGCATTGTGGGGGCCCGCGCATGGCGGCGCGAATGAGGCTGTGCTAAAAATGCTGGAGGGGATCGGCGACGTGAAGAATATTCCTGCGTTCCTGCACAAGGTAAAAGTGCAGGAGGACCACACCATGCTGATGGGCTTTGGTCACCGCGTTTACAAGAACTATGATCCGCGCGCCAAACTGATACAAAAAACCTGTCACGAAGTGCTGGAAGCGCTGGATCTCAAGGACGACAAGTTGTTCAAGCTGGCGATGGCGCTGGAAAAGGTCGCGCTGGAAGACGAGTATTTTATCAAGCGTAAACTCTACCCGAATGTCGATTTCTATTCGGGCATTGTGTATAAGGCACTCAGAATACCGGTGTCGATGTTTACCGCGATTTTCGCGCTGGCGCGTACCGTGGGTTGGATCGCGCAGTGGAATGAAATGCTGGGTGACAAGGACGCCAAAATCGGCCGTCCGCGGCAGTTGTTTACCGGTCCCGCGCGGCGCGATTTTGTGCCCATGAGTGGCAGGAAGTGAAGGGCGAGGATTTAGAAAGCAGGACTGAGGACTGAGGACTTAGGGGCGGCGCGGCATGCCGCGCCGCGCCGTTTAGGCTCAGCACTCAGCACTCATTACTCAGCACTCAGCACTCAGCACTGAACTTTTAACGGCCCGCTATCATGATGAAAGAGTTCCTCGGTAACTCCTACCTCTACGGTGCCAACGCGCCGTTTATTGAAGCGCTGTATGAGTCGTATCTGGCCGACCCGCAGTCTGTGGAAACGCGCTGGCGCGGTTATTTCGATGAACTGCAAAAGCTTGACGATGGTCCGCGCGACGTGTCGCATGCCGAGGTGCAGCAACGGTTTGCCGCGTTGGCGAAGGAGACCCGTTCCGCAAAGGCGGCTACCGGCAGCTTTCAAAAACAGTTTTCGGTGCTGCAACTCATCGCCGCGTATCGCTTTCAGGGTTGCCGCGTGGCGGATGTCGATCCGTTAAAACGCATCGAGAAACCGGTGATTCCCGAGCTGGATCCCGCGTTTTACAATTTGAGCGAGAGCGACCTGGACTCGGTGTTTAACGCCGGCACCCTGCATGGCCCGTCGCAAGCCACACTGCGCGATATTCTGCAGCGGCTCAAAGCAACCTATTGCAGCGGCATTGGCGCCGAGATCATGTACATCTCGGATATCCCGCAAAAGCGCTGGCT
The DNA here is from genome assembly GCA_945906815.1 of Bordetella parapertussis. Taxonomy (GTDB): domain Bacteria; phylum Pseudomonadota; class Gammaproteobacteria; order Burkholderiales; family SG8-41; genus UBA5216. The sequence continues at coordinate 7,068 of CAMDRT010000007.1, forward strand.
GCTGGAGCGCTTCGAACCCACGCTGGCGCGTCCGCGCTACGATGCGCAGTACAAAAAACATCTGCTGGAGCGGCTCACAGCGGCCGAGACGCTGGAAAAATATCTCAATGCCAAATACGTCGGGCAAACGCGATTTTCGCTCGAAGGCGCTGATGCCTTGATTCCGCTGCTGGATAACCTGCTGCAACGCGCAGGCGCCGCAGGGGTGCAGGAACTGGTCATAGGCATGGCGCATCGTGGCCGGCTCAATGTGCTGGTGAATACGCTGGGTAAAATGCCCAAGGATTTATTCTCGTCGTTCGAGGGCAAGCAAAACCCGGAAGTGCTGGCGGGCGACGTGAAATACCACGATGGCCACTCCTCGGACATTATGACCCCCGGCGGGCCGATGCATGCGATGCTGGCGTTTAACCCCTCGCATCTGGAAATCGTCAATCCGGTGGTTGAAGGTTCGGTGCGTGCGCGCCAGCACCGGCGCCGCGATCACGCCGGAGATCAAGTATTGCCGGTGGTGATACACGGCGACGCGTCGATGGCCGGGCAGGGCGTGGTGATGGAAACATTGAATCTGGCGCAGACGCGCGGTTATGGCACCGGCGGCACGGTGCATATCGTGATTAACAATCAAATCGGCTTCACCACCTCCGACCCGCGTGATTCGCGTTCGACACTGTATTGTTCGGATATCGCAAAGATGCTGGAAGTGCCGATCTTTCATGTCAACGGAGATGACCCTGAAGCGGTGTGTTTTGTGACGGAAATCGCCCTCGATTACCGCATGAAATTCCACAAAGACGCGGTGATCGATATGGTGTGTTACCGCAGGCTCGGTCACAACGAGCAGGACGAGCCGATGGTGACGCAGCCGCTGATGTACAAGCGCATCCACGCGCACCCAACGCCGCGCAAAGTGTACGCCGAGCGCCTGGCGCGGGAAGGCGTAGTCAGCGAGGCCGAGGCTGATGCAGCGGTGGCCACCTGCCGCGACGCACTGGATCGCGGCTATCATACCAATCAAACGATTTTGTCTAACTACAAGCCGCCGTTCGAGGCCAACTGGGCGCCGTACAAGGACGCCAAGTGGAACGACAAGGACGATACGCGTTTGCCGATGGAAACACTGCAAATGCTGGCGCGCAAAATCTGCGCCGTGCCGGCGAATTTTCAGTTGCATCCGCGTGTTGAAAAAATCATGCAGGACCGGCGTTTGATGGCCGAAGGCAAGCTGCCGCTGGATTGGGGTATGGCCGAATTGCTCGCCTACGCCACCTTGCTCAATGAAGGATATTCAATTCGTTTATCGGGACAAGACGCGGGGCGCGGCACGTTTTTCCATCGCCACGCCGTATTGCATGATCAGCATCGCGAGCGCTGGGATCAGGGTGTGCATGTGCCGTTGCATCATCTGGGGGCACATCAGGGTGATTTCGCGGCCATCGATTCGGTATTGTCCGAAGAAGCCGTGCTCGCTTTTGAATACGGCTATGCCACCGCCGGCCCCAATGATCTGGTGATCTGGGAGGCGCAATATGGCGATTTCGCCAACGGCGCGCAGGTGGTTATCGATCAGTTCATTGCGTCGGGGGAAGTGAAGTGGGGACGCCTGTGCGGGCTCACCATGATGCTGCCGCACGGCTATGAAGGCGCGGGGCCGGAACATTCTTCTGCGCGCATAGAACGGTTCCTGCAATTGTGCTCGGACTACAACATGCAGGTGTGTGTGCCGGCGACGCCGGTGCAGATGTATTACCTGCTGCGCAGGCAGATGGTGCGGCCGTATCGCAAGCCGCTGGTAATTTTTTCGCCCAAGAGTTTGCTGCGCCACAAGGAGTCGGTGTCGCCGCTGGAAGAATTTGCCGACGACAAGTTTCGCCCGGTGAACGAGGATTGGGAAGAGCAGGAAATCAATGCCGATAAGGTGCAACGCGTCATTCTGTGCAGCGGCAAGGTGTTTTACGATCTGCGCGCCGAACGCCGCAGCCGCGGCACGCGCGATCTGCCGCTGGTGCGCATCGCGCAGTTGTATCCGTTTTCGCATGACGATTTTCGCTCTATTATTGTGCGCTACAAGAATGCGACCGAAATCGTGTGGTGTCAGGAGGAGCCGCGCAATCAGGGGGCGTGGCGGCACATACAGCATTACCTGCTGCGTAACCTGCTGCCGCACCAAAAACTGTTTTATGCCGGACGCGAATCGTCGGCCACGCCGGCTGCCGGCTACAAGTCATTGCATGACAAGCAGCAGAAAGAACTGGTCAATCAGGCATTAATGCTGGCGGGTGGCAGCGAGCCGTTGAGCGTCACTAACCGCCCGCGTCCGCTGGCTGCGGGAGAAGAAAATTAACGCTAAGAACAGCCTGGGACTCTAAGGTGATGCCATGCTCATCGAAGTAAAAGTGCCGCAGCTCTCCGAGTCGGTGGCCGAAGCCACGCTTGTCAGTTGGCATAAAAAGGCCGGAGAAATGGTCGGCCGCGACGAAAACCTGGTCGATATCGAGACCGACAAAGTGGTGCTGGAAACACCTGCGCCTGCCGCCGGCGTGCTGGTAAAAATCATCAAAGCCGACGGCAGCACAGTGACCAGCAAGGAAATTATCGCGCATATCGACACCGAGGCTGTTGCCTCGGCCACGCCTGCAGCGGCGGGTACAGCAGCGGCTGCTGTGGCGCCGCCGCCAGCGTTTGCCTCTGCGCCTGCCATGCCCGCCGCGCAAAAAATCGCTGCGGAAAATAAAATGGATACCGCCGCAATTAGCGGCAGCGGCCGCGGCGGGCGTGTCACCAAAGGCGACGTGATGGATGCCCTGAAAACCGGCGCCCCTGCGGCGCCCAAAGCAACGGTGCCCATTCCGGTGGCGCGCGCAGCAGCGCCCGCTGTCGATTTGAGCGATCTGGGTGAGCGCGCGGAGCAGCGGGTGCCGATGTCGCGCCTGCGCGCGCGCGTGGCTGAACGGCTGATCCAATCGCAGTCTACCGCGGCGATATTGACTACCTTTAACGAAGTCAACATGCAGCCGGTGATTGACCTGCGCAACCGCTATAAAGACAAGTTCGAGAAGGAGCACGGCGTGAAGCTGGGCTTCATGTCGTTTTTCGTCAAAGCCGCTGTCTACGCACTGAAAAAATTCCCGGTGCTCAACGCCTCGATAGATGGCAACGACATCATTTACCACGGCTACTACGATATCGGTGTGGCGGTGGGCGGTCCACGCGGACTGGTGGTGCCGATCGTACGCAATGCCGATCAACTGAGTCTGGCTGGGATCGAAAAAAACATTGCTGATTTCGGCAAGCGCGCACAGGAAGGCAAACTGACGCTGGAAGAACTCACCGGCGGCACGTTTTCCATTTCCAACGGCGGCGTATTCGGCTCCATGCTGTCCACGCCCATCATCAATCCGCCGCAGAGCGCGATTCTGGGCGTGCATGCCACCAAGGAACGGCCGGTGGCCGAAAATGGCCAAGTCGTGATTCGCCCGATGAACTACCTCGCGCTGTCCTACGACCATCGCATCATCGACGGCCGCGAAGCGGTGTTATCACTGGTGGCGATGAAAGACGCGCTGGAAGATCCGGCGCGCATGTTGCTTGAAGTTTAAGAGCGTGAACGGGTGAACGGGTGAACGAGTGAACGGGTAACAACCCAATCGCGCGGTTTACTCGTTCACCCATTCACTCGTTCACTCGTTCACTCTTTTCCAAAACCATGAGCAAACCATTTGATGTCGTAGTAATCGGCGCCGGCCCCGGCGGCTACATCGCCGCCATACGTGCAGCGCAATTGGGCCTGCAGGTGGCCTGCATAGACGATTGGAAAACCGCCGACGGCAAACCCGCGCCCGGCGGCACCTGCACCAACGTCGGCTGCATTCCGTCCAAGGCGCTGCTGCAATCTTCAGAGCATTACGATCATGCCGGGCATGCCTTTGCCGATCATGGCATCCAGGTCGGGAGCCTGAAACTTGACCTCGCGCAGATGCTCAAGCGCAAAGACAGAATTGTGAAGCAGAATAACGACGGCATTCTGTATTTGTTGAAGAAAAACAAGGTTACGTTTTTTCACGGCACGGGTGCTTTTGCGGGAGGCGCCGCAGGTGCGTGGGAAATTAAAGTCAGTGGCAAAACCACCGAAGCGCTGATCGCAAAACACGTGATCGTCGCCACCGGTTCCAGCCCGCGCGCGTTGCCCGGCGCGCCATTCGATAACAAATTGATACTCGATAACGCGGGCGCGCTGGCGCTTAACGAAGTGCCCAAGCGCCTGGGAGTCATCGGCGCAGGCGTTATCGGCCTCGAAATGGGCAGCGTGTGGCGGCGGCTCGGCGCGGCGGTAACGGTACTCGAAATGTTGCCGGCCTTGCTCGGAGCGGCCGATGAGGCAGTCGCCAAAGAAGCAAGTAAAGTGTTTTTAAAACAAGGGCTTGCAATACATACTGGGGTAAAGGTTGGCAGCGTCCAAGGCGCCAAAGGTGGCAAAGAGGTCACTCTTGATTACACCGATAACGCCGGCAAAGCACACACGCTGAGCGTGGACAAACTCATCGTGTCGATAGGCCGCGTGCCGCATAGTGCAGGGCTTAATGCAGCAGCAGTGGGTCTGAAGCTGGATGAGCGTGGCTTTGTTGCGGTGGATGAGCAGTGCAAAACCAACCTGGCCAATATCTGGGCGGTGGGCGACGTGGTACGCGGGCCGATGCTGGCGCACAAGGCCGAGGAAGAAGGTGTGGCGGTGGCGCAGCGTATTGCGGGCAACTACGGACATGTCGATTTCAATACGGTGCCGTGGGTGATTTACACGGCGCCGGAAATCGCCTGGGTAGGAAAGACCGAACAACAAGTCAAAGCTGAAGGCATAGAGTATCGCACCGGTACTTTTCCGTTCATGGCCAATGGGCGCGCGCGCGCGCTGGGGGACACCACCGGGTTTGTGAAATTTATCGCCGACAAACACAGCGACCGTATCCTCGGTGTGCATATCATCGGCCCGATGGCGTCGGAACTCATCGCAGAAGCGGTGGTGGCGATGGAGTTCGGGGCGTCGTCCGAGGATATCGCCATGATCTGCCACGCGCATCCCTCGTTGTCCGAGGCAATGAAAGAGGCGGCGCTGGCGGTGGATGGCAGGACGCTCAATCTTTGAAGGCGTGAGCGAGTGAACGGGTGAACGAGTGAACGAGTAACCCCGTGGCGTGGGGTTCACCCGTTCACTCGTTCACTCGTTCACTTGTTCACCGAAGTCAGTGAACGACTCACTACCCTCCCCCCACACCACGCTACCCCGCGATAGCGCTGACGCTGCGCAGTGGCTGGTTCGGCACGCGCGTGAGCAGGGCTTTACGCTGGATAGCTCCCAGTTGCAGGCGGTTGAACATCTGGAGCGGCTCTACGAGGACCTGATCGGTCTTGAAAAGATGGAGTCCATTTTTGTACGCCTGCTGGCACGTAAGCGCGTGGTGAAGGGGCTCTATCTGTGGGGCGGTGTGGGGCGCGGAAAAAGTTTTTTGATGGACAGTTTTTTCCATTGCGCGCCGGTGGCGCAGAAGCGCCGCATACATTTTCATCGTTTCATGCAGGAGGTGCATCAACGCCTGCATGCGCTCACCGGTCGGGCCGAGCCGCTGGCGTGTGTGGCGCGCGATGTGGCCGTGGACGCACGCTTATTGTGTCTGGACGAGTTTCACATCACTGACATTACCGATGCCATGCTGATGCGCAAACTGCTGGAGGGCCTGATGGAGCAGGGGGTGGTAGTGTTGACTACTTCCAATTTTGAACCGGATGCGCTGTATCTGCACGGTCTGCAACGCAATCAGTTTCTGCCGACGATTGAGCTCATCAAACAAAATTTCGATATTGTGAACGTGGACAGCGGCGTGGATTACCGCTTGCGCGAGCTGGAAAAGGCCGGTGTGTATCACACCGGCGCTGATGCAGACGAGCGCATGGCGCGTGAATTCGTGGTGATAACACGCCACGAGGCGTCGGATACCGCCGTGCTCGAAATCGCCGGCCGCACTATTCCCGTGCGCCGTCGCGCGCGTGGCGTGGTGTGGTTCGAGTTTGCGGCGCTGTGTGATGGCCCGCGTGGCAAGCCGGACTACATCGCGCTTTCCAGGGGCTATCATACGGTGATGGTATCCAACGTTCCGCGCTTTGGCCCCGGCACCGCCGACACTCTGCGCCGCTTGGTGTGGATGATCGATGAGTTCTATGATCGCCGGGTCAAGCTCATCCTGTCGGCGGGCGTGCCGGCTGAGCAATTGATTATCGACGCTGCTATCGGCGATGCCTTTCAGGCCAACCTCAGTGCGTCACTGAAAGAACGCCTGGTGAGCCGCTTGACCGAAATGCAGACGCACGACTATCTTGCCCAACCCCATTTACCTTAGGAAACGGCATGCCATCCTTCAATGCCTACAGAATATTTAATGAAAACAATAAGATAGTAGGACGTTGCACCGATCTCACGGTGGACGATTTGATGCCGGGCGAGGTGGTTTTCAAAAACGCCTATTCCGGCGTCAATTATAAAGACGCCCTCGCCGCCACCGGTATAGGCGGCAAAGTCATACGCAAATATCCGTTGGTGGGGGGCATAGACGCGGCAGGCACCGTCATGTCATCTGCCGATGCGCGCTTCAAAACCGGCGACGAAGTCATCTGCACCAGCTACGATTTCGGCGTCGCCCACGATGGCGGCTTTGCGCAAGTGTGCCGCGTGCCGGCGGATTGGGTGGTGCCGCTGCCGCAAGGCTTGTCACTGCTTGAGGCGATGACGCTGGGAACTGCGGGCTACACCGCAGGGCTTGCAGTCGAATTGCTGGAACTTAACGGACTCGCTCCCGTAGAAGGTGACAAGGGCAAAGTGCTGGTCAACGGCGCCACGGGTGGTGTGGCGAGTCTTGCCATCGACATGCTGGCGGGTAAGGGCTATGCGGTGAGCGCGCTCACCGGCAAGGACAACCAACACGCGTATTTGCAAAAGCTCGGCGCGCAGGAAGTGCTCGCGCGCAGCGCTGTCGACATGGGCACGCGGCCGCTGGAGAAATCGCAGTGGGCCGCGGCATTCGACTCGGTGGGCGGCGATCAGTTGTCATGGCTCATGCGCAGCATGCATCAGCAGGGCTTGATTGCGAGCTTTGGCAATGCCGGCGGCATTGAACTCAAAACCAATGTGTTACCGTTCATACTGCGCGGCGTGCGTCTGATCGGCGTGGATTCCGCGGCCACGCCCATGCCGTTGCGGCGCAAAGTGTGGCAGCGGCTGGCCAGCGATCTAAAACCCCGTCACCTGGCGGATATCGCGACTATGATTACGCTGGACGATCTGGGTGCATACTTCGATAAAATGCTCAAAGGCGGTATACGCGGCAGGGCGGTGGTGAGGCTGTAGGGGGAGGGTGTGAACGGGTGATTGAGTGAACGAGTGAACGAGCAACCTCGCGCGGGGTTACCCGTTCACCCGTTCACTCGTTCACTGCTTAGATTACTTTATGCAGCGGAGCAGATGCATGGGCGCCTATCAGGAATTCCACCAACGTTCGCTCAACGAGCGCGATGCATTTTGGGCCGAACAGGCCGCGCTGATAGACTGGCACCAGCCTTTTGATCAAGTCTGCGATTTCAGCCGGCCGCCGTTCGCGCAATGGTTTGTCGGAGGGCAAACCAATCTGTGTCACAACGCCATCGATCGTCATCTCGCCGCGCGCGGCGGCCAGAAGGCGCTGATTTATATTTCCACCGAGACCGGGCAGGAAAAGACCTACACCTACCGCGAACTCTACAAGGAGGTCAATCGCGCAGCAGGCATGCTGCATACGCTGGGTGTGGGCAAAGGTGACCGCGTGCTGATTTACATGCCGATGATCGCAGAAGCGGTGTTCGCGATGCTGGCGTGCGCGCGTGTCGGCGCCATACATTCCGTGGTGTTTGGCGGTTTCGCCGCAGCGAGCCTGGCGACGCGCATAGACGACGCCAAGCCCGCCTTGATGATTACCGCTGATGCGGGCATGCGCGGCGGCCGTGTGATTCCCTACAAGCCATTACTGGACGAGGCATTGCGTCTGGCTAAACATCCGCCACGCAATGTGATTGTGGTCAATCGTGGTCTCGACCAAGACTACCAGCCCGTAGCCGGGCGCGATCTCGATTACGCCACGTTGCGCCGCGCGCATGCCAACGTGAACACGCCGGTGACTTGGCTGGAGTCGAGTGACCCTTCATACATCCTGTATACCTCTGGCACCACGGGCCGGCCCAAAGGGGTGCAGCGCGACACCGGGGGTTACGCGGTGGCGCTGGCGGCGTCGATGAAGCACATTTATTGCGGCAACGCCGGCGAAACCATGTTCACCACCTCGGACATAGGCTGGGTGGTAGGGCATTCATATATTGTGTACGCACCGCTGATCGCCGGCATGACCACGATACTGTACGAGGGGTTGCCCATCCGTCCCGATGCCGGCATCTGGTGGAAAATCGTTGCCGACCATAAAGTGTCGGTGATGTTTTCATCGCCCACCGCTGCGCGCGTGCTGAAAAAACAGGACCCTGCGTATCTCACGAAATACGATTTGTCGTCGCTGCGTCACTTGTTTCTCGCGGGCGAACCGCTCGATGAGCCTACGCACCGCTGGATCGCCGATGCGCTGCAAAAGCCGGTGATCGATCATTATTGGCAAACCGAAACCGGCTGGCCGATTTTGTCCGCGGTGCATGGCGTGGAAAAAACGCCGCTTAAGTGGGGCACGCCGAGCTTTCCTGTCTATGGCTATGACCTGAAAATCCTGCGCGAGTCGGATGCGATGGAAGCCGCTGCCCATGAAAAAGGCGTGGTCGCGATAGTGCCGCCGCTGCCGCCAGGCTGCATGACCACCGTGTGGGGCGATGATGCGCGTTTTGTGAACACTTATTTCACCGGCTTTAGCGCGAAGCAGGTCTACTCCACATTTGACTGGGGTATCCGCGACGCGGACGGCTATCACTTTATTCTGGGCCGCACCGATGACGTGATCAACGTCGCCGGACATCGTCTCGGCACGCGTGAAATTGAAGAAGCGGTGCAGTCGCACGCCAACATCGCGGAAGTTGCGGTGGTGGGCGTGGCCGATGCCCTCAAAGGCCAGATGCCGCTGGCGTTTGCGGTGGTGAAAGATGCCGCGAAGCTGGCAACGCCGGAACTCACCGCCGTGCACGAAAAGGAAGTGATGGACGCCGTGGATAAACAACTCGGCGCCATCGGCCGTCCTGTGCGGGTGCATTTTGTGACGCTGCTGCCCAAGACGCGCTCCGGTAAACTGCTGCGGCGCTCGATACAGGCATTGGCCGAAGGGCGCGACCCCGGTGATCTGACGACTATTGAAGACCCGGCGGCTCTGGAGCAGATCAGGAACGCACTCGCGGGACATTAAATTTGAATCGAAGGGGAGAAAAAATGCAGGCTCGCATCACACGGCTCATAGCGCTTGCCGCTGCCATTGCCGGTAGCAACGCCTGGGCGCAGAACTTTCCCACCAAGCCCATTCGTATCGTCGTCGGTTTCATCGCGGGCAGCGGCGTCGATGTATCGGGACGCATCGTCGCTCAATTTTTGTCTGAAGGTCTCGGTCAGCCGGTGGTGGTGGAAAACAAGCCCGGCATGGCCAGTATTATTGCAGCGCGCGATGTAGCCAAGTCCTCACCCGACGGCCATACGCTGTTCATGTGCACCACCAGTTCGCACGTGACGGGACCGTTTCTGACCCGCCAACCGCCCTATGATCCACTCAAGGACTTCACCGCGATCGCGCAGGTGGTGGAGTCATACCTGGTAGTCGCGGTGCCGGCTTCCATCCCGCCCACCTCGCTCAAGGAGTTTGCGGCATGGGCGAAAGCGAATGCGGGCAAGGCCCATTACGCCTCTCCCGGTGTCGGCGGCAGCGCGCATCTGCTTGCCGAGCGCTTCAACCAGGCTGCGGGGCTGGGTATGATGCATGTACCGTACAAGGGTTCGGGCGTGACCGAACTCGCCGCCGGCGAGACGCACCTGTTGTTCGGGTTGCTGGCGACGGTCAATGTCGGACCGCGGCTCAGGCTGATCGCTGTCACCAGCCCCAGGCGCATGCCGGAACTGCCCAACGTGCCGACGGCGCGCGAGGCGGGCTTCCCCGAAGTCGAATCCGTACTCTGGCAGGGTGTGTGCGGCCCGGGCAATATGCCGAAGGAAATTGTTGCGCGGCTGAGCGAAGAAATCCGGCGCGGTCTTGCCAGGCCAGATGTGCGCGAGCGCTATGCCAAGCTCGGCACGCCGGCAACCTATCGCGCGCCGCCGGAATTCGCTGAACTTAACAAGGCCGACATCGCAAGCTGGCTGCCCATCATCAAGGCAGCGGGGGCGATGATCGATTGAATGCGCGTCGTTTGCGGGACGATTGCTCCCGCAAACGACGCGCTGCTTGCGGGCTACTGGCCTACCCCGCCAGTTTCACCGGCTTGCCGGTTTCGATGGATGTGGTGATGGCTTCGAACGCGCCGATGGTATTGACGATTTCATCCGGTGTGATGGGGTAGGGGGCTTTGCCCATAACCGCATCGGCGAATAAATCAAACTCGGCCAGCAAGGAATCTATTTTCGTGAATTCTTTGCGCTCGGTTTTACCGCCGCTTAAGCGCGTGATGCATTCTGTTTCGCCCAGCGCTTCGGCCGATCCCTGATCGCCGAATACGTGTACGCGCCAGTAAAACGGTGAGGGACGCACGGCGCCGAGAAAGCCGCTGACACCGTTGGCGAAGCGGAATAATACCGAGACGGTGTCCAGCGGATTAGGCCCCGTACGCGTAGCCATGAACTGCGCGCTGACTTCGGCGGTGGGGCCGGCGAGGTTGGTGAAAGCATCGAGGATATGGATGCCGGTGCCGGTCATGCCGGCTCCCGGGGTCTCCGACGGCAGGTCCCGCCACGGGGCGAAAAAATTGCTGGAATTCTCGTTGCTGTAGTGGCCCTCGATATGCAGCACGCGGCCCAGTGCGCCACTGGCAACAACGCTGCGCAGTTCTACCATCGATGGCCAGAAGCGTTTGTTTTGTCCTACTGCGATGGCGACGCCGGCTTTTTTGCAGGCTTCGGTCATGGCCACTGCGTCGGCAAATTTCAGCGCGAAAGGTTTTTCGCAGAACACGGCTTTACCCGCGGCAGCGACCTGCTCTACCAGTCTGCGATGGGTGGAGTGGGGGGTGGCCAAACAGACCGCCTGCACCTTGGGGTCAGCGAGCGCGGCTTCGAGGCTGCTGCTCAGCGTGAAGCCTTGCGCGCTGGCGAAAGCGCGCACGCTGTCCGGTTCGTGACTGACGCCATGGACAAAGCGAATCTTGTCGCTTTTGCCTTGCACTGCGTTGACGATGTTCTTGCCCCACCACCCCAAGCCTATGATGGCTGCGTTGATCATGTCGGTGGCGGGAAGCTTATGCCGACGCTACGATTTTCTGCTGCTGCTGCCCCAGACCCTCGATGCCGAGCGTGACCACATCGCCCACCTTGAGGTAGAGCGGATTGGGCTTTTTGCCCATACCCACACCGGGCGGCGTGCCGGTGCAGATCACGTCGCCGGGCAACAACGTCATGAAGTTGCTGCAATAGGAAATAATTTTTCGCACACCGAATATCATGGTGCGCGTGTTGCCGGACTGCATGCGCACGCCGTTGACATCCAGCCACATGTCGAGATTTTGCGGATCGGTCATTTCGTCCGTGGTCACCAGCCAGGGGCCGATCGGGCCGAAGGTGTCGCAGCCCTTGCCCTTGTCCCACTGCGACGACTGCAACTGAAACGCGCGCTCGGAGACGTCGTTCGCCACACAGTAGCCCGCGACGTAATTGAGCGAGTCCTCTTCGCTGACATATTGCGCCTTGGTGCCGATGACGATCGCGAGCTCACATTCCCAATCGAGCTTGGTGGCGTTACGCGGCATCAGGGTGTCGTCGTTCGGGCCACAGATGGAGGTGGTGGTCTTCATGAAAATGATGGGTTCGGTGGGCACTGCCATGCCGGCTTCGGCGGCGTGATCTGAATAATTCAGACCGATAGCCACGTATTTGGAGATGCCGCTAAACGGCACGCCAAAGCGTGTTGCGCCTGTGACTACCGGCAGCGTTTCCGGCTTGATTTTATTGATGCGTGCAAGATTGCGTGGTGACAGCGCCTCGGCATCCAGCGCGCCGGTGACTTTGGATAAATCACGCAATTTACCCTGTGCATCGATAATGCCAGGCTTCTCGTTTCCCTCTTTTCCATAGCGGCAAAGCTTCATACTACCTCCAGCGTTTTCAGTAAATAAACTTCAATCAGCATTGAACCGTATTATAAACCGGCGCGGCTTTTTCCCTTAACCGCTTTGTTTACAACGTTGATCGGCCATACGCCGGACAGCACCCGGCGCACTTCGCCCGGTGCGCCGGCCTGCAGCCCGACCATAGCCTGCTCGCTATACCATGCCGCATGCGGATTGATAATCACGTTTTCACGTCCGCGCAGCGGGTGCGGATTGGGCAGGGGTTCCGGGTCGGTGGTGTCGAGCGCGGCGCCGGCGATTTTTTTGGCGTCGAGTGCACGCACCAACGCATCGGTGTCGATCACCGGGCCGCGCGCGCAGTTGATGATGACGGCGTTGGGCTTCATGGCGTTGAAGGCGTCGTCGTTGATGCTGTGGCGCGTTTGCGGCGTGAGCGGCGGATGCACGGACACGAAGTCGGCTTGCTGCAACATGTCCATCAATGCCATCTTTTTGCCGGGGGCATCGAACTGACCTTCGTTCACGTAGGGGTCGGCATACAACACTTTCATGCCGAACGCAGCCGCGCGGATGGCGACTTGCCGCGCGATATTGCCAAAACCCACCAGCCCGATGGTGCTGCCCGCGAGCCGCTGTATCGGTTTTCCCGGCGGCACTTCCCATTTGCCGGCGCGCACCTGGCGATCATAAAAAGTAATTTTTCGCGCGGCGGACAGCAGCAACGCCATGGTGTGTTCGGCGACTTCTTCGATGCAGTACGTGGGATTGTTGGTGACTATGATGCCGGCAGCGGTGGCGGCATCCAGATCAATGGTATCGACGCCGATGCCATAACGCGCAATGATCTTGCACTTGGGCATTTTTGACATGGTGTCGGCGCTAATCGGGCCGGCGTAGGTGTTGAGCAGGGCATCACAATCGGCGGCCTCAGCGATAAACTGGTCTGGCGTTTTGGTTTGCAGCGCGGTCAACTCCGCGAGTCCGGCGAGGGTGTTTTTCTCGACGTCGAGTGACTCCCACACATAATCCGTCAATACCACTTTAGCTAATCCTGCCATCGCTGCACCTCAATAATTGGTGATTAAAAACAATTACTTATAAATATCCGTGTTCCAGCAATGGGGCGGCTGTCTGCCCGCAAGCAGCGCCAGAATATTGTCTACCACCACATGCGCCATTGCCTCGCGCAGTTCGCGCGTGGCGCTGCCCATGTGCGGTGTGCAAACGACATTGTTCATTTTCAGCAACTCAGGATGCGGGCGTGGTTCGTTTTCGTAGACATCGAGCCCGGCGCCGGCGATGCGTTTTTCGAGCAGCGCCTGCACCAGGGCCTGCTCATCAATAATCGGCCCGCGCGCGGAGTTGATAAGGTAGGCGCTGGGCTTCATCCCTGCCAGTTGCGCCGCACCGATCAAATGCCGTGTTGCAGGCGTGAGTGGCATATGCACGGAAACAAAATCCGCTAGCCGAAATACTGCATCAAACGGCATCCAGGTCGCGTTCAGCTCCTGTTCCTTGTCGGGCGTCAGGCGCCGCGGGTCGTGATAGATCACCGGCATCGAAAACCCGCGTGCGCGCTGCGCCATCGCTGTGCCCACGCCGCCGACGCCGAGTAATCCCAGGGTCTTGCGCGATACGGTGCTGCCTTCAACGTAGTTGGACTGCGAACCGGGGAATATGCCGCTGCGCATCAGGCGGTCGCCCTCGGTCACGCGCCGTACCGTGGCCAGCAATAACGCGAAGGCGAGATCGGCGGTGGCGTCGTTCAGCAGCAGCGCAGGGATCACCGTCACCGGCAGTTTGCGCGCAGTGGCGGCGGCGGTATCGATGTCCGCCGGGGTGATGGTCATCGACGCTATCGCCTTGAGCTGGGGATTGGCGTTGATCACGTCCGCATTGATCTTGTCGTGCAGCAGGCAGAAAATAATATCGTGCTCGCGCGCGGCTGTTAATAGTTCGTCTTGGGTGACGATGTGCAGCGGGTCGTGGTTGATGGTGAGATCAGCGACTTTTTCGAGGCGCTCAAGCGCGCTGCGAGCCACCGGTTGCGTCAGAAAAATTCGCGGGCGCATAGTGGGTGGCTAGACCATCCAGCGTACGATGCCGGCCACGCCATCCACCGCCACCTGCGCGCCATCGGGTATGGTGGTGGTGGCGTCGGCCACACCCAGCACCATCGGTATGCCGCGCTCGCGCGCGAGTGAAGCCAGGTGAGAAGTGCTGCCGCCGAGTTCGGATACTACCGCGGACACCTGGGTCAGAATACGACTCAGTGCGGGACCTGCACTCTTGGTAATCAGCACGTCGCCGGGCGCGACATGCGCGAGCTCGCATTCGCAGTTGACCACGCGTGCGCGGCCTGTGCCCCAGCCCACGCCGGCGGGCTGTCCGCGCAGGCGCGGATGATTGCGCCAGATTTCATCGGGGACTTTTTCCTGCGTGCCGACGTGCAGCGGGCGTGCTTGCAGCATCTTGATGCCGTCGCCGTCGTCACCTTCAACCATGGCCCATTCGATTTCGACCGGCAGGCCCATGATTTCTTCGGCACGGCGCAACAGGCCGCCTAGCCGCGCGACTTGCGCGTCGTTGAGGCAGCGCTTCGGTGTGTCGTTTTTTTTGGGTGGCGTGAATTTGCGATGCAAGCAGCCGACCGCGTGATACTTGGGGCCGACAGCCGCTTCGGTGAGTTCCGCCTCACGTGACAGCAGGTAACGATCAGGGGTGACTTCACCCTGCGCGATGCTGGAGCCTAGGCCCCAGGTCGCGTTGATCAGCATGCCGCCATCCACCGTCTGCGACAGTCCGCCGCCCGCCGCCAACGCCGGTATCAGCGGTTGGATGATCAGCGCCATCGCGGTATCCGCCGGGTCGAGATCATGTGTGGCCATGTAGCGCAATGCGCGCGTCGACCACAGCGCTGCCCAGCAGGCGCGAATCGCGGTCTGAAAATCGGTTTCGTCCTCGAGATCGAGAAAGCTTTCAAACTGTCCGGCAAAGCTGGAACCGAAGCGGTCTTCCACCAGTGCCGATGAACGCACCACGATGGGCAGGCCGTGTTGGGCTTTGATGCTGTTCCACACCGCCAGCAGCGGTTCGAGTATTTCCGGCGTGATGGGTTCATCCATCAGGCCGATTTTCATATTCAGCGCGTAGCGGCGCGCCTGTGCGCCATCGTCCGCCGCAAACGCGCCGCGCGCGGATGCTTCCAGACCCAGCGCTTTGATTTGCAGCCGATAGGCGTCTGCCGACAGGCAATAGCCGCCGGGCGTGGGCAGACCTGCATGGGCCAGCCTTGCCAGATTGGCGCCCTTGGGGCCAAAGCGGGCAACGTCGGCAGCTTCGGGGGATGAGAGGGGAACGAGTAATGCGGACATAGGGGTCTCAGCCTTCGCGCGAATCAATGACCAAGCGCAATACGCCATTGGCGTTGCCTTCGTATTCCTTAAACGCCTGATCTGTTTTAGACAGCGGAAAGGTGCCTGAAACAAAACCCTTGATATCGATTTTGCCTTGCGATACCAGGTCTATCGACGGCGCCATATCGGTAGGATGCAGCGCGCGCGAACCGATGATGCTGATTTCCTTGTAGTAGAGCGGAAAGGTGGTGAATGTCGTGCAGCACTCGTGACTAATCGCATAGGGAGACAGACGCCCGCCGGGTTTCAACATAGCTATCGCCACTGCCAGCATGGCTGCGCCGCCAACGGTATCGATCACCACGTCGGCGCCTTCATGGTCAGTAAGGCGCATCACTTCGCTGAGGGCTTTTTCCGCGCTCACACCGAGCGCGTGATGCGCCCCCATGCGCAGCGCCATATCGAGCTTCCACTGGGTGCGCGATACCGCGATGACTGGATAGGCGCCGGCAAGGGCTGCGAATTGTGTATGCAACAGGCCCGTGGTGCCCTGACCTATCACCACCACGGATTCGCCCGCTTTGAGCGCCAGCCGGTCCTGCGCATGTTTTATGGTTGCCAGCGTCTCGATGAGCGTGGCGTCATCCAGCGCCAAATCAGCGGGCAGGAGGTGTGCATATTTACCCGCCACATGCACCAGCTCGGCGAGAGAGCCATCGACTTCGCGTCCGAACAGCCCTGCGTTGCGGCACAGGTTTTGCCTGTCGCGTTGACACATATCGCAATGACCGCAGGAGATGATCGGATTGATGATAACCGCATCGCCCGCTTTGACATGCGTGACTTTTTCGCCGGCAGACTCAACCACGCCAGTGGATTCATGCCCCATCACTAGCGGATATTTCAGGTTGGCGTACAGACCCTTGAAGATGCCCAGGTCGGTGTGACAGATCGCGGTGGCGGCAATGCGCACCACCACATGATCCGGTGCCAGCGCCGGAAGGGTGCGGTCAATAATAGAAAAAGACCGCGGCGCCGTGAGCATCGCGGTTTTGGAAGTGAAAGCCATTGTGAGAAAGTATGCCCTCGCACTGGAGTTCCTCCCCCTTCAAGGGCAAGGGTACACTTGAAGCGAAGCGGGAGGGTTAGGCGGGGGATCGGGTCTGCGTCAACCCCATCCCCACCCTAGCCCTCCCCTTGAAGGGGAGGGAATTCTTAGCGCCCGGGCAGCTTGCCGTAGTTGCAGTAACCCGGCATCGGATCAACCACCGTGATCTGCTCCACCGGGAAGTTGGACACGATCTCTACGCTGTCTTTGTGCACGATCAGCATTTCTTCGATACGCACACCCCATTGATGGGTCTTGCCGTGCTGGGTTTCCAGCGCGAACACCATGCCTTCTTTAATCTCGATCGGGTGATCGAGCGACCAGATGCGCGAAATCACCGGCTGATCGTATTGCGCGAGGCCCAGCCCATGGCCCCACAGATTGGCGGCGGCCTGATCTTCTTCTTCGTAGCCCCAGGTGTCTTTCGCCGACGGCCATTTCAGTGCGATATCGCGCGTGGTGACGCCGACTTTAACCGCCTTGATGGAGTCATACAGCCAGCCCAGCGCCATAGCGTAAATGTCTTTTTGCTCCTGATTCGGCTCGCGGCCCACCATGTAGGTGCGGTAGTAGCAGGACTTGTAACCATTCCACGTCAGCGCAGCGAGGTCCATGAACACCATGTCGCCGGGCTTGATGATGCGATCGGAGAAGTTGCGCCAGTTCGGCCAGGTATTGAGGCCCGAGGACACGATCACGTCTTCCACGTCTTCCATGCCCGGAATGTCGTAGAGGAACTTCATGATGTGCGCGGTCAACTGGTTTTCGGTGAGGCCCGGCTTCAGGAAGCGCATGAATTCCCAGTGGGCAGCATCGCCGATGGCGCCGACCTGGCGCATACACTCGTGTTCATCTTCGTTCTTGACGGCGCGCGCTTCCATCATCGGCGTCATGCCGTCAACCCAGTCGATCTTCTCGTCCTTGAAGATCTGGATCATGTTGATATCGACGAAATCGACGCCGAGCTTTTGTCCGTCAACGCCGCTCTTTTTCATTTCCTTTTTAATCGCGTTGGTGAACTTGGTCACCTGCTGCAAAGAGGCGGCACCCGCGGCACCCTTGATCCAGGCATAGGAATATTTGATGTTTTCCTTGGGGATCCACGGCGAGTGCTTGGCGATATGCACGCCGATGTCGCCTTGCTCGAACAGCACCGGCGCGTCATCGCCGCACAGCAGGGCGTAGCGCAGGCCGGGCTTCAGGCGGTTCCAGCCGGGGGTGAGGGTGCTGGTTACATAACGGACATTTTCGTCATACATCAGCAACATCGCGCCTAGGCCGTGCGCCTTCATGCGTTCGCGCGCGCGCGCCAGACGATGCTTGCGCAGCCGGTCCCAGTTAATCCGCTCTTGCCAATCGAGGCCTACCATGCCGACATTTGCCATTACGCTCTCCTGATGTTGCTAGTTTTTTGCAATTGTAAACAACGAAAATACAACGAAAACAAACATTTAGTGCTATCCCGGTGCCGCACTCCGGGTGGATGAGCAGGCGCAACTGGATCACAAGCAAGCGGTGTAGCAGCGGGGGATTTTGCGAGGCCAACTATTGCACGATTTTGCCTTGAAATACAAGCAAATTCAATGACATTGCAACGCATGTTATCGTTCGTGCCTGAGCTTAGATTGCGATGCAGCAGAATTGGGAGCTATGAAACAACATATCGCCTGCCTGACCTTCGACTTCGATGCCATGTCGGGATTTATTGCGCGCGGCATGACGTCGCCCTCACCTATTTCCCGCGGTGAGTTTGGCGCGAATGTCGGCGCGCAACGTATCCTTGACCTGCTGAAAAAATATGCAGTGCCCTCAAGCTGGTACATCCCCGGACACACGCTTGAAACCTACCCGGCGCAATGTCAGCGGGTGTTTGACGCGGGCCACGAAATCGGCCATCACGGCTGGACCCATGTGCCGCCGGCTGCAATGACGCGCGAGCAGGAAGAAAGCACCCTCGTGCGCGCTAACGAGCAAATCAAAAAACTCACCGGGCACTACGCACGTGGCTACCGTTCGCCTTCGTGGGACCTGAGTGCGCATTCGGTGGAACTGCTGTTGAAGCACGGCTTTGACTACGATAGCAGTATGATGGGCGACGACTACACGCCGTACCGCGTGCGCCAGGGTGATGTGATCGAGCTGGAAAAACCGGCGCTGTTCGGTGCCGCCACGCGGCTGATCGAAATGCCGGTCAGTTGGTCGCTCGACGACTACCCGCACTTTGAATTTGTGCGCACCCCTACCACCATACTGCCGGGCAATATGAACGCGCATCATGTGCTGCAAAACTGGAGCGATGATTTTATCTACCTGCGCGATCATCTCGAGTGGGGCGTGATTACCTATACCTTTCACCCGTTCGTGATCGGACGCGGTCATCGCATGATCGTGCTGGAAAAACTGCTGCGCACCCTCAAAGACAACGGTGCGGTATTCATGCGGCTCGGTGATGCGGCTGCTGCGTTTGACCTGCGCTCAAAAAATCATCAAATGCAGGCTACGGTGTAGTGTGGAAAACAGCGAGTATGCGACAATTCAACAATCATACCCACACCCAGTACTGAATCCCATCACCGGTTTATCAATTGCAAAGGAAAATGTAGTGGAAGCCCAATTGTTTTCACCGCTGCAGATACGCGGCGTGACGCTGAAGAATCGAATTGTTCTATCACCGATGCTGCAGTACTGCGCGGACAACGGTCATGTCAACGACTGGCACCTCATGCACTACGGCAAGTTTGCCGCCGGCGGCACCGGGCTGGTGTTCGTGGAATCCACCAAGGTCGATCCGCGCGGCTGCTCCACGCCGCGCGATCTGGGTCTGTGGAAAGACGATTTCATCGCGCCGCTCAAGCGCATCACCGATCTGGTCAGGCGCAACGGCGCGGTGCCCGCATTGCAACTGGGCCATTCAGGGCGCAAGGCGCGCCGTAGCGTGCCGTGGGAAGGGCGCGCACCGCTGGCGACCTGCCCGGGTGTGGATCACGGCGAAGCATGGGAACTGATTGCGCCGAGCGCGGTTGCGTTCAACAGCAAATACGCGGTGCCGCGCGCGATGACGCAGGACGACATACAGGAAGCGATATCGAATTGGGGGCAGGCCGCACGGCGCGCCAATGCAGCCGGCTTCGACGTGCTGGAAATTCACGGCGCACATGGCTATCTGTTGCATCAATTTTTGTCGCCGGTGGCCAATCAGCGCAGTGACGAATTTGGCGGCACGCCCGAAAAACGCATGCGTTTCCCGATCGAGGTGGTGCGCGAAGTGCGCAAGTACTGGCCGGAACACAAACCGCTATTCCTGCGCATGTCGGCGGTGGACGAAGCGGGCTGGAGCACCGACGACAGCAGTGCTGTGGCGCGCGTGCTCAAAACGCACGGCGTGGATGTGATCGATTGCAGTGCAGGCGGCATGTCCGACGCCAGCACGGCAGATGTCGCGCCGAGTTATGGCTATCAGGTGCCGTATGCGCGGGCCATCAGGGCCGGCGCGGATATAAAAACCATGGCCGTGGGCATGATCATCCACGCCGATCAGGCGGAAGAAATCATCCGTTCGGGCGGTGCGGATCTGGTGGCGCTGGGGCGCGAATTCTTGCACAACCCAAACTGGCCGATAGACGCCGCACAAAAGCTGGAGGTGGAGTCGCCTTTTGCCAATGTGGGGCAGTCGCTGGGATATTGGCTGGGAAAACGGGCGGCCAATCGCGTGGGCATCATGCCATCGACATGGCAGCGCGGGATCAACGATAGTGCAGGCAATGCCCGTTAAATAGCCTGATCCAATTCCCCGCAGTATTGCTGTTTGTTGACAGTACGCCGAGCGCTAGATACTGTGCCGTTTGAAATTGCCAAGTTAAGGTGTGATACAAGAAAAAATATTGAGCATTAATTGCAGGTCGTTCATCGTTGCGGTGCCCAACTTTCGGAGGTGCGTGATGCGCGGTGTGATCGGAGCAAGTGGTGGGTGGATGTACTCAATTGCGGCGGCAGCGTGGCTGTGCAGTGCGGCGTCGTGGGCACAGAACTTTCCTGTCAAACCTGTGCGCTACGTGGTACCGTTCGCTGCGGGTACCGGCAACGACATCGTCGCTCGTTTGATCACCGATCGGCTGACGCGGATGTGGGGTCAGCAGGTCATCGTTGACAATCGCGGGGGCGCCTCCGGTACCATCGGTGCGGTGTTTGTGGCGAGGGCGGCGCCCGACGGCTACACCCTGCTTCATTGCAATATCGCTCCGAATGCAATTTCCCTGTCGATGATCGCGGACATCCCCTACGCGCACAAAGATTTCGCGCCGGTCACGCGCATCGGTATGCCGCCTAACGCTATAGTCGTGCACCCGTCAGTGCCGATCAAATCGATCAAGGAGTTGATTGCTTATGCGAAGTCCAATCCGGGCAAGCTGAGTTACTCCTCCGGGACGCCCGGTACCTCGCCGCAACTGACCATGGAGTGGCTTAAGTTGCTGCTGAAATTCGACATCGTAAATATTCCTTATAAAAACTCGGCGCAGGGGACTACCGATGTGATCGCCGGGCAAATCCCGATCAATGTGACAAACCTGCCACTCATCATGGGACCGATTCAGAGCGGACGCCTACGCGCCCTGGCGGTTGCGAGCGCAAAGCGTCAGACGCTGCTGCCGGACGTGCCGACGATGCAGGAATCGGGCGTGCCCGACTTCGAGGTCAATTCCTGGTACGGCGTGTGCGCGCCGGCTGCCACCCCCGTTGCGTTGCTCGATAAGTTGAATGCCGATCTGCACGCGGTCATGCGTATCCCCGAAGTCGAGCAGCGCCTGACCGAACTGGGGATGCCACCCGCGCCTACCGGCCGCGATGAATTCGACAAATTCATACGGGCGCAGATCACGCTGTGGGCGCAAGTAATCAAGGACGCGAATATTCCCAAGATGTAGCGCTGCTGTGGCAGCGCAGGCCGCGCACCTGCAAGCCGTGCGTCATCAGGGCTAGAGTGGAACCGCAGACGGCAGTGGCTGTCCTGCGAAATACGCATTCAAATTAGCGAGTATCAACGCCGTTGCCGCGGTGCGCGCCTCCGGTGCGCGTCCGGCGTAGTGCGGCGTAATCACCACGCTGTCCAATTGCAGCAGCTGCGGCAGGATCGGCGGTGTGGCCGGTTCGCCTTCGACCACATCCAGGCCTGCCCCCGCAATGCGCTTTGCGCGCAGCGCGTCGATCAGTGCCGCGGTGTCCACCACCGTACCGCGTCCGATATTGACGAGATAGCCTCGCGGTCCGAGCGCTGTGAGTATGTCGGCGTTAACGAGGTGTCGTGTCGCTGCGCCGCCTGGCGCAGCGCAGATCAGGAAATCGGCCCATGTCGCGAGCGCGCTGAGACTGTCGAAAAATCGATAAGGTGATCCCGCTACGGCTCTGCGGTTGTGATAGCCGATTTCCATCTCAAAGCCGCGCGCGGCGCGCAGTGCAATCTTGTTGCCTATCGTTCCCAGGCCGAGTATGCCCAGACGCTTGCCGGAAATGGTCGGGGTGACGACAGCCCATTGCTCCTGCCATCCGCCGGCACGCACCAAGCGATCGGCCTCAAGCAGGTGGCGGGTGGCCGCCATCAACAGCATCATGGCAGAGTCGGCGACCGCTGATGCGTTGGTGTCGGGGCAATTGGCGACGGCGATGCCGCGACTGCGGGCCGTCTCTAGATCGACCGCTTCATAACCCGCGCCCGCGGTGCACACGAGTTCGAGCCGCGGCAGCAATGCCATCTCGTCGCCGCTCAAACCGCCACGGCCGTTGGTCAGAACGGCCCTGACGGTAGCGCTGCCGTCGCGCAGGGCGTCTGTGCGACTGGGATACTTCTTGCCTTCGCGAACGGCATAGCCGGCGGCGGCCAACGCACCGACGCGTTCCGCGGAGAGCTGCACCAGAGCCAGGACCTCAATACGCATGACCACTCCTTTAACCATGCGAGCGCAATACCGCGCCGGAGATTGCGCCGGTGTGGTGGCCGTCCTGATACAGAATGTGGCCATTGACCACCACTTGCGAGATCCCCTCGGCTTTGGCATAAAGGCGCGTGCCGCCGGCAGGCAGATCCTTGACCGGCGTCGGCCGTAAGGCCGAGCCTATCCTGCTTTCGTCGAAGACCACGATATCGGCAGCGCTGCCTGTTTCCAGGCGACCGCGGTCTTTGATACCGAAGAAATTCGCAGGCTCCGAGGTAATGCGCTGAATCGCGCGCTCCAGGCTGAGTGCTTTTTGTTCACGTACCCAATGCCCCAGCAGATAGGTGGTGTAGCCGGACTCGCACAGCATATCCAGATGCGCACCGGCATCGGAGAGGCCGATCATGGTGCGTGTATCGCTCAGCGCATGGGCCAGCGCAGCCTTATCGGTGTTGGCGCGCGGTACCACGTACTTGACCTGAAGCTGGTCCGCCACAGCGATGTCAAAAAACACGTCGTCGGGCTCTTGGTTGCGCGCCTTCGCGACCTCGCCGATGGTCATCCCGACACAGGCTTTTAACGCCGGGTTTTCGACGGACACGATCATGATGCTTTGTGCAAGGCCGGCCCACTTGCGTCCAAGCTTCAGTTCATCCTTGAAGGCTGTTCTGAAACTGGCGTCGGCATAAATGGCCATTTGCGTTTCAAACGACGCATCGAACAACGGCTTCGCCGCGTTCATCTCGGTGAACATGAAGGGCCGCCGCAGGTTCATGTCGTACAACAGCGGCCGGGTGAGTATTTGCGGAATGGCGCCGCGCTGGATTAGAGGTGCAACGCGCGCAAGAATTTCCACGATGGCATTCGGCTTTTCGATGAGATTGTGTAACGACAGCCAGGTCACCGGGCGCGCGCTCGCATCGAGCAGAAAGCCCAGCAGCTCTTCCTCATCGTCGGCGAGCGTTGCGTAGCGTTTGGTCAGGGCGAGTTCGATGACGCCGCGTCCGAGTTGTTTGAGCACAGCGCAATAAGCGCCGAGTTCTTCGCGGCTCGCCAAGCGCGATGCCAGCGGCTTGCCGCCGTGGCCGATGTGCTGGCGGCTGGCGGTGGTGCTGAATCCCCATGCGCCGGCCTGCATGGCGTCGCGCAGCAGTCCAGCCAGGGTCAGCGTCTCGGCAGCGGTGGCGGCGCGTTCATTAGCCTCGGCGCCCAGCACATAGGTGCGTAGCGGCGCCAGAGGAACCATGAACGCGAGGTTGATGGCAGTGCCGCGTTTGGCGGCTGCGTCCATAAACTGCGGGAAGGTTTCCCAGTCCCAGCGTATGCCTGCACTCAACACATCGTGATCGATGCCTTCCACCGTCACCAGATCCTCGATCAGCAGCGCGCGCGCTGGCGGCCTGCATGGCGCTATGCCCACGCCGCAGTTACCCATCATCACCGTGGTGATGCCGTGCTCGCTGGAGCTTGAAAGCAACGGGTCCCAGGTGATTTGCGCGTCGTAGTGCGTGTGCGGATCGACGAACCCCGGGCAGACTATTTTTCCGGCGGCGTCGATGGTGTTTTCGGCAGTGCCGGCTATGCTGCCGATGGCGGCTATCCTGCCGTTTTGCACCGCGATGTCGGCTGCATAGCGCGCGCCACCTTTGCCATCGATGACAGTGCCATTTTTAATCAGCAGATCGCAGGTCATGCCGGAGTCTCCACAGGACAACAGTTTATGCGGTGTCGCCGGTTTCGCGCCGGCACGCCATGATAACCTCGCATCCGGTCCTGCGCACATTTGTCAGCGGCCGGGATTTGATGCCATACTGCCGCGGCAATTGCGCGTCACGTCACACCGTAACACTATAGCGAACGGCGGATTTACCCAAGGAGCGACCCATGAAGGCGAGTTTTGCAGCGAGCGCGATGCTGATACTGGCATCCGTGCCTGGCGTGTGTGCGGCGCAGCGCACGGCGGCAACCGAAGCGAACTACCCCACCAAGCCGATCCGGCTGATCGTGCCGCAGGCGCCAGGCGGCAGCAACGATGTCTTTGCCCGCTACATAGGCAGTCAGGTGGGTGAACGTCTGGGTGCACAGGTGGTGGTCGACAACCGGCCGGGGGCCGAAGGCATGATCGGCAGCGAAATCGTCGCGCGCGCCGCACCCGATGGTTATACGCTGCTGATGGCTTCGACTGCGTTTACCATGAATCCGGCGGTGATCAACAAGCTGCCGTACGATCCGATCAAGGACTTTGATTTTGTCGCAACCCTGGGCCGGGGGGCGGTGTTGATTGTGGTCGGGCCATCGCTGCCGGTCAATTCGTTAAAGGAGCTGCTGGCACTCGGCAAATCCAAGCCGAACCATATCACCATGGCCTCGGCCGGTGGATTCATGCACTTTGTGTCGGCAATGTTCCGCAGTCAGGCCGCTATCGATGTGGTCATCGCCCTCTACAAGGGCGGAGCGCCGGCACTGACCGACGTGACGGGAGGTCACGCGCACATGGCGATATCGACGATCCCGACGGTGGGTCCGTATCTGCGCAGCGGTAGGATCAAGGCGTTGGCGAGCGGCAGCGCGAAGCGCCTGGCGGTCATGCCCGACCTGCCCACCGCATCCGAGGCCGGAATGCCGTACGAAGCGTCGATCTGGTGGGCGTGGGCGGCAACGGGCGGCACGCCGGTGGCTGTCATCAACAAACTCAACGCTGAAGTTGGGGTCATACTCAAGCGCCCCGAAATCGAAAAGCGGTTCGCCATCGAAGGCGCGGAGGTCGAAGCGCGCAGCCCCGTCGAAATTCGCAAAATGATCGCGGCAGACCTGGTCAAGTGGGCGAAGGTGGCGCAGGACGCGAAAATGCCGAAGCACTGAGCAGGGACCGCGACGCCCGCTAAGGCTGCGCTGTCTGCGCCTGTTTTTGTTCCAGTTTGATCTGCGCTGCCCGCGCACAACCCTGCATCACCCTGAAATAACGCTGCACGGCATCAGCGCCGTTCTCGTACGGATGTGGGCCATTGCCGCGCGCGGCGAGCATTTTATTTTTGCTGTCCGCGATGTCAAATTCCGAGTGATTCGACATCAGCACAGTAGCGCCGGTAGCGGCTGCATGGGCGGCGAAGCGCTGTTGTGAATCGAGATAAATCTGAAAATTCCTGATGCCCGGATCGGGCGTGTTGTTGACGAAATTAAACGCAGTGCCGCCTGAATACGCGACGTTGAGCGGTCTGCCTTTATCGTATACCTGAAAGGTGTAGGACAGTGTGCCCGGTGTATGGCCGGGGGTGTGGGTGATCGTCACCGTGCTTTCGCCGAGCGTGAGCTTCATGCCGTCGGTGGCGACGATATCGCGCTTGGGTGCCATGCTCTTGTAGCGGTTCGGATATTTTTCGACCAAATCCCAATCAGGACCCGCCATGACCACACGCATGCCGTAGCGGGTTTGCAGCATTTCGGCACCGCCGATGTGGTCGCCGTGCGCATGCGAGACGATCAGATACTTGATGTCCTTGGGATCAAGGCCGAGTTTTTGCATGCCGCCGATGATCAGCTCTTCGGAGTTGTAAGGGTAAATGGTGTCGAACAGGATGATGCCTTCCTTGGTGGTCATCGCCCACGCCGAGTGAATTTTGCCGCCGACAAAGTAGAGATTGTCGAAAACCCTGGCCGGTTCGGTGTACCAGGAGTCGCGCGGGGGCGCTTTGGCAGGGTTGCTTACATACGGCGCAGGAATGTCGCTGGTGTTTTCACCACCACTTTGCGGCACCAGGCAGGTCCTGACCAGGGTACCCAAAAATTCAAAGCGGGCGGCGGATTTTGCCGAGGCCAGCGCAGCGCTGATCTCCGTATCGAAATCCCTTTTGGCCTGCGGCTGTTGCGCAAACGCGCTGCCGGCTGCAATGCCTGCAACCACAGCCAGCGCCACGGCGGCACGACGCTTGATTGATTTCATACCATCTCCAGTAAGTTGACGATCATTACTTCGCGGCATGCGATGCAATGGATACCACAGCGCTAAATTGCGCTTGGTATTGCTCGCGCAGTGCGGACTTCAACATCTTGCCGGTCGAGGTTTTTGGTATGGCGTCGACGAACATCACGGCATCCGGCAGCCAGAATTTCGCGAATTGCGGGGCTAGGTGTACGCGCAAGGCATCGGCGCTCACGCTGTGCCCCGGTTTTAACACCACCACGGCCAGCGGGCGCTCGTCCCATTTGGGATGTGGCACGGCGATGACGGCAGCCTCCAGCACAGCGGGATGGGCCACCAGCGCGTTTTCCAGGTCAACCGAGCTGATCCACTCTCCGCCCGATTTCACCAGGTCTTTCACCCGATCGGCGATTTTCATGTAACCGTGCGCATCCATGATCGCGATGTCGCCGGTACAAAACCAGCCATCCGCGGTCCACTTGTCCGCTTCGGACTGCAACTGGTGGTAACTCGCCGCCACCCACGGTCCGCGAATCTGCAATTCCCCCATCGATTTGCCGTCCCATGGCGCTTCGCCGTTCTCTGCCATGGTACGCAATTCGACAAACGGCGGCGGCACCCCCTGTTTGGCACGCACCGCATACTGCTCCTCCGCTGTCAGCCCATCCAATTCCCGCTTGAGGTAATTGACTGCGCCCAGCGGCGAAGTCTCGGTCATGCCCCAGCCGTGAATGACGCGTAATCCAAACGCATCAAATGCGCGAATCATCGATTCCGGCGCAGCAGCGCCGCCGCACACCATGCGCAATCCCGCTGCCAGTTGCCAGCGCTGCGGTTCCTTTTGCAACGCTTGCAACAGGCCCATCCAGATGGTCGGCACGCCGGCCGACATCGAGACTTTTTCCGCTTGGTAGAGGTCGAGCAGATTCACCGCATCCAGATGCGGCCCGGGAAAGGCAATTTTTGCACCCACCATCACCGCCGAGAACGGCAATCCCCATGCATTCACATGAAACATCGGCACTATCGGACACAGCGAATCGCGATTGCTGAGTCCCAGCACATCCACGGTGGAGGTTGCCAGCGCGTGCAGCACGATGGAACGGTGGGTATACACCACGCCTTTCGGTTTGCCGGTGGTGCCAGAGGTATAACACATGCCTGCCGCGTCGTTCTCGTCAAGGTGCGGCATCTCGAACCTGGGCGCATCTGCGATCAGCATTTCATAATCCTGGTACGCGGCAGGCACGGGCTTGCCGCTTAACGGCACTACCACTATGCGCTCGAACTTGACTTGCGCGTGGAATTTTTCCAGCAGCGGCAACAGCACATCATCGACGATCAGAAATCGATCCTCGGCATGATTGGCAATATAGGCGATATCGTCGGGATGCAGCCGCAGATTCAGGGTGTGCAGCACGCCGCCCGCACAGGGGATGCCAAAGTAGGCCTCCAGATGCGCGTAGTGGTTCCACATCAGCGTCGCTACGCGCTCACCTTTTTTCAGGCCGAGCTCTTGCAGCGCAGCGCCCAATGCGCGCGCGCGCCGGTAAAAATCACCATAGCTCTGGCGGTGCAACGAGCGATCCGGCAGGCGCGACACAATTTCCGAATTGACAAACAGGCGGCCTGCGCGTTCGAGCACGTGCGCCAGCGTCAGCGGAAAATTCATCATGGTGCCTTGCATGGATTTTTCTCCGGGAAACTCAGAATGCGACGTTGTCCCCGCCCTTCAGCGCCAGCATTTTGCGCGCCTCGGCGGGAGTGGCGATTTCCAGCGACAGATCTTCGAGGATGCGGCGTATCTTGGCTACCTGCGCCGCATTGCTTTTGGCGAGTTCGCCTTTGCCTAGGTAAATGCTGTCTTCAAGGCCCACGCGCACATTGCCACCCATCAGCGCACCCATCGTCACCAAACCCATCTGGTGACGCCCGGCGCCGAGGATAGACCACAGGTATTGATCACCGAAAAGTTTGTCGGCTATGGTCTTCATGTGCATCAGGTTCTCGGTGTGGGTGCCGATGCCGCCGAGGATGCCGAAAATGGTCTGCACGAAGAGCGGTGGTTTGACCAGTTTGCGTTCGAGAAAATGTGCGAGGTTGTAGAGGTGCCCGACGTCGTAGCACTCGAATTCGAAGCGTGTGCCGCAATCTTCACCGAGGTGTTTGAGCGTATATTCTATGTCTTTGAATGTATTGCGAAAAATGAAATCCCGGCTGGCCTCCAGATATTGCGGTTCCCATTCGTGCTGCCACTCGCGGCGCTTGTCGAGGTTGGGATAGAGGCCGAAATTCATCGATCCCATGTTTAGTGAGCACACTTCCGGCTTGGCGATGAGCGGCGCGGCGAGGCGTTCCTGCACTGTCATGCCGTGTCCGCCGCCGGTGGTGATATTGATCACCGCGTCGGTACCGGCCTTGATCTGCGGCAGAAACTGCATGAACACCTTGGGGTCGGGCGTGGGGCGCCCGTCCAGCGGATCGCGCGCATGCAGATGCAAAATCGCCGCACCCGCTTCAGCGGCGCCTATGGCGCCGGCCGCTACTTCCGCTGGCGTTATCGGCAAATAGGGCGTCATGGTCGGGGTATGTATGGAACCGGTGACGGCACAGGTGATGATTACTTTACGGGCTTCGGCCAAGGTTTGCTCCTGGTGGGGTTTGCATCATTATGTGGCGACGGGTGCCAGCGATAGTTAGTGATCGACCTGCAGCGCTTCGAGAAAACGCGATACCAGATTGTAGGTTGCAATCGTCACCGTAAGCTCGGTCAACTCGCGCGCGTCGAAGTGCGGTCTGAGGGCATCAAACACCGCATCCGGCACCTGGATGTCCTCGGTCATGGCGTCGGTGTAAGCCAGCACCGCCCGCTCGGTGGCATTAAAGAGTGACGAATTTTGCCACGCGTTAAGCGCATCGATTTGTTCCTGACGTATGCCTTGCTCGAGCGCAAACGGAATGTGACTGATGTATTCGAAATCAGCACCGTTGAGGATAGCGATACGCAAAATCGCATACTCGCGATACTTGCCGGCAAGGTTGCACTGTTGACGAACGGCGGTGAGCAGGTTGAGCCAACCGCGTGCCACCGGTGGGCTGTTGAGCAACAGATGATACAAATTGTGCAGACGGCCGCGCTCTGTGCGAATCTGCGCGCTCAAGGCAATGACTTCGGCGTTGGCGTTGACATCAGGATAAGGTATGCGTGCCATGCGCTAGCTCCGTTGGTGTGCGTGTGGTGCCTGTGGTACGTATGGTGCGTGATGGCGCGCGGGCAAACATCCTACCCAACACCTGACGCACGGCTTGAGAAAATAGGATGCTAATCCTCCCCACTCGCAGGGGCAAGCGTCCACGGCAACAGCGTCCACAGGAATAGTGTCACGCATGCTTTGCGGGTAACATCATGGCGTGCCCCGCGCGGTCACGCCACTTTTTCATAGGAATCCACCATGTCATCATATATTGCGCCGCTCAAAGACATGCTGTTCGTGATTAACGAGTTGGCGGGGCTGGATGAGGTGGCCCGCTTGCCCGGCTGTGATGAAGTCAACGCGGATCTGGTGCAGGCCGTGCTGAATGAGGCTGCGAAATTTGCGCAAGAAGTGTTGGCACCGCTTAATCGCGTGGGCGACACCGAGGGCGCGCGGCTGGCCGATGGCGTGGTGAGCGCGCCGTCCGGTTTTAAGGCGGCGTACCAGCAATTCACCGCATCGGGCTGGAACGGCCTTGGCGGCATGACTGAATACGGCGGCCAGGGGTTGCCGCATATCGTCTCCAATCCGGTGCAGGAGATGTGGAACAGCAGCAACATGGCGTTTTGCCTGTGCCCGATGTTGACCTCCGGTGTGCTGGAAGCGTTGCAACATCACGCTTCCCCCGAGCAGTTGCAGCGTTATGCGCCGAAGCTGACCTCGGGCGAGTGGAGCGGCACCATGAATCTCACCGAACCGCAGGCGGGCTCGGATCTCGCGGCGGTGAGTAGCAAAGCGGTGGCTGAAGGCGATCATTACAAAATCAGCGGCACCAAGATTTTCATCACCTGGGGCGAGCACGACATGGCCGCCAACATCGTGCATATGGTGCTCGCACGCCTGCCTGACGCGCCCGAGGGCGTCAAGGGCATCTCGCTGTTCATCGTACCCAAGTTCCAGCTCAACAGCGATGGCAGTGCCGGCACGCGCAATGATGTGAAGTGCGTGTCGATCGAACACAAGTTGGGCATCCACGCGAGTCCGACCTGCGTGATGCAGTATGGCGATGGCGGCGGGGCCACGGGTTATCTGGTCGGCGAACCCAACCGCGGGCTGGAGTACATGTTCACCATGATGAACCACGCGCGCCTCGCGGTGGGGCTTGAAGGTGTGGGGGTGGCGGAGCGTGCCTATCAGCATGCCCTCGACTATGCGAAGACGCGGGTGCAGGGGCGCGCGGTCGGCCAGCGCAGCGGGGACCGCGTGACCCTGATTCATCATCCGGATGTGCGGCGTATGCTGATGAGTATGAAATCGCAGATTGAAGCCATGCGCGCACTGGCGTATGTCGCCGCAGCGGCGCTGGACAAGGCCAAGCGCGATCCCGATAGTACTGAGCAGCGGCGCAACCAGGCGTTGACGGATTTGCTGATCCCGGTGGTCAAGGCATGGTGTACCGAACAGGCCGTCGAAATCGCCTCTACCGGCGTGCAAATACACGGCGGCATGGGCTATGTCGAAGAAACCGGGGCGGCGCAGTACCTGCGTGATGCGCGCATCACCACGATATACGAAGGCACCACCGGCATTCAGGCCAATGATTTAGTGGGGCGCAAGGTGGGTTATGAAAAAGGCGCTACGGCGCTGGCGCTGATTGCGCACATGCGATTGACGGCGGCAGCACTTGCGGCAGGTGAGTTGTCCGCCATGGGGAAATCATTCACCAGCGCCATCGACGCATTGGAGGAAGCGACGCGTTGGATCGTCGCAACGTTCCCGCAAGACCCCAACGCGGTATACGCCGTCGCCGTGCCGTATCTGAAGTTGTTCGGCACCGTCGGTGGCGGCTGGATGATGGCGCGCGCCGCGCAGGTAGCGCAGCGCAAGCGTGACGAACCCGCCGCCGACACCGCATTCTACGAAACGAAACTCGCCACCGCGCGGTTTTATTGCGAACACCTGTTGCCGCAGGCGGCCGCTTTCAGGCACACCGTCATCAGCGGCGCTGCCAGTGTGATGGCGCTGGCGGAAGCGCAGTTCTAAATTACGCGAGATATCCTCAAGAACATATTGTTTCAATTACTTACCGAATATCTCATGGCAACAGACGAGGTCATGATGGTTAACCAATTGAATATAAGATAGTTTTTTCATGACAGTAGTGTTTGTCTGTGGGAGAGTCGCGCCAGTCCTATCAGGCATCTTCAGTGAAGCACAAATGTACATTTGTACTTATTTACATTTATGCCATACTTGTTGCGATCAACCAAGGCGAGGAAACCCGTCATGAGCCGCTTGACAATCGAAGTGACTGAGCAACAGCACCAGAGCATTAAGGCGCTAGCCGCCTTACAAGGCAAGACCATCAAGGAATACGCCCTGCAACGTCTGTTTGGATCCACGCCCGACGAAACGCAGGCGCTGCAGGACCTGAAAACATTGCTCGCTTCACGCATTGCCGAGGGGTTGCGTGGCGAGGTTTCCGAGCTAAGCATCACTGAGATTGCAGAGCAGGTTCTGCAGTCAGGCGGTCGTGTGTGACCCGTTCCTATGTCCTCACCCAATCAGCGGCTGCCGATCTGCGCGAGATTACTCGCTACAGCATCAAGCAGTGGGGTGAGGCGCAAACCCGCACCTACATCGCCAAGCTGGAGCAAAGTGTTGAAGCACTGGCGAAAGGAGAGGGCTTTTACAAAGACTGGAGCGAGCTGCATCCGGGTTTGCGCATGGTTCTGTGTGAACACCATTACGTTTTCTGCTTACCGCGGCATGCGGTGCCCGCGCTGGTGGTGGCCCTATTGCATGAGCGCATGGACATCATGGCGCGCCTCAAGGCACGGTTGTCGATCACATGACAATCAATAACCGAGGTTCCGGTATCGGGCGGCCTGCGGTAACGGCCGCACGCTTGCTGAGCGCCGCCCAGTTCCAGCACCTTGGCGACGCCCCCCCGAAAAATGAGTGGTTCGCGAATCTCGGCAATTCGAACAACCCATGCATTGTGGAATAATGCGTCCAATGTTTATCGGGGCAGACAGGTCATGACGACATGGATCGCAATCGGCAGTGCGGGCGCCATTGTATGGGGGCTGGCCTACCACCGTGCACCGGCGTGGCTGTGGACCGTCAGCGCAGCGGCGGGACTGCTGGCGCTAGGTTACTCCGGCTGCGCGCCGCCGGTGGCGTTAGCGCTGGGGTGGATTATTTTTGCAATCCTCGCGCTGGTGCTTAATCCTGGCCCCCTACGCCGCACGCTGCTGGGCGCGCCGTTGCTCGCGCTGTTCCGCAAAATTCTGCCGCAGATGTCGTCTACCGAAAAAGAAGCGCTGGATGCCGGCACTGTGTGGTGGGATGGGGAACTGTTCAGCGGCAAACCGGATTGGAAAAAACTGCACGCGTATCCCAAGCCGGGCCTGAGCGCGGAAGAGCAGGCCTTTCTCGATGGTCCGGTTGAAGCGCTGTGCGCAATGCTCAATGAATGGGAAATCACCCATCATCTGCATGATCTGCCGCCGCAGGTATGGCAGTTCATCAAGGATCAGGGGTTTCTGGGCATGATTATTCCCAAGGCATTCGGTGGCAAGGGTTTCTCGGCGCTGATGCATTCGGCGGTGATCGTCAAGCTCACCACGCGCAGCGGCACTGCGGCGGTATCGGTGATGGTGCCCAACTCGCTGGGTCCGGCGGAACTCCTGTTGCACTACGGCACCGCGGCGCAAAAAAATTACTATCTGCCGCGACTCGCCCAGGGTCTGGAAATGCCGTGTTTCGCCCTGACCAGCCCGGACGCGGGTTCGGATGCAGGCGGCATTCCCGACTTTGGCGTGGTATGCACAGGCGAGTGGCAGGGCAAGACGGAAGTGCTGGGCATACGCCTCACCTGGGAGAAACGCTACATCACGCTGGGGCCGATAGCGACGCTGCTGGGCCTGGCTTTCAGACTGTATGACCCCGATCACCTACTCGGCCCGATCGAGGATCGCGGCATCACGCTGGGCATTATTCCGACCGACACTGCGGGTGTGCATATCGGGCGCCGGCATTTTCCGCTGAACGGCGCGTTCATGAATGGACCCAACTGGGGCAAGGCTGTTTTTGTGCCGATGGAGTGCGTGATCGGTGGCGTCGAGTACGTGGGTCAGGGCTGGAAGATGCTGATGAATTGCCTCGCTGCGGGGCGCTCGATTTCGCTGCCGGCCAATTCCGTGGGCATGGCCAAGCTGGCTGCGCGCACCACCGGTGGTTATAGCCGCGTGCGCACGCAATTCAATATGGCCATCGGGCGTTTCGAAGGGGTTGAAGAAGCGATGGCGCGCATCGGCGGCAATCTGTATTTGATGGACGCCGCGCGGGTGATGACCGCAGGTGCGATTGATCTGGGCGAGAAGCCGTCAGTGGTTTCCGCCATCGTGAAATACCATCTTACCGAGCGCGGGCGCCAGGTGGTGAATGACGCGATGGATGTGCACGGTGGCAAGGGTATCTGCCTGGGGCCGAATAATTATCTCGGGCGCAGCTATCAGCAAGTACCGATCGCGATCACCGTCGAAGGCGCTAATATTCTCACGCGCTCAATGATCATTTACGGGCAAGGCGCGATTCGCGGCCATCCGTTTGTGCTGAAGGAGATGGCGGCGGCGCACGAGCAAGACGATGCCAGGGCGCTGCGCGAACTCGATGGTGCGTGCTTCGGCCATGTGGCGTTTGCGATTTCCAACCAAGCGCGCGCGGCGTGGATGGGACTGACCTGCGCGCGCCTGGTGCTGACGCCCGGAGACCGGCATACGCGGCAGTACTATCAGCAACTGACGCGGCTGTCGAGCGCGTTTGCGTGGGCGTCGGATGTGGCGATGTTCGTGCTCGGCGGGTCGCTCAAACGCCGTGAGCGGCTGTCGGCGCGGCTGGGCGACATATTGAGCGAGCTGTATCTGGCATCCACCGTGCTGAAACGTTTTGAGGATGACGGCAGGCCAGCCGCAGACCTACCATTGCTGCACTGGGCAATGCAGGATGCGTTGCATCGCACGCAGGAGGCGTTTTACGGTTTATTTGAAAATTTGCCGAGCCGCCTGCTGGGATGGGCGCTGCGCCTGACGATCTTCCCGTGGGGTCGCGTATGGGATGCGCCCGCCGATGCTTTGGGCAGCCAGGTGGTGGGCTTGTTGATGACGCCGGGGCCGTCGCGCGACCGCCTCACGCAAGGCATGTGCATCCCGCGCGATGCGCACGATCCGGTGACGCTGATCGATGCCGCCCTGCTGGCGGTGATAGCGGCCGAGCCCATCGAAGCGAAAATCCGCGCGGCGCAGCGCGCCGGCGCTGTCAGCGGCAGGTTCGGCGATCAGGTGGCGCAGGATGCTCTGGCCAAAGGCGTGATTACGCAGCACGAGGCCGACAGCCTCGCGCATGCAAAATCAATGCGCCGCCAGGTGATCATGGTCGATGATTTCCCCAAAGATTTCAGTCGCAGCGAGCTGTTTCAGACCACGCAGGCGGTGAGTTTTGAGGCGCTTGCAGGCACAGCAATGAGACGCCAGTGAGACGTGAATGAGCGAACTTATTTTATATGCCGTCGCCGATGGCATAGCCACCATCACCTTTAATCGGCCGCAGGTGATGAATGCGCTCGATGCGCCCTCGCTGAGGATGTTTGGTGCCTTGTGTGAGCGCGCCGAATGCGACAGAGCGGCGCGGGTGGTGGTGGTGCGCGGTGCGGGAGCGGCGTTTTTGGCGGGCGGCGATGTAGGGTCATTCAAAGCCCAGTTGGCGAATATCTCAGGCACAGTGCTCGATCTCACAGGTGAATTGCATCGCGGCATTCTGGCCTTGCGCCGCGCCCCCAAGCCAGTGATTGCCAGCGTGCATGGCGCGGTGGCGGGGGCGGGCATGAGCATCATGATGGCGTGCGATCTGATAGTCGCTGCCGATGACACGCAGTTCAGCATGGCCTACAGCCGCATCGCCACCAGTCCTGACGGGGGCGCGAGCTGGTTTTTACCGCGCCTCGTGGGGTATCAAAAAGCGATGGAGTTGCTGCTGCTGTCCGATGGGGTAGACGCGGCCACTTTGCAGGCGCTGGGCGTAGTCAATCGCGTGGTCGCCCCAGCGGCGCTAGCAAGCGCAACCCTGAAACTCGCGCAACGCCTGGCGGCGGGTCCGGCGGGCGCTTACGCCGAGACCAAGGGGCTGGTAAATGCATCAATGAATCAAGATCTTACGCAACATCTGGCAGCCGAGGGCGCAGCCTTTGCACGGTGTGCGGCGCAGGCGGATTTTGCCGAGGGTGTGAGCGCGTTTGTGGAGAAGCGCAAGGCTGTGTTTTCGGGTAAATGAGAGTGTCAAAGTGCAAATTAAGTCTAACGCCACTCTGCTAGCGGAAGGAGGAACGCCATGAACGTCATGCCGGATGCTATGGCGCACGTGATTGCGGTCGCAACTGCGGCTACTCTGGACGGCCTGCTGCGCGAACGCGTAAAACGCACACCGGAGACAATTGCCTACCGCGATTACAACGCGCAGCATGCCAATTGGCGTGATTACACCTGGGCGCAGATTGATCATCAGGTTGCGCGCTGGCAGGCAGCACTGGCTCAAGAGGGCTTGACGGCGGGCGACCGTGTGGCGGTGATGTTGCGCAATTCGCCTGAATGGGTGATCTTCGATCAAGCGGCATTGGGCCTGGGTCTGGTAGTGGTGCCGCTGTACACCCAAGATCGGCCCGACAACGTCGCCTACATTATCAATGATGCCGGCTGCAAGGTGTTGCTGTTGGGCACGCATGCGCAGTGGCAAACATTGGCTGAGGTGCGCGGCCAGTTGAGTGCGCTCACGCGCATCCTCACGGTGGAGCCGTTGCCGGACGCCGGCGCGCCGGACGATCCGCGTTTGCGGGAAATCGATCACTGGTTGCCTGCGCACGGCGCTGAAACCCAACACCTGTCGCGCAACAGCGATGCGCTCGCAACCATCGTCTACACCTCGGGTACCACTGGGCGGCCGAAAGGTGTGATGCTGAGCCACACCAATATACTCAGCAATGCCTACGCGGGTTTGCAGCGGCTCACGGTGCGCGCGGATGATTCGTTTTTGTCGTTTTTGCCGCTGTCGCACACCTTTGAGCGCACC
The DNA here is from genome assembly GCA_945906815.1 of Bordetella parapertussis. Lineage (GTDB taxonomy): Bacteria > Pseudomonadota > Gammaproteobacteria > Burkholderiales > SG8-41 > UBA5216. The sequence goes on from CAMDRT010000007.1 coordinate 43,964, forward strand.
TGCGGCTACTACCTGACCATGATGTGTGGTGCCACGGTGTCGTATTCGCGTGGCATTGCACAGTTGGGCGAGGATTTGCAAACCATCCGTCCCACGATGTTGATATCGGTGCCGCGTATTTACGAGCGCATCTGGAGCGCGATACGCGCCAAGCTCGATGAAGGCCCGTTACTGCGCAAAAAACTGTTTTTGCTGGCAGTGGATGTGGGTGGCGCACGTTTTGAGCATGCGCAGGGACGGGGTCCCTGGAAGGCTTCGTTTTTACTGTGGCCGCTGCTGAATACATTGGTGGCGAGTAAGGTGTTGGCGCGTCTGGGCGGGCGCATGCGCGCGGCGATGTCGGGCGGGGCTGCACTGCCGCCGGAAATCTCGCGCGTATTCATAGGGCTGGGACTGCCGGTGTTGCAAGGTTATGGGCTGACGGAAACCAGCCCGATCGCCTGTGCCAACGGCCCGTCGGACAATCTACCGGCCAGCGTGGGCGTGGCGGTTGCGGGTGTGCAGGTAAAGATCGGCGGCAACAGTGAGTTGTTGATCAAAGGCCCGAATATCATGATGGGCTACTGGAACAACGAGGCGGCAACGCGAGCGATGATCCAGCCCGATGGCTGGTTGAATTCCGGCGACACCGCGCGTATTGATGAGCAGGGCCACGTGTTTATTACCGGGCGCATCAAGGAAATCATCGTCATGTCCAACGGCGAGAAATTGCCGCCGGTGGATATGGAGAACGCAATTTTGCGTGATCCGCTGTTCGAGCAAGTCATGTTGCTGGGCGAAGCCAAGCCTTACCTGAGCGTGATTGCTGTGCTCAACGCCGGGCACTGGAAAAAACACGCGCTGGACAAAGGCTGGAACGCCGATGATCCGGCGACGCTACGCGCCGAGGCTGTCGAAAAGGAAATCACCCAGCGCCTGGGTGTGCAGTTAAAGGCGTTCCCGGGCTACGCGCAGGTGCGGCGCGTGACGTTGTCGCTCGAGCCTTGGAGCGTCGAAAACGGTCTGCTGACGCCCACGCTGAAACTCAAGCGTCCGAAAGTCATGGAAAAATTCAATGCCGAGATCGATGGCATGTATGCGGGGCATTGAGACGTGAAAGAGTGCGGAAGGACGTGAACGAGTGAACGAGTAACCCCGTGGTGAGCCTCGCTTCTGCTTCTGGAGGAGAGGGCTGGAGGGGGCGTCACCTGTTCACCTTCACCCGTTCACCCGTTCACCCGTTCACGAATTTAAAATGAGCCAACACGCAAACACTGTTCCTCTACCCGGCAAAGACCCCACGCTGCGCGTGATTCCAATGCCGGCCGACGCCAATCATACCGGCGATATTTTCGGTGGCTGGATCATGTCGCAGGTGGATTTGGCCGGTAGCATACAGGCCGCGCGCCTGGCGCAGGGGCGCGTGGCGACAGTGGCGGTGAATTCGTTCGTGTTTCGCCAGCCGGTGTTTGTGGGGGATGTGGTGAGTTTTTACGCTGAGGTGGTGAAGGTCGGGCGCACTTCGATCACCGTGGATGTCGAGGTCTATGCGCAGCGGCGGCCCGAAAAAGAATTGTGCGTGAAAGTGACCGAGGCGACGCTGACCTATGTGGCGGTGGATGAAAATCGTCAGCCGCGTGTTGTCAGTGTGCCTCGCAACTAGTCTAGGCGCATGAATTCGGCGAGGACGGACGCTCAATGTGACAGTGCCGCCGGCCCGGTGTTTTTCGTGTCGGGCTTAGGTCTACGCAGCACAGCGCCCCGGTGCTAGAATCACCGCCGGCTCCTACTGAAAGCTTGTATGCCCACTGCATCTACCGCTGCCTCGCCGTTTCTGGTGCGCAAAGCCGCTGTTCTGGGCGCCGGCGTCATGGGTGCGCAGATTGCCGCGCATCTGGTCAACGCCAACGTTGAAGTCATGCTGTTTGAACTGCCGGCGAAAGAAGGCGATCCTAACGGCAATGTGCTGAAGGCGGTGGACCATCTGCGCAAGCTCGAACCGAGTCCATTGGCCACAGCGGCGCGCGCGGGTTTTATCGGCCCGGCCAATTACGTTCAGCATCTTGATCGGCTCAAGGAATGCGATCTGGTGATCGAGGCTATTTCCGAGCGCATGGACTGGAAATCCGAGCTGTACAAAAAAGTTGCGCCGCATTTGGGGGCGCATGCCATATTCGCGAGCAACACTTCAGGGCTGTCGATCAACCAACTGGCGGATGCGTTTCCGGCTGAATTGCGGCATCGGTTTTGTGGCGTGCATTTTTTCAATCCACCGCGCTACATGCATCTGGTGGAATTGATCGCCTGCAGGCAAACCGATGCCGCAATTCTCGACGATCTCGAGAAGTTTTTGGTCACCACGCTCGGCAAAGGCGTGATACGCGCCAAAGATACGCCGAACTTCATTGCCAATCGGGTGGGCGTGTTTTCGATGCTGGCGACGATTTATCATGCCGAGCGCCTGGCGATCGGCTTTGACACCGTGGATGCACTAACGGGCGCACTGATCGGCCGCCCCAAGAGCGCCACTTTTCGCACCGCCGATGTGGTGGGCCTGGATACCTTCGCGCATGTCGTGAACACCATGAAGGACACGCTGCCCGAAGATCCGTGGCACCAGTATTACGCCGTGCCCGCGTGGCTGCAAACCTTGATCGAGCAGGGTGCGTTGGGGCAGAAGACCCAGCGCGGCGTCTATCAGAAGGTGGGTAGAGACATACAAGTGCTTGATTTAAAGCATAAAAAGTATCGCCTCTCGGATGGCGCAGCGGATCAAGGTGTGATCGAAATTCTGAAAAACAAGAATCTCGCCGAGCGTTTTATGCAGTTGCACGAAAGCAGTCATCCGCAGGCGCAATTTTTATGGTCGATCTATCGCGATACGTTTCACTATTGTGCCGTGCATCTGAACGCCATCGCCAGCAATGCGCGTGATCTGGATTTCGCGATACGCTGGGGATTCGGTTGGGACACGGGACCGTTTGAAATCTGGCAAGCAGCGGGCTGGCAGCCGCTGGCGAAATGGATTGCTGAGGATGCCGCCGCCGGAAAAGCCATGGCGAACGTGCCGCTGCCGGTATGGGCCGCCGATGCCACTCGTACGGGGGTGCATACGTCACAAGGTTCGTTTGCGCCATCGGCTAACCATTACCAGGCGCGCTCGACGCTGCCGGTATACCAACGCCAGCCATTCCCCGACAAGCTGCTGGGCGAGGAACGCAAATACGGTGTAACCCTATTCGAGACCGATGGCGTGCGCTGCTGGCATACCGGCGACGACATTGCCATTGTCAGTTTCAAAAGCCGCATGCACGCCATTGGCGATGATGTACTGGAAGGTGTGCAGCAGGCTATTGCAGTAGCTGAAGAAAAATTCCTGGGGCTGGTGGTGTGGCAGACCGAGGCGCCGTTCTCTGTCGGTGCAAATCTGAAAAAGACGCCTGCCGGTGGGGCCCGTTCTTCCAAGCCGTCAGCGATGGGCAAGTGGTTCGGATCGTTCAAAAAAGAAGCGGAGTCGTTGGCGCTAAAAGCTGCGCGGCAGTTGGGGGTCGCTGACCAGCTGATGGCGGGCAAACTCGCCCAGGTCGAGCATCTGGTTGAACAATTCCAGATCACCACGCAGGCCCTCAAGTATTCCATGACGCCCACTGTGGCCGCGGTTGACGGGCTGGCGCTGGGTGGCGGCTGCGAATTTGTGATGCATTGCGATCGCGCGGTGGCGACGCTGGAAAGTTATATCGGCCTGGTTGAGGTTGGTGTTGGCCTGTTGCCCGCCGGCGGCGGCTGCAAGGAGTTTGCGATGCGCGCGGTAGCCGACGCGAAGGGCGGCGACACGTCGGCGTTTATCCAGAAGTATTTCAGGGCAATAGCGATGGCCGAGGTCGGGCGTAGCGCCGAACACGCGCGCGACATCGGCTACCTGCGCGCTACCGACAAAGTGGTGATGAACCGTTTCGAGTTATTGGAGATAGCCAAGGCCGAAGTGCGTGCGCTGGCGGCCGCGGGGTATCGACCGCCGCTGCGGCAGAACGCGATACCTGCAGCGGGGCGCAGCGCGATTGCCACCATCCGTACGGTACTCGAAAACATGCTGGCTGGCGGGCATATTTCCGAGCATGATCATTTGATCGGTAGCAAGGTTGCCAGCGTGATCTGCGGCGGCGATATTGAAGCCGGCAGTCTGGTCGATGAGCAGTGGTACCTTGATCTGGAACGGCAGCATTTCATGGAACTGCTCGCCACGGAAAAAACCCAGGCACGGATTGAGCATATGCTCAAGACGGGCAGGCCTTTGAGGAACTGAACTCGTGAGGCGATAGGCGTAAAGCGTGAGGCGTAACACCACCACGGGTTGCGCCGCACGCTTCACGCCTCACGCCTCACCAGTAAACGAGGTTCAAAATGACCAGACAAATCCAAGACGCCTATATCGTCACCGCCACCCGCTCGCCGGTGGGCAAAGCGCCGCGCGGCATGTTCAAAAACGTGCGCCCTGACGAGTTGCTGGCGCATGTTTTGAAAGCAGCGGCGAGCCAGTGCCCCGGTCTGGATTTGACCACCATTGATGATGTGATTGTGGGCTGCGCCATGCCCGAGGCGGAGCAGGGCATGAACGTGGCGCGTATCGGTCTGTTGCTGGCCGGATTTCCTGATACGGTTTCGGGTTTGACCATCAATCGTTTTTGTTCATCGGGTGTGCAAGCGGTTGCGCTGGCTGCTGATCGCATACGTCTAGGTGAAGCCGATGTGATGATCGCGGCGGGCACAGAGAGCATGAGCATGGTGCCGATGGGCGGCAACAAGCCTTCGTTCAGTCCGGCGATTTTTGACAACGACGAGAATAGAGCCATAGCCTACGGCATGGGCATTACCGCTGAGCGTGTGGCCGAAAAATGGCAGATCAGCCGCGACGATCAGGATATGTTCGCTGCCGAGAGTCACCGCCGTGCGTTGCGTGCGATAGAAAATGGTGATTTCAACACGGAGATCACTCCCTATACGATCCATGACAAATTACCGGATCTGGTCGGCCGTGAGATCAGGATTAAATCGCGCGAGGTGACTACCGACGAAGGCCCGCGCCGCGAAACGTCGCCCGAAGGTTTGGCACGGCTGCGCCCCGCGTTCGCGCTAAAGGGCAGTGTCACCGCGGGAAACAGCTCGCAAATGTCGGACGGCGCTGGGGCCGTGGTGCTGATGAGCGAGGGCGCGATGCAACGTTTTAACGCCACGCCAATGGGACGCTTTCTGGGTTACGCGGTGGCGGGTGTGCCGCCGGATATCATGGGCATCGGACCGGTAAAGGCGATTCCGAAAGTATTGGCGCAGGCGGGCCTCAAGCAGGATGCACTCGACTGGATAGAGCTGAACGAGGCGTTCGCCGCGCAATCGCTGGCGGTGATCAGGGAACTCGGACTCGATAGTGCAAAAATAAATCCGTTGGGCGGGGCGATCGCCCTTGGTCATCCGCTGGGCGCCACCGGCGCGGTGCGGGTGGCGACTTTGATGCACGGCCTGCGCCGCAGCAAAAAGAAATACGGCATGGTGACCATGTGTATCGGTACCGGCATGGGTGCCGCCGGATTGTTCGAAGCGCTATAGCTCACGCATCTCCTGCCCCTATGGCCGCGCGTAAAACTAAAATCCTGAACTGCACCCTCAGCGCGGTTTTGTTCTGCTGCGGTTTGGCGAGTGCCGCGGATATTGAAGGCGTGAGCGTTGCAGAGCGCATCACACTGGCCGACGGCGCGCCGCTGGTGCTCAATGGCGCCGGCGTGCGCTCCAAACTGACGTTCCTTAAACTCTATGTCGGCGCGCTTTATTTGCCCGCGAAAAAAACCGGCGCCGATGAAGTGATCAAGGATGGCGGCCCCAAACGCATCGCTATGTTCGTGCTGGCCGATGAGATCACGGCCGGGGATCTGGTGGCGTCTATGAACAATGCGCTGGCGGCCAATCACATCCCCGCGCAACTGGCGTTGATCGAAGAGCGTTTGCGCGAACTGAACCGCATCATGATCAGTGAACGCGTGCTGAAAAAAGGTACGGTGGTCACCCTGAGTTATCAACCCGCAAGCGGCACCCATATCCGCATCAACAGCGAGGAGAAACTCATCATCAAGGGGGAGGATTTTTTCCGCGCCTTGCTGCACATCTGGATCGGCGCGCGGCCAGTGGACGGCCGCCTGCGCGACGTGATGCTGGGTGGCGCGGGTGGCTTCAGGCTGTTCTAAGGCGCAGGCGGGTGTAGCTGTAGCGGGTTGCAGGCGCGCGCCGATGTCAGGTGCGCACTACATATTCGGATAGTTCGGTCCGCCGCCGCCTTCGGGCACCACCCACACAATATTCTGCGTCGGGTCTTTGATGTCACAGGTTTTGCAATGCACGCAGTTTTGCGCATTGATCTGCAGCCGGGGATGGGCACCATCGGCATCACGCACAATTTCGTAAACACCGGCGGGGCAGTAACGCTGCTCTGGGGCATCGTAGAGTTCGAGATTCACCGCGACTGGCACTGCAGCGTCTTTCAGCGTGAGATGCGCCGGCTGGTCTTCGTTGTGGTTGGTGTTGGAAATAAACACCGATGACATGCGGTCGAAGGTGATGACGCCGTCGGGTTTGGGGTACACGATAGGCTCGCATTCGAGCTTGTTCTTGAGCGATTCGTGATCGGGGCCATGGTGGTGCAGCGTCCACGGCGCGCGCCCGCGCAGCAGCACCTGATCGATGCCGAACATCAGCGTGCCCGTGACCAGCCCCTTGCTCATCCAGGGCTTGAAGTTGCGCGCGCGGTGCAGTTCGTCGTGCAGCCAACTGCCTTCAAATGCGAGTGGATAAGCGTTGAGTTCATCGCTGGCACGGCCCTGGCGCACGGCGTCAAATACCGCGTCTGCTGCCAACATGCCCGATTTGATGGCGGCGTGGCTGCCTTTGATGCGCGATGCGTTAAGAAACCCCGCGTCATCGCCAATCAGGCAGCCGCCCGGGAATACCAGTTTCGGCAGCGATTGCAAGCCGCCGGCGTTGATGGCGCGCGCACCATACGAAATGCGCTTGCCACCTTCGAGGTAGGTGCGGATCGCCGGGTGTGTCTTGTAGCGCTGGAATTCCTCATAGGGGCTGAGATAAGGATTGGTGTAACCCAGCCCGACCACAAAGCCGATGGCCAGCAGATTGTTTTCCAGGTGATAGCAGAACGAGCCGCCGTAGGTATCGTTTTTCAGTGGCCAGCCAGCGGTATGGATGACCAGTCCCTGTTGATGTTTTTCCGCTTTGATTTCCCACAGTTCCTTGAGGCCGAGACCATAAAGTTGCGGTTCGACGCCTGCGCGCAGCTGGTATTTGTCCTGCAACTGTTTGCCCAGATGGCCGCGGCAGCCTTCGGCAAACAGCGTGTACTTCGCCCGCAGTTCCATCCCCGGTTGATGCGCGTCGGTGGGCTTGCCGTCGCGACCTATGCCCATGTCGCCGGTGGCCACGCCAGCGACGGCGCCGTTGTCGTCAAACAGCACTTCGGCGGCGGCGAAGCCGGGAAAAATTTCTACGCCCAGACCCTCGGCCTGCTGCCCCAGCCAGCGGCACACATTGCCGAGACTCACCACGTAGTTGCCGTGATTCTGCAGGCAACCCGGCAGCATGAACGTCGGCAGCTGCAGCGAAGAAGTTTCGCTCAAAAACAAAAACCGGTCTTCACTGACCAGCGTATTGAGCGGCGCGTCGAGTTCCTTCCAGTTGGGCAGCAATTCGTTCAGGGCGCGCGGATCCATTACCGCACCCGACAATATGTGCGCGCCGACTTCCGAGCCTTTTTCAATCACGCAGACATTGATGTCGTGGCTGTGCTCGGCGGCAAGCTGCTTTAATTTGATCGCCGCAGCGAGCCCGGCAGGGCCTGCGCCGACGATAACGACATCGTACTCCATGGATTCGCGTGCGGACACTGTGTTACTCCTGATGCGTGTTTGATGTAGCGCGATTATAACGTTGTCGTTTCGGCAAGTATGCCGCGCGCGCATACGATACCACTGCGAACCGCAGCCTCCAGGGTAGCCGGATGCTCACTGGCGGTGTAATCACCGGCCAGCCAGAAATTTTTCAACGGTGTTTTCTGTGCAGGGCGACATACGCCGGGCGTGGCGGAAAAGGTTGCGCGTTTTTCGGTGATCACGCGCAGCCATTTGAGCGGCGGCAGCGGGCCGAACTGTGTTGCCAACTCATCGAGCACGCGTGTGCCCAGTGCCTCCTGTGGCAATTCCAGATGCGCGCCTTCGGCACTGATAACCGCACCAACCAGGCCGGGTTGAGCGCAGATAGCCTCGCGATCAAACAGCCATTGCGCAAAACCTTGGGCGAGACCCGTCATGGACACCGGCAGGCTTACACGGCCATCGAATTGCAGGTAGACGCTGGTGATGGGCTGGTAGGCGAGCGCCCGCACCATCGCCAGCGTTTGCGCCAGCGCCGTGATGCCGGCGAGGAAAGCCGCGACCTGATGCGGCGGCAGGGCGCAGATGACGTGGCTAAAGGTGCGGGTTTCCCCGCCGGCACCCACTTGAAAGCCGTTCACCATGGGGGCTATCGCCGTGACGCGGCGGCTGGTGTGCACCTCGCCACCGCGTGCGCGCAGGTAGTCTGCGGCTGGCTCGGGAAACAGCGCGCTCAAATCCACGCGCGCCATCAGCAAATCGCTCCCCGCGCGGTCAGAACTCAGGCCATCGCGCAGCACGTTCATGAACAATTGCGCGGAGGCGATCTCGGCTGGTGTGTTGAGCGCGGACACGCACAGCGGCATCCACAGGTGTTGGGTGAGCACCGGCCCTTGCGCATAGGCTTTAAGCAGTTCACTGACGGTGGTGTCGCGCGGCAGCGTGAAATCCGCCGCGCGCAGCGCACGCATCATGCGCGCTGCTGCCCAACGCTCGGCGAGTGATGCGCCCTTGGCCGTGAACAGCGCCATGAGCAGATGCAGCGGTGCCGGCAGTTTGGGCGCGCGCAGGTGCAGGTGTTGGTGCAGGTGCCAGTCGAGTGGCATTCTGAACAGCAGATTCGCGGTCGTGGGCTGCACTTGCGCGATCAGCCGCAGCGTTTCACGGTAGGCACCGATGAGGATATGCAGGCCGTTGTCGAGCGTGACGCCGTTGATTTCCACGCGCCGCGCGCGGCCACCGAGAACCGCGCCGGCTTCATACACGGTGACGGGTATACGCTGTTCGGCCAGCGTGACGGCAGCAGCCATGCCCGCATAGCCGCCACCGATGATTGCGACGCTTCGGTGTGTTTCAGTCACGTCATATTTAATGCAATAAAAACAATTGGTTACAATGGACCTATAGTCTAGGCAGAGCGCACCGGGCACCTGTGCCGAGCAGCTTACCGGGAATTACCGCAAGCACCACCATATCGCGCGTGGTGATGCCACTGGGCACATCGGCGAGATTGCACAACGGCCCGCGCGAGGTGCCACCGCGCAGGATGGCGCAGAGGATTGGGGTTCGCATGGCGTTAACTTCCGAGGGCGCGTATGATGGTGTATTATAAACAGTCGTGCAAAGCGACACGCGTGCGACGCAAGTGGCGCATCGCTTTGCAGTCGGATTGAAGGCAGCATGTGAATAGCTATTCACTGCAGTATGTTGGCATGGTCTGCATGCCCCCCTACGAATTTGTGCCCCCGTGGTTAATGCAAAGGAGAGAGTTATGCCTATTTCAGAGTTGGACCAGATGTTAGATGCGCAAAAGTCCAGTTCAGAAGTGCTGGTCGCCATTATGCACACCTCGTTTGAGGGCATGCAGCGTCTGGCCGAATTGAACATGGTTGCGGCAAAGGAAGTCATGTCGAACACCGCGACGAGCGCCAATACGCTGCCCTCATTGAAGGACATGGGAGATATGTCGCGCTTCAGTGCTCAAATGCCGAAACCCGAGCGTGTGATGGATTACTGGCGCAGTGTTTATGATCAGGTGAACGCCATGCAAAAAGACGTGGCGGCGCTGATGCAGGCCAACTACAGCCAGCTCGCCAAAAGCGCTGCGTCTGCGATCGAACAGAAAAAATCGTCGACGCTGGAGGGTAGTGACGCAATGGCCGGTGCGATGAAGGATATGCTGGCGCAGACGACCAAGGCTTTTGACAATATGACCACGGTGGCGAGTCAGATGGCGGGCATCGCTGGCGCGAATTTCAAAGCAGCCACTGTGTCGACGGCAAAATCAGCCGCTGTCATGGGCGAGAGTGCTAAAAAGAAATAGCGGGACCCAACGCGATCAAACGCAGATGATGTTATTGAGGATCTAACAGGAGAAATTATTGTGCTTAAGGGAAAAAATGCGGTAGTAACTGGTTCCACCAGCGGTATCGGCCTGGGGATTGCCGAAGGGTTCGCGAAGGAAGGCATTAATCTGGTGCTTAATGGCTTCGGTGATGCGGCTGAAATTGAAAAAATACGCGCGGGTCTGGCGTCTAAGTATGGCGTCAAGGTGTCGTACGATGGTGCCGATATGAGCAAGCCGGCGCAGATCGAAGCGATGATGCGCAAGGCGGCAGAAACGCTGGGTGGCGTGGATATCCTGGTCAACAATGCCGGCATTCAGCATGTGGCGCCGGTTGAAGAATTCCCGATCGAAAAGTGGGACGCCATCATCGCCATAAATTTGTCATCGGCGTTTCACGCCACGCGCGCAGCGGTCCCTTACATGAAGTCCAAAGGCTGGGGCCGCATCATCAATGTGGCGTCGGCACATGCGCTGGTCGCTTCTCCGTTTAAATCTGCCTATGTTGCATCCAAGCATGGCATCCTGGGCTTCACCAAAACCATCGCACTCGAGGTTGCCGAGCAGGGCGTTACCGTCAACGCGATTTGCCCGGGTTACGTGCTAACGCCGCTGGTGGAAAAACAAATTCCAGATACTGCGAAAGCGCGTGGCATGACCGAGGAGCAGGTTAAGCGCGATGTACTGCTCGCGGCGCAACCCACCAAGCAGTTTGTCACGACCGAACAGGTTGCGGGAACTGCGGTGTTTCTGTGTTCGGATTCCGCGGCCTCTATTACCGGCACCAATATTTCTATCGAAGGCGGCTGGACGGCGCATTGATACATCTGCTGCCCGGCTACTGGCGTCTGCTGATGAGCGGCGCTCCGACATCACGAAAGGGTTAACCATGGCGTTAAATTCCAAGACGGAGACGGCTGCGGCTGGCACGTCCGCAAATAGCTCTAAGAAGCGAATCAATTTGGCGCTGCAGGGTGGCGGTGCGCATGGCGCCTTTGGCTGGGGCGTGATGGATAAATTTCTTGAAGACGGACGTGTCGAGATCGAAGGCATCTCGGGGACCAGCGCGGGTTCCATGAACGCCGTGGTATACGCCTCCGGAATATTGCGGGGTAATGACGGAGCGCGCCAGGCGTTGCATGACTTCTGGAAGGCCATTTCGGATGCCGGACAGAAGTTCGCTCCCCCGCGCATGCCATGGGACAGCGGGGGGACGCAGCATAAGGAGAACCCCATTCAGGGCATGATGAAGGCGATGATGAGCATTATGTCGCCGTACCAGTTGAATCCAATGAATTACAACCCGTTGCGCGAGGTGCTCGAAAAACAGGTCGATTTCGAGGAACTTGACCGTAGCCGGCTTACTAAATTGTTTATCTGCGCCACCAATGTGCGTACCGGCAAGGTGAAAATATTTCAAACTCCGGAGGTCACGGCGAAGGTGGTACTGGCGTCAGCCTGTCTACCACAAGTGTTCCAGGCTGTGGAAATAGACGGCGAGCACTATTGGGACGGCGGCTATATGGGTAATCCGGTGCTCTATCCCCTGTTCTATTACACCGAGTCGCGCGATGTGGTCATTCTTCACATCAATCCGATAGAGCGACCTGGCCCGCCGACCACCTCGGCGGATATTGCCAACCGTCTCAACGAAATCACCTTCAATTCTTCGTTGATCAAGGAGTTGCGCGCGGTCTACTTTGTGCAGAAGATGCTCGATGACGGCTGGATCAAGGATGAGTACCGGGAAAAGTTAAAGTATGTGCTGATCCATTCCGTGCGCGCCGACAACGCTATGTCCGACCTCTCCTCGGCCAGCAAGATGAGCAGTGACTGGAAGTTCCTGGTCATGCTGCGCGATCGTGGCCGCGCATTTGCTGCCGACTGGCTGGAGCACAATTTCCAGCACCTGGGCGTGCGCTCATCAGTGGATCTGAAAAAAGAATTCCTGTAAGCGTTACCTGATCCAGCGCCATTCAAAAAACGCGGCGCATCCGTGCTATCGGATGCGCCGCGTTTGCGTTGGCGCCGCTACGCGGCGCCGGACTATTTGGCCAGATAGTCGTGAATAACCTTGCCGTAGGGCAGGGTCATGTCGGTAAGCATATGCAGGCCGCCCACCACTTCACGCACCGGCAGATCCGCGAGCGGACAATTTACGGATGGGATCAAGTCCAGTCGCGCGCGCCCCGTCCACGCCCCGTGAACGACAACATTTTCAAACTGAATCGCGACCAGCTGCGCGATGGCCGGCGTGCCATCAATATCGGGTATCAACTTCAGAGTAACCTGTGTGCGCTCCAGAAGTTCGCGCTCCCGCGTGTGGTCGGTGCGGAAGGCGTCATGTTTGTAGACCATGGTGCCAATCGCGATAGACTGCGTTGCATAATGCAAGGTCCCGGTCAAGGTATCCGCATTGACTGCCAGCGCCGCCTTGCCGTATTTCATTGGATAGCCCCAGATTTCGCGCCCACCGGCAAGCGGCGGCGTATTATCGACATACATCTGACTGACAAAATTGCAGGGTTTGCCCTTGAAGGTACAGGGAATAATCTGCGCCGCCGCAGAATAGGCACCGAAGCCTTCGCCGTCGGGCAGGTTCAGCCACTGCACAGCCACCGTGTCAGAGGCAGGTTCCAGTGGCTCTGGCAAGGCCTCACGAACCAACGCCGGGTCGGTCTTGTACTGGATGACCAGATATTCGCGATTGAAGAATCTATACGGCCCGCGAGGATACGTCGGGCTTTGCAACGGCATCGATGGCAGCGCTTTGACATCATTCTTGTTCATGGTCGGTAGCCTCTATGGAATCAAGCGTCTTTAAGGTAGTCGAACAGCACCCGCCCGTGCGGCAGGGTGAGATCGCTAATGAAATGCTTGCCACCGATAATGCGTTTGATCGGCAGATCCGCTGCGGGGGCGTTGACATGCGGAACCAGATGTAGGCGCGCCGGCGAAAGCCAGACGCCTTTGACCGTAATGTCGGTTAGGTTATACGCGACCAGTTGGCATATCTTGGGGCTGCCATCGACATCGGGAATGATCTTTAGATTGCAGGAAGTCCTGGTCATCCCCTTGGCCTGAGCCTCGACGCCGCCTGGGGCAACCTGGTGCTTGTAAGCCATGGTTCCCATGGCGACCAGTTGACCTGCGTAATGCAAGGTGCCGGTCAGGGTATCCGAGCACACTTCCAGTTTCGGCAGCGCATATTTCTTGGGGAAGCCCCAAATTTCGCGTCCGGCTGAAATCGGCGGCTCATCATCCAGATACATCTGCGCCGTAAAGTTGATCGGCTCACCCTTGAAAAAGCAGGGAATGACAATTCCGCTTTCGGTGTAATCACCGAAACCGGAGCTGTCGGGCATGCGTATCCATTCATAGAGGACATGACCTTCCGGGTTCGGTTCCAGCGGTTCCGGCACGGCGGCACGCAACAGGTCGTGATCGGTTTCGTAAGTCACGATCATGAATTCGCGATTGATAAATCGATAAGGCCCCATCGGGTAGCTGGGGCTTGCCGCCGGCATCGAAGGAAGCTTTAGAATTTGCTCCGGTGTCATGGTGAACCTTTCTGGAAAGTGGGCAACGAAAAATACCATTTACATAATAACGTAAATACGCTCGGGCGTGGTTGCCAAAAGTTTCCGTTTCTGAATCAGCCTTTAAGCCAGGTTTTGCTGGCTATCCACAGTTTGCGCACGGGTGTCAGCGAGGTGCGCTGTTGGAGCACTTTGCAGCCCTCGTCGCGAATTTCTTCCAGCAGGGTGCGGTAGATGCCGGCCATGATGATGCCGGGAATCTGTGGTTTGCGGTCGCGCGCGGGTAGTTTGGCAAAGGCAGCATCGTACTGGCCGAGCGCGCGTTCGATTTGAAACGCCATCAGCTTTTGGAAGTTTTCGGTTGCGCGCGAGGCCTGGATGTCGGCCTCGGAGACCTTGAATTTTTCGAGTTCGTCGAGCGGCAGGTAGATGCGGTTGCGGCGGGCGTCTTCGCCAACATCGCGGATGATGTTGGTGAGTTGAAACGCGAGGCCGAGCGCGGGCGCGTATTCGAGTGTTTGCTTATCGGTATAGCCGAAAATGCTCGCTGACATCAGGCCCACTATGCCCGCGACACGGTGGCAGTAAAGCTGCAAGGTGTCGAAATCTGGATAGCGGTTGTAGTCCAGATCCATCGCCATGCCGTCGATGAGTTCAAGCATGTGCTGCTGTTGAAGGTCGTAGGTGAGCACCGCGCTGGCGAGCGCCTGGGTCACCGGGTGCTGCGGCTTGCCGTCGTAGAGTTTGCCAATCTCATCGCGCCACCAAGCAAGTTTCACGCGCGCAACGCCGGCATCGGTGCACTCGTCTACGACATCATCGACTTCGCGGCAGTAGGCATAGAGTGCGGTGATGGCGCGGCGGCGCTCCGGCGGCAGGAACAAAAAGCTGTAGTAGAAGCTGGAGCCCGAGGCCACCGCTTTTTGCTGACAGTATTCGTCAGGCGTCATATCAAAACGCGGATCGCGCCAGCATCAGCACCCAATCATGGGGCTTTAACACGGGACGGCGCCTGAATACGTCGTAATTTACCGCAATGATTTTGCTCAAAATACGCTCGCCTCCGGCGATGATCATGCGCATTTCCACACCCAGGCGGCCTGTAAGCGCCCGCCCCAGCGGCGCGCCGGAGAGCAAATGTGCCCGCGTGCGGTCGACCTGAAAATGCATGAATTCTTGCCATTTGCCGTTAATGGTGGCACTTGCGATGTCCAGTTCGCTGATGCCGTAGCGCAGCATATCGTCTTGTGGAAAGTAAATCCGGTTCTTGTGGTGGTCGATAGCCACATCCTGCCAGAAATTAATCAGTTGCAGGCTCGAACAGATGGCGTCTGACCAGGTGTTATTTTGCGGGGTAGCAGCGCCGTAGAGCAGCAGCAGCAGGCGGCCGACTGGGTTGGCGGAGCGGCGACAGTAGTCGAGAACTTCAGCGTAGTCCCGATAGCGCTGTTTGAGCACGTCCTGCGAAAACGCTGATAGCAGGTCGCGAAACAGCGAGATCGGTAAGCTGTGCTGGTGAATGAGGGCGGCAAGATGGGCGAACCACGGAATAATGGGCGTCTGATTGGCCTGAATGCGGTCTAGTTCGCGCTCGAAGCCAGCGAGCAAGGCTAGGCGTTCGGCAGCAGGTAAGTCCCCCTCATCGGCGAAATCGTCGGCTTCGCGCGCGAAACGGTAAATCAGCGCCACGGGATAACGCAAGTGCCGTGGCATCAGTATGGAGGCGACCGGAAAATTCTCGTAGTGATCGGTTGCCATTCCGTTTATAAAACATCTTATTTAAACAAAGGCTTGCAGAATAAATGTCGAGAAAATTGCAAGCATTGTGGGGTGTCATTAAAGTGTCGAGTATATTACAATCAGACTGTTTGGATGGATGGGCGTGCACAGTGCCTGAAAGGGCGACGTATGCTGCAGTGCGAAAGTAGTAACCATAGCGAAAGTGGCGGAATTGGTAGACGCACCAGATTTAGGTTCTGGCGCCGAAAGGCGTGGGGGTTCGAGTCCCTTCTTTCGCACCAGAAGCCGTAAAAGAACATAAGGAACAGCAGTTCATGCAAGTGAATCTTGAGACATTAAGCGGTCTGGAGCGGCGTTTGAACGTGGCCGTGCCGCTAGCGGAAATTGAAACCGAAGTATTGTCGCGTCTTAAAAACATTGGCCGTAGCGCCAAAATGCCGGGGTTTCGTCCCGGCAAAGTACCGTTCAAGGTGGTACAGCAGCAGTACGGCACTTCGGTGCGCCAGGAAGTGCTTGGCGCCACACTAGAAAAGAGTTTTGGCGACGCGGTACGGCAGCAGAATCTGAACGTGGCGGGCTATCCAAAATTCGAGCCTTCGCCAATAGGTGAGGGTGCTGCTGACTTTCAATACAGCGCTACTTTCGAGGTGTATCCCGATATCAGGGTAGGCGACATCGCGGGCAACACTATCGACCGTGTCGCCATGGAAGTCGGTGATGCCGAACTCGATAAAACCCTGGAGATCATGCGTAAGCAGCGCATCACGTACCACGTTGCGGAGCGCCCCGCGCAAACCGAAGACCGGGTGCAAATCAGCTACCAAGGCTCTATTGACGGAACGCCATTTGAGGGCGGTGTCGCGGACAATCAGCACGCCGTGCTAGGTGAAGGGCGGCTGCTGCCGGATTTCGAGAAAAACCTGGCGGGTATGAAAGCCGGTGAAAACAAGGCTTTTGAGCTGAAGTTTCCCGATGATTATCACGGCAAAGCGGTCGCCGGAAAAACCGCGAGGTTTGAAGTCACGCTGAGCGAAGTCGCTGCGCCCAAATTGCCGGAAATTGATGCCGAATTCGCCAAGGCGCTGGGTGTGGCGGATGGCGAAGTTTCCAAAATGCGCGCGGAAGTGAAGGCCAATCTGGAGCGTGAAGTTAAGCAGCGATTGAAAGCCAAAACCAAGGAACAGGTAATGCAGGCGCTGCTGGATTCCACCCCGATTGAGGTTCCCAAGTCATTGATTAAAATGGAAATTGAAGCTCTGCAAAAGATGGCGCGCGAGAACATGGCGGCGCGTGGCGTGCCGCTCAATGTGGATATGCCGATGCCGGCCGAGATCTTCGAGGCGCAGGCGCAGCGTCGCGTTTCTCTGGGATTGATCTTGGGCGAACTGGTGCGTGCGCACAGTCTGCATGCACGTCCGGAGCAAGTACGCGCGACGGTGGACTTGCAGGCGCAAAGTTATGAGCACCCGCAGGAAGTGGTGAAATGGTTTTACCAGCAACCAGAGCGGCTGCGTGACATCGAATCAGTTGTGCTCGAAGAAAATGTGGTTGAATGGGCGCTGGGCGTGGCCAAAGCCGGAGACAAAACGATTACGTTTGACGAGCTGATGGGATACAACACATGATGCTGTACGGGACGCAGGGTCAGGATCGCATGGAGGCGCCCCAGGGCTTGGGCCTGGTGCCTATGGTCGTCGAGCAGAGCGGCCGCGGCGAGCGCGCCTACGATATCTATTCGCGCTTGCTTAAAGAGCGCGTGGTGTTTCTGGTGGGCGAGGTGAATGAGATAACGGCGAATCTGATCGTGGCGCAGTTCCTGTTTCTGGAATCGGAGAATCCCGACAAGGATATTTCTTTCTATATCAACTCGCCGGGCGGATCGGTATCGGCGGGGCTGGCGATTTACGACACCATGCAATTCATCAAGCCGGATGTCAGTACGCTGTGCGTAGGGCAGGCGGCAAGCATGGGCGCACTGTTGCTGACCGCGGGTGCCAAGGGCAAGCGCGCTTGTCTGCCGAATTCACGCGTGATGATTCATCAGCCGCTGGGAGGGTTTCGCGGGCAGGCGTCGGATATAGAAATACACGCCAGGGAAATTCTTTTCCTGAAGCAGCGCCTGAACGAGATCATGGCTAAACATACCGGGCAAAACGTCGATACCGTTAGTAAGGACACTGATCGCGATAACTTTCTGAGCGCGGAACAGTCGGTGGCATACGGTCTAGTGGACCGTGTGATGGCGTCGCGCGCGGATGCGCAGGCGGCGGCGTAACACAGTTGAAAGATTGACACAGGTAACGGAACCATAAAACTTGGTCACAGGAAACTAAAAAAATGTCGGAAAAAGCCAGCGGCGAAAAGCTCCTGTATTGCTCGTTCTGCGGCAAGAGCCAGCACGAAGTTCGTAAATTGATTGCAGGCCCGTCGGTATTCATCTGCGACGAATGCATCGAGCTGTGTAACGACATCATTCGCGAAGAAATTCAAGGCGACAAGGGCGGCAAGGGTGCCAAGTCCGACTTGCCGGTGCCGCACGAAATCCGCGCCATTCTCGATCAGTATGTGATCGGTCAGGATGTGGCGAAAAAAATTCTGTCGGTGGCGGTGTACAACCATTACAAGCGCCTGAAGGAAGCTGCAAAAAAAGACGACATCGAACTTTCCAAATCGAACATTCTGCTGGTTGGGCCTACGGGTTCGGGCAAAACGCTGCTCGCGCAGACGCTGGCGCGGCTGCTGAATGTGCCGTTCGTGATGGCCGATGCCACCACCTTGACCGAAGCCGGCTATGTGGGTGAGGACGTCGAAAACATTATTCAAAAGCTGCTGCAAAAGTGTGACTACGATGTCGAGAAGGCGCAGCGCGGTATCGTCTATATCGATGAAATCGACAAAATTTCACGCAAGTCTGATAACCCCTCGATCACCCGTGACGTGTCGGGCGAGGGCGTGCAGCAAGCGCTGCTAAAACTGATAGAAGGCACCACCGCGTCAGTGCCGCCGCAGGGCGGGCGCAAGCATCCTAATCAGGAATTCGTGCAGGTTGATACCACCAATATTCTGTTCATCGTCGGCGGCGCATTTGACGGCCTAGAAAAAGTAATTCGTGCGCGCTCTGAAAAGGGCGGCATCGGCTTTGGCGCCGAAGTACGCAGTAAGGATGATCGTAAAAGCATTACCCGCGTGCTGCGCGATGTGCAACCCGAGGATTTGATTAAATTCGGTTTGATCCCTGAATTTGTTGGCCGCCTGCCCGTAGTGGCGACACTCGGTGAACTCGACGAGGGCGCGTTGATACAGATTTTGACGCAACCCAAGAACGCGCTGATCAAGCAATATCAAAAAATGTTCAGCCTCGAAGGTGCGGAACTCGAAATTCGTGAATCCGCCCTGAAAGCCATTGCCAAGCGCGCGCTGGAACGAAAAACAGGCGCACGCGGCCTGCGTTCCATACTCGAAAACACGCTGCTCAACACTATGTTTGATCTGCCGTCGCTGGAGAACGTGACCAAAGTGGTGGTGGATGAAGGCACCATCCTCAGCGATGCCGCGCCGTTGCTGATTTATTCGGATCCGCCAAAACTGGCGGCAGGTGCGAAAAGTTAGATAAGCTATAGAGTTTGTTGTTATTTAATTTAGGGTTGAATGCCGGCAAATACGCCCCACATCTTAGTCATGATGTGTGACAAACGAGCCGCGATGAACGGAGTGATCTGTAAGGTGAAACAACATGACTGAAGCGGCGACGCCCCAACCCCAGCCGAGTATTCCTTCGCAAAATCCGTTAGCGATGCCGTTGTTGCCATTGCGCGATGTTGTGGTATTCCCGCATATGGTGATACCGCTGTTTGTCGGGCGCCCGAAATCGATCAAGGCGCTCGAGGCCGCGATGGAATCCGGCAAAAGCATCATGCTGGTTGCGCAACGCTCGGCGGCAAAAGACGAGCCGGGACCTGAAGACCTCTACGCGATCGGTGCAATTGCAACGATTCTGCAAATGCTTAAGCTGCCCGATGGCACGGTAAAAGTTCTGGTTGAGGGGGGGCAGCGCGCGCGCATTGCTGCAGTGACCGACGCCGGCACGCATTTTATGGCGAGTGTTACGCCGATTGAGATCAGCGCAATCGCAGCTGACGCGAATCGTGAAATTGAAGCCATGCGCCGTACCATGGTGCAGCAGTTTGATCAGTATGTGAAGCTCAACAAAAAAATTCCGCCAGAGATCTTAACTTCCATCGCCGGTATAGACGATGCTAGCCGGCTTGCTGACCAGATAGCGGCACATCTGCCGTTGAAGCTCGAGCAGAAGCAGGAAGTGCTGGAAATGTTCGAGGTTAAAAAGCGCCTCGATCACCTGCTAAAAGTGGTGGATGGCGAGCTGGATATTCTGCAAGTTGAAAAACGCATCCGTGGCCGCGTCAAGCGGCAGATGGAGAAAAGCCAGCGCGAGTATTACCTCAACGAGCAGGTCAAAGCGATCCAGAAAGAGTTGGGCGAAGGCGAAGATGGCGTTGATCACGACGAGATGGGCAAGCGCATAAAATCCGCGCGCATGCCCAAGGAAGCGCGTAAAAAAGCCGACGCCGAGTTGAAAAAACTCAAGCTGATGTCGCCGATGTCGGCGGAGGCGACAGTGGTGCGCAACTATATCGATGCGCTGACCGCTTTGCCATGGCGCAAGAAAAGCAAGATCAGCACCGATTTGAGCGCCGCCGAGAAAATTCTCGATGAAGATCACGACGGCCTGGAGAAGGTGAAGGAACGCATCATCGAATACCTCGCTGTGCAGCAGCGCGTGGACAAGGTAAAAGCGCCAATTCTATGTCTGGTGGGTGCGCCTGGCGTGGGAAAAACATCGCTAGGCCAATCCATTGCACGCGCGACCAACCGCAAATTCGTGCGTATGGCGCTCGGCGGTGTGCGAGACGAAGCGGAAGTCCGCGGCCACCGCCGAACTTACATCGGTTCTATGCCCGGCAAGATTCTCCAGAATATGTCTAAAGTAGGTGTACGTAACCCCTTATTTTTACTGGATGAGGTGGACAAGCTGGGAATGGATTTCCGCGGGGATCCCGCAAGCGCGTTGCTGGAAGTGCTGGACCCGGAACAGAACCATACTTTTGTCGATCACTATGTCGAGGTCGAATACGATCTGTCGGACGTGATGTTTGTGGCGACGGCGAATACCCTGAATATTCCGCCCGCGCTGCTCGACCGCATGGAAGTCATCCGCCTGTCGGGTTACACCGAAGACGAAAAAGTAAAAATCGCGCAGAACCATTTACTGGCTAAGCTGATTAAGAATCATGGTTTGAAAGCCGAGGAGATCACGGTCTCTGAAAGTGCGATTCGCGACATCGTACGGTACTACACGCGTGAAGCTGGCGTGCGCGCCCTGGAACGCGAACTCTCAAAAATATGCCGCAAGGTGGTGAAAGAGTTGGTAAAGTCGGCGGACAAAGGGCGTAAGGTCGCTGTCTCCGCACGCAACCTCGACAAGTATTGCGGCGTACGCCGATATAGCTTTGGCATGGCTGAAAAGAAAAACCAGGTGGGTCAGGTCAACGGTCTGGCGTGGACGGAAGTGGGTGGCGAGTTACTCTCCATCGAGGCGATCATGATGCCCGGTAAGGGCAAGATGACTACCACGGGTAAACTCGGCGAAGTGATGCAGGAGTCGGTACAGGCTGCATTGTCAGTAGTGCGTAACCGTTCCGAGCGCCTGGGTATAAATCCGGACTTCTATCAAAAACACGACATCCACATCCACTTGCCGGAGGGGGCCACTCCCAAGGATGGGCCCAGCGCGGGTGTCGGCATTTGCACGGCGATGGTGTCCATGCTGACTGGTATACCGGTGCGCGCGGACGTGGCCATGACCGGCGAGATCACCTTGCGCGGCGAAGTGTTGCCCATCGGCGGACTGAAAGAAAAATTGCTGGCGGCGCATCGTGGTGGCATCAAGATGGTGTTGATCCCCGAGGAAAACGTCAAAGATCTGGTTGAGATTCCCGATACCATCAAGAACCGTCTCGACATCCATCCGATCCGATGGATAGATGCGGCGCTGGAGCTCGCGCTCGAGCGCAAGCCGCAGCCGTTGCCGGAGCAGCCCGCGGCGGCCACGCCGGTGGCCGCGCCACCCCCAGCAGCGCCGGAAGCTCGTCAGCACTGATGTGAATGCCGATTCACAGTGAATCTTTGCTGATCGTATTTGGCTAATCGCAGAGAAATACGCTAAAATCGCAGTCTTTGCGATGTACCGGGTGCTTAGCTCAGTTGGTAGAGCGTCGCCCTTACAAGGCGAATGTCGGCGGTTCGAACCCGTCAGCACCCACCAGGCAATGAGCAAGAGCAGTTCGAGGAGTGGTAGTTCAGTTGGTTAGAATACCGGCCTGTCACGCCGGGGGTCGCGGGTTCGAGTCCCGTCCACTCCGCCAATAAAATAAAGTATTGTTTCCATAAAATACCCCTGTCAACGCACAGGGGTATTTTTTTGCGGGAACGTAGGCGATGCTTCGACAATCCCCGTTGTGTGCAGCTCCCGGATTTCTCCTTCGCTAAATCCCAGCCTGCGCAATATCTCATCGGTATGCTGTCCGACACGCGGCGGCGGAGAATGAATGCGGGCCGCGGTTTTTGATAGCTGATACGGCGCCTTAGGCACGCCTATCGAATAGCCCAGTTCAGCATCATAGGGAAACCGGTGCATGAGCCCACGATGCACGACTTGCGGATTCTCGATTGCCTGATACAGATTGCGTACTGCCATCGCCGCCACGCCTGCATCGGAGATGATTTCCTCCCACTCCAGCGCTGTTTTCTGCTGCAGCGTCTTTTCAATTTCCGCACACAAGGCCGCATAATTCCCGGCAACCACACCGGCATTGCAAAAGCGCGGATCCAGTGGAATATCGGTGCGGCCGATCGCCTTCCAGAAGCGCGCTCGGCGTGACTCCGTAGTGGCCGCCACAGATAAGATACCGTCCATGCAATGGAAAATATTCGAGATATAGCGACCATCGCCATTACCCCGCAGTGCCTTGTAGTTGTCGGTGGTTGCCGCTTCGCACAGATCGGCGCCCGCCATGGTCATCGCGGTATCGAGCATGGCGCAGTCTATGTACTGGCCTTCGCCGGTCTGCGATCGGTAATACAGTGCGGAGACAATGCCCAGCGCGGCGGCGTAGCCGGTGGCGTAGTCGGCCATCAGGAAACCCACTTTCATTGGGCCGGTCTCGGGCGTGCCCGTCAGGCTCATCAGCCCGCTCGCCGCCTGCACCGCGCCATCTATCGCCGCGCGCCGGGCCGTAGGTCCGGTCTGGCCGTAACCGGTGACGGAGCAGTAAATGAGTTTCGGATTGAGTGCGCTAAGATCGCCGTAGCTCAGACCGTATTTGGCCATGCCGCCTGCGACCAGATTCTCCACCACGATGTCGGACTCGGCGGCAAGCCGGCGAAATATATCCTGGCCTTTGGCTACGCTGATGTCGAGCTGCATGGATTTCTTGTTCGCCGCCTGGGCAAGAAAACTGTGGCTCATGGCATGTTTGGCGAGCCCGTTTCCAGCGCCTGCGACCAAGCGCATGCTGTCAACTTCCTTGGGATTGTCTATGGTGAGCACTTCAGCCCCATGCAGGGCAAGCTGGTAGGTTGCAAACGGCGCGGCGATCTGGCGTGCTACGGCCAGAACTTTAATGCCGTCGAAGAGATTTCCGCAATTCACCGCAAGGCTCCCAATATCAAAGTGACCTCAATCCGGCAGGATGAATGCCGCTCAGCAGGAATTCTACCGGCGGTACAGTGGCGAGGAGACTTTGTTTGTCGGCAGGTCTATTCGCAGGAGCACGGTATCATCCCGCACACTCCTTCACAATGTTCTTGCGTTTTCGTGGCTTCGGATGTTTAATCGCATCGTGATCGAATGCATCGAGAAAAACGATTGCTCAATTCTCGGAATAGCAAAATAGCCATAGCAACTGGCCGAAAAATTCCCGTAGCGGCGCTCCGCGGCGGCGGGTTCGATCTCACTCCAAAGCACGAAAACACAAGTATTGCAGCATCGGCTTTCGCCTGTACAGGCGGGAAGCCTGCGGTATTCTATCGGCAGCAGATCATCGCTGCCATGGGATAGCCCGCGCCAGTGGGGGCGGGTTGGGTTAGTTGTATAACTTGATCTCTAAAGGAGATTGTCATGGCAGCAAAGAAAAAAGCAGCTAAGAAACCCGCACCAAAGAAGTAGTTCTTGGGCAGTAATGCCCGTTGAAGAGGTGGCAAGAAAAGTCCGCTAACATCAAAGCGGCAAAGAAAAAGCCCACCAAAAAATGTCTTGGAGATCGGGCACAAAAGCTGCCAGGCTGATGTATCTGACTCCAAGACAATCTCGCTACGCTACCGCTGCAGGCGCTTGGAATTCATAGCGGCGACTTAGCTTTGATCTGTTCCCGGAATTAGAACGCCGGTGCCGCTCAGGGGTGGCGCTATCGGCGCAGCGCCGCCCGGAATTTTTCGCGCGCGGCAGCACCGTGCATATAGGCCCAATCCTGCGGGTAAGTCTCGCCCGGCTCTATTTTGAGATCGATCAACAGCGGGCCGCTCGCGCGCAGTATGCCGGGCAGCGCGGCCTCCAGCGCATCCAGCTCTGAGAACTCATACGCTTCGCGGTAGCCGGCTGCTCGCGCGAGTCCGGCAAAGCTTACCCTGTTCTGGGCGGGAATCGGATGTCCGCCGTTGGCTTCGTAGGTGCCGTTCTCGCACACAAAGTGCAGCAGATTGTTCGGTGCGGCGTTAGCGATGGTCACCAGACTGCCGAGGTTCATCAGCAGACTGCCGTCGCCATCGAGCACGATCACCCGGCGCTGCGGGGCGCCCAGCGCGAATCCCAGCGCCAGCGACGATGCCTGGCCCATCGCCCCTACTGCGGTGAAAGTGGGCGCTTCCGGCTTGATCGCCAGCCACTCGAACGTCGCCTGATACACCGGCACTACGAGTTCGTCGCGATGGAATTTCGCGATCAGCTTCAGACACTGGTCACGCTTCATCATAGCGGGCTCCTCCCGACCAACAGCACCAGCGGGGTGGAATTCACATAGGCGCGTTCGATCGCGGGTGCAATGCGCTGCTCGTCGCCGGCACTGTGCAGGAATTCATAAGCGATCCCCATCGCATCGAGGATCGGCGTGACAATGCGCACGCCGTAGCTGCGCGACTGCGCCGGCGGCGCAGCGGATTCGTGGGAGAGTAAACCGACCATCATCACCACCGGCAGCCGGTACTCGACGGCGATTCCGCGCAGCGCGTTGACCGAATCGAGCAAGCCGGTGTTCTGCATCAGCAGCAGCGCGCGCTTGTCGCAGAATGACAACGCGGCGCAAATCGACACGCCTTCGTCTTCCTTGCAGACGCGCACCAGCTTCAGTGCGGCGTCCGATGCCACCCGGCGCAACACGCTTTCGCTGGTGACGCGGTCGGGCACCGAGACTACAAACTCGACGCCGCTGTGCTTGATGGCATCGACGATGGCCGCACCCGCAAGGGCCGCTATGACAGGATGATTTTCTACTTGTGCCATAGGCTCAGAAATCCGATCGTTGTTGAGTATTGCAAAGCATACACGTCAGTCCAAACGGCCTGGCTGGATTTTAACCTCATGAGCAGCGCTGCGCCGGGCATCTGTACGTTATCCACCGTTTACGGACACCAGCAAGGGTCCCAGCATCGCGGCGCCCAGCTTACGGCTGCGCTCACCGTTCCAACCCACATCGGGGTCCGGCAAATTGGCATTGTCTTTAAACGGCATCTCCAAGGTGAGGGACAGGCAGCCAAATGTGTGACCTACCCACTTCGATGCAAGTTTGAGCGCGTCTTCTTTGTATTTGCCGGCGGAGTAGCCATGCACGTCCTGGAAATCCGGGCTGGCGCGCTTGAAATTGCTGATGAACTCACTTTGCACTGCGGCCTGTTCCGAGGTGAAACCCGGCAGCATCTCGCTGCCGGCGACGAACACATAAGGCAGACCCTCGTCGCCGTGCACGTCGATGAAAGCATCGACCCCGGTTTTTAGCATATGCGCGCGCACCCCGAAAACTTCCGGGCTCGATTCCATGCTGGGACTTACCCATTCCCGATTGAGATTCGCACCGGCGGCGTTGCTGCGCAGATTGCCGCGCACGCTGCCATCCGGATTCATGTTGGGCACGATGTGCACCACTGCGACTTCGAGCAGGCGGCGCGAAACCGGATCTGAACGATCCAGCAGGCGCTCGATCATGCCTTCGGCGAACCACTCAGCCATGGCTTCACCGGGATGCTGGCGGGCGATCACCCATATTGTTTTCTTCCCGCCGTTGGCATTTCCGACGCTGACCAAATCGATGTCCCGTCCCTCTACGGTAGCGCCGAGGCGTGCGACGCGCGCGAGCGCAGAGGCGCTCACGCGACCGATCAGCTGCTGGTGGCGTTCGAGCGAGTACGGTTCGAAGTAGGCATACCAGATCGTGTCTCGCTCCGGCGTATGTTCGACCGTCATCACGCCACCGTGGTAGGTGGTCGGTACGCGGAACCAGTGCGAACGATCATAGGATGCCACTGCGCGGTAATCCTTCCAACCTTGGGGATAGCTGCAGGCGCCGGCGTTCTCGAAGTGTATTTTGCACTGCAGTCCGCGCGCGTCAGACAGCCGAAAGTGGAACCACTGCCGGAAGTCGGCGTGTGAATCTTTGCGGATGGCCAGCTTGAGATCAGCGGTGGCGCCGACGGTGGCGGTAGAAATGACCTCGATGGCGCCGGAATCGAATTGGGCGGAGATGGTGGGTGCCATAGGTATTGCTTCGGTGATCAGTCAGTTTGTAGCGTGAGTCTAGCCTGAAATTCGCTCCGCGCCTGTCAGCATCTGCAGCGGGCCGCTATGGGGTGGTGCCCATCCGGACCGAGGCGCGGTATTCAATCCGGAGGTGGACACAGGCCCTCGAAGGGGCCAAGATCAGCGTCAAGCTAAAGGAGATTCCATGCAAACTCTGTTACCCCTCGCCAACCAAGTGGCGCAACGCCTGTGTGCGCGCAAGGAAACTGTCGCCGTTGCGGAGTCGTCCGCGGGTGGGCTCATATCGGCCGCGCTGCTTGCGGTACCTGGCGCATCGGCCTTTTATGTTGGCGGAGCGGTCGCCTACACACGTGCAGCGAAGGAGCGCTTCGTCAGCATCACGCTCGACGACTACAAGCAGGCGCGGGCCGCGACCGAAAAACACGCCATCACCCTGGCGCAGCGCATTCGCGCGCAACTGGGAACCACGTGGGGCATAGGGGAGACCGGTGCGGCCGGCCCCAGCGGGAACAGCTACGGCGACCCCGCCGGGCACACTTGCCTCGGCGTGGCGGGGCCGGGTCAACGCGCGAAATCACTCAATACGGGCAGCGCAGACCGTGTCGAAAACATGGAACTGTTCGCCGCCGCCGCGCTTGAACTGTTGCGGGATGCGCTGGATGCCGACAAGCGCTGAGCGTGTCGTTGGCGGATGGCTATTCATGCTGCAATCGGTTGCAGCAGGTCGCGAAGGTGAATCACAGCCCTACGCCAGACCTACCACCTCGGCCAGAGCCTCGACCTGCTCAACATAGCGGCCCACGGGATTGACCAGCAGATGGTTGGCGCCGGCCTCGACCAGCGCTTCCAGTTGTTCCCGCACCTGCGCGGGCGTGCCGTAGATGTCCCCTGCATCGGCGCCGCCGGGCCTGCGATAGACGATCGAGAACCAACGGTCGAGTTCGGCCTTGGCGACATCCGGGCGCTCAGCCACCGATAAGAATACCCGCTTGGAGATCGGGTAGGTCGCGGGATTGCGGCCGCGTTTCTCGAGTTCGGTGCGCAGAATCTGCACCGACTTGCCGAATTCAGCCGTGGTTGACCCGCCCGCGGCCATCCATCCATCGCCGAGCGTGGCGGCGCGGCGCACCGCGTCGGGATGGTTGCCGCCGAGCCACAGCGGCGGATGCGGTTTTTGCAGCGGCTTGATCACCATGCCTGCGCCCTCGAGACTGTGGATGCTGCCCGGGTAATCGACCTGGGGCTGCGTCCACAGCGCTTTGATAATTTCCACGCCCTCGCGAAAACGTCGCAGCCGATGCGCCTTGGGTATCTGGAACTCCGCGTAGTGATGCTCGCGGCCGAGACCGAGGCCAAGGATCGCCCGGCCGTTGCTCACGTAGTCGAGCGTGGCGAACTGGTGGGCGACATGGCTGGGGTTGTGCACCGGCAGCACGACCACCGCGACGCCGAGGCGTATGCGCGTGGTGACCGCTGCAGCGTAGGTCAGGATCAGCCCCGGGTCGAAGCTGAACACATGATCCAGCGTGTTCTCGGTTACCCACAGGTCGCTGAACCCCAGCGCTTCGGCGCGCTCTGCGACCCTACGCACCGTCGCCATGTCGATCGGCATGAGTGATCGATGCGGCAGCGACATGCCAACGGCAACGCTATCCTTTAACGACATGATGTCTGACCCCGTGCGCCCAGGTCAGGCCTGTTGCAGGGTGCGCGACCGCCGCGAGCAGACAACACCAGTGCGTCCGCTATGCGTAATGCGTTTATGACACCGGCTATCTTCATGGTGATCCTCACAGAATGGCGTAGATTCTGACACAATGGCTGCACTTCACAAATGACAGGAGAAATCACATGGCCCAGTTCGACGTGTCGAAGGCATTCCGAGGCAGCACATTCCGCAGCGACGAGGTGCGTACGGCGTGGACGGAAAAGCGCCAGGAAACCGCGCTGGAACCCGATCTGCCGATCATCGATCCGCATCACCATTTGTGGGAAAAAGACAGCGGGCGCTATCTGATCAACGAATTGGCGAAGGATGTGTACTCCGGCCACAACGTTATCGCCACAGTATTCATTGAGTGTGGTTCTATGCATCGCGCTGACGGCCCGGCAGCGATGAAGCCGGTGGGCGAAGTAGAGTTTGTCAATGGCGCGGCGGCGATGAGCGCGAGCGGCGATTACGGCACAGCCCAACTGTGCGCGGGCATTATCGGCCACGTCGATTTGACGCTAGGCGACGGCGCGCGAGCCGTGCTGGAAGCCCAGATCGCGGCAGGCAATGGGCGCTTTCGCGGCATCCGTCATGGCGTGACCTGGGATAGCGGTAATGCCGCGAAATTCGGCCGCCGCCAGCCCCCGCGGCATCAGGTGCTCGATGCGAATTTTCGCAAGGGCTTTGCGCATCTCAAACCGCTGGGATTGTCTTTTGAATCGTGGCAGTTTCATCCGCAGCTGGATGATGCCGCGGATCTGCTCAAGGCCTTCCCGGAAACCAACGTGATTCTCAATCATACCGGTGGCGTACTCGGTATCGCGCCGCACGAAAATCGCGCCGAGGTGTTCAAGGTGTGGAAAAAGCATATGCAGAATCTGGTGCAGTTCCCCAACCTGAGCGTCAAGCTCGGCGGCCTCGGCATGACTTACTGCGGCTGGGATTTTCATCTGCGCGATATACCACCGACTTCCGAGGAACTCGCCGCCGCATGGCGCCCGTACATCGAGACCTGCATTGAACTGTTTGGACCGCAGCGCTGCATGATGGAAAGCAATTTCCCGGTGGATAAGGAGTCAACGGGTTACTGCGTGCTGTGGAATGCCCTGAAGCGCATTACCGCGAACTGCACAGCGGGCGAGAAGCTGGCGCTGTATCGCGATACCGCGGCGCGGGTGTATCGGCTGGCGGTGTAGTGCCGAGTCGTACCTACGCCCACTTTCCATCCCCTGCATTCTGAACCGGCGCACGACGCACCCAACGGGCTGATGCGGACCTGCAGCCGACTCAATGCGCTGCCGCAAGCTCCGCAACCAGTGGCGCGTTGCGGTCGAGTATGCGCAGAATCTCGTCGCGGCCTACATCCGGCACTTCGAACAGCACGCGCTGGATGCCCGCCTCTTGATAGGGCGCGAGCTTCTCTCGATCCGCCGGTGCGGCAAATACCGTGATCGGTAATGACGCCGGGTCACGCCCTGCGACACGCGCGGCTTCATGTAGGCGGGCTACGGCGTTTTTGGGTTCCCAGCCCTGGCGCGGTCGTGGGAACCAACCATCGCCGAACTCAACCACGCGCTTGATGGTGTGATCGGATTCGCCACCGATCAGCACCGGCGGATGTGGCCGTTGATACGGCTTGGGGTACATCCAAACTGGATCGAAGTTGACGAACTCGCCGTGAAACTGCGCTTCTTCTTGTGTCCATAGCGCCTTCATCGCGAGCACGCGCTCGCGCAGTAGTTTGAAGCGTGTTTCATAGCGGGTACCGTGATTTTCCATCTCGTCAACGTTCCAGCCGCCACCGATGGCGAAGATGAACCGCCCCTGGGACAATTGATCGAGACTGGCAACCGACTTGGCCGTCACAATCGGTTCGCGTTGCGGTAGGAGGGCTATGCCTGTGCCGAGCTTCAGCTGACGCGTCGCGGCCGCGGCAAATGACAGCGCGATGAACGGATCGTAAGTGTGTTTATATCTTTTCGGAAGTTCGCCGCCAGCGGGAAACGGCGTGCGGCGACTGGTAGGTATATGCGTGTGTTCGCACACGAAAAGCGCGTCGTAGCCGCGGTCTTCAAGGGCGCGGGCGAGCTCCGAGATATCGATCCCGTAGTCGGTTGGAAAGTAATAGACGCCAGCAAGCATTGAAGTACCTCCATGTGTTCGACTAGATTGACCGCTGCCCTGGGCAGCCCCGATGGGTGATTGTAGTGCGAGTACGCAGAGTAGGGCTCGTCACTGCGTCAGGATTGCACACCCGATTGACTGTTTGCCAGTCGCGGGATAGATTGTAGCTGAGTGAAAAAGGTGTTTGAAATGCCGCTGGTTTAGTTAGCGTTTAGTCCGTCCGCTCCGAAAAAAACTTGACCCCAAGGAAACCCCATCATGGCACAGATCAGGCATATTGCGATTCAGACCCAGGACGAAGAGGCAACCGCGCGTTTCTACATCGAGAACTTCGGTCTCAAGGAAGTGAGCCGGCTGGATAGTGCGCGCACAGCGGGCTACTTCCTTACCGACGGCCATATCAATCTTGCGATTCTGCGCTTTAAGAACGACGTGATCGCCGGTGCCGAGCGCGGCACCGGTTGGAGCGGTATTCATCACATTGGATTTCAGGTTGAGAGCCTGGCAGAGACCGCCGAAAAGCTGTCTGCGTCCGTCGCCAAACCGCGGGATGACATCAATGCGGCGCTTGGCGTGGGCGCTGGCGGCGCGCCGGCCGGGCACGGTAATGTCGAGGTTCGTTACAGCGGTCCAGACAATGTGACCTTTGACGTGTCGCAAACCGGCTGGGTCGGTACGCCGACGAATAAGGCGCACCGCTGAACGATAAAAATCAATCCGGCGGCATCTACTCGAGCAGGCGGCCGCAACCGGATAGGCGTTCACCACCGAGTTGGCGTGCCATCGCCCACAGCGACGCCTGCGTGGAGGTCACCACGGGTTTGTTGAACTCGCGCTCCCACGCAGCGATCGACGCCATCGTCGGGAAATTAGCACCAGGCACCATAAAAGCGTCGATCTCCGGGTGGTCGATGCGGGCAAAGGCATCGCGCGCGTTTTCAGGTCCGAGATTGCCGATCACATAAGAATCGGTGGCCGCGAATCCTTCGACGGCCATTATGTCGAGCCCGTGTTTGTTGGCAAAATAATGCCGCGCGCGCTGGTTGACCTGCGCCGAATAAGGCGAGACCAGTCCGATGCGGCGTGCGCCGAGCGCGCGTAGCGAGCGGCCCACCGCTTGCGCTGAGGTGAGCGCCGGCACGCCGTTGGCGGCAGCGCTCATGCGCCGCGTCACGCTCTCGTCGTAGTCCTCGGCAAACAGGCTCGCCGAGGTCTGCATCAATATCACCATCTCCACCCTGGCGGTGCCCAGCAACTTCGATTGGTAGTCGATATCGTCGTCACGGCTGGGCGAGAACGGTTGTCCTGGCGTGCTCGTCAGCAGTCGCGCGTAGTGCGCCTGATAAGTTGAAGGCAAGCGCACCAGTTCGGTCTCGACGGTGGTGTTGGTGGATGGAATAAGAACGCCGAAATGACGGGTCATGCTGCGCCTTTCAATTGGAGGATTAGCGTGAGCTACGCGTGGCTGCTCGCAATAATATACTCTCCGGCTTCGAACACAGGATATTTAACGCTAGTTTTTTAGCCATCGGCGTGTCCACAACAGCACCCGATGCGCAAGGGGCGTTAACATATGCGCATACACAAGCGACGAGACGCAAGGAGAGGGGCCTATGCTTTATGATCTTTTGTTGACCGGCGGTGAAGTGATGGATGCGGGAGCTGGCCTGCGCGGTGTGATGGATGTCGCCATCGCCGGCGGCAAGATCGCCGCGGTTGCACCATCGCTGCCGGCGCATCAGGCGCTGCGTACCATCAGCGCCAAGGGCCGGCTGGTGATGCCAGGGCTGGTCGACATGCACGCCCATGTGCTCATCAATGGCCACGACATGGGCATACACACGGATCTGTTCTGCCGCAGCAGTGGCGTGACCACACTCTGCGACGCCGGCAGCACCGGCTCCGCGAACTTTGCGGGCTTGCGCAATGTCCTCGATCATCATGTGCGCACGCGCGTCAGGGCCTTCGTCAATTTGTCTGCCATCGGCATCACCGGTACCTCACGCGGTGGCGAGTTGTCGCATTTCCCCTACGCCGATCCGGAAGGGTGCGCACGCACCATCACCGAAAATCCCGATCTGGCGATCGGGGTGAAACTGCGCTTTGGCCCCGGTCTGGTGTGGGATTACTCGGCCGAACCGGTCAAGCTCGCCCGCAAGACGGCGGATATGGCCGGTGGCGTGCCGATGATGATGCACATCACCGATTCTCCGGTGCCGCTGCCTGATTTGATTGCGCACATGAAGCCGGGCGACATCGTGACCCACTGCTATCACGGCCGCAATCACGGCATCATGGGGCAGGAGAAGCAATTTGTGCTGAAGGAAGTGGTGGAAGCGCAGCGCGCCGGCATTATTTTCGATTGCGCGCATGGCCGCAGCCATTTTAACTTTCGCATGATCGAGAAAGCACTGGATCAGGGTTTCCTGCCGGATACGATTTCGACCGACCTCACCATGACCAGCGCAACCCGCGGCCCGGTGTGGGACTTACCCACCACCATGAGCAAGCTGCTGCATTTCGGTATGCCGCTAGAGGAGATCGTGCGCCGGGTTACCGCGACACCGGCACGCCTCATGGGCTATGCGGGTACCGTGGGCACCTTACAGCCGGGGGCCAACGCGGATGTGTCGGTGTTCGAGCTGCGCGACGGCAGTTACGAATTGCGCGACAGCGACGGCGACACCATCACCGCCAAGCGCCGCCTGCTGGCGCAGTTGACTGTGAAGGACGGGCGCGTGTGGTACGAGCGCCCGGCCGACTAAGGTGTAGACACCAGCGCGCACGACCTCTACACCGGCACGCTCGCCTCGCGCTGCTGCACGCTGCTCATCTGCCGTTCAACCAGCCGCGCGTAAAACCCGCGCCGCGCCAGCAGTTCCGTGTGGCTGCCGCTTTCGACGACGCGGCCGCCGTCCACGACCAGAATCAGGTGGGCTGCGCGGATGGTCGACAGGCGATGCGCAATGACGATGGTGGTGCGATCGACCATCAGGGCGTTGAGCGCGCTGCGCACATGGTTTTCGCTCACCGTGTCCAGATGCGAGGTGGCTTCGTCCAGCACCAGTATCGGTGCGTCTTTCAAGAAAGCGCGTGCGATGGCGATGCGCTGGCGCTGGCCGCCGGAGAGCTGCACCCCGCGTTCCCCGACGCGGGTTTGTAGTCCCTGCGGCAGGGTCGCGACGAAGTCGGACAATGCTGCCTGCTGCAGTGCGCGCTCGAGCGCGGCTGCTGATGCAGCGGGGCGGGCCAGACGGATATTGGCTTCGAGGGTATCGTTGAAGAGGTAGGTGTCCTGTGCCACCAGCGCGATGTGCTGCCGTAGGCCGTCGAGCGATAACTGCCGCAGGTCCCTGCCTTTAAAGCGCACCGTTCCGCTATCGGGATCCCAGAAACGTAGCAGGAGATTTGCAACGGTGGTCTTGCCGGCGCCGGAGGGTCCCACCAAGGCGACAGTCGATCCGGCGGCGACCTCGAACGACATCCCTGCCAGCGCCGGCCTTGCTCGCCGCGGGTAGGTGAAGCGGACCTGCTCAAACTGCAGCGAAGAGCCGCCCTCAGGCAGCGGTGGTGCGAGCGGACCATCGGCGATACGTACCGGCTCAGCGTGCACCACGTGCAGCCGCCGGGTCGAAGCGATGGTGTCCGCGAGCTGGCGACCGACCTGTGCGATCTCTGATATGGGCAGAAACGCGGCCATGGCAATGAGGATCAACAACGGTAGCAGCGTCGGCGCGATCCAGCCGCTCGCCACGGCATGGGCACCCACAATCGCAATCGCTAATCCACCCAAGCCCGTCGCCAGCTCCAGTTTTTCGCTTTGCCGCGCCAGATCATCGAGCAGCGCTAACCGTGTGTCCTGGTAACGACGCACCAGCGTCATGAACGCCGCGCGCCGCCGCGCCGTGGCCTGAAACGCGATCAGATCCGGTAGCCCCTGGATGGTCTCGGTGACATGCGCGCCGAGCTCTCCCAGCGCCGCGCGCGCCTGCGATCCCAGCGCATCGATGCGCCGCCGGCCGAGCACGGGCGTGAGCGCAGCGTAAGCAAGAAAAGGCAGCAGGGCTACGGCGAGAGGCCATGCCGTGATGCCCAGCATCGCCAGCACCGCAGCGGGCACCAGCAGCGCCACAAAGGCCGGTGCCACGGTGTGCGCGAAGAAATACTCCACGGTCTCAACATCCTGGGTCGCCAGCGCCACCAGGTCGCCGGAGCGGCGTTCCAGCAGGTAGGCCGGCGCCAGCGCTTCGAGCTTGACGAAAAGATCGATGCGCATCTCTGCCAGCAGGCGATACGCCATGTCGTGGGCGAGCCACGATTCGAGCCAGTGTAGCAACCCGGCGAGGGGGGCGACGACCAGCAGCGCGATCACCAGCGCTTGCGTGGAGGTAGCGTCTTTGACTGCCGCAATAATCAGTGCGCCCAGAATGCCAACGCCGATGAAAGCAGCGACGCGCCCGATGCCGCAGACCACGGTTATGCCCAGCTGCCGCCACCAGGGGCGGATCACGCGCATCAGCATGAAAAAGGTATCGCGCCCACTCACCGCTGCTGCGTCGCTGTCAATATCGCGCACTGCGATACGGGCTTCATCGTGACTTTCAGCACGCGTCGCGGGCGCAGCGCAATGCGCTATCGTATCCAACGCGATTTCGGGGTCCGCGCTATTCAAGGCACTGGGCTTTTCATGCGTCGCCTGCGTACCCATGAGGCGGCGATACGGTCCGTCGCGGTGGATCAAATCATGGTGACGGCCGCTTTGTACGACGCATCCGCCTTCGAGTACCAGTATGCGGTCGGCATCGATCACACTGGATAAACGATGCGCGAGGATCAGCGTGGTGCGGCCGCGCATCAGACGGTCGAGCGCCTCCTGAATCAGCGCTTCATTCTCGGCATCGACGGAGGACAGCGCTTCATCCAGTATCAGTATGGGCGCGTCACGCAGCACCGCTCGCGCTATTGCCAAACGCTGGCGCTGGCCGCCCGACAGGCGCGTGCCGCGTTCGCCGATCAGCGTGTGATAGCCATCGGGCAGTGCCCGAATAAAGTCGTGCGCGTTGGCGGCACGCGCAGCCGCTTCGACCTCTTGCGGGCTGGCATCGGGCCGGCCCAGCCGTAGATTGTCATCGATGCTGCCGTAGAACAGATAGGTATCCTGCGCCACTACGGCAATTTGCTGGCGCACCTGTTCCGGGTCGAGGCCACGCAGATCCTGCGCGCCGATACGCACGCTTCCCGACTGCGGATCGTAGGCGCGCAACAGCAGGCGCACGATCGACGACTTGCCTGCACCACTCGGCCCAACGATGCCCACACGCTCGCCCGGTGCCACGGTAAAGCTCAGGTCTTCCAGTGCAGCATTGCGCACACCGGGGTAGGCAAAACGTATTTGCTCGAACGAAATCGACGGCTGCCGGCTCGGTTCCGCTAGGGTGGCAGCACCACCCGCGGGCGCATTGCCCTGCTCGCTGAGCAGCGCGCGTATTCCCGTCGCTGCGGATTGGCCGGTCATGCCCTGGTGCAGCACGGTGCGCAGATCACGCAGTGGGCGGAAAATTTCGGTGCCGGCCATGAGTATCACCAGCAGCGCCTCCATACCCATCAAGCCGTGCGTCACGCGATACGCGCCCAGCGCCAGCGCGAGGGCCGCGCCCAGCGCCATACCCAGATCGGTGAAGCCACGCGTGAGGATGCTGGCGGCAAGCACCCACATCGTCTCGTCGGAAAGTGCGCGCGCTTTTTTTGCCAGCATGCGGCCATACGCCTTGCCCTGCCCGAAAGCCTTCAAGGTCGGCAAGCCCTGCATCGCATCGAGGAATTCTTCGCCGTAGGCCTTGAACGCCTTTTGCCGCGCGATCGCCGCGCGCTGGTTCTGGCGGTGCACAAAGGCGGGCAGGATGAGCGTAAACAGGGCCGCAGCGAGCATCACGCTCGCCACCGGCAGATCCCACCACAACATGAAGGCGAAGATGGCGAACGGCGCACACACCGAGATCATCACTTGCGGTAGATACTGGCCGAAAAAAGTCTGTAATTGTTCGACGCCATCCACCATCGACAGCATCACGCCGCCGGTGCGTTCGCCCGCGAACCAGCCGGGGCCCAGTGTGACGATCTTGTCGTAGAGGTGCCCGCGCAGTGTTTCCTGAACCCGCGCGGCGGTGCGATGCGCCACCCTGATTCGCGTTTGCTCAAGCAGCGCGCGCAGCACGATCGCCAACGCGATACCAGCGAGCGGCAGCGCCAGTTGGCTGAAGGGCGCACCCTGAAACACCAAGGCCAGCAGCCACCCCAGAAAGGCGAAACGCGCAATGCCCGCGGCCAGCGCGAATAATCCCAGCACCACGGCGAGAACGATGCGTCCGCGCAGGCCTTCGGTCATACGCCACAGCTGCAGATCAAAATACATGGCTACTCCAAAACGGCAATTGCAGCCAGTGTAGCTGCATGCGCTGTTATAGCATCGAGCAGGGCACGGCGGCATTCGCTGGCCGAAATCAGCACGCAAGTAAGTCTAAGGCAGCGCGTGATGGGAGCGGATTTCGGCTATGCTTTAGCTGGCGCAGAGCGCTTGGCTTGTAGGTTAAACAGGGCGCTGTTTCAATTGCGGAAAATATGTGTAACATATTGTTTTATAAGTAATTATTATAGTATTTATTGAGGCAGTCGCCGCAACCTATCGATGCGCTGCTGTAGCAGGCAACGCGGCAAATCATCGCATGACCATGCACTTCGTCCACGACAGGAGCTCGCTGTGTCCGAACTAAACTATCCGACCCTTGCTGAGAACGCTGCAAACGCTGTCGGCGCGCGCCGCTATCGCCGCGTCATCGATGCCCATATGCACTGGTATCCGCAGGCGTTTGTTGACCTGATGATCAAGCACGGGCCGGCCAACGGCGCGGTCATGGGCGAGGACGCGAACGGCAATCCCGTGGTGGTGTCGGTACCCGACTGCACGCAGCGCTCGGTGATGCGCAGGAGCATGACCCGTCTCGATGACATCATTCTCGACATGGAAAAGCGCAAGTGCGATACCTACGCGTTGTCGATGACCAACCCGCTGCTCTACTGGGCGCCGGCGGGCTTCGGACTAGAGCTGGCCGCGGCGCACAACGATGCCTGCGTCGAGGCCCATCACCAGTATCCGGAGCGATTTTACGGCTGCATCATACTGCCGATGCAGGATGTGAAGCTTGCCGCGCAGGAGCTCGAGCGCATGGCCAAATTTCCCTGCATGCGCGCGGTGTTCATCGCCGAACACATCCTCGGCAAGAACCTGCACGAAAAGGAATTCTGGCCCATTTACGAAAGGGCCGAAGCGCTCGGCTTGCCGCTGTTTTTGACCAACCTGTATCCCTCCGGCGCGGAGCGCATGAAGGATTATTTCATGATCAACACGCTGGGCAATCCGCAGGAAGCCGGTTACGCAGCCACCAGCCTGATGTGTGGTGGGGTGCTCGACGCGTTTCCCAAGCTCGACGTCTTCCTGCCGCACGCAGGCGGTACCTTCCCTTGGCTTATCGGGCGCATGGAGCTGGGGTTCAAGGTCAGCTCCACGCTCAAGCACATGAAAAAACCCGCGGAAGAATACCTGCGGCGCTTCTATTACGACCTGATCACGCATCATCCGCGGATCATGCGCAACCTCATCGATCTGGTGGGCGTCGACCGCATCGTCACCGGTACCGACTTTCCGCAGGCCATGTCGGTCCAGCAGCCGGTCGATTTTGTCGAATCCATTCCCGGCCTGACGCAGCGCGAACGCGAAATGATATTGTGCGACAACCCGGCTAAACTTTTAGGGATCGCTGCGTCCCCGAGCGCTTAAAGGCGCACGAGATTCAGCGGGGTAGGGGTGGGTAAAACGAGTGGTCTAACCATTTGGCCCATGTCGGACGCCATCGTGTGTACCCTGTCGGCCACATCGTAGGGTGGGCAAAGCGCAGCGTGCCCACGCGGCGAACAGGCGCAGGTTAACATCGCTGCAGGTCACGTTACCTTCTTCTTCACGGTCAATCTCGCGGATCGTCGCATTCCTCGTTTCATCGCCAGGCGAAGTAGGGGCTGTTTCCAGCGCATTGGGCGTCGGCTCAGACAGATAAGGTGAGGGGGCAATTGTGGGGGGAGCGCGGAGGAAAACTGGAGGAACTGACGACGCAGGCACCATTTTGGTCCTTTATGGGCTATGATAGACCCATTCAAAGGAGGTGCCTATGGCCATCAATGTCAAACTGCCTGAAGCCTTGGTCGAGACCGCCAAGCGCTATGGCGCCATCGAGCACCGCTCGGTGCCCAAGCAAATCGAATACTGGTCTCAAATCGGAAAGATCGCCGCAGAAAACCCCGATTTACCCTTCAGCGTCATCCGGGACATTCTGATCGCAGACCAAGAAGAACCCGTTGGCGAGTACCAGTTCGGCTGATGCGCATTGTTGTCACCCCGACCTTCGGACGCGCCGTCAAAAAACTGCACCGGCAGCAAAAGACCGCGCTTGACGAGGCTGTACGAACCATCGCCAGCCAGCCCGAAGCCGGTGAAACAAAAGTCGGCGATCTGGTTGGCGTGCAGGTTTACAAGTTCCGCATGGGTAACCTGCTGTGCCTGCTCGCCTACCGCGTCCTGGATGAGAACACGCTGAAGCTGTTGATGGTCGGTCCGCACGAGAATTTCTACCGCGAGCTCAAACGCACCGAACACTGACCCGATGATCAAGAGGCGCAAGCGCGTGGGCACGCTGCGCTTTGCCCACCCTACGCTAGCTGGATAGCCAACCCCAAGAACATTTCGACAGGATTTACAGGATGCACAGGATAAGACCTCCATTCAGGCCTATCCTGTTAATCCTGTTCGTCCTGTCTATCGATGTTAAGGCTGCGCCGTATGGTGGGCAAAGCGCAGCGTGCCCACGCGGCGAACAGGCGCGGGTTAACATCGCCGCATGTCACGTTACCGGCGCAGTCTTGCCACCGGCGCTACCTTCTTCTTCACTGTCAATCTCGCCCGAAGGAAGCGCGTGGGCTCGCTGCGCTTTGCCCACCTTACGCTAGCTGAGGGTGGTGCTTGACGGTATGTATCCCATTTGATACATTTATCAAAGATGAAAACGATTTACACGACCGATGTGTTTGATGCGTGGTTCGAGGTTTTGCATGACAAGCAAGCTGCACGGCGCATTCAGGCACGCATCGACCGTGTTGAGGAAGGCAACTTCGGCGACTGCAAACCTGTGGGTAAAGGTGTCTCAGAAATGCGTATCCACTACGGACCGGGCTATCGTGTTTATTTCGCCCAGCGTGGCCTGGAGATCGTGATCTTGCTGGCGGGCGGCGACAAAACCACGCAGGCCAAGGACATCAAGTCAGCCCTCGGTCTTGCGCAACAACTCAAGGAGTGACAGATGAAATCCTTAAAACTTCGTAAATGGGACAGCGCGCAACACCTCAAAACAGAGGAGGACATGGCGCTTTACCTGGAAGCATGCCTACAAGAGGCCGGTGACGATGCCGCCTTCCTCGCCAAAGCGTTGGGCAACATCGCTCGCGCCAAAGGCATGTCTCAACTCTCTCGCGACACGGGCTTGGGCCGGGAAAGCCTTTACAAAGCCTTGTCTGGAGAAGGCAACCCAAGTTTTGCGACCATTCTCAAAGTCACCTCAGCGCTGGGCATTCGACTGCACGCGCAACCCGCACCCTAACATCGCCCAGCTTTCATCGTTTCATCGCGATGTGAAGCAGGGGTTGCTTCCAGCGAATGGGGCGTCGGCTCAGACAGATAAGACGACGGGGCAATTGGGGGGGCGCGGATGAGCACCGGCATGGCAACCCAGAGACGTAGCCAACGCATCTATTCAGCGTGAATGACAAGTCAAAAGCTTCCCTCACCCCTGACGCGTAGCGCCGGGTGAGGGAAGCTTTTGACTTGTCATAGGGGCTGTCATTGTTTCGCTGTTGGGTGGGCCAAGCGCAGCGTGCCCACGCGGCGAACAGGCGTGCGGGATCTGCGGCGCCGGCACGACTCTTGAGCAGCAATAACATATTTGTTAATATCTTCCCGTGGATTACGCGATCACCTACTACAGCGAGGCCGTGCAAGAGCAGATCATGGATCTGCCCGACACCCTTGCTGCCCGCTACATCGTGTTAACGCGCCGCATGGTGGCGCTGGGTCCAAACCTGGGAGAGCCGCACACCAAAGCTTTGGGGGAAGGGCTGTTCGAACTACGTCTCAAAGGTGCGGAAGGTATTGCCAGAGTATTTTCTGCACCCTGATTGGCAAACGCATTGTGATGCTGCACAGTTTTATCAAGAAAACGGATCGAACATCCAGGCGGGAACTGGAAGTTGCCCAAACCCGGTTAAAGGAAATCAAATATGAAAACCCACGATCAACTCATTAAGAAGCTGATTGCACGCCCCGGCGTCAAAGCCGAAGTCGATCGCATTGAACGCGAGGAAGCCGTATTGCTGGATGCCTTGCTCAAGGCGCGGCAGGCGGCCGGACTGAGTCAGGCCCAGATCGCCGGCCGTATGGGAACGCAGGCTCCGGCTATTGCGCGCCTGGAGCGCTCACTCGCCACAGGCAAGCATTCGCCGTCCATTGCGACCGTGCGCAAGTATGTCAAGGCGTGCGGTAAAAAATTGCTGCTCCGGGTGGCATAGGCACACTCGCAAGACCGCAGCGCGTGAAGCCCACGCAATCGCACCAGAGATGCGCAGTTCAGCCGAGCGCTGGATAGCCTGATCGACTGCACACTGGCTTAACAACTTAGGGAGTAATCAAGAGCGAATTGGTTTTGATACGCCACGGCGAAACCGCCTGGAATCGCGAGCGGCGTATGCAGGGCCAGACCGATACGCCGTTGTCGGTGGTGGGGCGGGCGCAGGCTGGCGCAGTGGGCGCACGGCTCGCGCACCATCCGTTCGATGCGCTGTACAGCAGCGACCTGTCACGTGCGTATGAGACGGCTGCCGCGATCGCACGTGTCAGCGGGCACGGGATTCGCCGCGACCCGGCACTGCGCGAGCGCACCTTCGGCATTTTTGAGGGATTGATCTACAGCGAAAGGGCTGAACGCTACCCCGCGGCGCACGCGCTATTTTCGCAGCATGATCCGGATTATGCCGTGCCCGGTGGCGAGAGCCCGCGGCAGTTTTATCAGCGCAGTCTGGCCTGCCTGAACGCCATCGCGCAGGCGCACGTGGGGCAATGCGTGGTGGTGGTTACGCATGGTCTGGTAATCGACACCCTGCATCGCGCGGCGCACCAAATGACGCTGGATGAAAAACGCGTAGCGCCATTGTTCAACGCCAGTCTGAATACCTTTCGGTTGGAACGTGGCGCGTGGGTAGAAGTGGCGTGGGGCGACGTAACGCACCTTGCCGGCGTAGGCGTCACGCGCTACTTCTGATTTCCTGAAGACCCATGCTCAAGTGGTGGTGTGCTGGCAACCTGCGACAAACCGCGCATGAATTGCTGATGCCGGCGAATGTGGGTGGGTTCGTGCTGGTGTCGGAAGGCTGCGTTGCCATAGGAGGAGGGCGCCTTTTCGGGGGTTCCTGGCGGTCGCACGCTACCCCCAATTTTTCAGTTCGATTCCCTGTTTTGGAATTGAACCGGCGTTCCATCGGATCAACCTGACGTTCGATCAGAGGCGGGCACAGCCAGTGCCGGAGGTTGTTGTTTCAGATTCCGGTGGCAGCTTGAATTACGAATTCGCCACCCACGGATGCTAGTATGCCAAGATCATGGCGGCATATCATTCTTGGGGAGGCAACATGGTTCGTTCCTATCGAGTATCCGTTCTGCTGGTTGTGGCAGGGGGCGTGGCCGCGCTGGCAACGGGCTCACCACAGGCGGCGTGGCCGGAACGCCCGTTGCGCTACGTCATTCCGGGCGCGGTCGGGGGTGGGCCTGACATCGCCGCGCGCATCATCATGGCCGAGTTGAGCCAGCGGCTGGGGAAGCCGATCGTCATCGAGAACCGTCCTGGCGGCAACGGGATGATAGGCACCGAGGTTATTGCGAGGGCGACCCCCGACGGTTACACCATCGGCCATGGCAACATCTTCACCATGGCGATAGGCCGCAGCGTGCTGCCGAAAATGCCATACGACCTGGATCGGGACATCCGCCCGATCGTCCACATGACTGGCACGCCCAATCTGCTCGCGGTGACGCTGTCGCTGCCGGTACAGTCCGTGCAGGAATTGATCGCTCACGTCAGGAAGAAGCCGGGTGACCTGCTCTTCGCGTCCACCGGAAGTGGCTCGAGCATTCACGTTGGCATGGAGTTGTTCAAGCTGATGACGGGGACGCAGATCGTGCACGTGCCGTTTAAGGCGGCTACCGTCGCGATCACGGATCTCATCGCAGGACGCGTGCATTTGATGGCGGACAACATCAACTCGATAGGGCCGCACGTTAAAGCGGGTCGGCTGCGGGGGCTTGCGGTGACCAGCAGTCGTCGTGTAGCGGCGTATGCAGAACTGCCGACGGTCGCGGAGGCTGGCGTGCCGGGCTTCGACGTCAGCGCGTGGGCCGGCGTGATCGCCCCTGCCGGATTGCCGCAGGCTATCGTGGCCCAGCTCAACGCGGAGGTCAATCTGGTCCTGGCCACACCCGCGATCGCCGGGAAACTTCACGACCTTGGCCTCCAGACCGTCGGCAGCACGCCGGAGCAGTTTGCGGCGCATATCCGCAAGGAGGCGGCGCGGTGGGCTGACGTCGTGAAGCGGGCGGGCGTCAAGGTCGATTGAAGGAAGTCAAAGATGCCTGAGCACGCTTCACTCGGGGAAATGGCAAAAAAATCCCAACTGATAAGGGTCGGGATTTTGAGTAATGGCGGAGCAGATGGTATCAGTCTGCCCTCGCGGTCGCCGGTTTGGGTCTGCGAATTCGTTCAGAAATCGTCACGTGTATCACTGTTGCGTGTTGACATTAGCTACACATAAGAATAATATTCGTATATCTATTGTGTATTCATTGGGGATAACCATGCGCGATGCCGCCATCAACCTGCGAGCCCTGCCGCAGCAGCGGGACCTGATCGACCAGGCCGCTCAGCTGCTGGGCAAGAATCGCTCCGACTTCATGCTCGAGGCCGCCTGCGACAAGGCGCAGTCAGTCCTGCTCGATCAGGTGTTTTTCAGTCTGGACGCAGACAAATTCCGGCAATTCACGGCCATGCTGGATGCCCCACCCCAAGCCAACCCTGGTCTTGAACGTCTGCTGGCGGTGAAGGCGCCTTGGAAAGTGGGGACATGAATCTGCTCGGGCCCGAGTCCCTGACGCCCGAGCATCAGGTCAGTACGTTCTCATGCGGCGAATCGACTCTGGATGAGTGGCTCAAGCGCCGCGCCTTGGCCAACCAAGCCAGTGGCGCCAGTCGAACGTTCGTCGTCACGGACGATGATCGTCAGGTGTTGGGCTATTACGCCCTGGCTGCCGGCGCTGTGGCCCACCAGGATGCAACCCGCTCCGTTCGCCAGAACATGCCCGATCCTGTGCCGGTGATGGTCTTGGTCCGGCTGGCGGTTGACGTTCGCGCGCAGGGCATGAAACTGGGCGCAGCCCTGCTGCAAGACGCACTCA
The DNA here is from genome assembly GCA_945906815.1 of Bordetella parapertussis. GTDB lineage: Bacteria > Pseudomonadota > Gammaproteobacteria > Burkholderiales > SG8-41 > UBA5216. Next base: position 87,748 of record CAMDRT010000007.1, read on the forward strand.
AGCGTTGCGTGCTGGTATCTCAAAACACAGGGGTGCGCGCGCTGTTGGTCCACGCACTGAATGATCGTGCGCGTCAGTTCTACGAGTACTACGGTTTCAAGGCTTCACCCGCACATCCGATGACCTTGATGCTGCGTCTTAACCATTCGTCTTCCTGAACATCACCCACTGGTTGCTGCCCAGGTGTCGGTTTTGTACACACACCGCCCGACAAAATTAATTCTCGAACCTGCTGCCTGTAAGTCATTGAAAATACTCGAAGTGGCGTCGCGAGCGCTCGCGTCCCTACTGATAACAGAGAGAGAAATTTCGGAGAAATTGGCCGAAAAACGAGTGACTACAGGCGCGGCGCTAGCGAGGCCAATGGCGTTTTCACTGCGGGAACGGGCAAAAAAATCCCAACTGATAAGAGTTAGGATTTTAGAAAATGGTGGTGTGCTGGCAACCGGCGACAAACCGCGCATGAATTGCTGATGCCGGCGAATGTGGGTGGGTTCGTGCTGGTGTCGGAAGGCTGGCGTAGGGTGGGCAAAGCGCAGCGTGCCCACGCGGTTCGCATAGCGATGAAACGATGAATGCGACGATCCGCGAGATTGACGGTGAAGAAGAAGGTAGCGCTGGTGGCAAGACTGCGCCGGTAACGTGACATACGGCGATGTTAACCCGCGCCTGTTCGCCGCGTGGGCACGCTGCGCTTGGTCCCTCCTACGCTAGCTTAACCGCGGACAACCAGAGAAAGGAGGGGGAATGAGGCTTGCCCGGAGCGCCAGAAACCCAGCATAATCCAAGCGCCCAAGGGAGAGGTTCTTCAGGGGCAGGTTCACTGATCAAGCCGAGGAAAATCATGCATTTTTCTGCTGCCGCTATCGTCGTTTTCTCTGCTGCATTGCCCTACACCTCATCCGCTTTTGCCCAGGGATATCCCCTCACGGGCGCCCAGACCCGCTCGACGACGGTGCTGGGAGAGGAGATCGCTTATCCGGTCACAGGCAAGCCCATGCTGACGTCAGCGATTATTGTCATGGCACCCGGCCAGACCACGCTCGCCCATCGTCACGGCGCGCCTTTGTTCGCCTACGTCCTCGAAGGTGAAATCACCGTCGACTACGGCACCCATGGCAAGCGGGTCTACAAACAGGGCGAGAGTCTGATCGAGGCCATGAACGTGCGCCATTACGGGACCAATTCAGGATCAGGCACGCTGCGCCTGCTGACACTTTATATGGGCGCGGAAGGCACGAAAGACGTTCTGGTGGATTAAAGCTAAGCATCAGACCTTGCCTTTTTCTGATTGCTGCGCCGGCGTTGAGCGCGGCCGCATGAGGGAGAACACCCATGAGCGAACGCACGCTTAAGGCCGCAACCGCCGACGGCAACTCGCGGGATGATGCAGATGGCTCGCTATGGAGTTTTCATGGAAAATCGGGTATCATCGATATGCATTCGTAACTGATTGATTTTTATATATTTTATGTCCGGCGCGTGCTGCCGGGCGTCGCTGGTTCGAGTCGTGTCCACTCCGCCAATACTGTCAATAGGGCGAACCGCGGTTCGCCCTTTTTGTTGAGAGCAATGCATCATGTTTGATTGGCTGCAAAATAATAAGCGCTTCGCCCAGGTCATTCTGGGTCTGATCACTCTGCCGTTCGCATTTTTCGGCATCGATTCCTATTTCCGTAGTTCAGATGCCAGCATCGCGGTGGCTTCGGTGGACGGACAGAAGATCAGTCAGCAGGAATTCAACATTGCCCTGCGTGAACGCCAGGAGATGCTGCAAAACATGGGTGGGGGAAAAATGGATCCCGCGCTGCTGGATAATCCGGAAATGCGTTTTAGCGTGGCTGAAGGACTGGTGCATCAGCGGTTGTTGTTGCAGTACGCGGAGCGTTCGCGTCTGGTTGCTACCGATCAGCAATTGCAGTTGCTGTTGGGGCAGGCACCGGCGTTTCAGGCAGACGGCAAATTTTCGCATGAAATGTACGAGCAGTTTCTCAGGGTGCGCAGCAAAACCGCGGTCGAATTCGAGCACACTCTGCGGCGCGACCTGGTGCTGCAGCAGGTAAACGATGCGTATGGCGAATCGAATTTTCTGCCGCGCAGCGTGGTGCAGCGCGTATCGCGCCTGATGGAAACCCAGCGTGAAGTCAGCATGACTACCTTGCTGCCGGGCAATTTTGTAGCCAAGGTCAGTGTGGACGGCGATGCCGCAAAAAAATATTACGACAGCCGGCAAGACGAATTTCGCACACCGGAACAGGTGCGCGTCGAATACGTGGTGCTGTCCCTCGATGCACTGCTGCCATCCATCACGGTGGATGCGGAAGAGGTCAAAAAAGTCTTTGACGAGCAAGCCAAGCGCAGCAGCGGGCAAGAGCTGCGTCAGGCCAGTCACATCCTAATCACGCTGGAAGCCAAAGCGGCGGCTGAAGAAAAACAAAAAGCCAGGGCGCGCGTCGAGGAACTGCTGGCACAGGTTAAAGCCAAACCAGCGGCGTTTGCGCAAATCGCCAAGGCCCATTCGCAGGACCCCGGCTCGGCGGTCAAAGGCGGTGATGTGGGTTCATTCAAGCGCGCCGATATGGTGAAGCCATTTTCCGATATGGCATTCAGCATGAAAGTGGGCGATATTTCAGGCGTGGTGGAATCCGAATTCGGGCTGCACATCATCAAGCTCACCGGGATTACCGCCACCAAGCCGCTTGCGTTCGAGACCATGAAAGGGGCCATCGAAACCGATCTTAAACGCCAGCGCGCCGGCAAGGAATTCGCTGCGATGGCGGAGCAGTTTAACAATATGGTGTTTGAGCAATCGGAGAGTCTCAAAGCGGTGGCGGAGTTCACCAAATCCAGCGTATTGCAGAGCGGCTGGATGGTGCGCAATGGGCCGGCGAGCGATAGGCGCTTGAATCATCCTAAATTGTTGCAGGCTATTTTTTCGGATGACGTGCTGAAGAACAAGCGCAACAGCGAAGCGGTTGAAGTCGCGCCCGGCACGCTGCTGGCCGCACGCCTGCTGGAGCATAAGCCCGCCGTGGTGCGCCCGTTTGATGAGGTGCAGGCGGCTATCGTCGCTCAGTTGACACGCAGCCGCGCCGCCCAACTGGCGGGGCAGGAAGGGCGTGCCGCGCTCGCCAGCCTGCGTAAAGGCGAGCCCGCCTCGGTGACCTGGGGTGGGCCGCAACTGCTTAGTTTTTCCAGCCAGATAAAGGACTTGGATGACGAAGTGCGCAAACTCATTTTGCGCACCGATGTGTCAAAGTTGCCTGCCTATGGCGGTGCCGAAACTGCCGCAGGTTACACCTTGATTCGGATTACGCGCACCGTTGATCCGGAAAAACTGGACGCGGAAAAAGAAAAGAACCTCGCCGTCGCGATGCAGCAGGCACAAGGTCAGGAGCAGAACGCCGCATTTCTGGCCAGTCTGAAGCAGAAGGCCGACATCAACATTCGCAAGGAACAGTTGAACGAGAAGAAGGAAAAGTAGAGCCTACTGCTTGTGAAGGTCAAAGGTCAAAGGTCAAAGGTGAACGGGTACCCTAGGCGCGGCTGACGGCTCACTCTTCATCTTTACCCTTTCATCTTTAACCTTTCACCTGTCATCTTTAACCCTTCACGAACTCAGCCCGCCCACCACCGTATTAAACCCGGCATCCACATAAGTAATCTCGCCGGTAATCCCGCCCGCCAGTTCCGACAGCAAAAATGCCGCGGCGTTGCCGACGTCATCGATGGTCACATTGCGCCGTAGCGGCGCATTTTCCTCGACACATTTCAGTATTTTTCCGAAACCGCCGATGCCTGCTGCCGCCAGGGTTTTTATTGGCCCGGCAGAGATGCCGTTCACCCGGATGCCTTTGGGGCCGAGAGCCTGCGCGAGATAGCGCACATTGGCTTCGAGGCTGGCCTTGGCCAGCCCCATCACGTTGTAGTTGGGCACGGCGCGCTGGGCGCCCAGATAAGTTAACGTCAACACCGCTGACTTACGATTTTCCAGCATCGGCAGCGCGGCTTTGGTGAGTGCTGCAAGGCTGTAGGAGCTGACGTCGTGTGCCAGGCGAAACGCTTCGCGCGACAGGCCTTCAAGTAAATCGCCCTTCAATGACTCACGCGGCGCAAAGGCGATGGAATGCACCAGTCCGTCCAGGCCATCCCACTGGCCGCGCAAAGCCTCGAACAGCCTGGCGATTTGCGCGTCATCGGCAACGTCACAGGGCAGCACCGGCGCCGTGCCAAAGTCTTGCGCGAGATCAAGCACGCGATTTTTGATGTCCTCGCTTTGATAGGTGAAGGCAAGCTGCGCCCCTTCGCGATGCGCCGCGCGTGCGATGCCATAGGCGATGGAACGGTTGGACAGCAGACCGGTGATCAGAATTTTTTTGTCTTGCAGCAGTGCCATGAGCGTTCCTTTGGGTAGTGGGGGATTATAGCAAGGGGCAGGCCGGCAGCAGACGCCGGGATGACGCGCGCGGGGCGTTTCGGATACACTGCCACGCGATGACAAGTGCTAAGGTTTTCATTGCTGTGCTGTTGGCCGCAGGCGTGCTGGGCTGCGGTGCGCGTGCTGCGCCTCCCGTCGCTACGGCCGGCGACAGCAAGCCAGAGAAAGTGCTGCGCTTCACTTTTCAGACGGCGGAAACCGGCTTCGATCCGGTCAAGGTGGCGGACTACTACTCGGGTGTGGTGATCGCGGCGATTTTTGATCCCTTGCTGACCTACGACTACCTGGCGCGTCCCGCGAAGCTCACGCCCAACGTCGCGCTAGCGCTGCCGCAGATTACCGACGGCGGCAAGACCTACACGCTCAGATTAAAGCCCGGCATCCGTTTCAGCAATGACCCCGCGTTCAAAGGCCATCCCCGCGAACTCACCGCAGCGGACTACGCATATACGATCAAGCGTTTTCTCGACCCCAGGAATCGCTCGCCTTACGCGTTTTTGTTTGAAGGCAAGATCGCGGGCCTCGACCAATTGGTCAGCGAGGCCAAAAAATCCGGGCGCTTTGACTACGATGCACCGGTCGTGGGCCTGGAGACGCCCGATCGCTACACGCTGCGCATACGCTTGAATGAAACGGATTTTAATTTCTCGCATGTGCTGGCGTTTCCCATGGTGGGCGCGGTGGCGCGCGAGGCTGTCGTGGCGTACGGCGATGACAGCAACGCGCATCCGGTCGGCAGCGGCCCCTATGTGTTAAAGCGTTACCTGCGCTCGTCAAAGATGGTGCTGGAAAGGAATCCTGATTTTCGCGAGATGCTCTGGAACGCCGAACCCGGTAGCGATCTCGCCGATCAAAAAATCGCTGCACGCATGCGGGGGAAGAAATTGCCGCTGATCGAGCGTGTGGAAATCAGCGTGATGGATGAGGCGCAAAGCCGCTGGCTGGCGTTTCGGCGGCGCGAAACCGATATCGAATATCAGTTGGAGGAACTCGCGCCCAAGTTCATGACGGCAGATGGCAAGCTAAAGCCTGAGTTCACGCAGCAGGGCATCCGCATGCATCGCAGCGTCGATCCGGAAATTATTTATCTGTTCTTTAACACGCAGGAGAACATCGGCGATCAGCCCAATCCGCTGGGTGGTTTCAGCGCGGAAAAAATCGCGCTGCGGCGCGCGATTGCGATGGCGTATAACGTCGATGAACAAATCAAGGTCATCCGCAAAGGCCAGGCGCTACGCGCGCACTATCCGATACCGCCGGGCGTCGCGGGACACGAGCCGGCTTATCGCAACAGCATTGCCTACGATGTGCGCCTTGCCAACGCGCTGCTGGACAAGTTCGGCTATCGCCGCGGCGCTGACGGCTACCGTGCGCAACCCAATGGTAACACATTGATTTTAAAGTATTATTCTCAACCTACGGAACGTGACCGGCAATTCGACGAATTGATGAAACGTTCGCTGGACAAGATCGGCGTGCGCGTTGAAATCCAAAAAGAGCGCTTTGCTGAACTCAACAAACTGGCCGATCAGTGCCGCCTGACGATGCGTCACTCGGCGTGGATAGCGGACTATCCCGACGGCGATAATTTCATGCAGTTGCTGTATGGCCCGAATTCGGGGCAGACCAATTCCGCCTGTTACCGCTCGCCGGCGTTTGACCAGCGCTATGAAAAATCACGACGCCTGCCGCATGGCCCCGAGCGCAACCAACTCTACCGCGAGATGACGCGGCAAATGGAAGCCGACACGGCGTGGCTGTTGACCGACAGTCGCTACCGCAATGTGCTGGTGCAACCGTACGTGGCGGGCTTTAAAAAGCATCCGGTATACGCACACGAATTTTTGTATATGGATGTGGACGCGAGGGATACGCGTCCGTGACCGCGTACATCCTGCGCCGCCTGCTGCAGTTTGTGCCGACGCTGCTGGGCGTGGTGTTGCTGGTGTTTATCCTGTTCAACTGGATCGGTGGCGATCCCGCTTACATGCTGGCGGGCAAGATCTCCAACCCGGAGCAGATCGCGAACATCCGCAAACAGTTGGGCGTCGATCAGCCGTATACCGTGCAATTGTGGATCTTCATCACGCAAATCGTCAGCGGCGATTTTGGCGTGAGCTGGGCCACCAATGAAAAAGTATCTGCGATATTCGCCACCCGCCTGATGCCTACACTGACCGTGCTGGTTCCCATGCTGATTATCAGTACGTTGCTGGCCATGGGGCTGGCGCTGCTGGTGGCCTATGTGCGCGGCTCGCTCACCGACCGCGCCGTCATGATCGGCTGCACTGTCGGGCAGTCGATCAGCATCCTGGTCTATATCATCGTTTTTCAATATGTTTTTGCTTATCAACTGGGCTGGTTTCCGGTGCAGGGCTGGGGGCAGGACTTTGTCACCAACCTGCTGAAATTCAGCGCGCTGCCCATAGTGGTGGGGGTGGCGGTTTCGCTGGCGCCGGATACGCGGCTGTACCGCACATTTTTTCTGGATGAAATTCACCAGGACTATGTGCGCACTGCGCGCGCCAAAGGCATGAGCGAAGCGCGCGTGATGGGCGTGCACGTGCTACGCAATGCGGCGATACCGATAGTCACCCACGTGATGATGCAACTGCCGGCGTTGCTGGCAGGCGCGTTTCTGATCGAGCGCTTTTTTTCGATACCCGGCATTGGCCGCGAAGTATTGCTGGCGGTGGAGCGCAGCGATTTTCCCTTGATCAAGGCAGTGACCGTCTACGTGGCGATGGCGACGCTGCTGATTAACCTGGTGACGGATATTTTGTATAAGGCGATTGATCCGCGGGTGCAACTCAAATGAGCACGACAGCGGCGCGGCAAGCTTCGCCGGGCCTGTGGGCGCTGGCGTGGCGGCGCTTGCGCCGTGATCGCGTGGCTATGGTGTCGCTGCTGATCTTGAGCGGGTATCTGGTGGTGGTGCTGGCGGCGGTCGCCGGATGGATTGCGGCGGATTGGTCACAGCAAGCGGGGGAGAACTATGCGCCACCCGGATTCGTGGGGGCCGCTGCACCCGCCGCACCCGAGGCTGCCGCGGTGCAAGCACCGGCGAAGGTTGGTGCGACGGAGCCGGGCATAGCCGATCCCTTGGCTGAGGTGCTGAGCGAATTGCGCAAAGGTCTGGCCACCGCACCCGCCGAAGCGGCCCGCGCCAGCACGCTGCCACTGGGCGGTGACAAATGGGGTCGCGACGTGCTTAAAAAGGCCGTCAAGGGCACGCAGACATCGCTGGTGGTGGGCTTGGTTGCCGCGTTGCTGGCGGTATTTATCGCAACGCTCATGGGGGCGTATGCGGGCTATTACGGCGGTCGCATCGACGATATTTTGAATTGGGTCTACAGCGTTTTTACCGCCATCCCGTATCTGCTGCTGGTGCTGGCGATAGCGGCGGTGCTCAATCAGAAGGGCACGCTGACGGTGATACTGATTCTGGGCCTGACCGGATGGACCGGTATCTTCCGGTTGGTGCGCGCTGAATACCTCAAACATCGCACGCGCGAATACGTGCTGGCGGCGGACGCCATAGGCACGAGCCATGTCCAGCGCATGTTCACGCATATATTCCCCAATATAAGTCATGTGGTGCTGGTGCAGTTGTCGTTGCACGTGGTGCTGTTTATCAAAATGGAAGTGATCTTAAGTTTTCTGGGTTTCGGCGTGGGCGTGGATACGGTGTCGTGGGGCAGCATGCTGAACGAATCGCAATCCGAATTGATACTCGGCAAATGGTGGCAGCTTGCAGCAGCCACCACTGCGATGGCGGTGTTGGTTACGGCGTTCAGTTTATTTACCGATGCGTTGCGGGACGCGCTGGATCCGCGGCTGAAGTGAACGTGTGGATGGGGCATGGATGCAGCAGAAAATAAAATGAAAGCAGAAGAGATCCTACTTAGTGTACGCAACCTGAAGGTGGATTTCAGTGTGGACGACGCTGCGGTTGTGCATGCCGTGAAAGGGGTGAGCTTTGATGTGCCTGTCCATGGCACGGTGGCGCTGGTGGGTGAATCGGGCAGTGGCAAATCGGTGAGTGCGCTGGCGATTGTGGGTTTACTGCCTGCCGAAACAGCCAGCGTGCTGGCGGGTTCAACCATCACTTATCGCAATCGCGATTTGCTGCGCATGACGCGACGCGAAATCACCGCACTGCGCGGCGCGGAGATCTCGATGGTGTTTCAGGAGCCGATGAGTTCGCTGAACCCGGTGTTCAGCATCGGCTTCCAGTTGCGGGAAGTGCTGCAGCAACATCTGGGATTGAGCAGCAAACAGGCACGCGCACGCGCGCTTGAATTGCTGCACGAAGTCGGCATACCCGAACCACAAACGCGCATGGCCGCATATCCGCATCAGCTTTCCGGCGGGCAGCAGCAGCGCGTGATGATCGCGATGGCGCTTGCCTGCGAACCGCGCTTGTTGATCGCCGACGAGCCGACCACGGCGCTGGACGTCACCGTGCAAAAACAAATACTGGCGTTGCTGGCCGAGTTGCGGCAACGGCGCCAGATGTCGATGCTGTTTATCACCCACGATCTGGGTCTGGTGGCGCAAGTGGCGGATCAGGTGGTGGTGATGCGCGAGGGTGTAGTGCGCGAGCAGGGCAGTGTGGCGCGCATATTTTCGGCACCGCAAGACGGCTATACCCAGGCGCTGCTGGCGTGCCGCCCGCCGCTGGATCGGCGTCCGCAACGCTTGCCGGTGGTCGAGGATTTTGTGGTTGACTCTCCCGCAAGCGTTAATGCGGCGGAGCGTACGCGCGGCCTGCGCGGTGATGAAGAAACAATACTCGAAGTCAGCGGCTTGTCAAAAACCTTTCATTTTCGTGTAGGTCTGCTGCGTAAACGCGAATTCAAAGCGCTGAGTAATGTGTCGTTCAAGCTCGCCAGGGGTAAAACGCTGGGCGTGGTGGGTGAATCCGGGTCAGGCAAAACCACCATGGCGCTGACGCTGATGCGCCTCACTCCGGCGTCGGGTGGCAGTGCGCAGTTCGACGGCCGCGATTTGTTGTCCCTTACGCCGGCGCAAGCCATGCCCTACAAACGGCGCATACAAATCGTGTTTCAAAATCCATACGCCTCGCTCAATCCGCGCTTTACCGCCGGGCAGCTCATCATGGAGCCACTGCAAATCCATGCCATCGGTGCGGATCAGCCGGCGCGTGTCGAGCTGGCGCTGGAACTGCTGCGTAAAACAGGGATGCCGGAAGCGGCGTTCTTCAAGTATCCTCACGAGTTCTCGGGTGGACAGCGGCAGCGCATCGCCATCGCGCGCTGCCTGACGATGAAACCGGATGTGCTGATCTGCGATGAGGCGGTGTCAGCGCTGGATTTGTCGGTGCAGGCGCAGTTGCTGAATCTATTGCAGGATTTGCAGGATGAGTTGGGGATGAGCTATATCTTTATTTCGCACGATTTGGCGGTGGTGAAATATATGTCCGACCAGGTCATGGTGATGCAGGGGGGTAACATAGTTGAAATGAATGACGCCGATGCGATTTACGCTAACCCGCAAAATAGTTATACGAAACAATTGCTTATGGCAATGCCGCGCATAGGCACCGGGGTGCAAGGGCACGCTGCGTGATGATGCGTGCGCTACTCCCGTGCCTGTTGGTGGCGGTGCAGGCGCTGGCAGGCGCGGCGCATGCGGCGCACGCTTACGCGCAATTCGGCGATATCAAATATCCAGCGGGGTTTGCGCATTTCGAGTGGGTGAATCCGCAGGCGCCCAGGGGCGGTGAATTTTCGCTGGTGCCGCCGCTGCGCATCACCAATTTTGACAAGTACAACCCGTTCACCTTAAAGGGGATTGCGCCGCCAGGGCTGACCACTTTGATGTTCGAAACGCTGCTTACCGGCACGCTGGACGAACCCACCACAGCGTACGGATTACTGGCCGAGGATATCGACGTTGCCGCGGATAAATTATCGGTCACTTTTCGGCTGCATCCGCAGGCGCGCTTTCACAATGGCGAGCCGGTGATGGCGGCCGATGTCAAGCACAGTTTCGATATGCTGATGAGCAAACAGGCTTCACCGCAATTTCGTGTGCGCTTTGGCGATGTGAAGGAAGCTGTGGTGCTGGCGCCACGCGTGATTCGATTCGATTTCAAGTCTACCAGCGCCGAACTGCCGATCATGGTCGGTGGCATCCCCGTGTTTAGCCGGGGCTGGGGCGGGGGCAAGTCCTTCGATCAAATCGTAACCGACGAGCCCATCACCAGCGGCCCGTACAAGGTGGGCCGCGTGAATTTCGGACGCGACATTACCTATCAGCGTGACCCAAAATACTGGGGCGCGGATTTGAACGTGCGGCGCGGCACCTTCAACTTTGATCGCGTGACCTATAAAATTTACAAGGACAACACGGCGCAGACCGAGGCCTTCAAGGCGGGTGAATTCGATTACATACAAGTGTTCGGCGCGCAGTTATGGGCGCGTGCGTACCAGGGTAAAAAATTCGATAGCGGTGAACTCATACGCAAGGTGCTGCCCACCAAAAATGCCGGGGATTTCCAGGGCTTTTTGATCAATACGCGGCGCGACAAGTTTAAGGATCCGCGTGTGCGCGAGGCCTTGGGTCTGGCGTTTGATTTTGAGTGGATCAACCGCAGGCTTTCCTACAATTCGTTTGCGCGGGTCAACGGCTTTTTTAATGCCAGTGACTTCGAGGCGAAAGGGCGTCCCGAAGGCGATGAGCTGGCGGTGCTCGAACCTTTGCGCAGTCAATTGCCCGAAAAGATTTTTGCAGAAGTGATCCCGGCGCCACCGTCGACACTGCCACCTGCCAGTTTGCGGGCCAATCTCTTGAAGGCCAAACAGCTACTGGCCGATGCCGGCTGGACCTACCGCGACAACGCGCTACGCAATGCCAAGGGCGAGGCATTCGTGCTGGAGAGTCTGGACAGTGGTGGACAGGAGCGCGTGATCGCGCCCTATACTCAGGCGCTGGCTAAACTCGGCATACGCCTGCAATATCGAAAAGCAGATTTCGCGTTGATCCATAAACGTCTGGATGTCTACGACTATGATTTGTTTACCGTGCGCATACCGGGTGACGAATCGCCCGGCAGCGAGCTGATCGACCGCTTCGGTTCGAAATCCGCTGACACGGAAGGGGGCAGCAACCTGATAGGTGTGCGTGACCCCCATGTGGATTATCTGGTGAATTTGGCGGTGTCTTCAACCACGCGGCCGCAGTTGATTGCACGGCTGCGCGCGCTGGATCGCGTGCTGCGGCACGGCTTTTACGTGGTGCCGCAATATTTTTCCAATACCTTTCGCGTCGCTTATCGCTCGGGAAAATTCGAGCAACCGCCGGTGGCGCCCTCGTACTATCAGGCGGAAGACTGGATTATTCGCACTTGGTGGAGCAAGGGTTTAAAGGAGTAACGCGGCGATGTGGGCCTATATACTAAAACGCCTGTTGCTGATGATCCCGACGCTGTTCGGTGTCCTGTTAATTACCTTTATTATTATTCAGTTCGTGCCGGGCGGCCCGGTGGAGCAGATGGTGTCGCAATTGCAGGGGCGCGATGTGGCGGGTACCGGCGAGGGGCCGGGCAGTTCCGAGACCTCGTATCGCGGCCGCCAGGGTGTGGATGCCAAGCGCGTGGAAGAAATCAAAAAACTGTATGGCTTTGATAAGCCGGCGCACGAACGCTTTGTGCAAATGATAGTGCAGTTCGCGCGCTTTGATCTGGGCAAGAGTTTCTACCACAGCAAGGATGTGTGGTCGCTGATCAAAGAGAAGTTGCCGGTGTCGATCACCCTCGGTCTGTGGACATTTTTTCTGGTGTATCTGATTTCGGTGCCGCTGGGCATAGCCAAGGCGGTGCGCGCGGGCACGCCGTTCGATACTTCCACCACGTTTGTTATTTTGCTGGGCTACGCCATACCCAGTTTTGTGATGGGGGTGGCGTTGATGGTGTTTTTCGCAGGCGGTACCTTCGTGCAGTGGTTTCCGTTGCGCAGTCTGACCTCGGTCACGTGGCATGAAATGAGTGCGCTGGGCAAGGTACTCGATTATCTGTGGCATATCGCGTTGCCGGTGACGGCGATGGTGCTCGGCGGTTTTGCGTTGATCACCGTCCTCACCAAAAATTCGGTGCTCGAAGAAATTCGCAAGCAGTATGTGCTGACGGCACGAGCCAAGGGCGTGGCAGAGCGCGACGTGCTGTGGCGGCATGTGTTTCGCAACGCCATGATTCCGATCATGACCGGATTTCCGGCGGCGTTTATCGGTGCGTTTTTCAGTGGCTCGTTGCTGATCGAGACCCTGTTTTCTCTCGACGGCCTCGGCTTGCTGTCTTATGAGTCGGTTATCCGGCGCGATTATCCGGTGGTGCTTGGCAGTCTTTTCCTATTTACCATCATAGGGTTGCTGACAACCTTGCTGCGTGACCTGAGTTACCTGTGGGTCGATCCACGGGTGAAATTTGATTAAGCGATGATGTCTGCCGCAGCTCAGTACGTGAGTCAAAGCCCGGCGCGGCGCGCGTGGCGGCGCTTTAAGAGCAATCGTCTGGGCTACCGCTGCCTGATGCTATTTTTGTTGTTGTTCGCAGTGAGTTTGCTGGCGGAGTTGTTATCGAATGACAAACCGCTGCTCGCGCGTTACAACGGACAGTGGTATGTGCCGGTATGGCAGACGCTGCCGGAAACCACCTTCGGCGGCGATTTTCCGACGCCCACGGATTATCTGGATCCGCTGATTCGTGCGAACCTTTCGCAGCCCGGAAATTTTTCGCTCTATCCGTTTAATAGTAATCACCATAGCACGATTAACTACTTCGGCAAGGAACCGTCGCCGTCGGCCCCCGATCGTGATAATTGGCTGGGCACGGATGACCGTGGCCGCGATATTGTTGCGCGACTGCTGTATGGCTTTCGCATTTCGGTATTTTTCGCCTTGATGGTGGCAGGCGTGTGCACGCTGTTCGGTGTGTGCTATGGCGCAGTTCAAGGTTATTTCGCGGGCTGGACCGATATTGCGATGGAGCGCTTTAATGAAATCTGGGGCGCGATGCCCACGCTCTATATGTTGATTATTTTGTCGTCGCTGTTTTCACCGAGCTTTTGGCTACTGGTGATATTGCTGTCGATGTTCGGCTGGCTCGGCATCGCCGCGTATGTACGCGCCGAGTTTCTGAAAAATCGCACGCTCGACTATGTGCGTGCGGCGCGCGCGCTGGGGCAAAGCAATCTGGCGATCATGCGCCGTCACATCTTGCCCAACAGCCTGACGCCGGTGGTGACACTGATACCGTTTGAGATGGCGGGCGCCATCGGCGCGTTGACCAGTCTGGATTTTCTCGGATTGGGCGTGCCGCCGGGTACACCGAGCCTGGGTGAGTTGCTGCTTCAGGGTAAAAACAATCTCGACGCGTGGTGGATTTCCATTTCCACGTTCGGTGTGCTGGTGATCATGCTGCTGCTGCTGATTTTGATCGGTGATGCGCTGCGCGATGCGCTGGATCCCCGCAAGGTGCTGGAAGGCGACACGCCATGAGCCTGCTCGAAGTGCGCGACCTGAGCATCGCGTTCGGCGCGCGCCGCGTGGTGGATCGCGTGTCGTTTACGCTGGATGCCGGCGAGAAGCTGGCGCTGGTGGGCGAATCCGGGTCCGGTAAAACAGTCACTGCGCTGTCGTTACTGCGGCTGATCGATAACGCGTGCTTGTCAGGTGAAATTGTTTTTGACGGCAACCACGTATTGCAGATGCAGGCCGCGGCACTGCAAAGCATGCGTGGACGCGACATTGCAGTGATTTTTCAGGAGCCGATGACGGCGTTGAATCCCATCTACACCGTGGGACGCCAGATCGCCGAGGCGCTGCAACTGCATATGGGCATGAGCGGTGCTGCAGCGAGTGAGGGCGCGATTGCCGCACTAGAGCGCGTGGGAATTAGCGAGCCGGCAGTGCGTGCGCGCAGCTATCCGCACCAACTGTCTGGCGGGCAACGTCAACGCGTGGTGATTGCGATGGCGCTGGCGTGTAAGCCGCGCTTGCTGATTGCGGACGAGCCGACCACTGCGCTGGATGTGACCATTCGACTGCAAATTCTGGATTTAATTGATAAATTACGCTCGGAATCCGGTCTGGCGCTGCTGCTGATTACGCATGACCTGAATTTGGTGAGGCGTTATGCCGATCGCGTGGCGGTGATGGAGCGCGGGGTGATTGTGGAGCAGGGCGCCACCGCTGAGGTGACGCAACGGCCACAACATGCCTACACCCAAAAACTCATCAACAGCCGCCCGCAGCGCAAAGTGTCGCCGCCGGGCGCAGGCTGCGTGGTTTCCGCGAAACGGGTGCAGGTCGATTATCCGCAGCATCTGCCAGGGTTTAAGGGCTGGTTCAAACTAGGCAAGTTCACCGCGGTGCGCGCGGTGGATTTTGAGCTGGCGCCGGGTGAAACGCTGGGAGTGATCGGTGAATCTGGTTCCGGCAAAACCACGCTGGCGCTGGCGGTGCTGAACCTGGTGGCGGCACAAGGTGACATTCACATCGGTGGCGCGCCGTGGCTGAGCGCGGATGCCCATGCCCGCCGTGCATTACGCCGCAAGATACAAGTGGTGTTTCAGGATCCGCTGTCATCGCTGTCGCCGCGGCTGACGGTGGAGGCCATCATCGGCGAGGGCCTTGAAATCCATGAGCCCGCTTTAACCGAAGCGCAGCGCCGCGTCAGGGTGATACAGTCTTTGCAGGACGTGGGCTTAAGCGAAAACGGCGAGATCGAGCCGCTGCTGCAGCGTTATCCACATGAGTTCTCCGGCGGGCAGCGGCAACGTATCGCCATCGCCCGCGCGCTGATTGTCAAACCGCAGGTGGTGGTGCTGGATGAACCCACCAGCGCGCTGGATGTGACGATACAAAAGCAGGTGCTGGAACTTTTAGGCGAGCTGCAACTGAAGTACAGCCTGAGCTACATCCTGGTGACGCACGACATCGACGTGGTGCGCGCGATGGCACACCGCATCATGGTGATGAAAGACAGCGAGGTTATCGAAAGCGGCACCATTGAAGACGTGTTCCACAACACGCAGTCGGAATATACGCGCACGTTGATGCAGGCAGCTCAGTAGCAAAACCTTCAGGAGCATCCATGGCGCGTTTTAACGAAATCGATGATTCGCGGCGGCGCATGTTGGTGCGCTACCTGAGTGCCGGATGGTTGCTCCCGCAGTCTTTTGCAGCGCTTGCCGCAAGCGTCTTCGGCGGTGGGCCGGGCAAATTGCCGGAAAGTCAATCCATTTACCGGATTCAAGGATCGGTAACGGTAAACGATGCGCCTGCCACTCTGAAAACACGCATCAGTCCGGGGGATACCGTAAAAACGGCGGCCGACAGCGAGCTGGTATTTGTGGTGGGTGGCAATTCGATGATTTTGCGTGCCAACAGCCATATGGTGATCGAAGGCACGAAGGAGGCCTCCTCCATGCTGATTACCGCCCTGCGCTTTATCACGGGGAAAGCGCTGTCGGTGTCACGCAACCGGCCTATGAACGTTTCAACTTCCGTCGCCACGATAGGCATCCGCGGCACCGGCTTTTACCTGGAAGCAGAACCGGAGCGGACCTATTTTTGCACCTGTTATGGCGTTACCGAGGTGAGTGCCACCCAGGATCCTGACAGTAAGGAAGTCATTACAGCCAAACAGCATGATCGGCCGGTCTACATTCTGGCGGGCGAGGGGCGCGGCAAAAATATTCGCAACGCGCCGTTCATCAATCACACCGATCAGGAGCTGGCGCTGATCGAAGCACTGGTCGGACGAACCCCGCCGTTTGTGTTTCCGAAAGATTCATATACTGCACCCAGACGGAACTACTAACGACCCCTACTGCGGTGCGCCGTTCAGTATCCAGTTAACGATGGTGTTGTAGTGCGCGCTTCGTCCCGGTTGTCCCGGTCCCGGAGCGGTGTCAAAGCCTGGCAGTAATCCACCCGAGTGGCTATTGCCGGAAGGTTTGCGCAACAACGGGCTTGTCGCAATGTCAGTAAAGTTGATGCGGCCACGTACTTCCGTGTAGAACCACAGATCGTCGATGGCATCAATGACGAGGTCTGCATTGCGATCGTAATTGGTAAATGACACCGGCACGCCGCCGTCTGTGGTGTGGCACGATGTGCAATGGACGATCGGCACTGTCGCCCCCTGCAATATCCGCTTGATATCGCTGAAGCGAATGGCGGATGGCGCGAGCGGCAGGGCACTATCAACCACCACCCGCTGCAGAACCGGCGCGCTCACCACCGCCCCGTTACTCACCGTGAGTTGCACCACGTAAGCGCCATCTGCGATGGAGGTGAATGTCGGTTGCGCCGAGGTGGCACCGGTCAGCGTAGCCCCTGCGGGACCGGATATGAGGGTCCACTGATACGCCGTTGCAAACAGGCTCATAGTCGCTGACAGCGTCACCGCGCCCTGGCGTAGTACACGATCCGGGCCAGGATCGGCAATGGGCCGCCCCGGTGTCAAGGGCGCACCGGCAGCGGTGGTCGCTGTAACGCCCTGCGTAGTCAGATACGCCGCCAACGTCGCGGACATCGGCGACTCATGAAACCGCTGGTATACCAGGCGCGCAAGCGGCATGTTGCCGCGATCGAAAACGCTCACCTTGATACGGTCTTTGTAGGCATTCCAGCCAGCCAAAGTCTCGAAATCAATGGCGGACTGTAAGCCCGTTCCGCGCAGGGAATGACAGGCGCGGCATGAGGGTGCCACCACATCGGTATACAACGAGGTTTGTCCGGCGGCGGCCCAGGTTGCCGGCACATAGGTGTCGACGTAAGTGGCATTGGGCAGTCCCTTGCCGCCGTAGGCGGCCTTGATCAAGGCTGCTGCGGTACCTTGCCACTCACTGCCTATGGCAAGCCGCCGGCAGGCATCTTCGCCAACCGGGGGATCCGCTGCCGGTCTTGGGTATGTGCAAAGCACCATGGTGTTGATGGTTTTCATCGCCGCCTCTTGATCAGCGCGCGTCGTGCCGGGCAGGCTAGCAAAATCGAGATGCCCTACTTCCAGGGGGTGCATGCGCCCCTGTACGTCGCCGCGTGCACCTGATGGCGCAAATTGCACCAGGCTAAATAGCGGACTGCCACCTGCAGCGGGTGGCGTCAACGGATCTGCCCTGCCGCCATGACAGCTGATGCAGGGGCCGGGCATGGCCTTATCACCGCGACCATCCATGTCTGCGGTCAACGAACGTGTCCCGCTAGGCGTGAAGGTAAAAAACTTTGTAAATCTGACGCCGCCTGCGGGACCGGAGCTGAACTCAATGGCGTTGGTGCCGATGTGATAGCGGGATGCCTGAGCCACAGCCGCATCCAGATTCACGCTGGAGTAGCTGTACCCTGCTGCGGCGTTGACCAGGTAGTTGTCCACATATGCGGCCACTGTGCCGTCGACGTTTTGCCGCACGGTCAAGCGCCGGCCGTAGCCCAGGTCACGCACGTCGCCGAATACCACCGACACCTGGGTCCCGGTTCCGCTATCAAACTGGTTGGCGACCTTCCACTTGGCGAGCGTGTCTTTGGCGTTGGTGGGATCTACTGCGGCATAATAGGCTTGCGCATACGGCAAAGTGTTTGTTTCGTATGCGCCGGAAGCTTGCATCAGCGGGTTGGGAAACAGCAGAAAGCGGTCCAGTCCTACGACTGTGTTCGGCGTTGCCGGCGCTGCTGGAAACACCTCAAGACCACTCGGGCTGCCCCCTCCGCACGATGCCAGAGCCAGGATTGCCGCGAGTACTAGGACACGGGAGAGTTGCTGCAAAAGCATTGTTCGACCCTCTAAAAGCGCGTCAAATAAACCACACTGATCTGGTTGGCCACGTAACGAAAAGCGGGTGCCACGAAACTCGTTGACTGGGTCGGCGCGGAGTGCGCGCGCCGCCAGGAAATATCCAACGAGTCGCGCGGGCCGAACCCCAGGTTGTAGCCCACGCTTCCGATCCAGGTTTTCGCATCGATTCGGTAATTCGTGAAGCCCGCTCCAAACACGTCATCCTGTGTCAAGACCTTGGCAATATCCAGATTCGCCAGCGTCGGGCGCCCGGTGGACACAATATCGCCACGGCGATATTCACCACCCACATACACAGCGCCATCCTTGTGCAGCGCATAGTCGATATTCAAGCGCGCCGAATTGTGCTTGCCTTCGAACACGGCGCTTTTCGCATGGCGAATCTCGTGCGTCAGTGCGCCAAATACCGTCAGGCTTTCACTCAAAGGCTTTACTATCGACGCCCCCACGGAATAGCGATGGCCATCGCGCTGGGACGAATCAAACCGTTCAAGCAGCGCCTTGCCAAACAGCGCCAGCGTTGATGCGGTCAATTCCGCCGAGGTGCGGTACTGCAGCTCGCCCCCAACGCCGCCTGAAACACGGCTCAGTCCTTCGTAATGACGAAATTTCTCGCCGCCTATATTCGCTGTTGTCATCATCCGCATATGGTCAGTGATGGGGAAAAACCAGTTCCTGCTGACGTTGGCACTGAACGCCTGATCCCACAGAACGTCCGCACGATTGCTCGCGCGATTGACGTTATCGTCGTACACGTAGCCCGCATCAACGTTGAGTTCCAGCGGCTTTGTGAATGCAGCCTCCGCCAAACCATATAAATCTGGTTTGAGCGATTTGCCATCAAACGTCATCTGCAGCAGCAGGCGTAAGGTCTGGCTCTTGCTTTGCGATGACGCGTAATTCAACTGGTAATCGACACCCAGGGACAGGCCATTGCGCAAAATAAAGTCGCTGCCGAGACCGATCACCAATGTGCCGTGATCCAGATTACCTGTCCCTACCGCATAACGCGGCCCCGTAGCCAGTTGATCGGCGTAAGCAACCGATGCCAGACCATCACCCTGGGAATCGTAACGGTACTCCGTGCGCACGCGCGGCACCACCCAACCGAAGCCTGCCTCGTGTGCGGATTCGGCGCGTAATCCCAGAGCGCCCTGATAGCTGCGCTGGTTTTGTGTGAAATAGGTTAACGCGTTCAATCCGGCGCCAGACTCGGTCGCTAGCTTGAGTCGGTCCGCAGCGAAATCGACACGCCCATAGGGAGACCACAGCATGCCATTGCCGCGATGCTCGTAACCCGCTATCAATGCGCCAAAAAACTGGCGGCCAGTTCGATTGGCGTGGGCAAAATCAGCGGCAGCCGGCACCAAGCGATCACTGTCAAATCGCAGTGAACCCGCGCCAAGCACGCCGTCAATAAAGGTATGGTTGGTGGGCTGGTAACTGCCGTACGCCGCCACCGAATAACCGTCGGCGCGGCTGCGAGTGCCGTCCGTTCCGATGGCCGTGCGATCATGCGCAAATCCCAGCCCGGCGCCCAGCACCAGTTTTTGGGTGACGCGGTAGTCCACGCCCGCGCTAACGCCGCTGGTAGTGAAATCCAGTGCACTGCGGTTCGCCGTGGCATCGCGCGTGCCAAAGCTCATATTGCCGTCCATCCAATAGCCGAGACCGGATCCAGTGCTGGTGGCGCTGTCGGCACGCCGCGTGCCCACCGACAATTGCGCAAGGTTGAAGGAACGGCTCGTCGCCGGTGTGCCCTCATCGAATAAGGCTAACCGTAGCGGCGGCTCCAGGGCAGCGGAAGTTCGCGCATCCGTGTTGCCGGATGGGGCTGCATTACGAGTCGTCTGCGCGCCGTTAGCCTCAGGGTTAGGCGCAGGGGCGACACGGTGCAATGATTCAAGCCGCCGCTGAAAATTTGAAATCTGTGTCCGTGCAAAGCGCTGCGCCGTCTCATTCTGTGCGCCGAGTAGCCCAACTACACTGGCGTCCCGGCCTGGCTCAGGGCGGCCCAGCACAGTTGCCGTTACCGTCCCCGGTGCCGAAGCGCCGCCTGCGTCAATGACAAGATAGGTGAACGTGTCCTGACCGAAAAAATTATTGCGTGGCGTATAAGTCACTGACGTGCCGCTCGCTGAGGCCGTGCCAAACTTCGGCTGACTGACAATAGTCACACCGGTTATGCCCGCTCCGGTGATGAACGGCACAAAATTGACGCTGACCGCTGCATTTAACTGTGCTGTGATCGTCGCTGGGCCTGCCACGGCAGCAAGGGCCTGCGAAGTCCCCGCAAGCAAGCCGACCATAACCGCAATGGTCTGGGTTGTGCTACGCAACCGCTCCAGGAATTGCCCGGTAATCCCGCAGAGGAGGGCTTTCGCGGCCGCGACCAAGACCAGACCGGCAGCGCCGAGGCTTGGTGCAGCCGTGCCGGGTGTCTCATCGCCTGTAAACGCTGAAATTGTTGACATGCTTTTAGCGTCCCCATCCCTGTAAATCATGCTTAAACTGGTTCACGCTGTATGCACTGTGAGCCGCAATCCTATTGGTATCGAGCCTACGGGTAATTTGTTATTACTTTCTGGCAGTCTGTCGGACTTGCCTTGAATGTCGAGGAGCCCACTATCCTGGATGATGGATTTTAAGTGCGATTATGCATTATAGGTACTTTTCACCTGCTACCGCCGCAACTTGGACGCGATGCGGCCATGCGTTTCAAATTCCACGCGAGGCAAACCAGCATCCACTCCCCGCTGACCTGGATCAGTGCGCGCAAAGAGAATTGCCGAAAGCCCAGCACCCTGGCCTGTACCTTGAACGTTTCCAACATGTGCAGCCACACGCAGTCGGAGTACGCGCGTACGCTAATGTAGGCAAGTGTGGATTGAAGAAACGCAAAGAGGTGCTGATGCACCCCTTTATGGTTACCAGCATGTCTCCACAAGCTACCGATTTTGAATCGTCACCACCGGCTTGACGTAAGCCGCTGTGCGTGCAACGGGCTTTGACGCCGCAACGGGTTGGCGCAGCGGCGCGCGCACTGTCACGCGCTGCACGGGTGTGGCGGGAGTGCGGCGCACACCGCCGCGGTTGACGGCCACGCCGCGCGTGTAGACCGGGCGCATAGCCGCCGCCATCAGTGTGGTGGCAGTGGGAATGTCCGCCAGTACCGGATGCAGGTCGTCGCGATTGGGCACCATCAGCGTTTGGCCGGTGGTGATGTGGCGGCGGCCGCCGATGCCATTTAGATTATTCAATTCGACCACCGAGATGCTGTATTTCGCGGCGATGGTTTCCGCGCGCTCTCCGGCGTTTACCCGGTGCGTTTTCATCGATACCAACGGCTTGTCGGCATATTGATCCATGTGGGCCATGAACGCTGATACTTTGTGCAGGGGCAGCACTATCGTTTCGGCGCTGTCGGCGTTGATCACGGGTTTGTTGTGCGCCGGATTGAGAAATTTAAACTCGTCTACCGACATGCCGGCAAAGCGTGCGGCCAGCGTCACGTCGATGTGACGGCGCACGGTAATTACTTCAAAATACGGCGCATTGGGCACCAGCGCCAGCGTCAAGCCAAAGCGCTCCGGATGGGCGATAATATTTTTAACCGCCATCAGCTTGGGTACATAGTTGCGCGTCTCGGCGGGCATATTGGCAGCGGCGATTCCAGCGTAATCGGTGGGCAGCCCGCGCGCTTGATTGCGCTCTATTGCGCGTTGCACCGCGCCTTCGCCCCAGTTGTACGCGGCGAGCGCCAGTTCCCAGTCGTTGAACATGCGATACAGGGTTTGCAGATAATCGAGTGCGGCGCCGGTGGCGGCAATCACGTCGCGGCGGCCGTCGTACCACCAGTTTTGCTTGAGTCCGTAGGTCTTGCCGGTGGCGGGTATGAACTGCCAGATGCCGGAAGCATGCGCGCTGGAATAGGCCACCGGGTTGTAGGCCGATTCGATCATCGGCAGCAGTGCGATCTCCAGCGGCATGCCGCGGCGTTCGACTTCGTTGGCGATGTGGTACAGGAAGTGCCCGCTGTTATCGATCATGCGCGCGAAATATTCGGGGCGGCTGGCATAATACTTTTCCCAGTCGGTGACCAATGCATGGTGCGCGGTATGCATCTGAAAGCCGTCGCGCACGCGCTGCCACACATCAAGCGGGGCAACTGCTGCAACCGCTGCAACCGCTGGCACGGGGGCACGGGGTGCGGCAGTACGGCGTGGCGCTACAGCGCGGTGGGCGGGTATTTCTGCAGCCGCTTCCATTCCCGCTGCCGTGGCTGGCATGAGCGCTTCGGGTAACAGCGTGGGTGCGGTGGGCAGCGGCGCCGTCGCGTGGTCTATCGTGGGCGCCGGCCATTCGACGGTAGTGGTACTGGCGGTGTGTAGTCCTGGGGTGTGAGTGCCACCCATTTGCGCGCAACCCGCGTTGAAGAGAGCTACCACCAGCAACCACTGCGTGTTACGCACGGGTCGTATCATTATCCTTCCTCCCCTCAAATTAACTGCCGCATGGTAGCGTGGGAGCGCTAGGGCGTCAAGTTAAAAATATCTGTAAAATCAAATGCTTATAGTGATTTTTTAATGCGCCAGTGCAAGTGGATTTAGATGGCTGAAGAAATCACGAGCGCGCCTTGTGCCGACCCAGAGTTTTTTTCTTGCGCTCTGGTGCTGGTCACTACAGGATGGGCATCGCGGCGCGTTCCACCGCGATGCTTGTCGGCAGCGCTGGCACGTGCACGGCGCAGCAAGGCTGTGATTACCCATCCATCAATCTATTTTTGTAGCCCAATTATTTGATTTAAACTCGACGCGTGTCAATCGAAACGCCTATTTCCGTCCATGCCGGCGCTGCGGCATGGCTGCAAACGCCGCTGGGGCAGTATCTGCTGGCGCGTGAGCGCGCCTACATCGACAAAACCGTGGCCGATATCTTTGGCTACAACGCGTTGCAGATAGGCTGGCCGGCATTGGACTTGCTGCGTGCCAACCGCATGCCGTTACGGGCCACTGTTGATCCTCTTGCGCCTGCGTGCCTGCGTGCGGATGGCGCCGAACTGCCGGTGATCAGCGCCAGTGTCGATCTGGTATTGCTGCCGCATGTGCTTGAATTCTCGGATAAGCCGCATCAGATCCTGCGCGAAGTCGAGCGCGTGCTGGTGCCGGAGGGACACCTGGTGGTGAGCTGTTTCAACCCGGTCAGCCTGTGGGGCGCGTGGCACGCCTTCGCTCAACGCGACAGATACCCGTGGCGCGGGCGTTTTATTCATCTCATGCGCTTGAAAGACTGGCTGGCTTTGCTGGGTTTTGAAGTGGCGGGCGGTGCGATGGGCTGTTATGTGCCGCCGTGTGCGAGCGAAAAATGGTTGGCACGCTTTCAGTTCATGGAGTCCGCCGGCGACCGCTGGTGGCCGATCAGCGGCGCAGTGACTTTTCTGCACGCCGTAAAGCGCGTGCGTGGCATGCGGGTAATCACACCACACTGGTCCCAGCCGCAGCGCAGGAAACAGCTCGCTACCGTGCCGCAAAAACAGGAAGATCAACTCGCCGCGCGCGGCGCCGCTCCAGTAGAGCGTGGGGCGTTGAGTGTTGGGAGTGGAATCGCCAGCATGCCACGGTCCACGCTCAACGCTCAACGCCCAACGCTAAAGGGCAAAGGCGAGTAATGAGCAGCATGGTGCAAATTTATACCGACGGCGCGTGCAAAGGAAACCCTGGCATCGGCGGCTGGGGTGTCTGGCTCAAAGTGGGCGATCAGGAAAAAGAATTGTTTGGCGGCGAGGCGCACACCACCAACAATCGCATGGAGCTCACAGCGGTGATCCGCGCCCTGGAAGCGTTAAAGCGCCGCTGCACGGTGCAGTTGCACACCGATTCCAAATATGTGCAGCAGGGCATCACCGCCTGGATACACGGCTGGAAGAAAAACGGCTGGCGCACGGCCGACAAAAAGCCGGTTAAGAACGACGATCTATGGAAACAACTCGACCAGCTCGCGCAGCAGCACGATATCCAATGGCTGTGGGTCAAAGGCCACGCCGGACACCAGGGCAATGAACGTGCAGATCAGTTGGCGAACCGCGGGGTGGAGTCGGTAGGGAAAGTTTAGAGTTCAGAGTTGGGCGTTGAGAGTCCACCCGCGTGCGCCTACTCCCAACTCCGAACTCCGAACTCTCTACTCTCCACAAAAAAGACATGCGCCAAATCATTCTCGACACTGAAACCACTGGCCTTGATCCAGCGCTGGGCAATCGTATTATCGAAATCGGCGGCGTGGAGATTGTGAACCGGCAACCGACCGGCAAACATTTTCACTGCTACATCAATCCCGAGCGCGAGAGCGAGGCAGGCGCGCTGCAGGTGCATGGCATCCGCAGTGAATTTCTCGCGGCCAAGCCGAAGTTTCGCGACATCGCGCGTGAATTTCTGGATTACGTTGCCGGCGCTGAATTGGTGATACACAACGCGCCTTTTGATATCGCGTTCTTGAATCACGAGCTGCGCCTGCTCGACATGAAACCGATGAAGGAATACTGCCCGGACGTGATCGACACCCTGAGGCAGGCGCGCGAGCTGCATCCCGGCAAACGCAACACCCTCGATGCGCTGTGTGAACGTTATCAGGTTGACAACGCGGGTCGCACCTTGCATGGCGCGCTGCTTGACGCGCAACTGCTGGCCGAGGTTTATCTCGCCATGACGCGAGGACAAAACAGCCTGCTGATCGATGCCGCGCCTGCCGCCACAGCGCCGCTTGAAATTCACGCGCGCGAGCAGGTTTCTATTCTGGTGCTACAGGCCACTGTCGAAGAACTCGCTGCGCACCAGCAGCAACTGGCGGATATCGATAAAGCCAGTGGCGGCAAGTGCGCGTGGAAAAGCTTGTAAAAACAAATAGTTATATTACGACAACAGTTGCAACAACTGATCAAACGCCTGCGCAAACTGTTTAACACCGTCGGCCTGCAGTGCTTCCCCGGCCTGCTGCAAGTCGATGCCGGCGGCGGCTAGCGCCTCGCAATGCGCTTGCGCTTGGTGGGTTCCGCACTCGAGTGTGGCGGCGGCTTTGCCGTGATCGCGAAACGCGGCGAGTGTGGCATCAGGCACCGTGTTGACGGTGTCCGTGCCTATCAATGACTCAACGTAGATGACGTCGCTGTAGGCTGAGTTCTTGGTGCCGGTGCTGGCCCACAGCATGAATTGTGGTTGAGCGCCGCGCGCGGCAAGGGGCGCAAAGGTGCTGGAGTTAAAGGTTTTTTGATAGTCCCGATACGCCAGTTTTGCCAGTGCAACGCCGGCTTTTCCGCGCAGTAACAACGCCGCGCCGCCGATGCCGTCTAGTTGTTTGTCGATGAGGGTATCGACACGGCTTAAAAACAAACTCGCAACAGATTTGACCGGACGCGGATCGCCACCGGCGTCTACCAGTCGTTGCAGGCCACGTATATAGGCCTGGGCTACCGCATGCACATGCGCGAGCGAGAACATCAAAGTGACATTGACCGAGCAGCCATGCGCGATCAGTTCTTCGATGGCTTGCAGCCCGGCAGCGGTCGCCGGTACTTTAATCAGCAGATTTTCGCGTTGCACCGCGGCTTTGAGCCGCAATCCCGCCGTAACCGTGCCTGCGGCGTCGTGCGCGAGCGCGGGTGAAACTTCGAGGCTGACATAGCCATCGCGTCCGTGGGTGCGCCGGTACTCGGGCTGCATCAAATCGCAGGCGGCCTGTATGTCGGGAATGACCAGCGCCTCATACTGCGGCTCGGCGGGTGTTTTCGCCGCTTTCAACCGCCGCATGTCGTCACGATAGTAAGGGCTTTCGCTGATGGCCTTGAAAAAAATCGCCGGATTGGAAGTGACGCCGCTGACGCCGTCATCGCTGATCAGCCGTTGCAGGCCGCCTTCCAGCAGCAGTGTGCGCGACAGATTGTCGAGCCAGATGCTCTGCCCGAGTTGTTTGGTTTGCCGAAGAGAATTCATCAGATCCTGGGTATTTTTTTCAGTTCTGCCGCGATGGTGTTGATCATGCGCCGTGAAATGCTGATGCCCGGCGGCAGGTTCGGCATTTCATCCACATCGAAAAACGCCGCTTCCTCGATTTCAACGCCATCGGGTGTGACCGCGCCACCGGCATATTCGGCGGTGAATGCGATCATCAGGTTATTGGGAAAAGGCCACGGCTGACTGCCGAAGTAACGGAGGTTTTTGATTTCGACGCCGACTTCTTCACGGGTTTCGCGTATCACCGTCGATTCCAGCGTCTCGCCGGGCTCGACAAACCCTGCCAGCGCGGAATAACGCGTGTTGCCCCAGCCGACTTTACGCGCCAGCAAAAGTTTGCGCCCATGCGTGATCAGGATCATGATCACCGGCGCTACCGGCGGGTAACTGGTACGCTTGCACGGCACGCAGATGCGCGCACGTTCATTTTCGCGTGGCACGGTTTCGCCGCCGCAACGCCCGCAGTATCGATGGTTGCGGTTCCACTCGAGGATTTGAATCGCACGGCCGGAGACGCCGGCGAGTGTGTCATCCAGGTGGCCGAGTAGGTCGCGCAACCCCAGCATCGCATGGCCGTTGGGCGCAGTCTGCGCCGTGGCAAGCTCTGCGGCGTAGCAATGCTCGCCGCCGTAAGTGCCGAGGTAGTGTTCCTGCAGTGTTTCAAGGCCGTGGTCGGCGGGATGCGCGCAGGTGAGCGGCACCGCGCGCTCGTCGATCATGCGCACCATCACGCGCCCGCTTTCAAAGGCGAACCATAATGCGCTGCTGCTACGTGTTTCCGGTGCTTTGAAATGCGGGAGATATTCTTTGCTCATGTTGAATCCTGATGATCTGCATTAAGGGGCCGATCTGTTTGCGGCCGCTACGACAGCGGATTTTCGCCGATTTAATGCCATAATCCAACTCTGTTTTATGTCATGGTGTGCGACTTCCCTTGAATGTTTAAATTCCGTCAGATCATTGCCATGGTCTCGGCATTGGCGTTGCCGCTGACAGCGCTGGCGCAAGGCAACCCGCTGGGGCTGAACGCCGAGGAAATCCGCCTGATACTGCGTCACGGCCCGTGGCCTGCGCCGTGGACGCGCGATGCCAGTAACCGAGTGTCGGGCAAGCCGGCGGCGATTGCATTGGGCGAGCGGCTTTTTTTTGAGCCTGCGCTTTCCGCCACCAACCGCGTGTCGTGCGCCACCTGTCATGCGCCGGATAAAAACTGGGCTGACGGGCGCCAGCTCGGTGCAGCGCTGGAGGAGGGAGATCGCAATACGCCGAGCGTGCTTAACGTGCGTTATCAGCGCTGGTTTGGCTGGGACGGCGCGAATGATAATTTGTGGTCGCAGAGTGTGCGGCCGCTGCTGGATGCGAAAGAGATGGGCGCGAGCGAGCGCCATGTAGCGCAGTGGGTGCGCGGTGACCCGGATCTTGCGTGCCGTTACCGCAAGGCGTTCACGCGCGCGCCGGTGGCCGACGACGAAGTGTTGATGATGGATCTGGGCAAGGCACTCGCCGCGTTTCAGGAAACGCTGATCACCGGCCGCACGCCGTTCGATGATTTTCGTGACGCGGTCATGCGCAACGACTGGCAAGCGGCCGCTGCTTACCCGCAGAACGCGCTGCGCGGCGCGCGTATTTTCATGGGCCAGGGAAACTGCAGCCTGTGTCATTTCGGGCCGCATTTTTCGAATGGCGAGTTTCACGAAATTGGCATTCCGATAGTCAAAAAATCCGGCGGCATCGATTGGGGGCGTTATCAAGGGATCAAGATATTGCGCGCGAGCCGCTTTAATTTGCTGGGCGCGTATAACGATGACCCCAGCAAAGCCACCGCGCAATCCACGCGATTTGTTGAGCTTGCGCCGCAGACTTTCGAACAATTCAAGGCACCCGGGCTGCGCAATGTCGCGCTCAGCGCACCCTACATGCATAATGGTCACCTGGCGACGTTACGCGATGTGGTAAAGCACTATTCCGTGATTGACGTGACGCTGTTGCATCAGGCGCACATCTACGCCGGTGACGTGACAGCTGAAGCGGTGCCGACGGATACCGTATTACAGCCGCTGAATTTGAGCGACTCGCAAATCAGTGATGTGGTGGCGTTTCTCGAATCGTTGAGCGAACGCGTGCCGGTAAAATTTCAGCAGCGCTCTGTTAAAGAGAAATGTTTATAAACAAAAGGTTAGTATGAGACTCCCCGATAGTATCAAGGCCCATTTGCGGCTCCCGGTGTTGGCCGCGCCGATGTTTGTGGTATCTGGCCCGGAACTGGTCATTGCGCAGTGCAAAGCGGGCGTCATCGGCTCGTTTCCCACGCTGAACGCACGGCCAGCGGAAGAGCTCGACCAGTGGCTGACCCGCATCGAAACCGAACTGGCGCTGTATCAGCAGCAAAATCCTAGCAAGAAAGTCGCACCCTTCGCGGTGAACCTGATCGTGAACAAGGCCAACACGCGCCTGCAGCAGGATACCGAAGTGGTGCTCGCACACCAGGTGCCGATAGTGATTACCTCGCTCTCCGCGCCCACTGCCCTGGTGCCGCGGGTGCATGCCTATGGCGGCCTGGTGTTTCACGACGTGATCAAAGTGCGACACGCGCAAAAAGCGCTGGAAGCCGGTGTCGATGGCCTGATTGCGGTGTGCGGCGGCGCGGGTGGGCACGCGGGCACGCTCAACCCGTTCGCGCTGGTGAATGAATTGCGGCGTATCCATGACGGTCCGCTGGTGCTGTCGGGGGCGATTACCAATGGCTCCGCGATACTGGCTGCGCAAGCGATGGGCTGCGATCTTGCTTACCTCGGTACGCGCTTCATCGCCACGCAGGAATCGCTGGCGGTAGAGGGCTACAAGAAAATGATCGTCGATTCCAATTCCGCCGATGTGGTCTACACGCCGCTGTTTTCCGGCGTGCATGGCAGCTACCTCGCCGGCAGCATACGCAATGCGGGGCTCGACCCCCATAGTCTGCCGGCGATAGAAACGCCCGGGCTGTACCGCAATCGCGAAGAACGCCCGAAAACCTGGAAAGAGATCTGGGGGGCGGGGCAGGGTGTGGGCAACATCGATGACGTGCCGGGTGTTGCGGCATTGGTGGATCGGCTGGAGCGGGAGTATGTGGAGGCGCGGCGCCAGTTGGGTGGCGGTTAAGGTTAGGGTCTCTGCGGTGAGAATTTTTTAAAATTTTGGAGTTATCGAACATGAATGCAGTGATCAAGCCGGTGCGCTGGGGCATCGTCGGTCTGGGCTGGGCGGCAGCGGATTTTGTGGCGCCTGCAATGATCAACAGTCCGGGCTCGGAAATCGCCGCTTGCCTGGGCAGCAGCGTGGAAAAAACACAGGCGTTTGCACAGCGTTTTAAGGTGGCGCGCGCGCACACGGATTTGCATGCGCTGCTGCAGGATCCCGGCATCGACGCGGTATATATCGCATTGCCGAATGCCCTGCATCACGCAGCGGTACTGGCGGGTGCCAAGGCGCAAAAACACATGTTGTGCGAAAAACCTTTTGCGATGCGCGCCGATCACGCGCGCGAGATGGCGGATGCGTGCAAGAACGCGGGCGTGATCTTGCGCATTGCGCACCAGATACGCATGGATGCAGCGGTAGGGCGGGTGCGCGAAATCGTGCAGTCGGGGCGGCTCGGCAAAATTGTTTCCATGACACTGGAACGCACCTCGGCCATGCCGCCGCGCAAAACCTGGCGGCTCGACAATGCGCAAAGCGGCGTGATGTATGACGTCGGGGTGCATCTGCTGGATCTGGTGCAGTGGGTCAGTGGGCAAAAGTTTGTTGAAGTCAGCGCGTACACCCATCCCGACCGTCGCGACGGGCATGCGGATGACACCTTTACCGTGCTGGGCCGCTTGTCGGGCGGCGGCCACGCGCAGGTGCGCGCCACCCGCGAAGTGCCGCAGGGCGAAAACAATCTGCTGATTGAAGGCACGACAGCGACGCTGGTGACATCGCCGTTGCGCTGGGCGCAGGAGCACATCGTTACCGTGCGCGACAAAAACGGCGTAACCGAGGAACGTTTTCCCGCCAGTCCCGCCTATGAGCGTCAAGTGCAGGCGTTTGAAGGTGAATTGCGTGGTCAGCGCAGCAACCTCGCCGATGGTGATGACGGCGCTTATACGGTAGCGGTGACCAACGCGATTTTGCAAAGCATTGCTGAACGGCGGATAGTGCCAGTGGCAGCGGCTTAGGCTGTGTGCTTTAATCCAACCATTAACAGGGCGAGAGGCAGCCAGATGCACGATGCTGCAGGCCAACAGCCCTAATTGTTTTGGGAGAAATCGCGAATATCCCCTGCAGCGGCTCGCGGATAATGCATAATGCATCTGCTAGTAGCGACGTAGAAAGGTGCAATGTATGAGCAGCACTATTGCCCAGCCCCATGTCCACGGGGATCTCGAATCCAGAATTCGCGCGGCGCGCATTCTGGTGGTGGACGACAATCCTGACCAGCTTGACTTGATAGCAGTCATGTTGAGCAGGCAGGGTTATCCCAACGTGGAATTGACCTCTGATCCCACAGCGGTGGCGTCCGCTTACGCGTCCCGGCCGTATGATTTGATATTGCTCGACATGGAAATGCCGGTTATGAATGGCATTGACGTCATGCGCCAGTTAAAAAGTGAACTGCGCGGCGCCTTCATGCCGGTGATTGTGTTGACCGCACACGAAGGCAGCGATGTGCGTTTGCTGGCGTTGCAGGAAGGCGCGCGCGATTATATTTCCAAGCCTTTTGTGGCCACCGAGTTCGCGCATCGCATACACAACCATCTTGAAGTACGCATGCTCTATCGTGAACGCGAGATGCAAAATGAGATCCTCGAGATTAAGGTTGCCGAACGCACGCAGGAATTAAAAGAATCACAGGCGGAAATTCTGCGTCGTCTCGCCAAAGCCGGTGAGTTCCGGGATACCGACACCGGTAACCATGTGACGCGCGTCAGTCACAGTTGCCGTGCGCTGGCGCGGGCAACGGGGATGGATGAGCAGGGCACGGAATTGATTTACATGGCCAGCCCGCTACACGACATCGGCAAGATTGGCGTCGCGGATCACATACTGCTGAAAAAGGGGCGCCTCACTGAAGCGGAGCAGGTGATCATGCGCCAGCACGTTGAATATGGCGTTGCGATGCTGGGTAATCACCCCGCGCCGGTGCTGCAGGTGGCTTGCACCATCGCGCAGAATCACCATGAAAAGTGGGATGGCAGCGGCTACCCGAATGCACTTGCGGGCGAGGCTATTCCGCTTGAAGCACGCATCGTTGCCCTCTGCGATGTGTTCGATGCCTTGACCTCGGTGCGGCCGTACAAAGTGGCATGGACGGTGGAATCCGCAATTGAATATTTACAACACGAAGCGGGGCAGCATTTCGACCCACATCTGGTCGGATTGTTTGTGAAAATACTGCCCGAGATTTTGACTATCCGCGAGCGCTTTCGCGATCCGGTGGTTATGCCAGTTGATCCGCCGCGCCAGCGGGCTTAGGCGCCGCGCCACCCGCGAGCGCAACGTGAAGTCTGTCAACGATCCGATCAAGGCTTCAACACGACCTTGCCATACACCTCGCGCTCCTCAATCAGGCGGAACGCTTCATTGACTTCTTCGAGCGGCAGTTCACGGTCGATAACGGGTTTGAGCTTACCTTGCTGAATCAATGCGATCAGCTTGCCGAGGTCTTCGCGCATCCAGCCGTTCGATCCCAGAATGCGCAGTTCGAAGGTCCAGATGTAACGCAGGTCCTCCTTAGGATCAAAGCTCGCGGTGGCACCACAAGTCAGTAACTTGCCTTGGCGATGTAGCACCTTGAGCGAAGGCACCCAGGTGTCGCCGCCGGTGAAGTTGACCACCATATCGAGGCCGCCGGTAAATTGTCGCCGATGTGGCTTGCTGAATTTTTCGTAAGTCCACTTGACGAAATCCTGCCGGGTGTAGTCGAGCACATGGTCAGCGCCGAGCGCTTTCAGGCGCGCGAGTTTCGATTCCGAGCTGGCGCAGGCGATCACTTCCGCGCCCACGGCTTTGGCGAGTTGCACGCACCCTGTGCCGACGCCGCCGGAAGCGCCGAGGATCAGCACTTTATCCCCGCTTTTCACTTCGCCTATGGTGTACATCATGCGCAGCGCCGTGCCATACGCCACCGGCAGGCAGGCCGCCTGCTCAAAAGACACATCATCGGGCAAGCTCAGCAGATGGTGTGCAGGCACCTTGCAGTACTCGGCCAGCCCGCCGTGCCACATTTCCCCGATCAGTCCGCCCGGCCCGACGCGATCAACCGGGTCGACTAGGACACGCTGACCGACTTTCCAGTCCTTGACATTGGCGCCGACCGCTGCGATGTCGCCGGCGAAATCCAGACCCATGATGCAAGGCATGGGCACCTTGATGCCAGGCATGCCGCGCCGCGTAAAGATATCGTGGTAGTTGAGCGTGGTCGCCCGCACCCGCAGCACCACGTCATCCGCGTCCGGCACCGGATCGGGAAAATGATTGTCGATTTGAATGGACCCCGGTCCACCGTGCTGATGAATCACCGCTGCCTTCATAACATCTCCTCTGAATATGCTGTTTTGCCTGTCATCGCGTTAATCCGCTCCCGTCATCGTCAGGCCTGTACTGCTGAAGCTTGCCAGTGGCTGCAGGCAAGTTCAGCCAGCGCTTTACGATCTACCTTGTCGGTCCCGGCCAGCGGAAACTCATCCAGAAATACCACCTGGCGCGGATGCTGGTAGGCCGGCGCATGGTCCAGCGCATAACGCTGCACCGACGCCTCATCCAACGCACTGCCGCTGCGGCGAATGACAAAGGCGAAGGGTTTCTCGTGCTTGAGTTCGTCCGGCACCGGTACCACGCAGCTTTGCATGATATCGGGATGGCACTCCAGCATCGCTTCCACTTCGCCGGGAAAGATGTTCTCTCCGCCGCACACAAACATGTCATCGGCGCGGCCCACAAACCAGTAGGCACCCGCGGCGTCACGCCGGAATATGTCGCCTGAGAAGTACCAGCCATCTTCACTCAGCACACTGCGGGTTTTTTCAGGCAGGTTGAGATAACCGCGCATCAGCGCCGGCGTGCGTATATGGAGCACGCCTTCGTCGGCTGCCTCTCCTTCGGCATTCAGGATGCGGACCTCGACGCCCGGTTGCGGCCAGCCTAACGCGAGATCGGGTTTTGCCCGTCCATCGGGATGCGCGCCGAACATCACCGGACCCGCTTCGGTGGTGCCGTAGACGAGCGACACTGCTGCGCCGGGAAATTCGGCTTTGACGTTATCGATCAGTTTTTGCGTCACCGGCGCTGAACCCATCCGCACCAGCTTAACGCTGGAAATATCGGTGGCCGCGAGCAGTGCCTTCTCGCGCGCCACCATCGCCATCATGGTCGGCACGGCGGTTAGCCAAGTGACGCCGAAGCGGCCGATGGCCTCGATATAGCGGCGGGTGTCGAACTGCGGCAAGAGCACTATCGATGCATGTGCCGCAAACGCAAACTTGCTGGTGCCCAAGCCGTTCATATGAAACAGCGGCGCTGCCACCAACAGCCGGTGGTGGTTGAGTCCAGCACTACTCAGGCGCGCCTTGACCCCCCACAGGTGTGCGCGGTGTGACAACGGCACACCCTTGGGGCGGCCCGTCGAACCCGAGGTGTACAGCAG
Source organism: Bordetella parapertussis (assembly GCA_945906815.1). Lineage (GTDB taxonomy): Bacteria > Pseudomonadota > Gammaproteobacteria > Burkholderiales > SG8-41 > UBA5216. The sequence continues at coordinate 121,671 of CAMDRT010000007.1, forward strand.
CATGGCTGTTTCATCTGCTTGCGGCTGGATGGCCGCGAACGGTCCCGCATCAAGCAGCGCCGAAAAACCCTGCGCGCCGCTGTCGTCAAAGTTGACGGTGGCAATAGCGTGCGGCACCAGGTCGCGCCGTTCACGATCACACAACACCATCCGCGCGCCGCAATCACGCAGCACGAAGTCCAGCGTGTCGCGAGGGAATTTATAGTTGACGGGCACCGACACCAGGCCCGCGCGCATGGTGCCGAAGTAGGCAATCAGAAACTCCGCCCGGTTCGCTGACAGGATGGCCACACAGTCGCCGCGCTGGAGTCCGCGTGCAAGCAAGCCGCGGGCACAGGCATTCGCCAGCCGGTCGATCTCGCCATGGGTGTACTCGCGCGGCCGTTCCCAGTTCACACAATCGATCAACGCGATTTTGTCGGCGGGCAGGCTGTGGTCCAGAAGGTCGCCCAGGTTATGTGCGGGATGCATCGAGGAAATTCGTGGTTGTGCAGATAGGATTAAGGGGGCTAGGCGCATCGCAAACGCCTGGCACAGCGCAAGCTTGAGGATACCCTAAACTGTCGCCTATGCTTGCTGCGGCGCGTATGATATTTCATTTGCTACAGGAGATTGTGTGATGACGCTGTCCCTGCCACGTGTGGAGGTAACCCGTAAACAGGGTGTTGCGACGGTGACGATGCATGGCCACAAATCGGTCAATCTGATTAATCGTGCCATGATGGGCGCGTTGCTGGAAGCCGGCGCAGCCTTGCGCGTCGATCCAGAGCTACGCCTGATCGTGCTGACAGGGGCTGAGGGCAAGGGTTTCATCGGCGGCGCTGATATCGCGGAGATGCAGGCGTTCACGCCGGAGACGGCGCGGGCATTCATCACCGAGCTGCACGCCGTCTGTCACTTGTTCCGCACGTTGCCGGTACCCAGCATCGCGCGCGTGGACGGGCCGTGCCTGGGGGCGGGGATGGAATTGGCCGCAGCGTGTGACCTGCGCCTGGGATCATTGGCTAGCAGCTACGGCATGCCGGAAGTGCAGGTAGGTTTGCCGTCGGTGATCGAAGCGACGTTGCTGCCGGGACTGATCGGCTGGGGGAACACGCGCGAACTGTTGTATCGAGGGCACCTCATCGACGCCAGCGAAGCGCAGCGTATTGGTTTTCTGCAACGCGTCGCGCCCAGCGCGGGTCTGGACGCCGCAATGCAACCATGGCTGGACGACATCCTGCGTGCCGACCCCGCTGCCATACGCACGCAAAAGCGCCTGATCGAAGGCTGGCTCGACACCGACATTGCCACCAGTATTCAGGCCAGCATCGACGCGTTTGCTGCGACGTTCCTGAGCGCTGCGCCCAATAAGCGACTGCGCGCGTTTTTCGAGGGCCGGAAAAAGAAGCAGTAACTTTACCCATCGCGTAAAATGTGCGCTTTGCGTTGAACCGCGCCATGATTCGCACTCGCTTCGCTCCCAGCCCTACCGGCTACCTGCATATCGGCGGCGCCCGCACCGCGCTGTACTGCTGGGCGTTTGCCAAAAGACACGGCGGCACTTTCGTGGTGCGTGTTGAGGACACCGACCGCGAGCGTTCCACCGACGCTTCGGTGCAGGCCATCATGGACGGTATGCGGTGGCTGGGCCTCGATTATGAAGGGCCGTATTTCCAGATGCAGCGGCTCGCACGCTATCGGCAGGTTGCCGACGAATTGTTGCGCAGTGGCCACGCCTATCCGTGTTATGCCACCCGCGAAGAACTCGATGCCATGCGCGAAGCGCAGCGCGCCTGCAACGAAAAGCCGCGCTACGATGGCCGCTGGCGGCCGCAGAACGCGCAGCGGGCAGGATTGACGCCGGCGGCAGGCGTGCAGCCAGTCATCCGTTTTCGCAATCCCGATAGCGGCGTGGTGACCTGGAACGATGTGGTCAAAGGCCCGATCACTATCGCCAATGGTGAACTCGATGACCTGGTGATTTTGCGCGCGGATGGCATACCTACCTACAACTTCGGGGTGGTGGTGGACGATATCGATATGCAGATGACCCACGTGATTCGCGGTGACGACCATGTAAATAACACGCCGCGGCAGATCAATATCTACCGCGCGCTGGGCAAGACGCTGCCGTTGTTTGGCCATCTGCCGATGATATTGGGGCAGGACGGCGAGCGGCTGTCAAAACGCCATGGCGCGGTGAGTGTGATGCAGTATCGCGACGAAGGTTTTTTGCCGGAAGCACTGGTCAATTACCTTGCGCGGCTGGGTTGGTCGCACGGTGACAACGAAAAATTTTCACGCGAGCAACTGGTGCAATGGTTTGATTTTGAGCACATCAGCGGTTCGCCCGCGCGATTTGATCCGGACAAATTGCGCTGGCTGAATCAGCAATACCTGAAACAGGCGGACAACCAGCGCCTGGCGGAACTGGCGCAGCCGTTTCTGGAGCGCGACGGCTGCGCAGTCACGCCGGGGCAGGGCGCGCCGCTGGCAAGCGTGATGGGACTGCTGAAGGAACGTGTGTCAACGATAGTGGAACTGGCAGAGGCCGCGGTATATTTTTACCGCGCGCCGGTGCCTGCCGCCGCGCTGAAACAGCAGCACTACGCCGCTGAGGTCAAACCCGCACTGGTGGATTTGCATACACGTCTGGCTGCCATTGAATGGAACCGCGCCACGATCAACGCGGCGCTAAAATCAGTCGTTGCCGAACACCAACTCAAAATGCCCAAACTGGCGATGCCGCTGCGCGTCATGGTCACCGGCACGGCACACACGCCCTCGATCGACGCCACCCTCGAACTCATCGGCCGCGAACAAGTGCTGACACGCATGGCGCAACAGTTGCAGGTGTTTGCCGTATAACTAGAAATGAATAGCCAACACGACTTAAACGGGGGTGGCAGGTGAAAGAGAACAGTATACGCAGGGCGGTGCGTGAAGGACGGGCCGCGCTGGGCACCGGGCTCAAAGAGTTCGCAACGCGCGGTGTGCCGTGGATAATCGAATCTTCCGGATTCGATTATTGCATGATCGACATGGAGCATGGCGCGTTCGATCTGGAAACCATTGCCAATCTCGCCGGGTGGTTCGCGGCCACCAACGTGTCGCCGATAGTGCGCATACACAAAGCCTTCGTGCATCTGATTCCGGCTATCCTGGATCAGGGCATCATGGGCATACAGATCTCGGGCGTTGACAACGCCGATGAAGCGCGCGCCATCGTGCAGGAAGCCAAGTATCCGCCGCTCGGAAACCGCGGCATTTCGCAAATGGGCTCGCATACCAGTTACCACGGTTATGGCGCTGATTTCCACACCGCATACAGTCCGTGGGCCAACGACAACATAATCATTTGCCCTTCGATAGAGTCGCTTGAAGGTCTGGCCAACGTGGACGAGATTGCTGCTGTTGAGGGCATCGACATGATTGCCTATGGACACTCTGATTTGAGCGCCAAGCTGGGTATACATTTGCAGCTCGATCACCCGCGCTTCAAAGCCGCCGTGCGCCAGATAGCCGATGCCTGCAACAAGCACGGCAAGCTCGCACGAGGCTCGGCGGAAACGGAAGCGCAGATCGAGGAGTACTATCAGCTCGGTTGTAAAGTATTAAATCTGCCCGGCACCGACTTGAGCACTTATCATGACGGCCTCAAGGCGCGCGCCGCGCGCGCGCACGCCCGGCTCAAATTCATCGGCGTGCCGGTGCCGTGAACGGCAGGCGCACGCTGCGCCATGCGCAGGTCATCGGTAGCGAGGCGCGCGAGCGCTTCAGGCGGGCTGACACAGCAGCGCCGCGCTGCATCCAATTTACACAGCGGAGAATTTGACTATGACAAACATCGCGCGCTATGAACCGCAGGGCGTCATTCCTGCCTGTTTACTGCCTTTTCACCCGGATCTCAGTATCGATGAGCAATCGTTGCGCAAACATCTGCGCGATGTGACAGCGGTAGCAGGACTGTCGGCTATCGCAATCAATTCCCATGCCTCGGAAGTGGCCTCTTGCACTTTCGACGAGCAGGAACGGGTGCTGGCGGTGACCATGGATGAGGTGGGAAGCCGTATCCCGCTGGTGCACGGCGTTTACGCCGACGGCAGTCTCGAGGCCGCGCGTATTGCGCGCATGGCGCAACGCGGCGGCGCATCCTGCCTGCTGGTGTTTCCGCCGGGGCCGCTCGCGCTGGGGTCGATGTCCAAGCCGGAAATGGTCATCGCGCACTTCAGTGCAATCGCCGATGCCTCGGACCTGCCGCTCATTTGCTTTCAGTATCCGCTGGTCAGCGGCCTCGGCTATCCCGTTGATACGCTGCTAAAACTGATCAGTGCGGTGCCCTCGATACGCGCGATCAAGGACTGGTGCAATAGCGTGACGCAGCATGAGCGCCAGATCAGAGTGCTGCAATCGCTGCCGCGCCCGGTGAACGTGTTGTCGACGCACAGTGCGTGGCTCTACAGCTCGCTGGTGCTCGGCTGCAACGGATTGTTGTCCGGTTCCGGCAGCGTTATCGCCGATCTGCAGAGCGCGTTGTTTCAGGCGGTCAAGGCGGACGACATGAAACGCGCACGACAGATCAACGAGCGCATCTATCCGATCGCGCAGGCGTTTTATGCCGATCCGTTCGTCGATATGCATAACCGCATGAAGGAGGCGCTGGTGCTGCTGGGCCGTATTCCGTGCGCGGCAGTGCGCCCACCGCTGCTCAAGATCGGGGACGCCGAGATCGCGCGCATCCGGCAGGCGCTGCATGATGCGAAAGTGCTGCCGCAGGGCGCGCTGGCGCTCGCGGCCTGACTTTGCAAGCGATGCCAGGCGCATCTTTATGCGATTGACGGTTCGCCGGGCGCGGGATAGATTGTTATTTGGTGAAGTATATTGTTTGAAATTTCCATGCCCCCTGCCTGCTTTCAACATCTTTAACAGGAAATACATATGAACTACGCCGATGCTACAGTTTTGGCCAGCAGCGCCCTCGAACAGGAGACGGCCCTGGTGCAGCAATGGCTGGCCACCCTGGAGACGGCGCTGCGTGACGGGAGGCGGACGGCCATCGCGGCTCTGTTCGCGCCCGATAGTCATTGGCGTGATTTGTTGGCGTTCACCTGGAATCTCACCCCTCACATCGGCGTGGATCAGATTGCGGCGGCTATGGCCAAAGCGCAGGCTGCAACTCAGGCGCGCGGCTTTGTGATTGCGAAAAACAGCGCCCCGCCGCGCCGTGTCCGCAGGCACGGTATCGATGTCATCGAAGCGATCTTTGATTTCGAAACCGCCACAGGCTACGGCAACGGTGTCGTCAGGCTGCTGGCGGACCGCCCCGCGCAAGCGTGGGTAGTGCTGACTTCACTGGATGCGTTGAAGGGCTTCGAGGAAAAGACCGGTGGCATGCGCCCGAAGGGGGAGCCTTATTCGCGCGATTTTGGCGGCGACAACTGGCTGGATCAGCGCACCAAAAGCCAAGCCTACCTCGACCGTGACCCTGTCGTGCTGGTGGTCGGCGGTGGCCAGGCAGGATTGGCTATCGCAGCTCGGCTTGGGCAACTGGACATCGATACCCTGGTGGTCGATAAGTATGAGCGCATCGGCGACAACTGGCGCAAGCGCTACCACTCGCTGGCGCTGCATAACCAGATTCAGGTGAACCATCTGCCCTATATGCCGTTCCCGCCGACCTGGCCGAAGTACATTCCTAAAGACATGCTCGCCAACTGGTTTGAGTCTTATGCGGGGGCGCTGCAGATCAATTTCTGGAGCGGCGCGGAATTTACCGGTGGCAGCTATGATGAAGCCAGTGGGCGTTGGACGGCACTGGTGCGCAGGTCCGACGGCAGCGAGCGCACCCTGCATCCGCGTCACGTTATTTTCGCCAACGGGGTCAGCGGCATTCCGCGTATGCCCACGCTGCCGGGCCTTGCCGATTTCGCCGGAGCGGTGATGCACTCGCATAGTTTCACCACCGGCGCCGACTGGCGTGGCAAGAAGGCTTTAGTGCTGGGCAGCGGCAACAGCGGCCATGACGTGGCGCAGGACCTGCACAGCCATGGCGTGGACACCACCATTATTCAGCGCGGTTCGACCACCGTGGTGAGTGTTGACCCGAGTGCCAAGCTTAACTATGCGCTGTATGACGAGGGACGCAGCCTGGAGGACACTGACCTCATCGCGACCGCGGCAACCTATCCGCTGATTGTTCGTGGCTATCAGCTCGCGGTCGAGCGGATGGTTCAACTGGACAAGGAGATGATCGCCGCGCTCATCGCGCGCGGTTTCAAATACGACCTCGGCGAGGACAAAACCGGCCATCAGATGAAGTATCGCCGGCGCGGCGGCGGCTACTACCTGGACGTGGGCTGTTCCGGACTGATCATTAAAGGAGAAGTCGGGCTGCTGCAATTCGATCAGATTGAGCGCTTTGTCGGTGAAGGGGCGCAACTCAGAGACGGCTCGTTGCAGCAAGCCGACTTGCTGGTATTGGCCACTGGTTACCACAGCCAGCAGGAATTGGTGCGCCGCTTGCTCGGCGACGCGGTGGCGGAGCGGGTCGGAGAAATCTGGGGCTTCGAGCCCGATGGTGAAATGGCAAATATGTGGAAGCGCACGGCGCAACCGGGTCTTTGGTTCATGGCCGGCAGCCTCGCGCAATGCCGTATCTACTCAAAACACCTGGCCCTGCAGATCAAGGCGATGGAAATAGGCCTGTTGGCATGAGTGTTCCGCTACGGGCTTTGTTGCTGCCCGTAGCCGCAGTCCTGCTGGCAATGCCGGGTGCCGCACGGGCACAGCAGAAATTTCCGAGCAAGCCGATACGCTTTGTCGTGCCATTCTCACCGGGGGGCGGTACCGATACCATGGCGCGCGTCATCGCGCACAAGATGGGCGAGAACTGGGGACAGCCGGTGGTGATCGAAAACCGCACGGGTGCGGGTGGCGCGATCGGTACCGCCATCGTCGCCAAGGCCAACCCCGACGGTCACACGCTGCTGGTGAGTTCCGCCGGTTTCATCATTAGTGCTGCGCTGCATCCCAACAACCTGCCTTATGATGCGCTGAGGGATTTCGCCGGCGTTACCCAGATCGGATATTCGACGAGTACGCTGGTGGTGCCGCCGGCGCTCGGCGTCAAGTCGGTCAAGGACTTTATTGATTATGCCCGGGTGAGGCCGGGCAAAATCTTCTTCAGCTCCGGCGGCGCCGGCAGTTCGACGCACCTGAGCGGCGAGCGCTTTAGGCTTGCCACCGCCATCAAAGCCGTGCATGTCGGGTTCAAGGGTTCATCGGACGCCATGCTCGAAGTGGTGGCGGGGCGTGTCCACTATGTCATTACCGGCCTGTTGACCTCGTTGCCGCACATTCAGGACGGGAAGTTGGTCGCGTTGGCGGTGGTCACGCCTATACGTTCACCGTTGTTACCAGAGGTGCCTGCTCTGGCGGAGATACTGCCCGGCTATAAGCGGGAAGGCTCACACGTCATGCTTGCGCCGGCCGCAACGCCACGTCACATCGTGAACCAGCTTAGTCTAGAGGTGCGGCGCATTTTCGAGCTGCCCGATGTCAAAGAACGCCTGAAGAATTTCGACTATTTGCTGTCGCCGACCACGCCGCAGGAGCTGGACAAGATACTGCGCACTGACTTCGAAACGTTTTCCGAATTGATCACGCGCGCAGGTCTACGCGCCAAATGACGATGGGCCTGCAGCAACCCCTGCCGACGCCCGCTCAGGATGCGTGCGGTTCGCGGCTTTACCTATGGCGCGCAGGGCGTCGCAGTGGGTGGTCCAGTGACGTGCCGGCATTACTTGTGCTATCGTTGGCCGCATGAATATTCTGATCATTCCTGGTGTGACCATGCCCACGGTGGACGATGCGCTGCTCGCGCGTATTCGTGCAACGGCGGGCCCTGCAGTTCGCATCACCGTGGCTAAGTCCACCGCAGCAGCCATCGACGCCATGGAGGATGTCGAGGTCGTGCTGGGCATGATCACGCCTGCCATGTTCGCCCGCGCGCGCAAGCTGTGCTGGGTGCATGCCATTACCTCGGGTGCGGATTCTTATCTTTTTCCCGAGATGGTGCAGAGCGAGGTGATGCTCTCGGGCGACAAGGGCCTGGTGGGTACGCATCTGGCGGACCATACCTTCGCGCTGTTGCTGTCGCTGACACGCCGCCTGGCGCGCGCCGTGCAGGACGCGCCGCACTCATGGAAAAACCGGGTGGCGTATCGCGCCGAGGAATTTGAGCTCGAGGGCCGCACCATGGGCATCGTAGGGTTTGGCGGCACCGGCCGCCAGATTGCCCGCCGCGCGAGCGCCTTTGGCATGCGCTGCATTGCCGTCGACTGCGATCCGGTTGCGCCGTCGGCTGAAGTGCCGGTGGTGTGGGGCTGCGAGCGACTGGATGAATTGTTAAGCACCGCGGATGTGGTTACGTCCGCCCTGCCGCTGACGCGAGACACGCGCAATATCTTCGATGCACGGGCCTTTGGACTGATGAAAGCGTCAGCCCTTTTTGTCAATGTCACGCGCGGCGAGCTGATGGATAGCAATGCGCTGATCGCGGCCGTAAAAAATGGCCAGATTGCCGGGGCAGGCCTGGACGTTGCGCCGCAGGAGCCACTGCCACCGGATCATGCGCTGTGGTCCACGCCTAACATCGTCATGACACCACATACCGCGGGCGCGAGCCAGTTTCGCATCAGCCGCAATCTCGACCGCTTCTGCCGCAATATCGCGCACTACCGCGCTGCAGAGCCGCTGGAAGGGCAGATCAACAAGACCCGCGGTTTCTGATAGTACTGCATCCGAGTCTCGCCTCGCGCAGTGGGGTCCTGCGCGCGGACCACATGAGGGAGGACTGAGTATGGACTTTGCATACACGCCGCAGCAAGAGGCATTGCGGCAGGAAGTGCGCGATTTCATCGCCAGGGAATTCACCCCCGCGGTCTACGCGGAGATGGAGGAGCACAACGAAGGCCGTCCTTTTCATCGCACCGCCTGCCGCACGCCGCACGTGAGCGCGTTCTTCCAGAAAATTGCCGACCGCGGCTGGGTGGGCATCAGCTACCCGAAGGAATACGGCGGTCAGGGTGGCGACCGCATCTCGCAGTACATCGTCGAAGAAGAGTTGTATCGGGTCAACATTACGGTATCACTCGGCGGCAGTGGCGCACCGGCGATCATGGCTGCCGGCACGGAGGAACAAAAGCGCTATTTCATCCCCAAGCTGATCACCGGGGAAATCATGTTTGCGCAAGGCTTCACCGAGCCGCGGGGCGGCGCCGATCTTGCCTCGCTGCAATGCCGCGCGGTGCGCGACGGCGACTACTACGTCATCAACGGGCAGAAGATCTACACCTCCAACGCGGAATCCGCCACGCACATCTACATCATGGTGAGGACCAACAAGGACGCGCCCAAACACGAGGGAATCTCGATCCTGCTGGTGCCGATGGACACTCCCGGCATCACCATACGCCCGTTGTGGAGCATCCAAAATGACCCGCGCGCGCCGCAGACCACCACTTATGGTCATGCGCGAACCAATGAGACGTTTTACGACAATGTGCGGGTACACAAATCCGCGCTGCTGGGTGAGGAGAATAAAGGCTGGCGCGTCGGATCGATGGGCCTGAACCTCGACCGGGTCGGCGCAGCGCGTTACCTGATATCGGTGCGGCGCGACGAGGACATCGTCAACTGGATCAAGCAGAGCCGTGAACTGGGCGACTACTGCCCGGCGAACGACGCGGCCATTCGCGACAAGGTGGCGGAGCTGTGGACCGAAGCGCAAGTGTGCCGGCTGATGACCATGCGCAGCATGTCGATAGTCGAGCGTGGCGGCAAGTTTACCTATGAAGGCTCGGCCGAAAAGGTGTGGGCACCCGAGCATGGGGTGAGGACCACCGAAGCCATTACGCAGATGCTCGGGCCCTATGGCCAGTTGCTGAACGGTTCGCCACGCGCGATCCGCAACGGGCTCTTCGCACACAATCTGATGGGGGCTTTCCAGTCCGGGATCAACCACGGCAGCGTGCAGGTCATGCGCGATCAGGTTGCCCGGCGCGGCCTGAGTATGCCGCGCGCCAAGCGCTAGCTAACAGGCCCTAAGCCGTAAGCAAAAGCTTCGCCGCCGCCAGTGTCATCACTAGCGCCAGCGTGATTAACAGCCCTTTTTGCTGTAACCACTTCAAGCCAGCCCAGGTGCCGAGCAGTGCGCCACCGAAGGCACTGATGGCGAGCCACGGCAGTTCCGGCGGTAATGCCTTGGTGATATGCCAACCCGCGGCCAGCGCAACGACGGAATTCACCATGATAAACGGCGCCGAGATTCCCGCGATGGTTTTTGGACCGGCCCAGGCGAGTATCAGCAGCAGTGGGCTGAGAAAGATACCGCCGCCGGTGCCAGTGAGGCCGGAGATGAAGCCGATGCCTGCGCCCATGAATATCGCGGGAATTTTTTTTACCTTGATCACGTGCTCTTCTATGGTGCGCGGCGAGGTGCAGGCGCGCCACGTGATATAGGCAGCTGCGAATAGCAGAACGCTGCCGACCGCCGTGTAATAAGTGCCTTTCGATAACGATTGCATACCGCCGAGTGCGGCCAGTGGCACGGAGCCGAGCAAAAACGGCCATAAGCCGTCCCACGCAAAAAATCGTGCTTTGCGAAATCGGTAGACGGTCAACGCCGCCACCAAAATATTGAGCACCAACGCGGTAGGGCGCATGCTGTCGGGGGCCATGCCGACCAGCGCCATCGTCGCCAGGTAGCCCGACGCGCCAGCGTGGCCGACGGTGGTGTAGAGTGCTGCCACCACAAAAAAAAGCCCGCACAGCAGCAGGATAGTCTGACTCTCCATAGCGGTGAATAATAACACACGGCAACCTCGTGTAACATGCGCGATGGTAATGACATGCGACGTTGAACATGAAAATTTTTGGATTTGCCGGCTACTCCGGCAGCGGCAAGACGACGTTGATCGAGAAACTGATTCCACTGTTGACGGCTCGAGGCCTCAGGGTGTCGCTGGTCAAGCACGCCCATCACACCTTCGATGTGGATACACCGGGCAAGGATTCGTACCGTCACCGCCACGCCGGGTGTACCGAGGTGCTGGTGACCTCATCGCGGCGCTGGGTGTTGATGCATGAGCTGCGCGGGGCAGCGGAGCCGGATTTGCAGGCGCAGCTCGCGCATCTGTCGGCGTGCGATTTGGTGCTGGTGGAAGGCTTCAAGCATGATCCGATTCCGAAAATCGAGGTTTACCGCGCGCAGGTGGGTGAGCCGTTGTTGCACCCGCACGATTGCAATATCGTGGCTGTGGCCAGCGATGCGCGGCTGACTACCGCATTGCCGCAACTTGATCTGAATCAGCCGCCGCATATTGCCGAATTCATGCTCAAACATCTGGGGTTTGCAACTTGAGCGCCGCTTGGTTTCGGCTGCGCGCGGTTGCATAATATCAATATGATCACTGTGTGCTATTTTGCGCGGCTGCGTGAAGCCTTCGGCATGGCGTCCGAAAAAGTGGCGCTGCCCGCTGGCGTCGTAGCCCTCGAGGGCGTGCGTGCGGCATTGGCGGCGCGTGGCGGGGTGTGGGCGCACGAACTGGCGGCGGGACGCGCGTTTCGCGCTGCGGTTAATCAGCAGATTGCCGCTGCCGACACGCCGGTGAAAGACGGCGATGAGGTGGCGTTTTTTCCACCGGTGACCGGGGGTTGAGGTGACGGTTCGCGTGCAGACTGAAGATTTTGATGTGAGCCGGGAGGTCGCGGCGTTGCGCAAAGCTAATCCGCGGATTGGGGCCATTGCGAGCTTCATCGGCGTAGTGCGCGACTTAAACGACGGCGACACTGTCACCGGCATGACGCTCGAACACTATCCCGGCATGACGGAAAAGTCGGTGGCGCAGATTATCACGCAAGCGTGCGCACGCTGGCAGGTGATGGATGCGCTGGTGATCCATCGCGTCGGCGCCTTGATGCCGCTGGATCAGATCGTGCTGGTGGTGGTAACCAGCGCGCATCGCGGCGATGCTTTTGCCGCCTGCGAGTTCATCATGGATTATCTGAAAACCCGCGCGCCATTCTGGAAAAAAGAGCAAACCAGCAGTGGTGCGCGCTGGGTGGATGCGCGTGCGGTCGATACGGTGGCGGCCGAACGCTGGGACACCAAAGAATAGACCCTTTATGAATGTGGCAGGTTTCGTTGCAGTCGGAGTGGGTGCAGCCATCGGCGCGTGGCTACGCTGGGCATTGAGTCTGGGTCTGAATGCGTTGGTGCCCAACCTGCCGATGGGAACGTTGGCAGCGAACCTTGTGGGCGGTTTTCTGATTGGTGTGGCGGTGGAATTTTTTACGCTGCATCCGGTGCTGGCGCCGGAAATCCGGCTATTTATAATCACCGGCCTGCTCGGCGGATTGACGACATTCTCGGCGTTTTCCGCCGAGACAGTGGCGTTATTGCAGCGGGAGCAATACGCCTGGGCGCTGGGATTGATTAGCGCACATCTTGTGGGTTCGCTGGCGATGACACTGTTGGGGATCGCCGTGGTGCGCTATTTATCTTACTAAAAACATATTTAAAACAACTGCCTATATGGAACTTGTGCGATCAGGGTAATTGCGATTTTGGCGTTACCGATTGCCAGTTGCCGTCATATTTCAGGGCCACGGGAGGCGATGCCCCCAGATTAAGCGACGGTGCGGAGGCCGATGGTGCCGGCGCATTCGAGGCGGCGTGAAACGCGGCGCCGCCGACCGCCGCAATCAAGACGGCCGTCGCCAGCGCGCGGCGCGTGCGTGACAGGCGTGACGGGCGTAGCGCAAGGGCTAGATCGCGCGGTTCACCTTGCAGTGCGATCTCTGCCGACTGGCGATCCGCTGTGGCTTGCGCCAGTGCTGCTTCTGCCCTGAGGCGCGCCTGCTCTTCGGTATAGGCGCGATCCTTGGCGTCTTTGGCCTGGTGCGCGGCTTCGGCTGCGGCCGCTTCTTCCTTGCCACGTTCCTCGGCGGCGAGCCTTGCTTGCAGTGCGGCAGCTTCGTGCTCAGCCGCCAGTTGTGCCGCGCTGGATTCGGCTTGAAAACGTTGCTCGGCGGCCTCCTTCGCAGCATCTTCTGCAGCTTGCTTTTGTTTCGCGGCGTCGATGGCGGCGGCTTCAGCTTCGGCGCGAGCGGTGGCTTGCACTTGCAACGCGGCGGCGGTATTTTTGTTGTCGATAGCGGCGGTGGCCAATGCGTTATCCGCCACCTGCCGTGCTTGCGCGGCCTGCGTGGCTTGGGTCTCGGCTTCCATTAGTACTGCTGATTGAGCGGCGGCTTTCTGCTCTGCGGCAAGGCGCGCCTCGGCCGCCGCGCTCGCGGTAGCGTCCGCCTCTGCGCGCGCGGCGGCCTGTGCGGCGGCGGCGTGCTCGGCGGTGGCGCGTTCCTCGGCTGCTCGGGTGGCTTCGTGCTCGCGTGCTTCGCGTTCCCTGGCCACATGCAAGGCATCGCTTTCCATCCGTGCGCGAGCCTCGGCTGCCTTGCTTGCCTCGGTTTCGGCATCGGCACGTTTTAGCGCCGCATCACGCCGAGCTTCTTCGGCTTGCTTGCGTTGCTCGGCAGCTCGCGTCAGCGCCAGGTCGGCGTCGCTGCGCTGCTGGGTGGCGTGCAGGATTTCGGCTTCGAGCTGCGCTTGTTGCTGCGCGAGGTTTTGCGCTTCGGCTTCTTTTTGGGTGTCTTCGGTAGTGGCTACTATTGCGGTTAAGATAGTTTGCTTGCGGCTGCTGGCGCGCTCAATTTGCGCCACCGCATGCGTGATCACGGATTCAGCCTTTTGTCGCGCGTCGATGTCGTTCTGGACACTCGCTTCAGTGGTGATGCGTTCGGCCGACAGGCGCGCGGCCGCGACCTCGGCTGCTGCGCGTTCTTCGGCGGCTTTCCTCGCGCTTGCTTCGGCGCTGGCGCGGGCTTGCGTATGCTCCAATGCGGCCTGCTCTGCCAGCACGCGCTTTTGCACCAATTGCGTGGTCTCTTGCTCGGCGGCAGCACGCGCTTCGGCGGTGCGTTTGAAGGCATCTTCGGCCAACTGTTTTTCGCTGGCGGAACGAACGGCGTCCAACTCGGCTTGATTGCGTTGTCGCACAAGTGTCAAAGCCCGTTCTTCTTCAGCAGTGGCCTTTTGCAGCTTCACCATGCTCCCGTGATCATTTTTGGAGGCTTCGGTGGTCGCCGCAGCGCGTTTGGGCGGGGCGGTAGCAGAAGCAAAATCGAGGTCTACCAGATCCCCCAATTGATCGGCATAGGTGTCGCGTATGGCGCGCATTTCCGGCAAGACTTGCTTGAAGGCGTCGATGATTTTCGGATCAAATTGGGTGCCCGAGGCACGTACGATCAGCGTTGCGGCACCATCAATAGGCAGCGGCTCCTGGTGAAAGCGCGTTACCGTTAATGCCTCGAAGGTATCCACCAGAGCCATTATCCGTCCTGGCCACGGAATTTCTTCACCCTTGAGACCTTTGGGATAGCCGTTGCCGTCCCAGCGTTCGTGATGGGTGAGGGCGAGTGTGTGTGCGAGCGCCAGCAGGGGGTCATCATGCACGCCGATGATTTCAGCGCCGATTTCGGCGTGTTTTTTCATCTGCTCCCATTCCGGCGCGGTCAGCCCGCTGCTCTTGTGCAATACTTGCGCGGGTACCCCGAGCTTGCCGATGTCGTGCAGCGGGGCTGCTTTCATGATCAGGTCGGACAGCGCGGGTTTTGCTCCCGCTGCTTGGGCAATCAGGCGCGCGTAGTGGCCCAGACGCACCACGCGATTCCCTACCGCTGTACTTTCGTGATACTCCATGGTGCGCGCGAGACGCCGTACCAATTGCACGCGCGCGGTTTCGAGTTCGACAGTGCGCTCGCGCACCAGTGACTCCTGCTCGCGACGGCGATACGACAATTCAAGATGGTTGCGCACGCGCGCACGCAGAACTTCAGCGTTGAGCGGCTTGATAATGAAGTCGGCGGCTCCCACCTGAAAGCCCCTGACCACGTCGGCGGGGTCATCCTTGGCGGTCAGAAAAATCACTGGAATTTCCGCGGTGGCGGCAGTGATTTTGAGCGCACGGCATACGTCGTAGCCGGTGGCGCCCGGAATCTCCACGTCGAGCAGCACCAGGTCCGGGGTGGGACGTTCCAGTGCGCGCTTTAACGCCGAGCGGCCATCGGTTGCAGGGCGAACCGTGTATATGTCCTGCAGCACCGAGGTGATCAGTTCGCGGATATCCGCAGTGTCGTCTACAACCAGTATCGTGGGTTTGCTGGAGGAATCAAGCGCCATGGTCAGACACCACGATCTTCAAAAAGCGCGTGTAAAAGTCAACCCTGTTGGAGATGTCGGCTACGATGTAACCGAGGTGGCTGAGCGTCAGTGAAAACCCATTGGCCATATTCAAGTCCCGGGCGAGTCGGAGTTCAGAATGTATCATACCCGGAGGGCAGCTTGGGGCGTGCGCAATCCACTGCGGTAGCTTGCGCCGCGAGTGCAGGCGTATGAATGACTGCTGTAGAATGACACTGCCGATGCCTCTCCGCCACGGCTTGGTGCAGAATTTCGAGCACTGCGAAACGAGGTACCGCCCCGATGAATAAGTATGGCTTTAGGATACGCACGCAGCGGGGCATGGTGGTGGATAGCCTCCAGGTGCAGGCGCGTGACCGGGATGAAGCCGAGGGCAAGATCCGCCAAGTCTATCACCAGTGCGAAATCATCGAGTGCAGGGAGCTCGTGGCGGCGATGAAAAAAGAGGGACTGGCCCTCGATGACGTGATCGCCTTGATCAACCAGCAGCCGGATCGATAGCGCTCAGCGCAGGGCGTGCCGCTGACTGCTACTGCATAAAACCGCTGTCCACCAGTTCGTCGAGGAGCGCCTCGTAGTCGTGCGCGCCACGGCTAGCCGGGGCGTGCTTGAAAATGTCGCAGCCGCAGGAGGGGCTTTCTGCGATGCTCACATTTTCGGATATGCGCGACTCACATACGTCGGCGCCGTAGCGGTCGCGCAAAAGCCGTTCAATCTCCCACGACATCTTGCGCCGCCCATCGAAACGCGTGATGACGTAGCGGCGTGCCAGGCGCGTCTTCAGCACGCGTTCGAGTGCGTGCAGCGTGCGGTTCATTTGCTCAGCGCCCTGCACGGCTAAGTAATCGGCTGAGATCGGAATCAGCACCCGATCGGCGGCGAATATGCTGTTGAGCGCGAGCACGCCTAACATCGGGCAGGCATCCATCAGGATCGGCCGGTCGGTGTTGAGATTTTCCTTGATGATGCCGGCGTTCAGACGGTTCAAGGCGGCTGGCCCCTTGCCGAATCCCGTGTCCACGCGGGACAGGTCAAGGTGCGAGGGAATCATTTTCCAGCCCGTGTCCACAAACCGGATCAGCCCGCTCAGCGACGCGCCTTCGGAATAGAACCCATAAAGACTGCGTGCGGATGCATGCACCGCCATGCCACAGACGTTGGTGAGGTGCGCCTGAGGATCGAGGTCGATGACCAGCGGGTCCTTGCCGCGCCGGGCAAGCAATGCCGCCAGATTCAGCGTGGTGGTGGTTTTCC
>CAMDRT010000008.1 GCA_945906815.1 Bordetella parapertussis
GGTGGGGGTGGAGCATGTCGCGCTTTCGATGATGCGCGAAATCGGTTTCATTGAGCACCTGCAATCCTTGGGGTTTAATCGTGCGCAGTGCGCCGCTGCCATTGGCAACGTGATTGGGCGCATGGCCGCGCCGGGCTCGGAGTTGGCCACCTGGGGTTGGTTGAAGTGTGAATCGGCGCTGGGAGAAATACTGGAGTTCGATTTCGAGGCCATGTCGCTGATGCGCCTGTATCGGGCATCCGACTTGTTGTTGCGTCACCAAGCGAAGATCGAAGCGTTTGTGTTCGAGCGAGTGCGAAGTCTGTTTGCTCTGGAGAGCACCGTCACCTTGTACGACCTGACCAACACCTACTTCGAGGGGGCGCAAAAGAGTAATTCGAAAGCGGCGCGCGGCCGCTCCAAGGAGAAGCGCTCCGATGCGCTACTGCTCACCCTGGGCCTGGTGCTCGACGCCAGTGGTTTCGTGAAACGCTCTCAGGTGTTCGCCGGCAACGCAGTGGAGGCGAGTACCCTGGCAGCGATGCTCAAAGACTTGCAGGCTCCGGCAGGTTCACTGGTGGTGATGGATCGGGGTATTGCCACCGAAGAGAATTTGACGTGGCTGCGAGCACAGGGCTATCGCTATCTGGTGGTCTCACGCGAGAGAACGCGCCAATTCGATCCTGCCTATGCGGTGGAGATCAGCGCCGCAGACGGACAGCGTATCCGTTTGCAAAAGGTATTGAGCGCCGAGGCCGCCGAAGTGCGCCTGTACTGCCATTCACCGGGGCGCGAGCAAAAAGAGACCGCCATCGTCGCGCGTCTGACCCAGCGATTTGAAGAGGGCCTGGCCAAGCTGTGCCAAAGCATCGCCAAGCCGCGCGGTGAGCGGGGCTTAGTCAAAATCACCGAGCGCGTTGGACGGCTCAAACAAAAGTGCCGGGGCATCGCCCAACACTACCGCATTGAATATCAGATTGATGACTCGGGCAAAAAAATCACCGCGTTGACTTGGACCAAGGAGCCGATTCCAGGCACTCAGATGAGTGATCCGGGGGTGTACTGCCTGCGCAGCAACGAAATCTCCTGGACCGAGGAGCAACTGTGGCGCACCTACATGACACTTACCGATCTGGAGTCGGTGTTCCGAAGTCTGAAGTCCGAACTGGGCCTGCGTCCCATCTTCCATCGCAAGGAGGCGCGCAGCGACGCGCATCTGTTCATCTCGGTGCTCGCCTATCAGTTCGTCCAAATCGTTCGCACGCGCTTGGCCGAGCGGGGCATTCATGAAAGTTGGGCGAGCTTACGCAACATCCTCCGGGTGCAGCGCCGCGTCACCAGCAGTTTCAAGATGCGCGCGGGACGAAGTCTCACCGTGCGCAAAGCCTCCCAACCCGAGGCCCAACTCGCTCCACTCTACACAGCGCTGGCTCTGGACCCCAACCCAGGAGGAACAAAGAAACTCATCGTTTGAGAAAAATGACATGAATGTAGTGCCACTTGGCGATTTCGGGTAGCATAAACTATTGATCTAGAACGAGAAATTTTTACCGATGTTAAAGATGGGCTAGGTCTGCGGGTATCCCCGTATCTGGCGCCAGAAGTCGCGATCCGGCGCGCCCATCTCCTCTACAAGGATGGCGTCCGCAGCATCCTGGAACAGTCGGCGACGAGCGGGGGAGAGAAGATCGTGCGATCGCCGGCCATGGGCAATAAGACGGCCGTGGAACTTCTGACGAACATCCTGGAGTGCGCGGCACTATTGGGGGCGTCGGATATCCATATTGATCCGTTCGAATACGAGACCACTGTCCGTTTCCGCATTGATGGCGCGCTACGCAAAATTATGAATCTCCCTACCGAGATGCTGTCTCCGCTGGTTAGCCGCATAAAGGTTCTGAGCTCCATGCGGATCGACGAGCGGCGGATCCCCTTGGATGGCCGCTTCGAGGTTGACATGGGCGGGTTCAGCTTGGGTATCCGTGTCTCCTCGATTCCAACCGCCTGGGGAGAGAAGGTCGTCATGCGGGTCCTGCTCGGTGGGGGCGAAGCGCTGACTCTGGAGGCGCTAGGCCTTAGTGCCGCCGACCTCCAGACCTTCCTGCGGAAAATCACCCGACCGTACGGGATGATCCTGATCACCGGTCCAACGGGTTCGGGCAAAACCACCACTCTCTATGCTGCCCTGCGCGAGCTCAGCTTCCGACAGCAAGGCAATATGAGTATCTCGACCATCGAGGACCCGGTTGAATCCAGGATCGCCGGGGTGAACCAGATGCAGGTCAACTCAGAGGCCGGCCTCGAGTTTTCCACCGGACTCAGAGCACTGGTTCGCCAGGATACCGACATAATTATGGTTGGGGAGATCCGGGACCAAGAGACCGCAGAAATCGCGGCGCGAGGCGCACTCGTGGGGCACATCCTCCTTTCCAGTCTCCACACCAACGACGCGACAAGTGCGATCCCGAGGCTGCTAGACCTTGGGGTAGAACCGTTCCTGGTCTCCTCAACATTAACCTTGGTGATCGCGCAGCGGCTGGTGCGCCAAATCTGCGTGCACTGTCGGGAGAGCATAGCGCCCTCTGCAGAAACTCTAGCTAAACTTCGGGCGCATGGGGACTTCGCCCAGATGCTCAGTGTGCTGCAACGGGAGGGCGTGCTGGCAACCAGCGACGACCCGCTCTCTGGAATCCGCCTGTTCCGGGGACGTGGGTGCGCCCAGTGTAACGGCAGCGGATTTGCGGGGCGAGTTGGCATCTTCGAGGTGTTAGATATCGACGACGAGATCAAGAGCATGATCATGGAGCGCAAAGCAGCCCACTCGATCCGGTCGTTGGCGATCGCCAAAGGGATGAAGACCATGTTGCAGGACGGGCTCGCTAAGGCGCTTCTCGGTGAGACCTTACTAGATGAGGTATTTCTGGCCTGCGTCGATTGATTCGAAAAATCGAAGGGACGGAAGCGGTCCCGGAAAAATGCTGTAAATCCGCGAGAAGGTCAGCTTCACCAAGGGCCGTGTTTCACGTGCCATCGCATGCGGGGACGCGTTTCGGGCTACGCCCGAGCGCAATTCCCGCGCGAGATAGAAAAAGCGGACAAGTCTATTAACCCGTGACAAGTCGGCAAAAATAGATTGTCAGTACGTTGTCCTGACGATATGCTGGGATACCTTTTTCAGAAAAGGATCCACCATGACCGCCGCTATTCATTCCAAATCCGAACGCATTGATGTGCGCGCCAGCACGCCTGTGAAGCAACTGCTTCAGGAGGCGGCGCGTGCGGCACACAAGAATGTGAGCGAGTTTTTGCTGGCTGCGGGCATCATCGCAGCCAATCAAACTCTGGCCGATCGCGCTCGCTTTGAGCTAACCCCCAAGCAGTGGCTGGAATTTCAGGCCGCGTTAGGCTGAGCCCGGAATCCGTGGTCACGATCAAACGGAATGAACGCCTGCTTATTTCTGCAGTAGCCTTTGAACTTCAGCCATGCAGCGACGTGCAGAAGAAACCAATTCCGGCACAAAATTGTGACCACTGCGCAAGGCACTGGAGAGAACGGCCAAGTCTTCAATGTACTCGTGCACCATCTGGTTGCGAAGACGACGTATTTCCATCCAAACATCAGTAGATACGATCAAGCCAAACTTTTCCGCCTTGTCCAGGTTATCAATCGCAGGTCCGGGCGTTTCTGCCAAGGCCATCAACAACGCGGGCAACAGCTTGTCACCCACCGTATCTTGCAAGCGACCAAAGCGAGAGACAAACAGACGCCGATCGGTATCCAGCAAGTGACGGCATTCTTTCTCCATTACGCGGACCAAAAAATCAAGGCGCGCTGCCAATGGCGCTGCGATTTTCATAAAAGAACACCTTCTGCCATTGCGATGGTGTGAATCGGCAAATGCATCAAGTTGGGCGCTTTGATCAATACATCAACTTTTCGGCCATACATGGCACGGGATACCTGAGCCGCCAGACGGGCTGAGAGCTGCGCGGGCTCTGCCACGACCTTGTCCAACTCCAGGAGCAAGTCCACATCACCCCCGCGCGCATCGTCTCGCACACGGGAGCCGAACAACCAAACCCGTGCAGTTTCCCCCGCGAGCTGGGACGCTCCTTTGCGGATAGCTGAAATTTGTTCAGAAGTCAGGCGCATGCATCCATGTTAGTCCATTTGTGCGTATTTCGGAGAACGCTATGCGCTTGAATTTGACAGCAGGTTTGCCGACCTGCTCAATTTCACAATGCGACATGGACAAACACCCGCTTCATTACTCAGGAGCTCGGAGAGCGAATTTGATTCCGGTCGCACTGCACCACCATTTACCCAAATTCCGACTCTTATCAGTTGGGATTTTTTTGTGCCACGCTGTGGCCGGTGGCCGACCAAAGCACCGCCACGCTGATGGCAAATATGTACCGTCGGCGGCAGTCTGATGCGCTCACCAAGATCGAAGCACTCAGGCAGGCGCAAATCGCGCTGAAGTCACAAGATAAATACTCCCACCCGTATTACTGGGGGCCGTTCATCCTGATGGGAAACTGGAAATAGTTTAATAAAAACAATCGCTTAAAAAGACTTTTTTATTGATATTTTTCATCCTCACATTTCCACGGCCGATGCGTCTCTCTCCATGTAAGCGCTCAGGCTTCCGAGAAACCAAAGGAGAAATGTGATGAAAACAATTATTCAGGCGGCAGCTGTGTTGGGAATATTTGCGGCATCAATGGGACATGCGGCGCCTGCCCTCGCCGTAATAGCGCCCACGAATATTGACCGTGTGTGCATGAAATACGGATGCACTATCCCGCCAATGAAAACGATTTATGAAGCTGATCAAATTCAGACGGGGAAAAAATGGGGCGGCATGATCTACTAGATCAGCCAATGGCTGGTTGTAGCGTCAAGTCTTGACTGTTGCCTAGTGCGCTACGAGCCTTTGGCCGCCATTGCCTCAATGCCAAACGCCGGCGCTGCCAGCAACATATGCCGGTCGTTGGTATAGACGCGTCGCAGTCCATGCTCTCTGGCGCAGACAAGGTGCAGTGCATCCGCCGAGCGGATCGTTATGTTCTTGCTCAACGCGCGAACGGATTCCGCAGTATTGGCAATCAAGTTATCCGTGACCGCAAGCCAGGTCCATAGTCCCGCCACGCAATCATCGGTGAATTGGGCGCAGACTTCGTGAAACTCGCCTTCTGTTAAAGCGCCTTCACGCCACTTGCGGTGAAAGACGCTTGTCACTTCGATACGGCCAAGCGCACTGCAATGCACCTGTCCGAGGGACTCTGCCAGTTGCCGGACAGCATCACTTTCCGGCTCGTCCACGTAAAACTTGGCGATATACGCCGAATCGAAATAGCTCACAGCCTACGAATAACTCAAGTAAATAATCACGCGCGGTTCCGGTCCTCGGAAACCGACTGGGTACTATCCGTGCCGCCTTTGAGTTTGCCGAGCAGGCGCGCGTAACCCTTACGCAGCTTGCGCGCGGCGAAAGGATTGACCACCGGCTTCGCGGTTACCGGCACAATTTGCGCAATGACCTTGCCGTGGTCGGTCACGGTGATGGGCCCGAGCGTCATGCTGCGCCTGACCCAATCGCCAGTTTTCTCGTGCAGCTCCCGAATCGAGATGGTTTTCATGTGTCACAGGGTGTCACATTTAGCACGTGCCTGCAACCGGCCGCAACTGGCTCGATCGGGCCGCGACAACGGCTCAAGATTTTCCTAAATAACTCTAAGCTGGCCGCCCTGTCATTGAAACCGGCTTTCATCAATCGGCAACCCCAACTTGCGTCTGTTGATCATCTTGCGATAGGCGAGGCGGCTTATCGGCCACGGCATCCATGGTCAGCTCCTGTTGATGGTGATGATGAGGTCGCCGTAAGCGTCTACCTCAAGGCTGTCCCCGGGATGCATCACCGTGGTTGAGGCATGCTCCTCGATCAGCGCCGGGCCGGCGATGCGGTTGCCTGCTTTGAGTGCGCTGCGCTGGTAGGTCGGCGTGTCGAGGTAGCCCACGCCCGCGAAATAGACGGCACGCGTGCCGCGCAACGCCTCGGGCTGCGGCTGCGGCCCGCCTTGCGCGATGTGCTCGAAGGGCGGCTTGCGCATCTCGCCGACAGTGGCACTGCGCAGGCTAACGATCTCGGCCTTCTCGTGCGCGACCGAAAAACCGTAGCGCGTCTGGTGCACGGCGTCAAAGCGGCGCTTGATGCCGTCGCGATCCTGCGTCTGGAAAAGTTCCAGCGGCAGATCGACGGTGACCGCGTGCTCCTGTCCTACATAACGCATATCGGCGGCACGCCTCACGGTCGTTGTGGTAAGCGTGGCCTGACCGCGCGTGACGGTGGCGCGGCCACGCGCCTCCATCTCGGAGAACAGTGCCTCCATGTCCGCAAACGACGCCTCGGCGAGCGGCGTGAACCAGGTGCTGACAAAGTCGCGGCGCAGGTCGGCGACCAGCATGCCATAGGCGGAGAAGTGCCCTGGCGCACGCGGAATCACCACTGTGGCGATCTGCAGTTCGCGCGCCACCATCGCCGCGTGCAGCGGCCCTGCGCCACCATAAGCCACGAGGGCAAAGTCCGCAGCATCCAGGCCGCGCTCGGTGGTCACCCAGCGCACCACGTTCGCCATCTGGGTGGCGGCGATGCGCAATATACCTTCGGCCGCCTCGACCAGATCGAGGCCCAGTGGCGCTGCAATGCTTACACCCAGAGCCTGCTTCGCAGCGGCGATATCGAGCGGCATTTCGCCGCCGAGAAAACGCTCGGCACCGAGCCGGCCGAGCACCAGGTTGGCGTCGGTGATCGTCGGCTCGGTGCCGCCGCGCCCGTAGCACACCGGGCCGGGCTGCGCGCCGGCGCTCTGCGGCCCCACGCGCAAGGCATTGCCAGGCTCGACACGCGCGATGCTGCCGCCGCCGGTGCCGACTTCCTGTATATCGATCATCGGTATCTGGATCGGCAGGCCGGTGGCATAGCCGCCGATCAGCGAGCTGCCCGTCATCAGCACCTCGCCGTTGTAGATCACGCCGGCCTTGGCGGTGGTGCCGCCCATATCAAAGGCGATGGCATTGCGCATGCCGATGCTGTCGCACAACACTTTGGCGCCGATGACCCCTGCCGCCGGGCCCGATTCCAGCATGCGTATGCACGAATGCCGCGCGTCAGCGACGTCGAACAGTCCGCCGGTCGACTGCACGATGAGGAAGGTGCCGGCGAAGCCTGCGGCGTCGAGGTGCGTCTCCATCTCGCTGAGGTAGCGGCGCACGCGCGGCCCCACGTAGGCGTTGGCGGCCGCGGTCGAGGTGCGCTCGAACTCGCGGTATTCCTGACTCAGTTCGTGCGACGCGCTGACGAAGAGTTGCGGAAATTCCTGCTCGATGATCTGCTTCGCGCGCTGCTCGTGCGCCGGGTTGCGGTAGGAGTGCAGGAACAGGATCGCAATCGACTCCACCCCCTGCGCCACTGCGGCTGCGGCCACCGTGCGCACCTGCGCTTCGTCCATTTTGATCAGCACCGCGCCCTGCGCATCGATACGCTCGCTGATTTCAAAGCGCAGGTCGCGCTCGATCAACGGCACATGCCGCTTGAAAAACAGATTGTAGGATTCCGGCCGGTTGACGCGGCCAATCTCGTAGATGTCGCGAAAGCCCTGCGTCGTCAACAACGCGCAGCGCGCGCCGTTACGTTCGAGGATGGTGTTGATCGCAACTGTGGTACCGTGAAGAAATAACCGCGTCGCCTGGAATCGGGCGCTGGTTCTGGCCACACCCTGTGCGATGCCGGACACCAGGCGCTGCGGCGTGGTCAGCGTCTTGCCAAGCTGCAATTCACCGCTGGTCTCGTTGAACGCCGCCACGTCGGTGAAGGTGCCGCCGACGTCGGCCGCGAGTCGGATGGGGTCGGAATCTGTCATCGACTGCGGTTGCCTCTATGATCAAAACATTAAACTTCGTAAAAAATCAAGACGCGCGCCGCACAAGCTCTACTCAGCCACGCACGCAAGTCCGTATTCAACATGCGCGCGTCGCCGGGTTTATTGTTCACACGCAAACTCCGCGTCAGACACAGCCCAAATTTTACTGCGATTTATGAAAAATAAATCGACGCCGCGACCCTTAATGTAAAATTCATATTCTCGGAGGAAAGCAGACATGAGCAGCATCATAGGAAGCGGCGATTTCGCCTATCAGGCTCAGGACGGTTGGGCAAAATGGCCCGAAGGCTGGGATAGCGGCGATGTCGCCGCGGTCGGCGTCGATCGCTGGGACAATGTCTACGCCTTCAATCGCGGCCCGCACCCGATGGTGGTATTCGATCGCGCGGGCAACTTTCTGCGCTCGTGGGGAGAAGGCGTGTTCAAGAACCCGCACGGCGTCCACATGGGCGCCGATGACACCATCTTTCTGACCGACGACGGTGACCACTCGATGCGCCAATGCACCCTGGACGGCAAGGTGCTGCTGACCATCGGCATTCCCGGCAAGTCATCGGCGTACATGAGCGGGGAGCCGTTTAATCGCTGCACCCATACGGCGCTGTCGCCGCAAGGCGACATCTACATCTCGGACGGATACGGCAACGCACGCGTGCATAAATACACCGCGGACGGAAAATTGTTATTTTCCTGGGGTGGCCCCGGCACCAGACCCGGCGAGTTCAACATCGCGCACAACATCACCTGTGACGCGGATGGCTGGGTGTATGTCGCAGACCGGGAGAATCATCGCGTGCAGGTATTCGACGGCAATGGCCGTTACGAAACCCAGTGGAACAACCTGCATCGCCCCAGCGGCCTGTTCATGACCAGCGGCAAGTGTCCGCTATGTTATATCGCCGAACTGGGACCGCATTTGTCGGTCAATATTAACCACCCGAATATCGGCCCGCGCATCAGCGTGATGGATAGCAAAGGCAAGTTGCTGGCCAGCGTCCAGGCCGACCCCGCGCGCGGCACCGGGCCGGGGCAGTTCATTTCTCCGCACGGGATGTCGGTGGATTCACACGGGGATCTTTATGTGGGAGAAGTCGCCTATGTGTCGTTCTCCCGCTCATTCCCGAACATACCGAAACCGGCGCGGATTAGGTGCCTGCAAAAACTGGTCAAAGTAACCGCCGGGTAGCGGTGCGTCAGTGCGCGGCGTCAGACCGCAAAACTACGGCGTCGGCGACGCAGGCGAGTCATCCGGGCTAGCGCAGCAAGCCAATCAGTTCCGCAACGTTTTTCAGCGCATGGAAATTACGGATCACTTGGATACTGGTTTCGAGGTTGTCCCCGGAAAACTGTGCAAACGGCGCCAGCGTGCGGTACTTGCCTTCGACGTCGGCCCAGGCGATGCCGAGTATGGCGGCACCTCTGGGCGCATAGACGGTACTCGAATAACTGCGCCCGTCCTTGGTCCTGATGGTCACGCTCGCACCCGACTTGTAGCGCTCGAGGTTCTCCGTGGGCGGATCGCCGGCCTGTACCTTGCCGAGCAGGCCGCGGATCACCGGATCGTTGATCTTGTCTTCGAAAGCGTGCGCCCAAGAGAAGTCCCGGTCAGCAACGCCGGCAGCGGCAAAATACGCGGGGCTGTGTGCAACGCCGATCAGGTCAGTCGGATAGCGCGGACCGGTCAACGTGTTGTAGCCCGGACGGGAGAGAGTAATCGTCTCGACCTCATCCGGCGCGACGTTGCCGGCACGCGCAGCATTGGCTGCGGCTTCGGCGGTGCTATGGCTGGGGTGGCCGCCGGGCACGAG
Organism: Bordetella parapertussis; assembly: GCA_945906815.1. Taxonomy (GTDB): domain Bacteria; phylum Pseudomonadota; class Gammaproteobacteria; order Burkholderiales; family SG8-41; genus UBA5216. The sequence goes on from CAMDRT010000008.1 coordinate 9,732, forward strand.
CTTGATACCCATGTCGTTCAGAATGCTCCAGCGCTTGCCTAAATCGCGGGTGACGTCAGCGACGTCCGGCTGGTTGCCATAGACCACAAAAAAACCGCGCTCGTTCTCAAGGATATTCTCCTCGGCCAGAAAGCCCATTGCGGCCGCCTGCGCCGCATTCACACCCAGCATGGCGGCGAGTCCGGCGTGATACTCGCGGGCCACGCTGGTATTCGCCGCGGCGTGCAGCCCGCCCATTGACGTTGCTATGAGGGCAATGGCCTGCGCCATTTGCGGCTGGCTTAGCTTCAGCAGGTATCCCGCCGCAACCGCACCGGCGAAGCCGGCAACGATGCAGCCGTGAAAACCTTTCTTCTGCAGCCCGCCGATCATCGCGCCATTCATGCGTCCAGCCACTTCGTAGCCCAGAACGATGGCGGCAAGCACGTCCTCACCACTGGCACCGGTGCTCTCGGCGATGGCAAGTGCAGTAGCGCACGCGGTGGTGCCAGCATGGACTACGTTGCGCAGATCGCTGTCATCCGAAGCCGCCGCATCGCTCATCACGGCATTGACCCGCGCCGCCGCCGCGACCGGCAGCTTCTCGGCTGCCCCGAACCAGAGCGTGGCGTCGGCCTTGCCGCCACGCTCCACCTCCAGTGCACGAATAATTCTGGATGATGCCAGCGTCGAGCCCAGCGCTGCGCTGGCAACGGTGCTGGAGATGAGCATCTGCGCGTATTCGATGGCCTTGGGCGGCAGATCCGCGTAGCGCTGCCGGGTCACGAAGGCCGCAATTTCTCCCGCAACAGTCATCATCTGCCTCGCTTGGTAATGGAGCGCGCATCGTAACAGACGTTGGCTGCCACGGCTTGAACAAGCGCGCGCAAATCACGCCCGCTGCTCGGCCCACCACACCGCCATGGCCAGCGCGAATAGCGCGATTTCGGCGCACGTAATGAGCAGAATGATGTAGGTGATGCGCCGGGCCGACGGCTTCATCGGCGTCCACACGTGTCGCATGTACCAGCGCCATGGCGCGCACCAGCGCCAGCGCGCATGCTGCTTGAGATATTCGTTTAGCGCCATACCCCAGCCATGCAGGCTGCGATCGGCTTCGCGTTCGGCCTGCTCGCGCGCAACGCTGGCGTACTCTTCCACGATAGTGAGTGTGCTGCCCATCGGCACGGGCTCAATCGTGAAGCGCGTGAGGCGCTTGATGCCGTGCGCATAACTCACGGTGAATGCCCCTGCCGACCCGCGGGTGAGCCGCAGCTCAACCTCAACGTCGCTACCGATACTCAGGTTGCGGTAGGCGACGTGCCAGGTGTCGCGGGCTAACGCACGCCACGACCTGAATTCAAAATAGGGATTGATGCGGTAAAGTTGTTCAATATCCACGCACCACGCGGCCAGTGCGTCCGCCGCAAGCGGCGTTTCGATGGTGACCCACGCCGCGTTGTCACTTGCCGGCTGCGGCATCGGGGCTGTCACCCTAGAAACGGTAGTTGGACGGGGTGGAGCGTGCGGTTATGGCGGTGCAGGGCAAGGCGCAACGACGAGGAATACTCAATGTATTCCGAGGAGTTGCAACGCAGCCTCAGTTGGCAAATGAGGCCGTCAGAACCGTGCGATCCGCCTCGTAGCGCTCTCACCCAACTGGTGTAAGTCGACAGCATGAAAAAGTATCTATTCATCAAGAGTTTGAACGAGCGACTAGCGGTCAACTGCCGTTTCTAGGGTCGCGCGGGGTAGGGAATCACCAGCAGCGGCACATCGAGCGCGGCCAGCAGGGTGTCCAGAGGCAGGCGCGAGCGGATTCCGGGGCGGCCTTGCGGCCGTGGGGACCCTATCACGATGAGATCAGGCTTGACGCCGTTCGCATACGCGATCAGGCATGCGGCGGGTTTGCCGAGCACTGTAGTACATTCATAAGCCAGTCCGGCAGATTGCACGGCTGGCGCCAGTACAGCGCGATGCGCTTCAATGTCGCGCGCCAGTTCGGATTCAACGTGTTTGGCGTAGGTATCGCGGGTAGCAACGTTATTGAGCCAATCGTCGCCCATCATGCCTTTCCAGAAATCCGGCACGACCGTGAGGTGAAACAGCACACCGCCATTCGTGCATACGGCTATCGCGGCACGGTCGGCAGCAAGCGCACCCGGCGTGCCGTGGCTCGCCAGCAACACCCGCGCGGCGGATAACAAGGCGCTGTGACCTGCCTGCGCTCAGACGAATATCAGCACGAGTACGGCGATCACTATCGCGAGACCCAGTGCGACGAGATCCTCGGCGCGATCATTCTTGAAAATCGTTAACGTTGAACCACGATCGAATTTGTCTTCACTCATGGCACTCTCCTCAAATCGTTTCCTGAACCAGCAACATAACGACGATCAGTGAGCCCACGGCCTTGATCACGCCGACGATGGAGCCGATCACCAGCGGCGCACCGCCCGCCTGGCGGATCGACGCCACGGTGATCTGCATGCCCAATCCCACCAGCCCGAAGGTGAAAAACCACGCGATCAGGTCGCGAAACATTGCGATCTTGGCGGCGGTGTGGCGTACCGCGCGGTGCGCCTTGGTGAGCGCGGCAGTGGCTTCCTTGGAGGTGATCTTGGCGTTGACCACGCCGCGCAATATGTCGTCGTCCTCGATCGACATCACTTTACGATTTTCGAGCAGCCGCTGCAGTGCGGCTTTGTGGTCGTTGCGTGTGACTTTATCGGTGCCGGACTTGAGCGCAGCGATATCTTTTTCGTTGAGCAAGCGGCTCACCGGCTTGCCGTCCTTGTCCTGGCGTTGCATGACCTTGTCGCTGTTGTCGAAATACGCGCCCTGATAGTGACGCGCCGGCGCAAAGATGCCGGTAGAGGACAGAATGAACATCAGAATAAAGCCCAGCACGAACACGGGAAATTTGCTCACCAGCACCGCCCCCACATCGACTTTCTGCGCGCTGGTTTCGCGCTTCACGTACCACACCGCGAGCCACAGTACTATGATGGGCAGAAACAGCACGCGCGTGATGTTGAAAATCTCCGCTACTTTCAGCGTTTCGATGCCGTTGGGCTGGAACGCCAGTGCCGCGCCCGCGACCTGAGCCGAGTTCAGGATGCCGGTGCCGGCCCATGCGCCGAACTGGATGTAGCCCATGCCGAGCGCCTTGCCCACGATCGGAAACAGGAACATGCATACCACGCCGAACAGCAGCACCGTGCCTATGGTGTAGGCAATTTCGGTGGACTTGGCTTGCACCACCGGCGCCGCGGCAACCGCCGCTGATACGCCGCATACGCCGACACCGGCCGACAACACGCCGGTCATCGAATGCGGCAGTTTTCGCCGTTCGCCGATCATCAGCACCAGCCACACCGAACCCAGCACAAAGACGCCGATCATCACAATCGACAGTTGGCCGAGCTGTGCAAGCTCGGCCACACTATAGAGCGTACCGAGCAGGATGACGCCGGTCTTGAGGCCGAGCCGCGACAGGCGCACGCCGTTCTCCGCCCACGACGGCACTTTGAATACATTGACCACGACAATACCGGCGAGGATGCCCATGACCACGTAGTTGAGATTGAGCACGCTCGCAAAATTGAAACCGAGCGTAGGCTGCGCCTCACGACCCCAGCTCGCCATCTGCGGATCGATGATCCACTTGACGATGAAGGCGATCAGCATGATGAAGGTTACCCCGCCAATCGCAGACAGGTAATAATCCGAGCTGCCTTCTTTCGGTGCGCTCAGCCATTGCCACAATCCGGCAGCGATGGCGACGCCGCCGAACGCATAACCCAGTATCTGCATCTCGCCGGCGAGCCGTGCGGTACCCAGATATTTGATCATGCCGGCCAGTGCATGGGTTTGCACCAACCAGGCATAAGTAACCATGGCGACGCCGATGATCAGCGTCCAGGGTGTTTTGCGTGTGTAGACCATTCGCCCCTCCCGTCATTGCCGAATGTGAAAGCGCGCGCGTGAGTATTTTTAAACTGTTGTTTTTATTGAGCTATTCACTGCCCCACGGTTGCGCTGCGTATTATGACAGGGTAGTTTTAACCTCTGCAGCAGCAAAGTCAAGAACGGGTCTTGTATCATTGCCACAATTTCCGTCGCAAAGGACACTGCCATGATAGTCAAACAAATATGGACCGCCAATTCGTATCGCAACTTCAACTACCTGATCGCCTGCGCTGAAACCGGAGAGGCCGTGGCCATCGACCCTCTGGATCACGAAAAATGTCTGCGCGCCGCCAAGGCAGAGGGCTGGAACATTACGCAGATCCTGAATACCCATGAACACCGCGACCATACCGGCGGCAACGAAGCTGTAGCGCAAAAAACCGGCGCAAAAATCCTTGCCCACAAGAACGCCAAAGAAAAAATCGCCGGCATGTCGCGCGGTTTGAGTGCGGGCGACATCATCACAGTAGGAAAGACAGTGGAACTCGAAGTACTGGACACACCGGGCCACACCATGAGCCACGTATGCCTGCTCTCACACACCGACCAGCCTGCGCTGTTTTGCGGCGACACCTTATTCAATGCCGGTGTCGGAAACTGTAATGGCGGCCACCCGGTAGCGCTCTACAATACCTTCTCCGGGCAACTGGCCAAACTACCGGATTCCACCCTGATCTATCCAGGGCATGATTACATCGAGAACAACCTGCGCTTTACCTTGGCGCGGGAACCCGGCAATCAACAAGCCCAGCAGATGCTCGAAAGGGTGAAAGACCAGGATCCCGACCAAGCCTTTGTGTCGACCCTCAGCGTCGAGCGGGAGATCAACACCTTCTTTCGCCTGTCCAGTCCGGGCGTGATCGCCAAACTGCGTGAGGCGTTTCCCGACCTTCCGGATAGTCCCGACGAGCGTACCGTGTTTCTGAAGCTGCGCGAGTTGCGCAACTCGTGGTGAGAACTGACCGCCACCCTCTCCATCTATCGGCGCGCCAACCGGCGGCACACCCGAAGCGTTTGCTGCCTTAATCAAACGCGAAGCGGTCAAGTGGGCCGAAGTCATCAAGGGTGCGAACATCAAGGCAGATTAGTGCGCAATTCGTAGGTTGGCGCTGAGCTTGCGAAGCCCAACATGTCATATTGATCGCGCTTGGCGAAAACTTCGCACACTGTCACACACAATTGACTGTTCGCCCTTCGCGGGATAGATTCGCATTAGGCGAATATTGGTGCTTGAAATTCCTGTACCCACCAGGCCAGGATCATGAAACGCAGGATTTACATCGAGACATCCGTCGTAAGTTATCTGACTGCACGTCCGAGTCAGAATCCAATTATCTCGGCCTGTCAGCAAATAACCCGACTGTGGTGGAATGCCGGACAGTCAACCACTTCGACATTCATTTCACCGTATGTTATTGAAGAAGCCAGCATTGGCGATCCAACAGCCGCCGAGGAGCGTCTAGCCGCACTGCGTTCTATCCCCGTATTGCCAGTGTCGCCGGAAATTCCAGAACTTGCGAAATTTCTATTGTTGGGCGGTGGTCTACCCGCCAAAGCGCAAATCGACGCCCTACACATTGCCTGTGCCGCGTATCACGATATCGACGTCCTCCTGACGTGGAACTGCGCGCATATCGCAAATCCTGCGCAATTGCCTGTGATGCGCGGCTTGTGTGCAGCCAGAGGATTTACTCTACCCGAACTTGTAACACCCTTTGAATTAATGGAGATTGCACCATGACTGAATCAACGCTTTGGCACGACCCCATCGTCGCAGAGATTCATGCCACGCGTGAGCGTCTCGCCAGCCAATTTAAGAATGATTTAGTAGCATATTCTGCAGCGGCCGAGGCGCACTGCCGCGTGCTGGGTTTCCAATTCGTCGAAGTACAACGCTCTACTCATCACAATGCGCAAGACGTTGTTACGCCGGTCGTTCACACTTAACCGCATTACCCTATTGTCAGCGGACACTCCCGGCAGAATGGGATGGTCTCCTCGATTGAAGAAGATCATGTGCGCTATGGATTTGGGGCAGGCCAGCAAGATTGCTCTACTGACGCAACTGGCGCCCGATATCGTCGAAGCCTGCCTTGCTCAGTCGGACAACGGTTTGGCGCTCGAACACTTGATGCGTAACCGGATAGTCCCGACGAGCGTACCGTGTTTCTGAAGCTGCGCGAGTTGCGCAACTCGTGGTGAGAATTGACCGCCACCAGATCCATCTAGCAGCGCGGCCTTGACGGCCGAGGCCCCAATCGAAGGAGCTACGATTTGAGCATCGAACGCCGGAGGATTTTCAAGCAATGTTTCTGGTCAGTTGTGGCCCTGCTCTTGAGCAGTTTGGCGACAAGTGCGGCCGCACAAATTTCCACTGGCACCGCATTTGCCGTCGCCCCTGGATTGTTGATCACCAACCATCACGTCATCGATGGTTGCAGCTCGGTCGACATCATTGCACTCGACGGACGGCGTAGCGGGACACTCGTCGATGCCGATGCCCAGATCGATCTGGCCTTGTTGCGTGTAACCGGCATCAAGGGTGCCACAGCGCGTTTGCGCAGCCCCCGCCATGTCCGGCTAGGTGAGTCGGTGATGCTGTTCGGATTTCCCTTGGCAGGTTCGCTGACCAGCGGCGGCAACTTTACCGCCGGCCTGGTCAGTGGTTTGCGCGCTCTGCGGGACGCCGCTGGAGAGATACAGATTACAGCGCCGGTTCAGCCCGGCAACAGTGGTGGCCCGGTGATGGACGCATCAGGGCTGGTGATTGGTGTGGTGCAGGCGAAACTCGATGCGCTGCGTTCAGCCATCGCCACCGGTGACATTCCACAGAACGTCAATTTTGCGATCTCGCTCGATGTGTTGGCGGATTTTCTGGAGAAGAACAGGGTCGTGTTTCGCGAGGCCACTGTGGCTTCGGCCTTGGACACAGCTCAGGTGGCCGAGTTAGCGCAGAGCTTTACCTACCGCGTCGAGTGTCGGGGCAAGGCACAACAAGCGGGAACCTCTCCTGGAACCAAGCCCCAGCCGCCAACGGCGGGGCCACCCGCCCGCACCTTCAAAGACTGTGCAGAGTGCCCGGAGATGGTAGCGATTCCGGCGGGACGATTTGTGATGGGTGCGGCCCCGGGTGAGGAAGAGCGAGAAAAATTATCAGGGCTATTTCGCAATCGCAGCCAACCGCAGTATTGGGTCAACGTTGCGCGCTTTTCTGCGGGCAGGCATGAAGTGACGCGAGGCCAGTATCGGGTGTTTGCAGAGGCAGCCGGCCGCAGCAGTGAGGGATGTTTAGTCTGGACCGGGAGCAAGTTTGAACATGACCTGTCAAAAGACTGGCGCAACCCGGGCTACGCACAGGACGATACGCATCCGGTGGCGTGTGTGAGTTGGGATGACGCCAGTGCTTATGTGGCGTGGCTTAGCCACAAGACCGGCAAGGACTATCGTTTGCTGACCGAAGCCGAGTGGGAATACGCGGCGCGAGCCGGCACCACGACAACGCGCTTCTGGGGCGACGATGGGAATACGTCCTGCGGCTACGCCAACGGCGCTGATCTGACGGCCAAGGCGCAGGTGCCGGGCTTCAGTAATTTTGTGGTTGCCAATTGCAACGACCGCTACGCTTATACCGCCCCGGTGGGTAGCTATCGCGCCAATGCCTTCGGGCTGCACGACATGTTGGGCAACGTTTGGGAGTGGACGCAGGATTGCTGGAATGAAAATTACCACGGCGCACCGACCGATGGCAGTGCGTGGATGACAGGCAATTGTTCCATGCGCGTGGTGCGGGGGGGCTCCTGGAACTACGATCCTCGGGTCCTGCGCGCCGCGTACCGCGGCAGGGGCACTACCGCGATCCGGGACGGCAGCAACGGTTTCCGTGTTGCCAGGACTGAGTAAATCTTGCGTCTTGGCTTACGAGGATGGTCGCATGGTGGGCGGCTGGATCAAGGCGAATCGTGCCACGCACAGCTGACGACCTATTCGGGCGCATTGCCAACTTCCAGGCACTGATTGAGGCCGCGTTGCGGTGCGCGACCGGCAAGCGATAGTCACATCGAAATTGACTGCCCCCATCGCCATGTATATACTTTAGTTTATACATTTATGTAAGCAGGGTGTCATGGCCGAAGCCGTTCTGAATATTAAGCAGTGGGGCAATAATCTGGGCGTTCGCTTGCCGGCTGCGGTGGCGCGCGAAGCGCACCTAAGCGTCGATCAACGCGTGCGCGTTTCAGTTGAAGGCGATAGCGTCGTCATCACGCCGGTTGACGCTACGCGGCTTACCCTGGAACAACGCTTGGCTCTTTATGATCCCAAGCGCCACGGCGGCGAGCAGATGGCCACGACGGAAACCATCGGGGCTGAACATTGGTAGCCGTCACACCGACGGCGGCCAGCAAACGTAAGCCTTGGGTGCCGGACAGGCAGGACATCATCTGGATCGATTGCAATCCGCAAGTTGGACGAGAAATGCGCGATGTGCACCCGTTTCTGGTGCTCTCGCCGCGCATCTTCAACGAGAGAACATCGCTGGTTATTGGCTTGCCCATGACGAGCGCCGCATACCATTCGGACAACCCGTTTGCGGTGCCGGTGGGCAAATCGTCAGGACGCAAGACTGGACAAACGAGCTATGTGCTTTGTCACCAACCCAAATCTTTCGACTGGCGCTTGCGCAAAGCCAAGTCACACCCTCTCGGTACTTTAGCGGGGGCTTTGTTTGTGCAGGTCTGCGAACGGCTCAACCAGATCATTCAGGTCGACTGACATTGCCGGAAGCGCTGGGCCGATTGTCGATGACAAAGTTTTGGCCGTTATATCTTGGTCGGTCAAGCCTGCGCCGCTACAGGACTGCTAATGCCGCAGCTACTCGAGTTAAGCAAACACCGCAAAGCACTTATTGGAATTCACCAGGTAGGTTTCGGCATAGTCGACAATCTCGGTTTTTTTTCCCAGTTCCGTCATGGCGCCGGCCAGGGTGATCCAGTTCAGCAGTTCGTGCTGTCCCGCATCTTCGAGCTGCGCGCCGGATAAGTCGCGCCAACGGGCAAACTGTCCATCGCGCAATTCGGCGAGCCGAGCGCGGTCGGAGGCATGATCGGGGTACAGACTATCGTTCTTCGCGGTCAGGAACCCATGCGACCAACTGGATGAACTGATCAGCGCCACGCGCCAGGGCGATGCGGCAAATGCCCGGCCTATGGCACGCCCGACGTCAAAGCACGCAGCCGCGGAGGGCGCGGGCGGATCCGGCTCTGCCGTGCTAGCGATATCGCCGGGGGCGATCTGCCCGCCACGAGAGCGCACCAATGCGCCGCCGTAGCAATTGACATGAAACGGCAGCACCGGATAGTCAAATCCCGTGCGCTCGATGTCCAGATACAGCAGGGTATTGATAAAGGCATGCGCAAGCCCGCGCGCATAGCGCAAACGGTACGCGTACGGCAACGCCACGCCCGCTGCGGCGAGACGGTTGGTCAGAAAACGCGCGGCCTCGGTGTGCCCGCGATGGAGGAATACCTTGTCGTTCGCTTCGTTCCAGAAGTTCGGCTGCGGCCGAGAGGCTGCCGCCGCAACGTCAAAAGGCCGCGATTCCATCTGATCCACGATATAAATGCAAAAAGGCGGCACGATATCTTCGACGAAGTTTTCATATTGATCGTCGCCGAAAATCACCACCAGGTCGGGATGAAACGCATCCAGCCGCTGGCGCAGCGTGCGCAGGGCCGCGAAGCAGCGGGTGCGGTGCGCGCGCGCCGCGCTGGCGCCTTCGTCATTGCCCCATTCAGCGCGCATCGGCGCCGGCCAATTCGCCGGGTCCTTCAGGTGCGGCGGTGTGCGTTTGCCGCCCAGCGTGCGGCGCAGGCTCGCCACCAGGTCGACGTCGTGCCGATACAGACTGGGGGCGTGGGTTAACCCAAGTCCAAGGATTTCAGCCATACTGGTATCTGCCTTTCAATCGAGTATCACTATTCTATTCGCATCACGTGCGCATAGCGCACGCCCTTTGGCAAGGTGGTGAATATGAGCAAGGCAGGCAAGATCAAGCTGGCATTGATCCTATGGGCGGGTGCCACCGTTAGTTCAGGGCTGACGATGGCGCAGACTTATCCGACGCGACCCGTGCGGCTCATCGTGCCGTATACGCCCGGCTCGCCGGTTGATGCCGCTGCCCGCATCGTAACGCAACACTTGCAAGCCCGGCTGGGCCAAAGCGTGGTTATCGATAACCGGCCGGGCGCTGGCACCACCATCGGCACCAAAGTCGCCGCCGCGGCCGCGGCCGATGGTTACACCCTGCTGTTTGTCGGCGACAACCTGAGTTATTACTCGACGCTTTATCCCAGCCTCGGTTTCGACCCGCGGAAAAGCCTGACGCCGATTGCCAGCGCCGTCACGTGGTCGCATGTGGTGGTGGTTGCGCCGGGCGTGCCGGCCAAGACGGTAGCGGAATTGATTGCCCATGCCAAGGCCCATCCCGGCCAACTCGTATTTGGCTTTGGACTGGGCAGCGTACCGCACATACTTGGCAGCGTCTTGCGGCAGGCGAGCGGCATCGACCTCCACTTCATTCCCTATCGCGGCGGAGACCAGGCAAGAGCGGACTTGTTGGGCGGACGCGTCCATCTCAATATGGCGCCCGTCGGCAATCTGCTGCCACTGATCCAGGACGGCAGAGCGCGGCCTGTTGCTTTTACCGGGCCCGCAAGAAGCCCCTTCCTGCCGGATGTGCCCACGATGAGCGAAAGCGGCTACCCGCAAGTTGGCTTTAACCCGGATGCCTGGCAGGGGTTTTTCGGGCCGGCCAGCATGGCCACGGCCCTCGTCAACAAACTCAATCTGGACATCAATGAGAGCCTAAACGCATCCCAGGTGAAGGCAGCGCTGGGGAAGATGGCGTACGAGCCCAAGCCGGAAACGCCACAGGCATTTGCTGCTTTGCTTGCTGCTCAGTTGCAGAAAATGCCGCCGATATTAAGGGCTGCGGGTCTCAAACCGGAATAGCCTGGCCAACGTTTGATGCCGGTGTCGCGATTGCTTTACGTTGGGCAAATAGCGCGGCAATTTCATGCCTTTGCGCCCGCCAGGCGCACGGCGGGCGCGATGACCTCTTCGCCCTGCGGTGCTTCAGGCCGCTGAAAGCTGGTGATGGGTTTGGTCCACGGCGAATGAGCGCCTGCGTAGGCTTGCGGCCCGCGGATGAAGTGCTGCGCCTGCTCCAGGGTTTCGATGTGCGGCATATCCATTGCATAGAGCTTGTTGAAACGCGGGCGCGGCCCGGCCTTGGATACAAAGCCGTAGAGTGGATGTCCGACCACTTCCTCCGCCAGCCACACTGCCTCGATCAGCTTGTAGATATCCACACCGGTGGCGATACCCATTTCTTCGAGCATGTGCATCAGGTCTTCGGTGGCGATCATCGACGCACCGCGGCCGTTGCCGCAATAGGGACAGCCGGCCATGCCGCCGATAGCAGTCTGCAGGCGCAAGGTATCGCTGCCGTTCATCTGGCGTATAGCCGCGTAGACCGACGCCAGCGCCGCACCGCGCGTGTTGTGCAAGTGCAAGTTGAAATCTTTGATCTGCGGCCAGCGCGCTTTGATCGCCACTATGCGCTGCTCGACCTGATGCGGCATGTTCCAGCCCATCGCGTCCGACATGCCGATGCGCGTGACGGCTATGCCGGCGTCGGCCCATAGTTGCAGCATGCGGTCGAACATATGCATCATCTGTTCCAGCGTCACCTCGCCGCTCCAGTTCGAGCCAAAGGCGTTACTGATGGACATGCTGCCCTCGGTCGCACCGTTCGCAAGTGCCTGTTCGATGGTCTTTGGCCACGCCGCCACCTGCTGTGCGATGGAGCGATTGGTGTTACGTTGCGCGAACACGTCGCACATATCCACGCGTGTGGCGTATTCCAGCACTTTCCTGGTCAGCGGTGGGCTATACGCGCGCGCGCGTTCCCGGCCCTTGTCGTTTAACGCCGTGTACACATAGCGCACGCCGGGCCGCGGCGTAAAGCGCGCCACCAGCTCCTCCATCACCGCCATTTGCGGCGTGTACTTGGGGCTTACAAATGAGCCGACAGCGATCTCCTTCAGTCCGGTATCGGAGAGTGCGTCGAGCAGACGCACCTTGGCGTCCACTGAAATATTTGCGCTTTCGATTTGCAAGCCTTCACGCATACCTTCTTCGGTATGCACAATAGTCGGATAGCCACTCATGATTTCACCTTTAAATAGTTGACCCAGTTTGATAGATGCCTGCTCGACATAAAGCCGCCCTGTTACATCGCTGCCGGCGTGTGCGCATTACCGACAAACTCGAGACACTCCCGCTTGAGTTCCGCCACACTGCAGCAACCGAGATAGGCGATGGTCCGGCTGATTTCCTCACGGTAGAATTCTATCGCGCGCGCGAGTTCGAGCTCGCCCTTGTACCACAACATCCCGGCGGGGCCAGTGGGCGCAATGCCGATAGGCATTTTGTGCTGCTTGCCGAACAGTGTGATGTCCTGGCTGCGCTTTGAGACATCCACCAATACCTGCGTCTTCAACTTGATGCGTTCGAAGGCGGCGCGGTTGTTGCTCAAAGCGACTTCGTCTTCGGTGCCGCGATCGACAAATTCGAACAGCCACTTGGGCAGACGATGCTTCGCCATCTGGCGCAGATCGAATACGTTAAGTGCTTCCTCCACACAGCGGTTGGACATTGCCCTCCCCCTCCCTTTTACTCTCTTATCTATACAGCATGCTACCTCAGACCCTGCCGTTTGGGCGTATTTTCAACGCCCACAGGTTCGCAACATCGCGCTATGATGCGTGTGGACGCCTGCGCCGATGAACTGACCCTCAAGGAGAATAGGATGCCGTTTTATGAACTCGATGCACTCGAGAAGAAGAAGTCCAGCGTCAATTCAAAGGTTGAGTCTGGCGCCGTTCCCGGAGAATTCATGAAGTTCGGCATTGTGACCAAGCCGGAAGGTGAAGGACCGCCGTTACACGAGCATCCGAACGAAGAGCAGTTCAGCGTCGTGCTTGCCGGTCAGATGCACTTCGTGCTGGGCGACGAGGACCGCGTGGTCGGTCCTGGCACCCTCATCCATATACCGCGCAACACACGCCATCGTTCGCGCCCGGTCAATGGGCCGGCGACGTTTATCACCATAAAGAGCCCCTGCGGCAATGGCGAGCTGGCGCAGGACTACAACATTCGCCCGGAGGCCCAAGAGATCGAGGCGCTGTATCCGGGGAAACGGCGCGAGGGGAACTGAACCATGGCACAGATACTGGGCATAGGCGCGACACACTATCCTCCGGGACTGGTTCCTGAAGAACATAAACCGTGGCCGCTGGCGCGCATGCTGCACAGCGACCCGCGAATTCCCGAGCGTATGCGGGATCCCGCCAACTGGCCACAGCCCATGCGCGAGGAGTGGGGTGACGACGAGGGCATCACGGCGCACAAAGCACACAAGGCGCGGGTGTTCAGCGCGTTCCGAAAAATCCGTGCGGAAATCGACGCCTTCCAACCCGACTTCATTCTCATGTGGGGTGACGATCAATACGAAAATTTTCGGGAAGACATCATCCCGCCATTCTGCGTGCTGGCCTACGAGCAGCTCAAATTCAACCCTTACAAGCGCTTGCGCGGCCGCCCCAACATCTGGGGCGAACCCACCGACAAGATCTTCACCCATGCGGGGCACCACAAGGCCGGGCGTTTCCTCGCCCGCCGCCTGCTGGAAGAAGGTATCGACATGTCATACGCTTACAAACCCCTGCACGAGGACGGTCTCGGTCACGCCTTTGCCAACACGCTGCTCTATCTTGATCTTGACCGCAGCGGATTTGACTATCCTGTGCTGCCCGTCGCCGTCAACTGTTACGGCAGTTCCGTCATCCGCAACCGCGGCGGGGGCGCTCAAGTTTCCGATGAGCCGGATCCCCCCTCACCGTCGCCTGCCCGCTGCTTTGAGATGGGGCGAGTGACAGCCCGCGTGCTTAAGGACAGTCCGTGGCGGGTGGTCATCATGGCTTCCTCGAGCTGGTCACACGCTTTTCTCACCGCAAAGAACCACTGGATCTATCCCGACCTGGAAGCGGACCGCGTGATGCTCGAGCAGTTGCGCGCCGGCGATTACCACGCGTGGCGCGATACGCCACTGGCGCAAATGGAACAGGCCGGCCAGCAGGAGGTGCTCAACTGGATGTGCCTCGCCGGTGCCATGTCGGAGTTGAACTACAAGGCGAACATCCTGGACTGGGTGGAGACCTGGACGTTCAACGCGCCTAAGTGCATGGCGGTGTTCAAGGGCGTTTAAGAGTACCCCTAAGACTGCTGCACCAGCTCGACCATGATGCCTTCGGGTCCACGGATGAAGGCCAGACGCAGGCCGGCGCTGCGGGTCAGCGGACCGACAGCGATGTCGGCGCCTTTGGCGCGCAATTCCGCCACCGCGTCATCTACGTTATCGACCGTCAGGCCGATATGCTCCAGCCCGTAATACGGAAACGCTGGTGCTGGCGCAGTGGGTTCATGGGGATGCGGCGGTGCGATCAGCACCGTCTGCCCACCCAGCCTCATGGTGATGCGCAACTGCCCGGGATAGAGCGTGCCAGGGGGGTAGATGCTGCGGGTGACCTCAGCGCTGAACATGGTCTCGAAGAAACAGGCGGTCGCATTGGGATCGGCGCTGCGCAGATGTACGTGATCGTAGCGATAGGCTCGCATGGTTATCTCCTGTTTGCGGGCATCTTCAATACCCGAGCGCCCTGTCCACCACTGCGGTGAGCGGTTGGCCGGCCAGGAAACGCCGCGCATTCTCGACGAAAATCTCCGCCACAGCCAGGCTGCGCTCGGGGTGCCCGCCGCCTATGTGCGGCAACACCCGTATGCCCTCCGTCTGCCAGAACGGATGCGTGGCTGGCAGTGGTTCCTCGCGGAACACGTCGAGCACTGCACCGGCGATGGTCTTCGCGCGCACTGCAGCGATCAGGTCTGCATCCACGATCAGCGCGCCGCGCGCGAAATTGAGCAGCCATGCACTGGACTTCATCGCCTGCAGCCGGCGTGCATTGATAAAATTCTCGGTGTCGGGCGTCGACGGCAGCAATAGCAGCACGAAATCCGATGCGCCGAGCACCTCGTCGGTCGCCTCCTGGGGATAGACCTTCTCGACATGCGCCAGCGCTTGCGGCCTGCGCTTGGTGCCGATCACGCGCATCTCAAGTGCCGCAGCCTTGCGCGCGAGCTCCTGGCCAATCGCCCCCAGCCCGAGTATGCCGAGCGTTTTACCCGAAAGCGGCACCGCAAGGCGCTTGGTCCAGCGGCTGTCGCGCTGGTCAAGCGCACATTGCATATAGGGCTTGGTCAGGTGAAATATGGCGCCGAGAATATTCTCGGGCATGGATAAGCGGTGCGAGCCGCGCGCGCAGCAAAGCGTGACATCACCGCTGAGATCCGGACTGGCGAGCCAGGCATCGACACCGGCAGTGACCGCCTGCACCCAGCGCAGCCGCGGCATGCGTTTAAGGACACTTGCCGGACGCCATCCAAGTAGCACCTCGGTGCGCGCCGCAAGGTCATCGGGGATAGGCTGATCAGGCGCGAGACCGTGCAGCTCAAACTTTTCGGCCAGGCCCGAGCGCGCGAGCGCCTGTTCATACACCTTCGCATCGTTCATCCACACTACGCACACGGTCTTGCTCATCTACAACTCCTTGGGGATGGTCATTTTGAGTCTCAATACAACTGCAGTTTGAGTGGCACCCGCGCCACCCTACAGCGCGCCCTTGGCGCGCAGAGCGGCGATCGCCGCTGTATCGTAGCCTAGGCTGTTGAGCACCTCCACGGTATGCTCGCCAGACTCGGGTGTGTGCTGAAGCTTATCCGGCTGCGGGTAGCTGCTCATATGGATCGGCTGGCCCACTACTTTTTGCGCCCCGTATTTCGGGTGATCAACCGGCTTCGCGATGCCCAGATGCTGCACCTGCGGATCGGCGAACACTTTATCGATGGTGTTGATCGGGCCGCACGGCACCCCGGCCTTGTCCATCAGCGCAACCCAATGGTCGTTGGTGTGTTGAAGCATAATTTCCGCCAGGCGCGTATTCAGCGCCGACCGGTTCTGGGTGCGCAGCGCCGGATTGGCGAACTCGGGATGGGTCAGCAGATCGCTCGCCCCCGCGGCCTTGCAGAAATGCTGCCATAGACTGTCGCCGGAGGCGGCGATGTTGATGTAGCCGTCGGCGGTCTGAAACATACCGGTACCGGCGCCGGTCGGGTGATTGTTGCCCTCCTGTCCGGCCACCTCGCCGCGCATCAAATAGCGCGCGGCCTGGAAGTCGAGCATGAAGATTTGCGCCTCAATCAAGGATGTGGAGACCCACTGGCCCTCGCCAGTGCGCTCGCGGTCGAGCAACGCAAGCACGATGCCGTTGGCAAGCAGTATGCCGGCAGAGGTGTCGTTGATCGCGATGCCGACGCGGATCGGCCCGCCGCCCGCGTGACCGGTGATCGACATCAGCCCGCCCATGCCCTGGGCGATCTGATCGACGCCGGCGCGGCCCTCGTAAGGACCATCCTGGCCGAAGCCGGAAATGCTGCCATAGACGATGCGCGGGTTGATCTTCTTCACCGCCTCGTAATCGACGCCGAGCCGGTGCTTGACGGTGGACTTGTAGTTCTCGACCACTACATCAGCGGTCTTCGCCAGCTCGAAAAATATCTTCAGACCTTCCGGCGTTTTCAGGTTAAGGGTCAGGCTGCGCTTGTTGCGATGCAGGTTCTGGAAGTCCGGGCCGTCACGGCGGCTGCCGGTTGCGTCCATGCCTGCGCCGGGCGCCTCGATCTTGATCACGTCGGCGCCCCAGTCGGCGAGTTGGCGCACCGCCGTGGGTCCCGCGCGATGCGCGGTCAGGTCGAGCACTTTGAAACCGTTCAGTGGCAGCGATCGGGTGGTCATCAGCATATTCCTATCTGGGCTTGAAACGCTGAGTGTAGCATCGCACGCATCGTGCCTGAACTATCGCGCCTGGTGCACCACCGCGTCGTGCGTGCGTACACGTTGGTGTGTTTCCCGCATCGGCGCCGCGCAGTTCCGTATAGAATCAGAGAAAACATCTGCGGACTATGGATAGGCACCTTTCAATGAAACTGCAAATAGAACGAGTCGAAGTGTTTGGCGTGGCGATGCCTTTGATCGGCACCTTCACCAGCGCAGGCATCTCCAAGCAAGCCACCCACTGTGTGGTGGTGCGCCTGACCGCGTCGGACGGCACGGTGGGTATCAGCAGTATCGAACCCTCGGCGGCTGCGAAGTCGCCCGGCACTGCGGCCGAGCTGACGGTAGCGCTGCGTGATCGCATTGCTGCCGCGGTTGTGGGCATGGACCCGACCCAGATTCACCGCCTGATCGAGCGGCTGGATGCGCTCGCACCCACACAACCTGGCGCCGGCGCCGCTGTGGAAATGGCGTGCGTAGACCTGGTGTCGCGCATCAACGGTGTGCCGATCTACACCTACCTTGGCGGCGCATTACACGACAGCGTGGAATTCAATGGCTGGATCGGCATGCTTCCACCCGAGGAAGCGGCGGCAGAAGCGCTGCGCTGGCTCAACGCGGGATTCCGCTCGGCGAAGATTAAAGTGGGCAGCGGCGTCGAAGCTGATCATGATCGCATCGCCGCGGTGCGCGCCGCGGTGGGCAGCGCGATGAAGCTGCGCATAGACGCCAACCTGCAATATGACGCCGACACCTCGCTGCAACTGTGCCGCTTGGTCAAACCGTACGACTTGCAACTGTTCGAACAGCCGGCGCATCTACGCGATCTTGCAGGACTGGCGCGGGTGCGCCGCGAAGGCGGGATTCCGGTGATGGCCGACGAATCCATCAGCGATCATGCCAGCCTCGTCGCGGCGATCAAGGCCGACGCCGCGGACTTCGTCAAATTCGGCATCAAGCAGGCCGGGGGATTTCTGCGCGCAGCGCGCATGCTGGCCACCGCGGAGGCCGCCGGCATCCCGGTGGTAATCGGCCATGGTTTCGGACTGGATCCGAGCACGATCGCGGAAATCATGCTTGCCGCCTCATCCCGCAATGTGCTGCCCGGACTCGAATGCGTGGGGCCGCTCAAAGTGATAGATACGGTGGCGACGACGCGCCTGGATATCTCCTCGGGCCGCCTGTCCTTGCCTGCGGGGCCCGGTCTGGGCATCACCCTCGATGACAAAAAACTTGAGCAGTATCGCCTGCACTAGCGGCGGGCCTGAGATCGCTATGATTAAACGACCTTCGGCGTTGTGGTTGGTGCTGGCGGCCTTAGCCTGGAACTGCCCATGGGTGGCTTCATCTTCGGCGCAGACCTCTGTGACAGGGTCAGGACAGAATTACCCCGCAAAACCCGTGCGCTACCTGGTGCCCTTTCCTGCCGCGGCCTCGCCCGACATCGTTGCACGCCAGATCGCCGAGCGACTCAGCCGCGTGTGGAGCCAGCAGGTGGTGGTAGATAACCGCGCCGGCGCAGGCGGAACGTTGGGCGCCGCCATCGCCGCCAAGGCGCCGGCCGATGGCTACACCTTGTTTCAATGCAATATCGCGTCCAGCGCAATCGCCGAGTCCTTGTACGCGAAGATGCCCTACGACCACCAGCGCGACTTCGCGCCCATCTCCCTGATTGGCAAAACGCCGAGCGTATTGGTGGTGCATCCGTCGCTGCCCACGCACTCAATCCAGGCGTTCATCGCCTATGCCAGGACCCACCCGGGCAAGCTCAGCTACGGCACCTCAGCCGCCGGCACCTCTACGCAACTGACCATGGAGTTGCTCAAATTGACCGCGAAGGTGGATCTGGTGCATGTCGCGTACAAGGGTGCGCCGCAAGCGCTGACGGATGTGATCGGCGGCCAAATTCCTGCGAGCGTGCAGACGGCGCCGGGCGTGCTGTCGGCGATTCAGAGCGGGCGCGTGCGCGCGCTCGCGGTGACCAGCCTGACACGCCTGACGCAATTGCCTGCAGTGCCGACCCTGCATGAGACCGCAGTGCCCGGTTTCGACGTGAACTCGTGGTACGGATTGTGTGCGCCAAGCGGCACGCCCACGCCCATACTCGACAAAGTGCATGCCGATCTCACCGCAGTGTTGCGTCTGTCCGAGATCCAGCAGCGATTCAAAGACCTGCTGATCGAAGTTACCCCCAGCAGCCGCGAGGCATACGCGCAATTCATCCGTGCGGAGACTGCACGCTGGGCGCGCGTCATCAGGGACGCCGGTATCGCGCAGCAGTAGCCGGCAGGAAGACGGCGACAGGGACGGCGTAATCGCACGATAATGAAGCGCCTGTCCTACTGCTGCGGCAAAGTAAAGCTGCGAAGTTCTGGTGCCGCGCTTGCTGGTGCTGTCGAGGGAAAATCGCTTTGACGTGCCCTGTTTTTTGCTACCATAGCCTCGCCGTCATGACTCTTTACGGGAACCATCATGCAAACTGCGGAACTCATTGCCCTACCCTTGGCTGAACGGCTTCAAGTGATGGAAGCACTGTGGGAGTCGCTGTGCCGCGACGCACCTGACGGCCTGCTGTCGCCCGCGTGGCATGCGGACGTGTTAGGTGCCCGCGCGAAGGCGCTGGATAGTGGCGCAGACCCCACCAGTGCGTGGGATGATGTGAAGCAACGTATTAACGCGAAGACCAGCAAGTAACACGAACTCGCCTGATGCAAATCCGGATCACGCGTTCGGCCGAAGAAGATTTGGTACTCGGGGTAGCGTTCTATGAAGCGCAACAGCAGTCGCTTGGGACTTACTTCCTTGACAGCCTGTATGCCGACATTGATTCACTGATTCTATATGCGGGTATCCACGCCAAGCCTATGGGCCGATTTCATCGTGCGCTATCAAAGCGGTTTCCGTTTGCCATCTATTACGAGGTCAAAAATGACATCATTTTCGTGGTGGCGATTCTCGATTGCAGGCAGAACCCGGGTGCAATAACGGACCGGCTGATATGACCTCGCAATCTGCACTTTGCGTAATTGACAGAATGCAATCCATACCGGATCCCGTCTTTCGTACCGGTACGATAATGAAAGACCTGCTACTGTGCTTTGCAATTCATCCGTGCGAAGACCGCACGCTGGGCGCGCGTCATCAAGGACGCCGGCATCGCGCAGCAGTAGCCGGCAGGAAGGATGTGCCGCGGATGGGCGCTTGATGTTCGTGCGCTATTGAAAGACGGCTTACTGTCGCGCCAGAAAAAAGAAGGCCCGGATTGTGGGCGGCACACCCGCTAACCCCTGCAGCCACAACGCGTGCGCCATGAATCGGTGTGGGCCGGTATAATTCAAAATCTGCGGATCAGGCGTCGCGCACGACATCGACGTCTGCCGCTCATGTCCATATTATGGGAGATACGAGGATGGGAGAGTCTGCAGTTCCACACGCATATAGCTGTCTGACACAGCCGGAAGTTCGCTTTCTAGACGCGGCTGTCGAGCGCCTGATCCCGACCGACGAGCTGGGGCCAGGCGCTAAAGACGCCGATGTCACCTACTACATCGATCAGCAGTTGCGCAGTGTGTGGGGCACGCACGGGCGCAATTACCGCTCCGGCCCGTGGCTCGAAGGCACGCCGCAGCAAGGATTCCAGTCACGGCTTACGCCGGTGGAGATTTATCACGTCGGTATTCTTGAGACCAACCAGTATTGCACCAAGCAGTACGGCAAGAACTTCGAGTTTTTGACGGCGGCGCAGCAGGACGAAGTGTTGCAGGCGCTTGAGCAAGGCAAGGTTGCGCTGCCCTCGCTATCGAGCAAGCTCTTTTTCGACATTCTCTGGCGCAATACCGAGGAAGGCTTTTTCGCCGACCCGATGTACGGCGGCAATCGTGACAAGGTGGGCTGGAAGCTAGTCGGTTTTCCCGGCGTTGCCTCGGGCGCCTACAGCGCACACGTGGACAATCCGGAGATTTACCGAGCAGAGCCGGTGAGTATTCTCGACATCCAGACACAGCGGGCGAAGGTGGATGCACAGGGCTACGCCAGGCACATCATGATCAAACCCATTAAACCGACGGCGAGCAAATAACATGACTACCAAACTTAAACCGGTCGATGCAGTAGTGGTCGGCAGTGGCGTTGCCGGCTCGATCATCTGCATGGAACTGGCCAACGCCGGACTCAACGTGCTGTGTCTGGAGCGCGGCCGCATGATCGAGCCGCAGCACGATTTCGTCATGCCCTATACGCAGGACGAACTGAAATTCGACCGCCATAGCGACATCTTTCAGAACCTGTCACGCGAAACCATCACCCTTCGCAACAACATGAGCGAGACTGCGCTGCCGATGCGCGAACTTGGTTCCTTCAAGCCCGGCGAAATCGTCGGTGGCACAGCGGCGCACTGGGGCTGCAATGCGCGGCGTTTTCTGCCCTACGATTTCGAAATCCGCAGCCGCATGACGGCACGTCACGGCAAGAATTTCTTTCCCGAGGATTGCACCAGCCAGGACTGGGGCCTCACCTATGAGGAACTGGAACCGTACTACGACCAGTTCGAGCACATCTACGGTGTGGGCGGCAAGGCGGGCAATCTGAACGGTGAAATCCAGTCCGGCGGCAATCCATTTGAAGGCCCGCGTTCGCGCGAGTATCCGAATCCGCCGACGCGCCCTACGCCGCAAGGCGCATTGTTCGCCAAGGCTGCGGCTGAATTGGGTTACCACCCGTTTTCGGGACCGGCCGCCGCGATGACGCGGGATTACACCAATCTGTACAAAGTGATGATGGGCGAGTGCCAGCGCGGCGGATTCTGCAGCAGTCATGCGTGCGCGGCGGGGGCGAAGGCCAACCCGCTCACCGCGGTGCTGCCGGCGCTGATGAAAAAAGACAATTTCGAGTTGCGCCCGCTGTGCAATGTGATCAAGGTCAACACCGATTCCACCGGCAAGCAGGCGACCGGCGTGACTTACATCGATGCACGCGGCCAGCAGGTCGAGCAGCCCGCCAACATTGTGGTGCTGGCGACCTACTGCTTTAACAACACGCGCTTGCTGCTGCTGTCGGGCATCGGCAAGCCCTACGATCCACAGGCCGGCACCGGCGTGGTGGGCCGCAACTACTCGTACCAGACCGGCGGCAAAGTTGAGGTCTTCTTTGATGATCGCGAGTTCAATCCGTTCATCGGCGGTGGTATGACCAGCACCCAATTTGACGATTTCAACGGCGAAGAGCTCGATCGCTCCGAACTGGGATTCGTCGGCAGCGCCTATATCGCGGTATCGAGCCCCGGCGCCACGCCGATCAAATCCAAGCCGGTGCCCCACGGCACGCCGCGCTGGGGTGGCGCCTGGAAAAAGGCGGTCGCGCACAATTACCGCCGCAGCTTCAGCATCGGCATCCACGGTTCGTGCCAGAGCTACCGCCAGCATTATCTCGATCTCGATCCCACCTATCGCGACGCCAACGGTCTGCCGCTGCTGCGCATGACTTTCGACTGGCATCAGAATGAGCAGAAAATGCTCAAATTTATGAACGAACGCTGCGTCGAAATCGCCAAAGCCATGGTGCCGACCAGCTACGCCGCGCGCGCCGTGCCGACAAAATACAGCATCGTCCCATATCAGAGCACCCACAATATCGGCGGCGCAGTGATGGGCGCGGATCCGGCAACCAGTGTGGTGAACAAGCATCTGCAGTCGTGGGATGTGCCGAATGTGTTCGTGGTCGGCGGCAGCGCGTATCCGCAGAACGCTGCGGTAGGCCCGACCGAGACCATCGGCACGCTGGCGTGCTGGGCCGCGGACGGCATCAAGGATATTTACATGAAGCGGCCGGGACAGTCGATGCTCTGAGGCTAGCAGCCTGTCGGACTTAATTGATCGAAGCGAAAAATGAGTGGCGCGAGGACAGATTTTCACGGGTTTCAAGCGAATAGTGGGCCCTATTCGCGCCGAAAGCTGGGGAAATATGGACCGCGTCCACTCATTTTGCAGCCGGTCAGGTTAAGTCCGACAGGCTGCTAGGGCGCCGCAGCGCTGCTACACGCTCCCTGCATGAAGTTGCGTACCTCCCACGGTCAGCGCACGCTCAGCGGTGCGTATTTTCGCAGCGCCGAGATTTGGCGGCTCGAACAGGAGCGGATATTTCGCCGCAACTGGCTGCTCGCCGGTCACGTGTCGGAACTGCCGCAGCGCGGCAGCTACTTTCTTCACCACAGCGGCAGCGAGAGTGCGATCGTGCTGCGCGATCACTCTGGCCAGTTGCGCGCGCATCACAATTTCTGCCGCCATCGCGGGACGCGATTATGCAGCGAGGGCCGCGGACAGCTCGGTAACGCCATGCAGTGCTCGTACCACGCCTGGACCTACGGGCTCGATGGCGCGCTCAGGAGCGCGCCGAACATGCAGGCGGTCGCCGGGTTCGACAAGGCGTCGTGGGGCTTGAAGCCGGCAGCGCTGACGGAGTGGCGTGGGTTTTTGTTCGTGAGTTTCGCCGCCGACCCGCACCCCGTCGCAACGTTCGATGGGGCACTGCACGCCCTCGCCAGCAAATTCGAGCACTGGCCCCTGCCGCAGTTGACGTCGGTGCATCAGACCGTCTACGAAGTTGAGGCCAACTGGAAGCTCATCTTCCACAACGCGAGCGAGTGTTACCACTGCCCAACGGTGCATCCGCACCTGAACCGGCTCACGCCCTACCGCAACTCTGAGAACGATCTGGAGGTAGGCCCGCTGCTCGGCGGCGCGATGGAGATGTCGAACCCGCAAGGAAGCATGACGATGCATGGCGGGCGCTGCGCGCCGCCGTTCGCCGGCCTCACCACCGAGGAGCGCGGCCGGGTCTACTACTACACTGTGTTCCCATCGGCATTCCTGTCACTACACCCCGATTACGTTCTGGTCCACCGCGTGCAGCCACTCGCCATCGATCGCACGCGTGTCGTTTGCGACTGGTACTTCCATCCCGACGCCATCGCGGCCGCAGGCTTCGATCCCCAGCCGGCGATTGACTTTTGGGACCTGACCAATCGTCAGGACTGGGCACTATGCGCCAACGCCTTCCGCGGGGTGCGTTCGCAGGCCTGGGAGCCCGGCCCCTACAGCGAACTCGAGAGCCAGCTCGCGGCGTTTGACCGCCACTATTTGCACAGCCTGAATGAGAGCGGATTGAATTCACAATAACGCACAGGGAACCCCCAGATGAAACCCGTCAAGATCGGTGATGTCAGCATCTCCAGCATTATTGAGCGCGAAGGCCCATGGCGAGCACCCAATGTCATGTTCCCCACCGCGACGCCGGAACAATTGGCCGAGGTGATGTCGCTGGTGCCGGACTTCGCTTACGACCGCGCTCAGGACCTGCTGTGCATTACCTATCAAACCTTCGTCCTGCGCACCCCGCGCGCCACCGTGCTGATCGACACCTGTGTGGGCGAGCACCAGCGGCGTCCACCCGCACTCTTGTTCGACAAGCAACCCTGGCTCGACGGATTCGCGCAGCACGGCCTGAAGTTCGAGGACATCGACTACGTGTTCTGCACCCATTTGCACGTTGACCATGTCGGTTGGAATACGCGCCTGCGTGATGGCCGTCTGGTGCCGACATTTCCCAACGCCAAGTACGTGTTCAGCCGGCGCGAGTACGCGCACTGGAAGCAGGCAACCGATCCGGGCTACGCGGCGATACACGAAGACTGCGTTGAACCGATCGTCAATGCGGGACAGGCACTGCTGGTCGACGACGCGTATGTGCTGTCCGACGAGCTGTCGCTGGTGCCCACACCCGGCCACTCGCCGGGGCATGTATGCATCGATCTCAAATCACGCGGCGAGCGAGCGCTGTTCACCGGCGACATGATGCACCACTGCGCGCAGGTCATCGCGCCCGACTGGAGCTCGTGCTTTTGCTACGATGTGAAAGAATCCGCGGCGACACGCTGGAAGTTTTTTCGCGAGCACGTGAATACCGGCACCCTGATCATACCGACGCATTTCCCGGGCACCACCGCGGGCCATATCGCGAAATTCCGGGATACGTTTGAATTCCGGTTTCTGGCGGCTTGACCGCAGGCGGGAGCTTTCTTTGCATCGATACGCGAATCAAATTATCCCAATATCATCCGGTAGAGGCACTCCATGAGGACCACCGTAAATCTGGATGAAGACTTGTTGGCCAAGGCGGTCAAGCTGACAGGCCCGCTTAAGCGTTCGGCTTTGCTGCATGAAGGGCTGAAAGCGCTCATTGAACGTGAGAGCGCCAGACGCCTGGCAAGACTGGGCGGAAGTCAACCCAAACTGAAAGCGCCGCCGCGCCGCCGCCAAGTGGCCGCTGCTTGATTCTGGTCGACACCTCGGTGTGGTTGACCATCTTCGTGCCGGAGATGCGCGGCTGGCCGACCTGCTTGAGCGCAACGCCGTGGTCATGCATCCATTCATCGTGGGCGAGATTCCTGCGGTAGCCTGGCGATCACTTGCCATAACTAACCTTATAGGTTAGTATTGCGACAATGGAAAAGCGCAAGCCACACTACGATCTGGCTGCTGTGCAGATCGCCGTACAACAGCGCGGTGCGGATGCTTTTACCGCTACTGCGTTGGTTGGCGCTCAAGCAATGGGCTTGAGTTCAGCACAGGCCGTCGACGCGGTTTGTACGATGACACGAACCGACTTTTACAAGAGCATGACGACGCATGCAGCGAGCCAAGTGTGGCAGGACGTGTATCACCATAGGGTGCCGAATGGCAAAGTGGCTGACGTCAAAGTGACGTTACGCTTGGATGGTTCGATTGTGATTCAGTTTAAGGAGAAATAAGATGTCCCATGAATGCCTGAACTGCGGACAAGGAATTCTGCGGCATGCCGTAAAGGATGTGCCTTATGAATACAAGG
This sequence comes from Bordetella parapertussis, assembly GCA_945906815.1. GTDB lineage: Bacteria > Pseudomonadota > Gammaproteobacteria > Burkholderiales > SG8-41 > UBA5216. The sequence goes on from CAMDRT010000008.1 coordinate 35,572, forward strand.
GTCACGCAACCATAGTGCCGAAAGTAGCGGGTTGGCATTGTCCGCATTGTCACGAGGTTGAGTTTGACGCGGGAGCAGGTCAGCGTTTCGCCGCAGCCATAAAACGCATTGCAGCCGAGATCGACGCTCAGGAAGCCGCCGAACTGGCGCGCATCCGCAAGAAGTTGAAGCTCACCCAACTGGAGGCCGCGCGTATCACTGGCGGCGGGCCGAATGCGTTTTCGCGTTATGAGCGAGGCAAAGCTCGTCCGTTACCGGCAGTGACCAATCTTTTTCGGCTTCTGGATCGGCACCCGGAACTGCTGGACGAATTGCAAAACTGAGGTTGTTGGATCTTCGATAGTATGATGATAAAAGACTTAATCCTAACCTTGCGTTGCCAAAATGAGGCCCAACCCTGCGATGAACAGAACCATCCAACAGCGGTGCTTCGCTTGTTGTTTTCTGGCCGGTTGTTGCGAATGTTGAGTGCGCATGTGGTCGGCACGCTGCGCTTTGTCCATCCTACCAATCAATGCTTTGCGCTTGAATGCGAATTTAGCCAGCCGTTTTTCAGATGAGGACTCCAGTGCCCACCCCATCCACCCCCGGCCACGAACTGTCAGGCAAGGTCGCGCTGGTCACAGGCGCAGGCCAGAACATCGGGCGTGCCACCGCGCTCGCGCTTGCGGCAGCAGGCGCCGCGGTCGCAGTCAACACCCGCGCCTCGCGTGCAGCGGCCGAAGCTGTGGTGCAGGAGATCCGCGCCACGGGCGGACAAACCGAACTGTACATGGCGGATGTCGCCGATGCCGCGCAAGTACAGCAGATGGTCGATGCAGTGATCGCGCGCTTTGGCCGCATCGACATCCTGGTGCTCAACGCCTCGGTGCGCATCGAGAGCCGCTTCACCGACATGAGTTTCGAGCAATGGCGGGTACCGCTATCGATCTCGCTCGACGGTTCGTTTCACTGCATCAAGGCGTGCTTGCCCTCGATGATCGCGGCCGGCGGCGGCAACATTATCGCGTTGACCGGGAGCAACGTGCTCACCGGCGCGGTGGGCAAGGTGCACAGTTCCGCCGCCAAGAGTGGGCTCACGGGCATGATACGCGCGCTCGCGCGCGAAGTCGGGCAGCACGGCATACGCGCGAACTGCGTGTCGCCGGGGATGATCAACACCACCCGCCCCTCTCACCGTTCAGCGCGCCGCGATGCGAAAGGCATCGTTCCGCTGGAGCGTTGGGGCGAAGCGGAAGAGATCGCCGCCACCGTGCGTTTTTTGTGCGGGCCCGCCGCAAGCTACATCACCGGACAGACGGTGCATGTGAATGGCGGGCAATCGATGTTTTAAATGTACCTGACTTTTATCATCTCATAGGAGAATTGCCATGCCCTGGATCGAAGCGAACGGCGCCAGCCTGCGCTATGAATTGAGTGGAGCGGGAAAAGACACGCTGGTGTTGATGCACGAAGCCGGCGGATGTCTCGAGAGTTATGCCGACGCGCTGCCCGCACTGGAGCAGGCGTTCCGCGTGCTGCGTTACGACCAGCGCGGTTTCGGATTTTCGGAGAAAGTGCGCGAACTGCGTTTCGATGGCGTGGTAGCCGACCTTGCCGCGCTGCTGGATGCGCTGAAAATCACTACGCCGGTGCACCTTGCCGGCTGCGCCATGGGCGCCGATTTTTCCGTGGGATTCGCCGCGCGTCATCCCGCACGGGTTGCCAAGATGGTATTGGCCAGCCCCACCATCGGCAATAATCCCGCACGCGCTCCGCAAAGTCTGGAGCGTGCCGCATTGGTCGAGCGCGAAGGCATACGCGCCGCCATGAAGGAAAGTCATGACCGTTCTTATCCTGAGCACCTGCGCGCGGTGGACCCGCAGCGTTTTCAACGCTACCAGTCGCGTTGGGTGTGCAATACACCGGCTTCGTTTGCAGCCCTGGCGCGCATGATGACCACAGTAGATCTCACGCCGGATTACGCCAAGATTCAAGCGCCCACACTGGTCATAGGCGCGGTGCACGATGCGTTGCGCACACCCGAGCTGGCGCAGCGTGTAGCGCATGCCCTCTCTGGTGCTACCTATGTGTTGGCCGATACCGGACACTTCATGCACCTGGAGACGCCGCAACTGTTCGTCGATACGGCGCTGCCTTTTTTTAAGTGAAGATACCCATAAAAACAATATCTTACATAGCATTTTCTCTACCTCTCGCAAGCCTGCCTGCTGCCGCACAGCCGTCGCCGTATCCCGCACGCCCGGTGCGCACGCTGGTGGCGCTCACAGCCGGCGGCAGCATGGATACCGTCACCCGCGCCCTGTCGCTCAAACTGGGTGTAGCGTTTGGGCAATCGTTTGTAGTCGATAATCGACCCAGCGCGGGCGCGCTCGTCGCGCTCGATATATTGTCGTCGTCGGCACCCGACGGACACACGCTGATGATGATCGGCGGCAGTACCGTGGTTTATCCGATACTGTACCCATCACGTTACGACATGCGGCGCGATATTGCACCGATTGCGCAGGTGAGCGCGCAGGGTTATGTGCTGATTGTGCATCCGTCGCTGCCGGTGAAGTCGGTGGCAGAGTTTGTGCACTATCTCAAGGCAAATCCCGACATGGTCAACTTCAGCTCGTCGGGCATCGGCAGTACCATCCACATGAGTGGCGAACTACTCAAGATCGCCACCGGCACCCGCATGACGCACGTGCCTTACAAAGGCATGGCCGCGGCCTATACCGATCTACTCAGCGGGCAGGTGCAGGCGTCGTTCCCGACGGTTGTTTCATCGAGCACGCACATCCACTCCGGACGGCTGCGTGCGCTGGCGATGACCACCGCCAAACGCGTGGCTGCGCTGCCGCAGGTGCCGACCTTTGCTGAAGCCGGTGTCGACGGCATGGTGGTCGTCAACTGGTATGCCCTGATAGCGCCGCTGAAAACGCCACAGTCGATCATCGACCGACTTGCCGCCGAGACCAATAAGGCCATGCGCTCACCCGAGATGCGCAAGAGTCTGCTGGCTGAAGGCTCCGAAGCCGTGACCGGCTCGCCCGCTGAGCTCGCACTGCACATCCAAACCGACCACGCACAATGGAGCCGCGTGGTTAAGACCGCGGGAATCAAACTGGAATAACGACCATGCGGGAGCGCTGCACAGCGATGCCGCGCCCGCGAAATCGCGAGCCTCTTGCACAAGGATAGGCCTCTACCAATTTGACGCTTCAACTATGGCGCAATCCATGCGACGATGTATAGTGTTGCACCCAACCCCGGAGGAACCACGATGATCGATGCATACGAATTCACCACCGAAGACATCGAATACCTGCGCCATGGCGACCAGGCGCTGAAGCTACGGCTGTATAAGCCACGCGGCGCTGGCCCCTTCCCCGTGGTGGTTGATCTGCACGGCGGCGCCTGGGGCAAGGGCAGCCTCGAAGAATGCCGGGGCCGCGACGAAGCGCTGGCCCAGTCCGGACTGCTGGTCGCGGGACTGGATTTCCGTGATGGCAATAACGGCTACCCGACTGCGCTGGTGGATATCAACTACGCCATTCGCTGGCTCAAGGCGCGCGCCTCGCAGTTGCAGACGCGCACCGATCTCGTGGGCATCTGCGGCGCGTCGAGCGGCGCGCACCTCGCCATGCTGGCCGCGATGCGGCCGCACGATCCGCGTTACGCAGCTATCCCGCTACCCGCGGGATCGCCTGCGGTTGACGCCACAGTGCGCTGCGTGGCGATGGCCTGGCCGGTGATTAATCCGCTATCGCGCTATCGCAATGCTGTGCGCGGGCGCGCACTGGGTGAAAGCTGGGTCGGCGACATCCCCGAACGGCAGAATTCATTTTGGAAAAACGAAGAGCATATGACCGAGGGCAATCCCGTGCTCCTGTTGGAACGCGGCGAGAAGGTGGTGATGCCGCCTGCGATCTGGGTGCAAGGCCGGCCCGATCAGGTACATGACTATCGCGACCCTGAGTCGCCAGTCGCACTCAACGAGCCTGAGCGCTTTGCGGCTAACTATCGCAAGGCAGGTGGCGCAATCGAGATGCTGTACATCGATCAGGCTGTGCGCGCCACTGTAGCGTCATACGATCCGATTGCGGCGTTCTGCCTCAAACAGATGCCTGTCGCGCGCACGGCTGAAGCGATCGCGTAAAGGAACATCGCCATGGCAAAATCACGAGGTCCGCTGGACGGCGTAAAAGTTGTTGCCTGTTCTACCGCGCAAGCCGGCACGGTGCCCTATATGCTGATGGCCGATCTGGGCGCCGAGGTCATCAAGATCGAAGTGCCGGAGAAAGGCGACAACTCGCGCACCTCCAGCGTGTTTCCCGGTCTGCCCAGCACCTATTTCGAAACCAACAACCGCGGCGTGAAAAGTTTCACGCTGAACATGAAATCCGCGGAGGCACGGGGCATCCTGCACAAGCTGGTAGCCCGTGCCGATATCTTCGGCCAGAACTTCCGGCCGGGTGCCGCGGACAAGAACGGCTTTGGTTATGAGGAATTGAAAAAGGTCAATCCGAAACTCGTCTATGTCTCGATTTCCGGTTACGGCCCCAAGGGACCCCATGCGGCGCTTCCCGGCACCGATTCCATGGCGCAGGCGCTGGGCGGCATCACCGAGGCTTATGCCACGCCGGGCCAGCCGCTGCGCACCGGCATCGTATCGGTAGCCGATGAAACCTGTGCCATCCTCGCATTCGGCGGCATGCTGGCGGCATTACATTGTGCCCGCACGCAGGGCATCGGCCAGAAAGTCGATTGTTCGTTGCTGGGAGGACAGATCCGGCTGATGGGCTGGACCCTGACCACTGCGATGTGGCGCAATCGCGCACCGGTCACCGGCCAGGCGCGCGTCAACGGCACGCCGCAACGGCCGGGTTTGAGTGCGAGTTTCATCGACATCGACGGCAAGCCGTTGGTGTTCCAACTCAATGGCGCGGCTAAATGGAAGACGGCGATGTCCGCACTGGGTTTCTATGAGCAGCTGACCCGTGCGGGGTTCGCGGATCTTGGCGTGGTGATAGGCAATGACGCCCTGCGCGAAACACTGCTCAAGACACTGGATGGGCTGTTCGCAAGCGGCCCACGCGACAAGTGGGTAGCGATACTGCGCGATGCGGATATTGTTTCAGCGCCCATCAATACGCTGCTCGAAGCGGCGAGCGATCCCGATGTGCTGGCCAATGGTTACATCACCGAGGTCGATTATCCCAAGCACGGCAAGAAACTGAAAGTGCATGGCTCGCCGTGGCATTTCTCCGAAACGCCGGCGCAAATCGGCGTTGCGCCGGAATTGGGCGAACACAATGAGGCGCTGCTGATGGAAGTGGGTTACAGCGCAGCGGAAATACAAGGGTTTCGGGATCGCAAAGTGATCTGAAGTTGTTACCAACCATCAGGAGTAAGCCGTGCAAATAATTGATTCACAGATCCACATCTGGCAAAACGGGAAGATGAGTTCCCACCATCGTCAGGTAGAAACTTATTCGATAGAAGATGCGCTGACCGAAATGGCCGCGGCGGGCGTCGATGGGGCGGTGATCCACCCCCCCAGTTCGCTGGGCGAGCCGGTCAACGTGTACGCAGTCGAAGCGGTGCGCCAGCATCCGCATAAATTTTGCATACTCGGGCATATGGACCTCGCAAGCCCGGAGCGCGAGAGTATCGTCGCCCATTGGCGCGAACGCACAGGCATGCTCGGCTTCCGGTTTACCTTCAACCAGCCCCATCAACAAGCGTGGTGGAGCGATGGCTCGCTCGACTGGTTCTGGACGGCTTGCGAGAAAGCGGATCTGCGCATCGGTCTCTTGGCCAGCGGCGCAAACATGGCGGCACTGGCGAAGATCGCCGTGCAACATCCCGCACTTAAACTGCACATCGATCACATCGGACGCGGCGGCGGTGGCAAGGGCGTGGTAGACGACGCGGTGTTTGCAGACCTCAAGGACATGCTTGCGCTCGCCCAATACCCGAACATCGCAGTCAAGCTGTCCGGCGCACCCAGCTATTCAAGCCAGCCCTACCCGTACAAAAATATCCACGGCTATTTGCGCCAGATCATCGAGGCGTTCGGGCCTGAGCGCTGCTTCTGGGGCACCGACATCACCCGCATGCCATGTTCGTATCGGCAATGCGTGACCATGTACACCGAAGAAATGCCATGGCTTAAGGGCCGCGACCTTGAACTGGTGATGGGTGGAGCCGTGGTCGACTGGTTGGGATGGAAGCGTTGATCCATTGCGGCCGCTGCGATAACACACGACCCTATTGAGGATAAAGCCATGCGCCTACCGAAGTTGAGCCCCGCACAGTACACGCCGCGACAAAAAGAAGTCGTCGACAAGCATAACGCCAGACGCGATCGCCTTGGCGGGCCCTATAACGTCTGGATACACAGCCCGGAGATGTTCGAAAAAGCATCGGCCATCAGCAACTATATGCGCTTTGATTGCGGGCTACCGGTGAAGCTGCGCGAGTTCGGCATCCTGGTCATGTCGCGCTACTGGGATGCGCAGTATTCATGGAATGCACATGTCGACAAGGCTGTGGCCGCCGGCATTGCCGAGGATGTGGTCAACGATCTTGCCGCCGGCAAGCAGCCCACATTCAAAGCCGACGACGAGCGCGTATACTACAACTTCGCGATGGAGTTGCTCCAAGACCATTTCGTCAGCGACCAAACATTCAATGAAGCGAGAGCGATTTTCGGCGAAAGGACGCTGGTCGATCTGATCGGCTCGGTCGGCTATTTCACCATGCTGGCAATGTGTCTGAACAGCGCCGAAGTCGATTTACAGGCCGACCGCAAGCCGCCGTTTGCCAACGTGAACGGCCATAGGAAGATCGCTTGAGCCAGTGGAAAGCGGTGTGACAATAAAAATCATCCCGGAATAAGCGGCGCTTGTTGCGGGCTACGGCAGTATCACCCATTGTTTTTATGGAGAATGTAAAATGGATCTGGGACTCAAAGGTAAAAACGCAATTGTCACTGGTGGCAGTCTGGGCATCGGCAAAGCCATCGCACGCGAGCTCGCCCGCGAAGGCGTAAACGTGGCGATAGTCGCCAGAAATAAAGAGCAGCTGGTCGCGGCCGCCAAGGAACTATCCGTCGAAACCGGCGGGCGTGTCATCGGGCTGACAGCGGATGTCACCAGCAAGGAACAAGTCGAGGCGATGGTCGCCGCAGCCGCACAGCAGTTAGGCGGACTGCACATACTGGTTAACAGCGGCTCTTCGCCCGGCGGCTCCACCACCGCTACCGGCCCCATCGAAACTGTGGTCGACGAAGATCTGCTGCGCGACTTCAACACCAAGTACATGGGTGCGTTGCGTTGCGCACGTGCTGCCATTCCCCACATGAAGAAAGCGGGATGGGGCCGCATCATCAACATCAGCGGCACCAATTCGCGCAACGCCGGCAATCTCAGTGGAGGTGCACGCAACACCTCCCTCGTGCACATGAGCAAGACGCTGGCGGTGCAGTTGGGCCGCTTCGGCATCACAGTGAACTGCGTCCACCCCGGCACTACGCGCACGGAGCGCACCCCCAGCCTGCTGGCCGAGCAGGCTGCCAAGCTGGGCGTCACGCCCGAGGAAGCCGAGAAACGCACGTTTGCTCCCGATGCACCGCGCGGCAACGCCATTTGCCGCATGGTAGACGCTTCGGAGATTGCCTTTGTCACAGCGTTCCTCGCTTCGGACAAGTCCTGGGCCATCAGCGGCGAACTGGTGGTGGCAACCGGTGGTGCCGGACGCTCGGTGTATTACTAGCGCAAGGCGCAGGCGGGGAAACGACAGGGCGCAGAGGTTGTAAGGTGACGGCAGGGTCGGCGGCGCTGAAAACCATGGCTTGTTCTCTGTTTCTCCGCCTTGTGTTGCTACTGCTGGCCAGCGCGGACGGGAGTGTAGCGGCTCAGCCTCTGGCTGCACGCCCGCCGCAAAATTCGTATCAAGACTGCGCGGAATGTCCGCAGATGCTCATCATCCCTGCGGGACGGTTCGTGATGGGCGCTGCGCCAGGTGCGGAAGAGCGCGAAAATTTAGCCGCTCAATTTCGTGACCGCAGCCAGCCGCAGCGCGTGGTGACTGTGGCGCGTTTTGCGGCGGGGAAATTTGAGATCACGCGGGGCCAGTACCAGGTGTTTGCGGCAGCGACAGGCCACCGCGGCGACGGGTGTTTCGTCTGGCGCGGTACCGCGTTTGAAAAAGACCCGGCCCAGGATTGGCGCAACCCCGGTTACGCTCAAAACGATGCACACCCGGTGGCGTGCGTCAGTTGGGACGATGCCCATGCCTACGTGAGGTGGCTCAGCCAGAAAACCGGCAACCATTATCGTTTGCTGACTGAAGCCGAATGGGAGTATGCGGCGAGAGCCGGTACCACGACCTCGCGCTATTGGGGCGACGATGGGAATAGCGCTTGCGGCTATGCCAATGGGGCAGATCTCGCGGCTGTGGCACAAGTGCCCGCTGCAAGTGCTTGGGGTAGCGTCGATTGCGATGACCGCTACGCTTACACTGCCCCGGTTGGAAGTTATCGTGCCAATGCGTTTGGTCTCCACGATATGTTAGGCAATGTCGGCGAGTGGACGCAAGACTGCTGGAACGGGAATTACAACGGCGCGCCGACGGACGCCAGCGCGTGGGCTACTGGCGATTGTTCCCTGCGCGTGGTGCGCGGCGGTTCCTGGGACGATGCGCCAGCGGGCTTACACGCCGCATACCGCGTCGGTAGCCCCACGGTTATCCGGGTCTACGGCCGCGGTTTACGTGTCGCCAGCGACCCTTAAGTGCGTGGCCTTGGTGTGCGCGACCTTGCGCCGTAGCGCCTGACCCGCGCCAGAGGAACACCGATCTTTCCCCATTCAACCTGGTAACAATTGCGCTCTACCATGCTCCGTCGCCGGCTGCGTACAGTATGGAACCTGGATTGACTGCGGCCAATAGATTCGCGACACTCAAGCCCATGCCTACCCCTTCTCCAGCCATGATGGCCACGCCGCTGTCCCCACTCGACGCCGCCCGCGAGCTGGCGCCCCTGATACGCGCGAGCGCCAACGAAATCGACGCGGCGCGCGAGTTACCGCGGCCGCTGTTCAATGCCCTGGCTGACGCGGGTCTGTTTCATATTGCTGTGCCGCGCGCCGTCGGTGGCAGCGAAATCGATTTTCCGACCTACGTGCAAGTGATCGAAGAAATCGGTAAAGCCGACGCCAGCACGGCATGGGCCATGAACCAGGGCGGGACCTTCGCCACCAGGGCCGCCTTCATGGCGCCGGATGTGGCGCGCGCGATCTGGATCGACACGCCACGCAGCGTGGTGTCGAACACGCCGGGCCCTACCGCGAAAGCCGTGGCAGTAGCGGGGGGCTATCGCGTCAGCGGCCAGCAGCCCTTTAGCACGGGTTGCCGGCATGCTGCGTGGGTGGCAGCGCACGCGCAAATCATCGACAACGGCGAAGTGCGGCTCCTCGGCGGGAAGCCAGAAGCGCGCTATATGCTGGTGCCGATTGCACAAGCCGAATTGCTGGACACCTGGCACACGCGCGGTATGCGCGGCACCGGCACCCATACCTTCGTGGTCAAGGATGTCTTCGTGCCAGAGGAGCGCACGGTTCTTGCCAGAGGTGCGACCCAAGTCAGCGGTGGCGCTCGCTACAAAATACCGTTCACCCTGTCATTCGCGGCCGGTGATGGCGCTACCGCGCTCGGTCTCGCACGCAGTTGCCTCACCGCGTTCTACGAACTCGCTGGCTCGAAAACACCGCGCTATGTACAGGGCCTGATGCGCGAGCAGCCGCACAACCAGTTCACCGTCGGTCAGGCCGAAGCTGCACTGCGCTCAGGGCGCGCCTTTCTGATGGAAGCAGTCAGCGACCTCTGGGACGAAGCGACGTCGCAGGACGTGCTGAGCCTGGAGCGGCGCGCGGTGCTGCGCCTGGCGGCGACGCATGCCATACGGCTGGCCGCGCAGATAGTCGAGAGCATCTACACGGCGAGCGGCGCGACCGCAGCCTTCGAAGGCAACCTGATTCAGCGCCACTTTCAGGACATCCACGTCATCACCCAGCATGTGCAGGGCCGCCTCGCCCACTACGAGCTGGTCGGTCAGCACTGGATGGGACTGCCGATCGACGAAACGCGGCTCTAAGCGCGGCCCGCATTAAAATGGGGTCAGACTCGATTTATTAGTCTAACCCTTTGTTTTTATTTATCAAAGACATGAGACTGCCGCGCACTCTCCTGCCATCACTTCATGGTCAATAACTAAGCGGCGACACGGACCACCAGCTTGCCGCTGTTCTCACCCCGGAACAACATGCCGAGGCCGATGGGCGCCTGCTCCAATCCCGCCAGCACATGCAGTTTTTGGCGCAGACTGCCGTCCCGCCGCCGCGCCGCCAGCCAGGTGCGGGCTTCGTCGTAACGCTCGTGGTAGTTGAACACCAGAAATCCTTGCATGCGCCCGCGCGCTGCCGCCAACCGGCCCAGATTGCGCACACCATAAGGTGCGGCAGCATGCGTCTGGGAAATGCGGCCGCACAGCACCACCCGCGCCCCCTGCCGCAAATGCTCCAACGCCGCGTCCAGAGTGGCGCCGCCGACATTGTCGAAATAAAGATCCACCCCTTGCGGGCACGCACGGCCGATGGCGGCGGACAAGTCCGTCTCCGCCCTGTAATCGAGCGCGGCATCAGCACCCAGCTCGCCTGCGACAAACGCGCATTTCTGCGCGCCACCCGCGATGCCGACGACACGGCAGCCTTCAATGCGCGCGATCTGCACCGCGATCTGGCCTACGCCACCAGCGGCGGCAGACACCAGCACACGATCATTCGGCCGCAATCCGCCGATGTCGCGCAGTCCGAAATAGGCGGTAACGGCGCTTAAGCCCAGCGGGCCTATCCAGTCTTCCACACTACCGAGGGCAAGATCCAGTTTTTGCAGGTAACGTCCGGGAATTGTCGGATGGGTCTGCCAGCCCAGTCTGGCCTGCACCAGATCCCCGCTGACCAAGCCTTCGCTACGGCTTACCAGCACGCGGGCAATGCCGCCGCCAAGCATCACATCGCCAATCGCCATGCGCTGCGTATAGGCTGCGTCTGCGCTCATCCACGAACGCATAGCGGGATCGATGGAGAGATAGAGCGTCTCCAGCAGCACCTCGCCCGCGCCGGGCGTGCGTGCCGGTTCGGCATCGGCGGTAAAAATCTCCGGCCCTGGAATACCTATAGGCCGCGCCGTGAGCAGCAGACGATGATTGGTTGGCATTGTGTGCATCTGTTCCCAGGCCGTAGAAAAAATCCCGTCTTGATCCACGCGTAATGTCAAGCGCATAGACGTCGATAGCCGTGCGTCGCTCTTGAATATACCTCAAGGCGCCTTGCAGACCCACGCTAAATTTACCGCAGGTTGCGTGCTTGTGCTCGGGTGGTCTATAGTGAATGCCTACGCTGCCCGTATGCGATGGACCGCCAGCGAGTCGATCCTAGTGTGGAGTAACACGATATGCCTAAGCTTATTCCGGTTGCCGATGAATTGAGTAAACCGTTTTGGGATGCTGTCAATGCCAAGCGCCTGGTGTTGCAGCACTGCAGCGGCTGCAACAAACTACAGTATCCCCCGCAACAGACTTGCCAGGTGTGCGGCAAAGGCGGGCTGCTATGGAAAGAAGTCAGCGGCAACGGCCACATCGCTACGTATATCGTGATAGAGGATGGCCGGCTTAACCGGCGCATGCCCGATCAGCCATACAACATGGCGCTAATCACGCTGGACGAGGATCCGAGCATTAATTTTTACTCTAATCTTCCTGGCACTCCACCTTACAAGGTCCCGGTGGGCGCTGCCGTCGAAGCCACCTTCGAGGAAGTAGCACCGGGCCAGTTGATCCACGAATGGCGTGTAAAGTGAGGATGAGGTATGGCTACCCCAAGTAATTATGCATGGCGCAGAGATAAAGACGGCCTGGGCGTTTGGGAGCATCGCGGCAAAGTCGCGGTAGCCGGCCTCGGCCATTCCCCGGTAGATCGGCGTTGGGACGGTGTCTCGATGGACAAAACGTTGGGTGCCTACTGCATCCTCGCCTGCCAGAAGGCGATGGACGACGCCGGCCTCACAGCAGACCAGATTGATGGCGTGATTTGTTGCGACAGCCACATCGCCGGCCCCAGCGGCGGCTCCGCATCCAAATGGGCGCCGCGGCCGTACTTCGAGCCGCCTTATGATTCCGAATTAGGCCTCACGCTGATGAATGCGGACTGGCTCATCAAGCAGATGGGCTTCACCAATGTAAAATTCGCGCCCACCAAGTTGCCCACGATCGGCGAAATGGTCGGCATGGCTGCGCAAGCTGTGGGCGATGGCCTGTGCACCAACTGCCTGATGATCTATCCCTGCGGCAACCTTGAAGGGCGCTATCGCCGTGGCGGCGAAAACGCCGAAGACTATGCGCGCGGCGCACGCCAGTGGGTGGTGCCTTGGGGCAATCACGGCGGGAACGACTTCATCAACACCTTCCCTCACAATCAATACTGCCTCAAGTACGGCGGCCAGCACGACGATCTCGCCCCCTTCGTGATCAATCAGCAGCGCAACGGCATGCTGACACCCTGGGGGTTCAACGCCACCCATGGGGTAGAGCCGATTACGGTCGAAGACTATGTGACCTCACGCTATATCCTGAATCCTCTGCGGATATGGGACTGCGACCGCCCGGTGCAAGCCTCGACTGCGTATCTCTTCACCACCGCGGATCGCGCGAAGGACATGCGCCAGAAGCCGGTCTACGTGCTCAATCATTCGCAGCACAATTTCAAGCAGCCCAGCACGCAGGCGGACCTCGACGTCATCGAGATGTGGACCGACCGCGCGGCGAAGCGGATGTATGAGGGCGCGGGGATGGGCCCGCAGGACGTCGATATTTTCAACCCGTATGACGGCTACTCCGTGATGAGCCAGTTCTATCTGGAGGCTTTCCAGTGGCACGGTGTGAAGCGCGGCGACGCCTTCGCGTTTTACGCCGGCGATATCAGCGTCAAGGGCCCGCATCCCTTCAGCTCCAGCGGCGGCAATCTGGGCACCGGGCGCGTGCGCTCCGCCATGTACACCGACAGTATTGAACAACTGCGCGGCACCGCGGGCAAGCGTCAGGTGACCGTGCGGGCCGAGACCGCACTGGCGGCGTTTACCACGCCCCCCAGCGGCGGCTGGATCATGTTCGGCAAACATCCCAGCTAACAGGAGAGCCACAGTTGGCGAAGCTCATCAGTTTTGACATAGACGGAACGCTGGAAACCGGCGACCCACCGGGCTACATCACCATTGAGCGGGTGCGCGAAGTTCAGGCGCTGGGATACATAATCGGCAGTTGTTCCGACCGCACGGTCAGCACGCAAAAGCGCATGTGGCTGGAACACGGCATCAGCGTCGCATTCACCGTGTTAAAGCACCGGCTGGATCAGGTCAAAGCTGACTTCAGTGCGGAACAATATTTCCACATAGGCGACACCAATATCGACAAGTATTACGCTGAACTCAATGGGTTTACGTATTTCTTTCCCGATACTTCCATAGACCATCTGTGGATGCCCGGCTGATTCCGGCCGCCAGACACAGCACGCAGGCCAGTCAAGACGCTACATTGTCCGCCTGCTCGAACACCACAGCCTGATCGAGCAGGCGGCAGACGTCCTGCGAGGGGTAGCCCAACTCGCTCAGAATGGCACGCGTGTGCTCGCCGATGCGCGGAACCTTCGCTGGCGGCGTGTCTGCCACCAGAGGCTGCATGCCGGGCAGGTTCGGTAGAGGCACGCGCCCAGCGGCGGCCTGTTCCGACCAAGTGAAAGCCTGCGCCGCTGCGGTTTGCTGATTCGCGAACAACTCATCATACGTGTTCACGCGCTCATTCAATATTCCGGCCTCCCGCATCAGCGCACACCAATACGCCGAGGGCTGAGCAGCAAAGGCCTCGTTCGCAATGCGCAGGATTTCGTCCCCGCGCGCGCGCCGCCCGCTGCCTGTGGCCAGCGCCGGGTCGGCGCCAAGATCGGGGCGGCCGATGATGCGGCAGAACGACGGCCACAAGGCGTCTTTGAGCACGCTCACATTGATGGATCCATCCGCGGTATGGAAGGTGGCGACCGGGAAAGAACCGCCCGCCACTGTCGCGCCGCCGGTCATCACGTGCTCGATCATGCGCACGGCCTGTAAACTCGCCGCGCCTTGCAGCAGGCTCGCATCAATGTAGCGTCCGCGGCCGGAATCGCGGCGCGCATAAAGCGCCATCGCCACCGCCTGAAACGCGAGCTGCCCGCTGGCATTGTCTATCGGCCAACACTCCAGCCGATGCGGCAAACCGTCCACGCGCCCCTTGTTGATGCTCATCATGCCGGTGAACGCCTGCAGAATCGCATCGGTAGCCGGCTGCGATTGCATCGGCCCACGCTGGCCGAAGCCGGTCACCGACAGGTAAATGATGCCGGGATTGTATGCAGCAATCTGCGCATAGGCAAAACCGAGACGCTCCATCACGCCCGTGCGAAAGTTCTCGATAAATACATCCGCCCGCTGTGCAAGCTTGTGCAGCAGTGCGGCGCCCTCGCGATGCTTCAGATCGAGCGCGATACTGCGCTTGCCGACGTTGGTGGCTATCGCCATCGCCGTCATGCCGTCCTTGCCAGCGGTGATGCCGCGCGCCCAGTCGCCTTCCTTCGGCTCGATCTTGATCACCTCGGCGCCGTAGCGCGCCAGCATCATGCCGGCAGTCGGACCGGCGATACCTTGACTGGCATCCACCACGCGTATGCCTTCAAGCGGGAACTCATGACTCATGGGTTTTTCCTCATACCGACTGGGCAAATCGTAAACGGGCTGCACGCAGGCGATAAATTATGTAACTATTTGTTATGGAATAATTTATAACACGCGGAGATGCCATGCGAATTCGTATGCAACTGCTCTCGTTATTGTATGGGCTGATGGCAGGGTGGGTGACGACTACGCTTGCGCAATCCTACCCTACGCGCCACATCGAACTGGTGTCGGCCACCGGTGCGGGCGGCGGCTCCGATCTGGTGGCGCGTATGGTCGCCGACATTATTGCCAAGGAGAAACTGCTGCCGCAGCAGGTCTTCGTGGTGAACAAGCCGGGTGGCGGCGGCGCGATGGGGCAAACTTATGTCGCCGCCAAGCGCGGCGACCCGTACATCTTCATGCAAACGGCGATAACTCTGGTCACCGTGCCGATACGCACCGGACTCGATTTGGGCGTGGACAAGTTTACGACCTTAGGCGCTATTGGTTTCGACCTCAACAGTCTCGCGGTAGCCGAGAATTCTCCCTATCGCACGTTAAAGGACCTGCTCGCCGCCGCGCGCGACAAACCCAAAACCATCAGCGTCGGCATTACCTCTCCTGGCGGCGGCGCGCACAGCATGATGCATCGCCTGGAAAAACTCTCGGGCGCACGCTTTAACATGGTGTCATTCAAGAGCGGCGCCGAATCGGTAACCGCGGTGATGGGCGGACACATTCATGCCACCGCCGAAAACCTGGGCGAAGTCATGGGACAGGTCGAACTGAAAAAATTACGCTTGCTGGGCGTGCCGTCGGTGCATCGTATTGCGGCCTTAGCCCACGTGCCGACACTGAAAGAACAGGGCTTTGACATACATGCCGGCGCCCTGCGCGGCTTTGTGGCGCCAGCAGGCATCCCGCGCGACGCCGCGCGAATACTGGAAGACACGCTGGCCAAAGTGCACAAAAGCGCCGCCTGGCGCGACTACATGGCACGCAACATGTACGAAGACGTTTACATGAACGCCGGGGAACTGAGCCAGTGGCTCGCCGCGCGGCAGGCCGAGATGATGCTGTACTTGACGGAAATGGGATTGGCGTTGAAGAAGTAACGGCGTAGACAGCGTTCTGCGCGCTAGCGCCGGCACGTTGGCAGCGGCGAATACATCGCCGCTGCAGCGGACTTCCTCTCGTGCACAGCGCCCCGTCAGGCCGCTTTCGCCACCGCCGGTGCCGCGTTCTGCGCCGCCAACACTGCCGCGGCCTCCTTGGCGACCACCGTGCCATCAAAGAAATTGGGGTTCTGCGTACCCCACAACCGCACCGAGTTGGCAAACACGAAGTCGTGGAAATTATCCTCGGTGATATGGCCATCCTCGACCAACCCGTAGGCCTGTGGCAGCGGATCGCGAAAATCGATCACGTCGAAATGCCCGATATCCGAGCTGTAGATCGCGTTCAATTTTGATCCAAACGGGTTGGCGCGGCCGAACGCCACCGCGTTCATCCGGTCATCCGCCTCGCAACCGAAATAGTACGGCTTCGCGAAAAGATCGACCCAATCCTCTTTACGCGTGATCTTGCAGGCCGCGAAATCGTCGAGCTCGGCGAGGTTGCCAGTCAATCTCATGCCCTCGGGATCAGGCCAACCATCGCGCGCGTGCAGCGCCGCTGCGATGTCATCATAGCCTTGCTTCACGACCAGGCTCATCAGCAATTTGCGGTCGAGCTTGTCGGGATCCATGCGCTTTAATGCCGGTGCGCCGCGCCGCTCCCAATGTTCGATCAGGTCGCCGAAGAGTTGGCTGCCCCAGCCGACGCCGCCTTCAAGGAAAGCGAAACGCAGTTCGGGAAAGCGCCGCGTTACGCCGCCGAGGAAGATGGCCTTGGCGATGGCGTGGCCCGCTGCCGCGAAATGACCAATATGGTTGTAGACAAAATTGTTGGGCGAATTGCGCAGCCCCTGGCCATTGGCACTGCTGTGGAAGGTCGGCGCAATCTTGAGCTCGACGCACTTCGCCCACACCGGATCGTAATTGTATGGGCTGTCGATACCGATCACATCGTACGCCATGGGTTCGGCACCGCTCCGGGGTTCGGCCACCGGCCGCGCCATGCCGCTGCCGAACATGCCGACCTTGGCGCCCAGTTGCTTGGTGACGTATTCCAGTTCGGCCATCGCCTCGTCGGGCGTGTGCATCGGGATAATCGCCGCCGGTGTCATGCGATCCTCCAGACCGTGGAAATATTCCGCCGAGACAATGTTGTAGGCGCGAATGACAGCACGCCGCGTTTCGTCATCCTTGATGCGCGGCAGGCGCAACCCGGAGGTCGGGTAGATCACAGCGTAGTCCGAGCCAATCTCGTCGAGCCGCTGGTACAGCATCTTGGGCATCATCGCCGTTGCGCGGTCGAGCGTGTTCTCAGCCTGGCGGTTCCAGAAAGCGGGCATGGAAACGCGGCGTTTATCGCGCGTCTCCGAGGTCATCCTGAGCGCGTCAGGGGTCGTTTTCATCGCCGCGATAAACCCGTCCGCAGCTTTGTCGCCGACCGCTTTGCGCATCTTCTCGCTGAACACCGGGCTGTATTCCAGCCAATGGCCATCGCCATCAATGACGGGATGCTTGAGCCGGGAATGGATTTTGGCAGGGCTAAGATGCGCACTCATACTGTTCTCCCAAGTAGTGGTGGTGGAAAAGTGATGATGGAACCCGAGGCGAAAAGACTAGACCTGCTGCACAGGCTTGTCAATTCTTCGCATGGCTGGCGGAAGGCGTGGGTGGGCGCGGGATGAGAGGTTAGGGGTGGGAGCGTCTGGGAAAGGTAAGCGCTTGACTATATCTCAAATGAGATACATAATTTGTTGACCTTTTGGAGCCGCATGCCATGCCTGCACAAACCTCGATGCTGCACGTCCGCGTAGATGACGAAACCAAGGCACAGGCCATCCAGGTGCTGGACGAGATGGGGCTTTCGGTGTCGGACGCCGTGCGCCTGTTTTTACGCCGTGTAGTCATCGATCAGGCATTTCCGATAGAACTCAAAGCACCTAATGCAAAAACGCGCGCAGCGATGGCCGAGGCTGACAAAATAGCGCACACGCGCCGCGCACGTTTTGCAACGGCTGACGCCCTGTTTGCCGATCTTGAAAAGAACCGCCGCAAGTAAGCGCGCGGCGCCGCCACGGGCGGCCGACTACGCCAAATCGTTCCTGAAAGACTGGGAACGGCTTTCACACTCTGGCCGGTATGACATGAACCGGCTTAAACAAGCGATGCTGATGTTGATCGCCAATGATGCTCCATTGGGGCCGGAGTGGCTGGATCATCCGCTCAAAGGCGATTGGGAAGGGCACCGTGAATGCCACATTGGCGGTGATTTTCTGCTGGCATACAAGCTCGCCGACAGTGGGAAAACCGGGCTGATCGTCTTTGTTCGCGCCGGCACTCACACGGATTTGTTTAACGAGTAGCGAGTCTCATACCGCGAGCTTGAGTATCGCCGCAACATCGGCCGCGCCGCGCACCGGACGCGGATTGGTCGCTATCGGTCCAGTGCCGTCGTATTGCTGCGCGAGCTCGGGAATGCGGTCTGGCGTTATGCCGACATCACCAAGCCGGGTGGGCAGACCCAGAGCGCTGACGAAATCCCGCATCACCTCGCACGGCCGCGCGCCAGGACGGCCGAGCTTTTCCGCCACGGTCTGTTGACGCGCGGCATTGATCGGCTCATTCCATTCAAGCGTGGCGGCAAGAGAGATGCAGGAGGTGATGCCATGCGGCACACCGGCGTAGCCGCCGAGTATGTAACCGATGCCGTGGCTCGCGCCATTCGGCACGCCGGGCGCGGCGGACACCTGCGTGAGCCACGCCGCAAGCTGGCAGTTCAGGCGCGGCTCCAGGTCGGCGGGGCGCGCCTTGATCGCCGGCAGGTTCTCCGCCAGCATCGCCATCGCCTGTAGTGCCAGGCCGTCGGCCAGCGGATGCGGCCGGATCGAGCACCAGCGCTCGACCGCGTGATCCATCGCGCGCATGCCGGTGGAGAGCATCAATTCCATCGGCGTCTCGAGCGTCGCTGCCGGATCGAGTATCACCGCAATCGGCGCCATCAGCGGATGATTGAACGACAGTTTGACCTTGCGCTGGATATCGGTGATCCCCGCGCCGCTGGTGAATTCGGCGGCGGACAATGTGGTGGGCACTGCCGTCATGCGCATGCGATCGGTGGTCAGCGGCGTCAGCGGCGGCGCGCCGCGCTTGGGCGCCAGTGTCGATAACGTGTCAACGTCGCGCACGTCGCGCCACAACGCAAGCAACATGGTCTTGGTCGCATCGATTACCGAGCCTCCGCCGACGGCGAGCAGATGGTCCGCTTCCAGCTCGCGCGCGAGTGCAGCGCCGGCGATGACGGCTTCACGCGGCGAGTGTGCGCGTATGTCGGCGAACCGGCCCACGCAGCGATCGCCCAGCGCCGAGGTCACCTCACGAAGCAGCCGGCTATGGGTGAGCGACTGCGTGGTGAGCAGCAGCACGCGCTTTGCACCCATGCGCTCGATCTCCGCAGGTACGGCCGCGACCGCGGGCGTGCCGTGGATCACGCGTTCCTGTGCCGTCCATTGCACTGTGCCAGTCAGCATGTGCGCTCCTGTTTAGGGTCTAAATCGGCCCGCGGCTCGAGACGATCAATTCGCGTTTCATTTCGGCAACGGATGAAACGCCGAGCATCGCCATGTTGCGGCTGATCTCCTCCCGCAGCAGGTTGGCGGCATGGCGCACGCCGGCTTCGCCCGCAATCGCGGCCGCGTACAGGAATGGCCTGCCGACGAAGACAAAATGCGCACCCAGCGCCAGCGCCTTGAGTACATCGCTGCCGCGGCGAATGCCGCTGTCCATCATGATCGCCATGTCACCGGCTTCGGCGACTGCGCCCGGCAACGCGCGCAGCGGCGATATCGTGCCGTCGAGCTGGCGCCCGCCGTGATTCGATACCATGATGCCGTCGACGCCGCTTTCACGCGCGATGCGCACGTCCTCGCGCGCGAGCACGCCCTTTAACACCAGCTTGCCCTTCCAGATTTTGCGCATGAGCTCCACGTGTTCCCAGTTGAGTCCGTCGCGCGACATGCGTGGGCGATCCATGTTGCCGAGTATCGGGATGCGGGGGAAACCCATGTTTTCGAGGTGCGGCATGCCGTGGTTGAGCACGGTGCGGGCAAACGTGCCGAACAACCAGCGCGGCCGCACCAAGCCGTCCCACGCCAACCGTGGCGTCGGTTTCAGCGGCGAGCTGTAGCCGGTGCGCACATTGTTCTCGCGGTTGGCGGCCATTTGCACGTCTACCGTGAGCACCAGCACTTCGAAACCGGTGTGCTGCGCGCGCTCCACCAGCGGCGTGATGATGTCGGGCTCTCCGGGCAGATAGGCCTGGAACCACGCGGTCGGCCCCACGGCTTTGAGCCGCTCCATCGGTATCAGTGATGCGCCGCTCTGGATCATCACCGTATTGAGTTCCGCTGCAACCTTGGCGAGGGCTTCATCACCGCGGTAGGCGGCGAGCGCTGTGGAACCCATCGGCGGAAAACCAAACGGCAGATCGTAGGTGCGTCCGAGCAGCGTGGTCTTCTGATGGCGCGCCTTGGTATTCACCAGCACACGCGGCAGGAACTCGTACTCGTTGAAAGCCGTGCGATTGCCGGTGAGCGATGCATCGGTCTCTACACCGCCCGAAATATAGCCAAAGACAGGGCGCGGCAGAAAGCGGCGCGCGGGCGCTTCAAAATCGTCAAGGCACAGCATGTGCCTGAGGCGGTGTGGCGTGGTGGCTGTCATGATTTAATCTTTTCCCTGAGTGTCAGTCGATACCGCCGATTCTACTCGAACGTATAGCAGAAAGCGTCGCACTGCCAATGCTCATACAATAGTCCAACTACCGGCTGCGGCCACTCCCCGCGGCGCCGCACGTAAATGCCAATGGCGTGCTTCACACCGAATCGCGAAGGAAAAAAGATGCCTATATGCCAATCCAGTTGCCTGCTTGGCGATGCAGTGGTCACGCCTGTTGCCGCCCTGCTGTTGGCCGCCAGCCTGCCGGCACTGGCACAGCCCACTGCGACAGGCACCACACCGACGTATCCCGTGCGGCCAGTGCGCATGGTCGTCAACGTCACCGCAGGCGGCGGGGTGGATACCACCGCGCGCGTGGTAGCTCAGCACCTCTACGCGGTATTCCATCAGCCGTTCGTGGTGGATAACCGCACCGGCGCTGGCGGCGCCATAGGCATCGAGCTGGTAGCGAAATCCGCCGCTGACGGCTACACGCTATTGGTCAGCAGCAACGGCATCGCCACCAACGCCGCTTTTCGTCCGGTGAATTATGACCCGATCGGCTCCTTCCAAGCGGTGAGCAACCTGACCTCAACGCCCTATATTGTGGTGGCAACACCCTCACTGCCGGTCGCATCGATAAAAGATTTGATCGCGCTCGCCAAGCGAAAACCGGGCGCAGTGAGCTACGCCAATTCGGGCCTCGGCAGTATCACGCATCTCGGATCCGCGTTGCTGCCCTCGCTGTCCGGCACCACCATGCTCAGCATCCCTTACAAGGGGGTGGCTGACGCTTATCCTGCGGTGATCAGCGGCGACGTGAACTGGATGCTCGGCGCCGCCATTTCCGCCCTGCCGCTGGTTGCGGCTGGTCACTTGCGCGCCCTGGCCATAACTTCGCCACGGCGCAACAAGGCAGTCCCCGATCTGCCGACAACCGCCGAAAGCGGATTACCGGGTTATGAAGTCAGCGGATGGTTCGGCCTGTTCGCGCCGGCAGGCACACCCATGGCGCTGGTCGAAAAACTCAGTGCCGAGGCCAAGCGCGGCCTGCAGCGCCCAGAGTTCGCGCGCCGCGCAGAGGCGCAGGCCACGGAAATACTGGGAAGTTCGCCGCAGGAGCTAGCGCGCGCGCTTACAGTCGAAGTGGCGCTATGGCGTAAAGTGGTCCGCGAATCTGGCATAAAACCCTGAACCGGAGCATGGCAGACGTGCCCTGAATTTTATGGAATCACGCGCGTGAATTATGCGACGGGTCATTGCCGCGGCAAACCCGCGCTGCGCACGATAGCCCCGAAGCGCGCCATATCCGCGCGCAGCAATTCCCCTAACTGCTCAGGCGTGCCTGGCCAGGGCTCGACGTCCAGAGCGGCGAGCCGCTCGCGTATGTCCGGCGCCTCCAGCGCCCGCACCAATTCACGGTGCAGCCGCGCCACAATATCGCGCGGCGTGGTCGCAGGTGCGAACATGCCATACCACACCGGCATGACGAAGCCGTCGACGCCGGCCTCTTTCGCGGTCGGCACGTCGGGAAGCGTCGTGACGCGCCGCTCGCTGAGCACCGCCAACGCGCGCACCTTGCCGGCGCGCACCTGCGCGATTGCCGTGGTGACAGGCATCACCACCTCGTCCACCTCGCCGCCCATCATCGCCGTCATCGCCTGCGTCACGCCCTTATAGGGGACATGCACGATATTGATCTTTTCAAGGTGCTTGAGCAGTTCATTGGCGAGGTGGTTGGTGGTACCAGCGCCGCCTGAACCGAAGTTGAGTTTGCCGGGAGACGCGCGCGCGAGGTTGATGAATTGCCGCAGGGTCTTTGCCGGCACCGAAGGGTGCACCAGCAGGATGTTGGGGATTGACGTCAGCCGCGCAACCGGCGCGAGATCCCTGAGCGCGTCATAGCCGGGGTTCAAATACAGCGCGGGACTGACAGCGATGCTCGAGGTCGCGATCAAGACCGTGTAACCATCGGGCGCAGACTTCGCTGCGAGCGCTATCCCCAGATTCCCTCCCGCGCCGGCGCGGTTATCGGCCACCACCGGCTGACCCAGTGGTTCGGCGATTTTCTGTCCCAACATACGGCCCACGATATCGCTCGAAGCGCCGGGGGGAAAGGCCACGACCAGACGTATCGGTTTGACCGGATAGGCGGCACCGGGCGCGGCAGCCTGCGCCGCCACGCCGTTGCCCAGGAGCACAAGCCACAACAGCGCAGTGGCATTACGGGCAGGTATTGAATGCATCCTTACTTCATCGGGGAAAAAGCAGTGGGCCGCAGTATGGTGGTAGTCACCTGCTGCACGATGGGGCCGTTCTTCTCGCTCTCGCCGAACACGCGGGCGCGATCGGGGTCCTTGGCGAAGGTGTCAAACTTCGCCACGCGCTCATTCATGCTCTCCCACGCCAGCATGTAAATAAGCTGGTGATCGTTGCCACCGATGCGGTTTTGCCAGTAGCCCACCTGCCGGAAGCCGTGCTGTTTAAACGCCTGGCAGGTGAAACCACCAAAGCGGTCGGTGATGTTGACGATCTTCTGCGGCATCGCCTGGTACTCGCGCAGTTCGAAGAAGTACGGGTCGCGGGTGGAGGCGTCCGGCCCATAAGCTTCCCCCTGATCGATCTGCGAGTACGCGGTCGGTTCCATCAACTGGTTGTAGACGCGGTTCACCAGCGGGCCGTCCTTCTCGGTCTCCGCCCACTTCTGAATGCGCTCGGGATCGGCGCGCCACACAGCATTCTTCCTGGCACGCTCTTCATAGCTCTCCCAGCCCCAGATGTAGACGATCTGGTTGCTCTTCTCACCCAGCATGGGCGTCCAAAAACCAATCAGGCGAAAACCAAACGCCTTCCACTTGTGGACGGTGAAGCTGCCAAAGCGGTCAAGCAATGCCGGCAGTTTGCCGGGGGCCACATCGTAGCGACGCAATTCGTAGAGCATGGCACACCTCACATGGAAATTTTCAGGGGCAGAAACTATAGCACGCAGCGGCGCGCGGTCTATCGGCTGTCGTTCGGAGTAGCGCCGTCTGGCACACCGCGACTCAACGGGCGGCCGGCACCGGCTTGAGTGTCTTGATCCAGCGTTCGACTTCCGCGCGGATGTGCGCGTCGGCCTGTTGCGGCGTTGTCGGCGTGGGTTCGGCGCCCAGGCTGACATAGCGTTCCTTCGTTTCTGCGTGATTGAGCGCGGCGGTGACCGCGCCGTTGAGCGCAGCCATGACCGGACGCGGCATGCCAGCGGGGGCAATCATTGCTTGCCACAGATAAAACTCGAAACGCGGCAGCGCGCTCTCGGCGATGGTGGGTACCTCGGGGGCGACGGGGCTGCGCTCACGGCCGGAGATGCCCAACGCGCGCACCCGCCCGGCCTTGACCTGCGGCAGCGAGGCTGCGGTCGACAGAAAAATCATCGGTATCTGCCCACCCATGGTGTCAGACATGGCCTGGCCACCCCCCTTGTAGGCGACATGTACCAAGTCGATGCCCGCCATGGATTTGAACAGCTCGGCAATCAGATACATGGTACTGCCGAGTCCGGCCGACCCGTAGTTGTATTTGCCGGGATTCGCCTTGGCGAGTGCGATCAACTCCTTCACCGATTGCGCCGGCAACGTCGGGGTCACCAGAAGGAACATGGGAATCCGCACCAGCAGGCTCACCCCCGCTATGTCTTTCAGGGTGTCATAGGGCATCTTGTCGTTCAGCGCCGGGTTCGCGCCATGCGCCACATCGACCACCATGATGGTATGGCCGTCGGGTGCCGCGCGTGCCAGCAGCGCGGTCGCGATCATGCCGCTCGCCCCCGGCCGGTTGTCCACAATGACCTGCTGACCGAGGCTGTCGATCAGTTTCGGCGCCAGCATCCGTGCACTGATATCGGTGGCCCCTCCCGGCGGAAAGGACACCAGCAGTCGCAACGGCCGCGTCGCATACGACTGTGCGGACGCAAGACCGGCCGTGAACGCGGGAACAGCAAATGCAAAATAGAGGGTCAGCAGTATGGGGTGAGATTTCATGGCGCAGGCACCTTATCGACGTTGTACAAGCCGCTCAGTTTACGCGGACAAATTTGTCTACGCTCCGATCCACGGTCAGCCCGGCATAAATATCGCCGCGCGAATCGACACCCACGCCGTGAACATGGCGGCTTTCGAGACGGGTAAGCACCTTACCTTCAGCATTGCGCACGCAGATATAGGCCGGCTTGTCGTCATACTCCTGCTCGGCTATGTAGAACAAGCCGTCCTTGCCCAGCGTGACGTCGTTGGGGCCGCCCATACCGGTCCACATACCCAGGAGTTCACCCTCCGGCGATAGTATTTTTATACGCCGGTTAGCGCGATCGGCGACGTAGAGCTTGCCGTCAGGGTCGATCGCGATACTGTGCGGCAGGTGGTACTGATCATCCGCCTTGCCCGGCGTACCCCATGATGCCTTGTGCTGGCCATCGCGCGTAAAGCGATGCACGCAACTGTTGCGGTAACCGTCGGTCACGTAAATGTCGCCGTTGGGATGCGGCATCATCTCGGTGGGATGATTGAACGGGCCGCCTGCACGCTCCGCCAGCCAAGGCGACCCTTTGCAGCCGGTATCGGAATGCACGCCACGTTTGCCCAGCACCAGCAGCGGTTTACCGTCCAGCGTAAACGACACCGCGACCGAGTCGGGGCGATCGGTGGTGTACACAATATCATCGACGATTTTCAGGCCATGCGCTTCTTTTACCGCGCCGATGCCCCAGCAGCCCAGGTAGTTGCCGTCGCGGTCGAAGACCACCACCGGCGGATCCTTGCGCTGGAAAACGTAGACGCGATCCTGCGAGTCAGTCGCCACTCGGCTGACCACGCCTAGAGATTCGCCCTTGGGCATCTTGGGCCAATCGCGGACCCGTTCATAGGTGTACGTGCCGCTGCCTGCTGGTGCCATGGTTTGTTTCCTCCGGGGTTGCGCTGGTGTGTAGTGACGACGCCGACACATATTACGCCCAAGCGGGCGGCAAGTGATAACACTTGCACCGCGCTACCCTATTGTCATCGTCTGCACCTGCGCGCGCGGTTGACGGGTCACCGTGCCGGCGCTACATTGTTCTATCGTGAAACATGGTGCTTAAAAGATTTATACGAAAATCGAATTTGAAGTTCTTTTCCCTGGAGGATACGGCGATGGAGTTCGGCATTTTCAATTTGATGGGGGCGCGCGAAGCGGACAAGCCAACGGCGCAAGTGTTTGGTGAAGTCGCCGAGCAGACCCAGCTGGCCGACGAGCTCGGCTACACGATCGCCTGGTTTGCCGAGCACCATTTCTCGAATTATTGCCTGTGCGCATCGCCACTGATGATGGTGGCGCATTGTGCTGCAACCACCAAAAAAATCCGGCTCGGCACTGCGGTGGTGGTGTTGCCCTTGTATAACCCGGTGCGGCTTGCCGCCGAAATCGCCACCGCGGATGCGATATCAAATGGCCGGCTGATGCTCGGCATAGGCGCCGGCTATCAGCCCTACGAATTCGAGCGCTTCGGCGTTGACCTCGCCCACAACCTCACAATGACCGACGAATTCTGCGACATCCTCGATCTCGCTTTCAGCCGGGATTTTTTCAGCTACAACGGCAAGCACTACCAGATACCGGACACGCATATCTCGGCCCGCCCCGTGCAAAACCCGCTGCCGATCTACGTCGCCGGCCATGCCCCGCCGCTGTTCCGCGCCGCCGCGCGCCACGGCTATCGGGTACTGACGTCGGGCCGGCTGGGAGGCCCCCCATTGCTGGCCGGGCAATATGCCGACCTGGCCGCCGCGTTTGCCGCAGAGAACGTGCCGGTGTCGCAAGCACATATGACGGTCAACCGCTTCGCCCACATCACCGGCAGCCGCGAAGCAGGGATGCGCTTTGCCGAGAATGCGCGCTATCAATCGCGACTCGCCTCGAGCTTGCGGCGCAGGAAGGAAGTCATGCAAGGCGCAGTTTTGGTCGATGTGCCGTTTCCCGACGAGCCGTCGCTAGAAACCATCCACAATGATCTGCTGATCGGCGATGTCGAAACCGTCGCCGAAAAGCTGGTCGCCGAGATCCGCGCGGGCCAACCGGTGCATGTGTGCTTTTCGTTCAAGGTCGGCAACACGCCGCACAAGGCGGCGATGCGCTCGATGGAACTGATGATCGGCGAGGTCAAGCCGAGGGTCGAGAAGGCGCTCGGAACGCTCGCATAAATGCATAAGCTCTAAAACGGCACTTCCCCGCGCACCAGCACGCGGTAGAGCAGACGAAACTCGTCCGGGTCGTAATCGAAATGCGCGCGGTGCATGGCCGCGCGATTGTCCCAGATCAGCATATCGCCCTTGCGCCAGCGGTGGCGGTAGATGAACTCGTCCTTCACCGTCCGTTCCAGCAGATCGTCGAGCAACGCCTGTGTATCCGCGGCGCTCATGCCGACGATGTTCTCGGTTTTCACCGGATGAAAGTACAGCGCTTTCATGCCGTTGTCGGTATTGGTGCGCACCAGCGGTTGCAGCACCGGCTCAGGCTTTTTCTCGACCTGCGCATCGGCGGACTGCCCGGAATAGCGCGCGGAGGCACTACCCTGAAACACATTCACCGTCTTCATCCCCTGTATTTTCTGCCGTATGGCGTCGGGCAATGCGTCGTAGCCGGCACGCATGTTCACCACCGCGGTGTCGCCGCCTTTTGACGGCAGCGCTACGGCGTAAAGGCTGGTGTTTTTCGGCGGGCGCAGGTGATTGGTGTGGTCGGTGTGCCAGCCGGCGCCATGCTTCACGCGCTTGCCGGACTTATCCTGATGGCGGTTCGATACCTCGTGCACCAGCGGGCAACCGGGTAGCGCGTACTGCGTGAAGTGCTGCTCCATCGGTTCGCCGAACAGGGACACCGCCGCGAGATATTGCTCAGGCGTGAAATCCTGATCGCGAATGACCAAGGCCACATGCTCGACCACGGCCGCATTAAGATTGCGGCGCGTCTGCGCATCGACCGGCTGGCGCAGATCGATGCCGTTCACCTCCGCGCCGATATGCGCAGAAAGCGGTGTCACCTGCATGGCTATCACTCCTGTGAGAATTATCCCGCAAACGCAAACCGCGTGTCCTGCACCGTCACGATACGCGCGCCCTTGGTGCCCGCAATAATGCCATGCGATACCTGCGGCGGCACATGCATCACAAAGCGCTCGCGCACCCGCTGTGAGTTGCCCGCAACATAGGCATGCACATCGCCTTCGGCCACCAGTGTGAACTGCTCGTTGTCATGCCCATGCGTGGGCAGTGTAGCGCCGGGCGCAAGTTCAAGCACTGCCACTTGCAGTTTTTCGCTGATCAACAAGCCGCCCTTCACGCCGCCGGCCAACTGCAATCCCGCCACCATACGTGCGCTGGCAACGCGACCGGCCTTTTCAGCAAGATCATTAATATCATAGATATAACGCGTCTTTTCTCCTACAGGATCCGTGCCTGATGCGGCCATCATCTGCGCTGTGGTTGGTTTCGCTTCATGCGCGCGCTTGCCGAAACCCGGCAAAAAAAACGGGCCGTCATACTTGCCATCGAGCGGCGGCCCGGTGATGCCGTGGCGCGTGTCTTTCATGGCAAAGAACAGCAGGTCTTCGTCGGGACACGCCTGCCCTGTATGCACCGACATCGACGGCGTGTGTACCAGCATGCCCTTGCTGCCGAAGGTTTGTTTTTCGTTATCGATATCCGACACCATCACACCTTGCAGGATGTAATTGAACTGCTCGTTCGGATGCGTGTGCGCCTTGGCACCGGAACCGGCGGCCTGCCCCGCCAGCGCCACCGCGATATGTACACCGTAGAGCACCGCGCCGATGGTGGAAGACTTGCCGGTTTCCAGCGTCGGCCCCGACAACACGCGGCGCGGCTCAACTCTGGCGCTGGTGGGATTGTCCGGCGCGATATCGAGTTCATCATAACCGTAGATGTATTGCACTCTGCCGCCTCTTTCGCATAACCTGTCGGGATCAATTTACCACACAGGGCGCAGCCGTTAATCGCGGGGGATGCGCGTAAAGCGCCGAGGGTCGGAACGCGTAGTGATTGTTCGTGCGCACAGCGCACGCTACGGACTTCGCTACACGTTTATCAAAGTGCGGAGGCCCGGATCAAGTTCGGGGCAGGCGCTGCCTCGATTTCCCTTGGCCTCTTTTCAACCCCGCCATCCGCCCCAGCACCTCACACACCGACGCCGTGTCATGCTGTGACAGTCCCTGCGCCATCGCGGTGGTGTAGAGCGGCGCGCAGGCGGTGAACAGCGGCAGCGGGCAATCCACCGCTTTCGCCATGTCGCCGATCACCTGCATGTCTTTTTGCCACACCTCGACTTTCATGGTGGCGGGCAGGTATTTTTGTTCCACCATCAGTTTGCCGCGCAGCTTGAACACGCCGTTGCCCAGCACCGGGCTGCTGGAAAACAAATCCCACACCTGCTGCGGATCAAGATTCATTTTGCGCGCGAAGGTCATGCTCTCGCCCACGGCGACGTTGTAAATCGCCACCAGGTGATTGGCGATGAACTTCATTTTGGCGCCATTGCCGTAGGCGCCCACATACTGCACGTTTTGCGTGAACACCTTCAGCACCGGCTTCACGCGCCTGAATGCGGCCTGCGGCCCGCTGGCGAAAATGCTCCAGCCGCCCGCTTTCATGCGTACCGCAGTACCGCTGATCGGGCAGTCGAGGGTTTGCGCGCCGGCGCGTGCCAGGGTCTGTTGCGCGTGCTGTTTGTCGGCGAGTGTCAGGGTGCTGGTTTCGATGACGATCAGCGGTGAGCGGCCGGCGGCTCTTTTTGCACTGATGATGTTTGCGGTCACTGCTTCGAGCACACTCGCTTTAGCTAGCGAGGTGATCACCACATCCGCTGCCGCTGCCACTGCGGTGGCCGAGGCGAGTGCGCGCCCCCCTGCTTTTTTCAAACGTGCGCGAGCCGCCGCCGCCGGATCGTAGCCCACGACGGTGTAGCCTGCGGCACACAAGGCTTCGGCCATCGCACCGCCCATGATGCCAAGGCCGATGACGCCTATTATTTGTAACTTATTGTTTTTATTCATCATTCAACCCATTACCAACGCCGCCCGCCCGATAATCAACTCTTTGTCCAGGCGCTGATGCAGCGCCTCGGCTTCCGCTAGCGGCACTTGGTCGGTGACCAGCGCCTTGAATTCGCCACGCGCCACCAGTTGCAGCGTGTCCATCACTTCCTGACGCGTGGCATAGCGGCTGCCGAGGATCTCAATTTCGTTGCGCAATATTTTTGCCGGATCGGCGTTGAACGGCTTGCCGTTGCCGCCCAGTGTGACCAGCCGCCCGCCTTTGCCGAGCGCGGCGAGCGCCGGTTCGAGGGTGCTGGCGCTGCTGACAAAATCAATGGCGACATCGACGCCTTTGCCGTCCGTCGCTTCCAGCAGTTGTTCGGCCACGCGTCCCGCAGACGCATCGATGGTGATATCGGCGCCGCACTTCACCGCGGCTTCGAACTTGGCTGCGGACGTATCCACCGCGATGATTTTTTTCGCACGCGCCCAGCGCGCCACCATCAGCATGTGTATGCCCAGACCGCCGCCTGCGCCGAACACCACCACCGTGTCATGCGGTGTGACGCGCGCGTGGCGGATGACTTTTACCGGTGTCGCCAGCGCATCGCAGATCACGCCAGCTTCAGCCGGGTTTTTACGCCAGTCGATGCCCTCGGGAAACTTCAGGAAGCTGCGCGCGGGCAGCTTGATGTATTCCGCGTAGCCGCCGTCGGATTCGCGGCCCACATAGCCGCCGAAATTCTCGCACAGCGTCTCGCGATTGATGCGGCACCAGTGGCAATGCCCGCAGTTGAAATAAAAATACGCGGTGACGCCATCGCCCACTTTGACATCCGTGACAGCGGCGCCAACCGCGACGATTTCGCCCGCGATCTCGTGGCCGATGATGCGTGGATAGTGGTTGAGCTTCAAGCGCCCCGCGCGCGCGTGGTGGATGGTGAGACCCGAGCCGCACGCCAGCACGCGCGCCACGGCCTCATACGGGCCGGGTGTGGGGTCAGCTACAGTGGCGAGTTCAAAAGGCTGGCCGGGACCGGTGAGCAGTACGGCTTTCATGCTTTTTCCTCCATCAGCAGTTTGCGCGACAAGGAGTGTAGGACAGAATCCGCGCACTGTCGCGTGTATCGGCGGCGACAGGCAGGGTAAAATCGCTCGCGTTGTTTCGCTGACATCCTCGCGTTCTTTCCCGCTCACTCTCTCGCTCACCCCAAGGCTCGTGATGGCGTTCATCCGCATTCGTGGCGCGCGTCAGAATAATCTCAAGAATCTGTCGCTCGATCTGCCTACCAATGAATTGATCGTGGTCACCGGCGTTTCGGGCAGCGGCAAATCGTCATTGGTGTTTGACACGCTCTACGCCGAAGGCCAGCGGCGCTACGTGGAAACATTTTCACCTTACGCGCGGCAATTTCTGGATCGGCAGGACCGGCCACAGGTCGATGCCATCGAGGGCATACCACCCGCCATCGCCATCGACCAGACCAACCCGGTGCGCACCTCGCGCTCGACTGTCGGCACCATGACGGAGTTGAACGATCACTTCAAGCTGCTGTATGCGCGTGCCGCCGAACTGTATTGCCGCGGCTGTGGCGCGAAGGTGGTGCGCGATACGCCGCAAAGCATTTTGCAAACGCTGACGGCGCGTGCGGCAGCGGCGGGTGATCCGCGCCTGACGGTGGCATTTCCAGTGCCGGTGCCCAAAAACTTCAGCCTTGCAGAAGTCAAAAACCTACTGGCAGCGCAGGGCTACACGCGCTTTTTGCATGAGGATGCAGATCGCATCGAAGTGATACAGGATCGTTTACGTGCAGGCGCTGCGGAGCCGGTGCGCGTGGTGGAAGCGATCGAGGCCGCGCTTAGGGTCGGGCAAGGGCACGTCAACATCCATGCACATGACAATACGCCTCACGCCTCCCCCCTCGCGCCTCACGCGCCGTGGAAATTCTCCACGGCGCTGCACTGCCCCGATTGCGATATTCATTATCAGGAACCTACACCCAGTCTGTTCTCATTCAATTCCCCGCTCGGCGCCTGCGACACCTGCCGCGGCTTTGGTCGCGTGATCGGTGTTGACTATGGCCTGGTGATTCCGGACGAATCGAAAACCCTGCGTGAAGGCGCGGTCAAACCGTGGCAGACACCGAGCAACCAAGAGTGTCAGGACGACCTTGAAAAGTACGCGAAAAAGCGCGGTGTGCCGCTCGCTACGCCATGGCGTGAACTGTCCAAGGCACAGCAGCGCTGGGTGATCGACGGTGAATCGGATTGGGTCAGTTGGCGTACATCATGGCCCGGCGTGTGGTACGGGGTGGCGCGTTTTTTCAAGTGGCTGGAAACCAAAGCCTACAAAATGCATGTACGCGTGCTGCTGTCGAAGTATCGCGCCTACACGCCATGCCAGAGCTGTGGTGGCGCACGACTGAAGACCGAGGCGCTGTCGTGGCGCCTGGGCGCTGATGCCAACCACGCCTCGCACTTTCTGCCGCGCGGCACGGGCTTTGACGAACACAAACTCGCGCAACTGCCGGGCCTCACCGTACACGATCTGATGCTGCTGCCGCTGGATACGGTGCGCAGCCGCATGCAGCAATTGCACTTGCCGCAAATGGCGGACGACGCCACGGCGATGCTGCTCAAAGAAATCCGCACGCGACTGGATTACCTGGCGGACGTGGGCCTCGGCTATCTCACGCTCGACCGCCAGTCACGCACCTTGTCCGGCGGCGAAGTGCAGCGCATCAATCTCACCACCGCGCTGGGCACTTCGCTCACCCATACCCTGTTCGTGCTGGACGAACCGTCTATCGGCCTGCATCCGCGCGACATGGGACGCGTGATCGGCGTCATGCACAAGCTGCGCGACGCGGGCAATTCATTGGTGGTGGTCGAGCACGATCCGCAAGTGATGCTGGCCGCAGACCGCATACTCGATATGGGGCCGGGGCCAGGTGAACGCGGCGGCGAGATCGTCTATTTTGGGGATGCCGATAAGCTGATAAAAACCAGTGCCTCCAGAACCGGGCAATACCTTGCCGGCAGTTTGCGCGCCGACCAGGGCATGCGTGGCGTTGCCCCGCACGCCGGCACACGCCAGCTCGAATTGCGTGGCGCCAGCCAGCACAATCTCAGGAACATCGACGTGGCCATTCCGCTGGGGCATCTGGTGTGCATTAGCGGCGTGTCGGGTTCCGGCAAATCCACGCTGGTGCAGGATGTGTTGTATGCGGCACTGCTCAAAGCCAAAGGCAAACCCTGCGAAACGCCGGGCGCGCATCGCGCACTACTCGGACATGAACACATCAGCGACGTGGTGATGGTCGATCAGTCAGCGATCGGCCGCACCACGCGTTCCAATCCGGCGAGTTATGTCGGCGCCTTCGACGCCATCCGCGACCTCTACATGAAGGCGCCGCTGGCACGCGAGCGCGGCTATACCGCGGGCACCTTCAGCTTTAACTCCGGCAACGGCCGCTGCCCGGCCTGCGGCGGCAACGGCTTCGAGCATGTCGAAATGCAATTCCTGTCGGACGTGTATCTGCGCTGCGCCGACTGTGACGGCCGGCGCTATCGACCGGAGATTCTGGAAATCACCCTCGACGGCAAATCGATAGCCGATGTGCTCGACCTGACAGTGCATGCCGCGCTGGCCTTTTTCGCCGCAGAACCCAAGGTGTGCGCCGCGCTGCGTCCGCTGGCGCAAGTGGGTCTGGAATACCTGCGCCTCGGACAACCGGTACCGACCTTGTCGGGCGGCGAAGCGCAGCGGCTTAAGCTGGCCGGGCATCTGACTGAGGCCGCGCGCAAGACGGCCTCGATGGCCTCGCGCGCTGCGCTGTTTTTGTTTGACGAACCCACCACGGGATTGCATTTCGAGGACATCGCCAAACTGCTGCGCGCGTTTCGCGAGTTGATCGCTGCAGGGCATACGCTGGTGGTGATCGAACACAACCTAGATGTGATACGCGCTGCCGACTGGATTATTGATCTGGGGCCGGAGGGCGGGATAGCCGGTGGCGAAGTGGTGTGTGTGGGCACACCGGAAGCGGTGATGGCGCACGCAGGGTCACATACCGGCAAGGCGTTGCGGGCATACGCACAGGAACCAACGCCTGCAAAGGCTGCTGCCCTTACCACTCAGCACGCATCGCTCAACACGCAACCCTTCATTTCCATCCACCACGCGCGCGAACACAACCTTAAAAACATCGACGTCGATATCCCGCGCGGCAAATTTACCGTGATCACCGGCGTCTCAGGCTCAGGCAAATCCACCCTCGCCTTCGACATTCTGTTTGCCGAAGGACAACGCCGTTATCTCGAGTCGCTCAATGCCTATGCGCGCCAGTTCGTGCAAGGCGCATCGCGCCCGGATGTGGACAGTATCACCGGCATCCCACCCACCGTCGCCATCGAACAGCGCACCAGCCGTGGCGGACGCAAGAGCACGGTAGCCACCCTCACCGAGATTTATCACTTTCTGCGCCTGCTGTACGTGAAACTCGGCACGCAATACTGCCCAGACTGTGAGGTGGCGATCGAGCCACAGAGCGCGCAATCCATAGTCGCCAGCATCATGCGCCGCTCGCGCGGGGAGCGCATCGGCCTGCTCGCGCCGCTGGTGGTCAATCGCAAAGGCTATTACACCGATCTGGCAAAGTGGGCGGCCGCCAAGGGCCACACCCATCTCAGAGTCGATGGCGAATTTTTGCCCACGGCGCAATGGCCGCGCCTTGCACGATTCAGCGAGCACACCATCGAACTGCCGGTGACGGAGCTGCGTGTGTTGCCCGAGAACGAGCACCTGCTGCGCGCTGGCGTGGCGCAAGCGCTGGATCACGGCAAAGGCATGGTTCACGTCATCGGCCAACTCGACGCGCTCGCACGCGCTATCGACCAGCACGATAAACATATGCCGCAGTTGCCGCAAACCGCGTATTCAGCCAAGCGCGCCTGCCCTTCGTGCAGCCGCAGTTTTCCCGAACTCGATCCGCGCCTGTTTTCGTTCAACTCGCGTCACGGCTGGTGTACAGCGTGCTACGGCACCGGCTTGAAGCTCGCCGGTTTTGAGTGGGACGCCGAGCGCGAAAAAACCGGTAGCGAGGAACATGTGCTCGATGCCTGGCTTGAATGGCTGCACATTGAAGAACCCTGCCCTGCCTGCAAGGGTGAGCGGCTGAATCGCGACGCGCGGGCGGTGCGCCTCAATGGACTATCCATCGCGCAGCTCACCGCATTGCCGGTGACCCAGGTCGCCGCCACCTTCGGCAAGCTGGCCTTGCAAGGCCGCGCCGCCGCGATTGCGCACGATGTGCTCGCCGAAATACGCACACGCCTCACCTTTCTGGATGAAGTGGGTCTGGGCTATCTGGCGCTGGATCGCGCCGCGCCCACACTCTCCGGCGGCGAAGCGCAGCGCATACGCCTCGCCGCGCAACTGGGTTCCAATCTGCGCGGGGTGTGCTACATCCTCGACGAGCCCACCATCGGCCTGCATACACGCGACAATAAAATTCTGCTCGATACGCTGCAAAAACTGGAAGCCAAGGGCAACACGCTGGTGGTGGTGGAACACGACGAGGACACCATACGCCGTGCGGCACACGTGATCGATCTCGGCCCCGGCGCGGGCAAACTCGGTGGCGCGGTGATCGCCGAAGGCACGGCGGAAGATCTCATGCGCAATCCGCAATCGCTGACCGGGCGCTTTCTGTCGCAGCCGCTGATGCATCCGCTGCATCCGCCGCGCCGGGTGCACCGCGGCACACCCGCCATACGCATACACCGCGCGACTTTGCACAACCTAAAATCCATCAGCGTGCGCGTGCCGCTGGCGCGCTTTACCGCGATCACTGGCGTCTCCGGCTCCGGCAAATCCACGCTCGCACGCGACGTGTTGCACGCGCAGCTCTCGCATCTCTTGAGTCACTCTAAAAATAAAAATAATACAATAAAAACAAATAGTTACCAACCCATAACGGATTGGCAAGCCGTGGGCCGAGTGCTCGAAGTCGATCAAACACCGATCGGCAAAACGCCGCGCTCCTGCCCCGCAACTTACGTCGGCTTGTGGGACGCCATACGCCGCTTGTTCGCGGAGGTGCCCGAAGCGCGCATGCGCGGCTACAGCGCGAGCCGCTTTTCGTTCAACACCAGCGGCGGGCGCTGCGAAACCTGCGAGGGTCAGGGCATGCGCAAAATCGAGATGAGTTTCCTGCCTGATGTGCGCGTCGCCTGCGAAACCTGCCGCGGCGCGCGCTTTAACGCTGACACGCTGGCGGTGCTATTCAAAGGCAAATCCGCCGGCGAGGTGCTGCGCATGAACGTGGATGAAGCGGTGGCATTTTTTGCCGCGCATAGCGCGATACATCACGCGCTAACATTACTTCAGGACGTAGGACTCGGTTACTTAACTCTGGGCCAGCAAAGCCCCACGCTCTCCGGCGGCGAAGCGCAGCGCATCAAACTCGTCACCGAACTGTCCAAAGTGCGTCCGGCGCAAGACGCACGCCTCGCCCCTAACGCCTCACGCCTCACACTGTACGTCCTCGACGAACCCACCGTCGGCCTGCACATGGCCGACGTGGAAAAACTGCTGCGTGTGCTGCATCGCCTGGTCGATGCCGGCAACACGGTGGTGTTGATCGAACACAACCTCGATGTCATCGCCGACGCCGACTGGATCATCGACCTCGGCCCCGAAGGCGGCGACGCCGGCGGGCATATCGTGGCGCAAGGTACTCCGCAGGACCTCGCGCGGCAGCCACAACGCTCGCATACCTCGCGTGTGCTGGCGGCGTTTTTAGCAACGCGGTCGGTGGCAAATTAGAGGCGGCTTACGCCAACGCTATAGCCCATCCGCGCAGCCGTAGCGTGCGCTGCGCGCGCGTTCAGCGCGGCCGATCGCCCTGCAGGGTGATTCTGTGCATCACGCGCCGGTAGCCGTGATAATCATTCACCGGAAGATGCAGTGCCGCGCGGTTATCCCACAGCGCGATCGAGCCGCTGCGCCACTGGAAACGGCCGGTGAATTCGGGTTTTACCTGCTGCTGGTGCAGATAATCGAGCAACGGCGCGCTTTCTGCTTCGCTCCAGCCTTTAAAGCGCACGGTATGCCCGCCATTGATATAGAGTGCGCGGCGGCCGGTTTCGGGATGCGTGCGCACCACCGGGTGCTCGGCTTCGAATACCTCGTGTGCGCGCGCGGTGGGACTGTCAGCCACGCGATCTTCGCGCGATTTCGACACATCGGCCTTGGCGGAACTGCTGACGCCGACCAGCCCATCCAGCGTGCGTTTCAGGCCATCGGACAGCGCCTCATACGCCAGATATTGATTTGCGAACAAGGTATCGCCGCCGTGCGGCGGCAGCTCGCGTGCCATCAAAAAAGTGCCCATCGGTGGCTGTTCAAGATAGGTGGTATCCGAATGCCACATGCCGCCAAAGTTGATGCGTTCGTGTTCGAGCTTGATCACCGGCGTGATCACCGGGAAGCCGTCCAGCCCGCGTATAAACGGATACTCCACTGGCTTGCCGAAACGTTCGGCGAAGGCGAGAAACTGCGCGCTGCTCAGTTCCTGATCACGAAAAAAAATCACCACGTGCTCATGCCATGCACCGCGAATTTTGGCGATGACTTCGTCCGCGAGCTCGCGCCGCAGATCGACGCCGCCGATTTCGGCGCCGATGGCTCCGGCTATTTTGGTAATTGAAATTTCGGACACAACCCCTCCTCTACGTGTTGCTGCTACGCAGTATAACGGATGCGGGGTTATAATTTCCCGCAATCCAATCGTGGACACCGTCATGGCACATCGCCTCATATTACTTGCTGCTCTGCTGCTCGCGCTCGCGGGCTGCGCCACCCACAACACCGTCAGCGACGGTGACGATAGCAGGCTCATGCTCAAAGGCCACGACCCGGTGAGCTATTTCACCCTCGCTCAGCCAGCGCCGGGCAGCCCTGCAGTCAAGGTCGAGCACGAAGGCGTTACCTACCGCTTCATGAACGCGGAAAACCGCGCGCTGTTCATGAAAAGCCCCGAGCTATACAAACCGCAGTACAACGGCTTTTGCGCCAACGGACTGGTTTACGCGATACCGCTCGGCGGCAATCACGACACCTTCAAGATCGTGAATGGCCGGCTGTTCATGTTCGGCGGCGGCAACTCGAAAAAATATTGGGAGATGGATGAAAAGCGCAACCTCGAACTCGGTGACCAGTACTGGAAGAGCGAGGTGCAAGGCAGCGTTGCGCGCCTGCAATCATGGAAGCGGCTGGTGTTCAAGGTGCCGCACTATAAAACCAACCGCGAGCTTGCCGCCGAGTGGGCAACGCGGCAGGGCAAGCAGTAATAGCGCGATCCGCCATGCTTGATCTCTCCCGTGTGCGCCAGGAATACATGCGCGA
Source organism: Bordetella parapertussis (assembly GCA_945906815.1). Lineage (GTDB taxonomy): Bacteria > Pseudomonadota > Gammaproteobacteria > Burkholderiales > SG8-41 > UBA5216. The sequence goes on from CAMDRT010000008.1 coordinate 73,658, forward strand.
CGGACTCGACGAAAAAGAGCTGTCGGCCGATCCGCTGGCACAATTCGCGCGCTGGTTCGACGATGCCACGAAAGCCGAACTCACCATGCCCAACGCAATGTCGCTGGCGACCGTTTCGCGCGAACACCAGCCATCGCTGCGCCTGGTGCTGCTCAAAGGGGTGGATAACGGCGGCTTTGTTTTCTACACCAACTATGTAAGCCGCAAAGGCCGCGACATCGACGCCAACGCCAACGCCTCGCTGCTTTTCGGCTGGCTGCCACTCGAGCGTCAGATCCGCATCGACGGCGCCTTGAGCCGCGTCAGCGCCGCCGAGTCCGATGCCTACTTCGCCACCCGCCCGCTGGGCAGCCGCCATGCGGCCATTGCCTCGCCGCAAAGCGAAGTAGTCGCGAGCCGCGCGGCGCTAGAGCAGCGCTATGCAGAAGTGGCGCGCACCACCGGCGACGCGCCGCCACGTCCCGCGCAGTGGGGCGGTTACCGCTTAATGCCCGTGGCAATCGAGTTCTGGCAGGGCCGTGAAAACCGGCTGCATGACCGGCTGGCCTACCGGCTATCAGCGCAGGGCTGGCAAATAACCCGCCTGGCGCCTTAAAAACAGGACTGAGGACTGAGGACTAAGGACTGAGGGGCGCGACGCAGCATGATGTTACTCAGTCCTGAGTCCTGAGTCCTGAGTCCTGCACTTCAGTCCTCTACAAAATATGCGTGCCTATCCACCACGCCACTGCGGCCATGAACGCGGAACACGGTATGGTCAACAGCCACGCCCATACAATAGTGCCCGCTACGCCCCAGCGCACTGCCTTGTAGCCGCGCGCGGCGCCAACGCCGATGATAGAGCCGGTAATGGTATGCGTGGTTGAAACCGGGATCCCCATCCCGGTGGCCATAAACAGGGTGAGCGCGCCGCCGGTCTCCGCGCAGCAGCCGTGAAACGGTTTTAACTTGGTGATGCGCTGCCCCATGGTTTTCACGATACGCCAGCCGCCGAACAAGGTACCCAGCGCAATCGTCACGTAACACGCGATCACTACCCAGTACGGTATCCCGTCCTTGGCCCCGCTGGCACCATAGGCGATCAGCAGCATCCAGATAATACCGGCCGTTTTTTGCGCGTCGTTGCCGCCGTGGCCGAGCGAGTACATCGACGCCGACACCAATTGCAGCCGCCGCGACCACTTATCGACCCGGTACGGCGTCACCCGGCGCACCAGATGCGTGGCAATCACCAGCAGCAGCGACGCGAGTAAAAAGCCCAGCAGCGGCGCAACCAGAATAAACGCCACCACCTTGATCAGCCCACTGGACACCAGCGCACTGGCGCCCGCCTTGACTATGGCAGCGCCCACCAGCCCGCCGATCAGCGCATGCGACGAACTCGATGGTATGCCGTAATACCAGGTGATGATGTTCCACGCAATCGCGCCGCTGAGCGCACCGAACACCACGTAGTGATCGATGATATTCGCGTCAATGATGCCTTTGCCCACCGTGGTGGCAACTTTCAACTGGAACACAAACAGCGCAATAAAATTAAACGCCGCCGCCATCATCACCGCCTGATGCGGCTTCAACACGCCGGTGGAAACCACCGTGGCGATGGAATTGGCGGCGTCGTGAAAGCCGTTCATGAAATCGAACAACAACGCCACCACAATCAAAAACACCAGCACTTCGAAACTAAAGGTCATGTGCCACTTTCTCGCGCGTGATTGTCCGAACGCCTCATCAGCAACCGTCAGGAATTATCCAGCACGATGCCTTCGATGATATTGGCCACGTCCTCGCAACGGTCGGTCACCGTTTCGAGCAGCTCAAAAATAGAGCGCAGCTTGATCACTTGCCGCACGTCGGGCTCGTCGCGAAACAGCGTGGCAATCGCCGAGCGCATCACGTGATCGGCATGGGATTCGAGGCGGTCAATTTCGTCGCAAGCCACCAGAATCGCCTTGGCGTTTTCCATATTGGATAACAAATCCACCGCAATCTTGACCTGTTCGCAGCACGCCACGCACAGTTCCGCGAGCTTGGCCGCCTCTGGCGGTATGGTCTGCACATCATACAAAAAAATCGACTGCGCGGCGTCTTCCATCAGATCGAGAATATCGTCCATGCGCGTGATCAACTGGTGAATTTCGTCGCGATCCAGCGGCGTGATGAACGTTTTGTGCAGCAACTCAATCACGCTGTGCGTGACCTTGTCGGCCATTTTTTCGATGGACTCGATCTGGTACGCGCGGCGCTGAATGTCGTCGCCATGGGTCATCAACGCAGCGAGTTCGTGGCTGCCCTGCACGATATATCCCGCGTGCTCGTTGAACATGTCGAAGAAGCGCCCTTCGGTGGGCATGAGACGGCCAAACATAGGATCCTCCTCCTGGCTTGTGCAAACATCAGCAACGCGCCGCGGCGGGTGCTGCGGCGGGCGCGTAGTGTAACTGGTTTCCCTGCTGGCGCCACACTCATTTCGCGCGTGATCCAATCGCGGTATACTGCAGCCCCTGCCTGTGCGCTTGCGAGTGTGCCTCGCCTCAATAATGTTTTAAATCAAAACATTACAATCACTCGCACATGACTATCAGTCTCATATTTTTCCTCACCATTTTGCCGCACATGGCATTCGCCTGTGCGCGCGTCACGCTGTCGCTGTTTGCACTGCATTTGGGTGCCACGCCGCTCACCGTGGGTATCATCATCTCGCTGATCGCGGTGGTGCCGATGGTGTTCTCGGTGCGCTGGGGCCGCCGCATTGATCGCAGCGGCGTCTACAAACCGATGCTGCTGGGTGCCGCCTTGGTGCTGGCGGGCATGCTGCTCGCGTTTGCCTTGCCGCGGATTGAAACACTGTTCGCGGTGAGCGTGCTGGCGGGCAGCGGCTTTATGCTGTATCACATCTGCGTCAATCAAGCGGCGGCGCTGGTGGGCCGCCCCAAGGATCGCACGCGCAATTTCAGCGTCCTGGCGCTGGCGTTTTCAACCTCGGGTTTTGTGGGGCCGGTAACGGCAGGCTTCGCCATCGACGGCTTCGGCTACCGCAACACGTTCCTGCTGTGCGCGGGCTTTGTCGTCGCCGCACTCGCCTTGATACGCTTGCGCAAGCCCGCGATCACGCAGCATCACAAACCGGCCGCCGCTGCGCCCCATGCCGCCGAAAAACGCATTGCCGATTTGTTGCGCATACCCGCCATGCTGCGCGTCTTCATCATCAGCGGTCTGCTGTCGATGTGCTGGGATTTATACTCGTTTGTGATGCCGATACATGGCTCCAGCATCGGGCTGCCGGCCTCGACCATCGGATTGATACTGGGCTCGTTTGGCGCCGCCACTTTTGTCTTTCGCCTGATTCTGCCGTGGGTGGTGCATCGCTTCGATGAACGCAAACTGCTGATCTGCGCCTTGCTGCTCACCGGCGTAATGCTGGCGCTGATTCCGCTGGTGCACAGCGTGCCGCTGCTGATGACGGTGTCGTTTGTGCTGGGCATAGGCCTCGGCGGCACCCAGCCCATCCTCATGGCCATGCTCTACGAGAAAGCCCCTGCCGGACGCGGCGCGGAAGCCGTGGGCATGCGCACACTGCTGCTCAACATCACGCAGGCGGGCATACCGCTGATTTTTGGTGCGCTGGGCGCTGCACTGGGCATGACGCCAGTGTTCTTCACCATGGGCGCGGCGCTGCTGTGGGGTGCGTGGTACCTGCGGCGCGCATAGCCTCCCCCCCACACACACCCAATAAAACGGCCAGCGTTTTTCAACGCTGGCCGCTGTTGCCACGGTAAAACTTAGCTTAGGTGCTTGCTGACCAGTTTGGTCATCTCAAACATCGACACCTGTTTCTTGGCGCCAAAGATCGGCTTCAGTTTGTCGTCGGCATTGATGTTGCGGCGGTTCTTGGCATCTTGCAGGCCATGCTTCTTGATGTAGGCCCAGATTTTTTTGGTGACTTCGGTGCGCGGCATCGGGTTGTTGCCAATCACTGCACCCAGCGCAGCACTGACAGTCATCGGCTTCATGAACGCGGCGTTAGGCTTGCGTTTGGCGGCCTTCTTTTTTGCCGGGGCTTTCTTCACTGCTTTTTTCTTTGCTGCCATTGAGGGTCTCCGTTAGGGTGATTAAACGTAATCTAGGTATTCGTTTCTTTTGTTTTGCCTTGCCGCCAATGGTTCTAGTAGCGGCACGGTGGCGACAGAATGCCGAGGGAAAACGCGCTTGTCAATGCTTTCCTAGAGGAGAAATAGAATATTTCTCTGGGAAACGTCACTTCCGCGCATCCGCATCGGCTTGCGCTCGGATATTCCGTAGCAGGCGTTTGCCCCTGGCGTGGGGCTGGCCGCGCTGCTGCGCCCCGGCTGCGCAGGCATCTCTACACGCGAGCGCGCGGGCATACGGTTCAGGGTATGCCGCTTCGAGCGCAAGGTTTACAGACTAAAGTTCAAGCCAGCTACTTCAGCTTCGACAAAAACTGTTTGCGAAATTTCGCCACCTTGGGCGCCACCACCGCCACGCAGTAACCCGCGCGCGGATTGCGCGCGTAGTATTCCTGATGGTAATCCTCGGCAATATAGAACGCTGTCGCCGGTGTGACCTCGGTCACCACCGGATTGCGCCACAGCCCTGCCGCGCTCAAGCTAGCGATCACTGCTTGCGCCGCCGCCTGCTGTTGCGGCGTATGGTAAAAAATCGCCGAGCGATACTGCGTGCCGCTATCGTTACCTTGCTGGTTCAGCGTGGTCGGATCATGGATCACAAAAAAAACTTCCAGAATCTCGCGCAACGACACCAGCGCCGGATCAAATGTGATCTGCACCACTTCCGCGTGTCCGCTGCGGCCACTGCATACCTGCTCATAGGTCGGCTCGGGATTGTTGCCCCCCATATAGCCCGACTCGACCGAAATCACACCTTTGAGTTCATCGTAAACTGCCTCAAGGCACCAGAAGCATCCACCACCCAGCGTGGCGACTTCCTTGCTGTTTTGAATTTCGCTCATGCGATTTCCTTTGCGTTTGACAGAATTTTGCAATAATTGCAGACACTCAGCAGAACCTGGGTCGAACATACCAGCAAAACCTTACCCGCTGTAAGTTCGAAAGATCACACCGAGCCAGCCGCACCACGCGCAAACCGCCGCGATTCACCAAGGAGAGCGTCATGAATTACTTGCCCCGCCTGTTTTTGATTGCCGCCATGCTGCTCAGCCCGGCGCTAAGCTTTGCGCAAGCGCCCGCCGTGAAAACCGCCAAAGCCACCTTCGCCGGCGGCTGCTTCTGGTGCATGGAGCCGCCTTACGACAAACTGCCCGGCGTGATCTCGACGATATCCGGTTACATGGGCGGCCACCTCAAAAACCCGACCTACGAACAGATTTCAAGCGGACGCACCGGCCATACCGAAGTGGTGCAGGTGGAATACGACCCGTCGAAAGTCAGCTACGAAAAACTGCTGCAGGTGTTCTGGGTAAACATCGACCCGACGGTAAAAAACGCGCAGTTCTGCGATCACGGGTCGCAATACCGCAGCGGCGTGTTTTACCATGACGATGAACAACGCAAATTCGCCGAGGCATCGAAAGCCGCCCTGCATAAATCCAAACCGTTTAAAGCCGAGATCGTGACCGAAATCACCAAGGCCGGCGCATTTTATCGCGCCGAGGACTACCATCAAAACTACTATCTCAATAATCCGGTGCGCTACAAGGTGTATCGCAACGGCTGCGGACGTGACGCGCGGCTGCAAGAACTGTGGGGAAAAGTGCCGGAGTAAGCAGCGGAATCAATCCACGCGCGCGCCGATACGCCGGATGATCGGCCCCCACTTGTCGCTTTCCGACTGCATCAACTGGCGCAACGCTTCGGCGCTGCCGCCTACCGGCTCAAGACCGGCGGCGTTCAGGCGCGCACGCACGCCGGCATCCTCCAGCGCGGCATTGAACTCGCGATTCAGGCGCACCACGATTTCAGCGGCTGTGCCCGCGGGCAGCAGCACGCCGTTCCACGCCAGCGCTTCGAATTGGGGCAGGCCCGCTTCGGCCACCGTCGGCAAATCGGGGGTCAGCGCGTAACGCACGGCGCCCGACACCGCCAGCAACTTGACCTTGCCCGCCTTGGCCAGCGGCGTGATCGCCGTCGGCACCGCGAACAGCAACTGCGTGTCGTTGCCCGCCACCGAGGCAATGGCCGGGGGCGAGCCGTTGAACGGCACGTGCACCATATCCAGACCCGCCATCGCCTTGAGCAATTCCATCGACAGGTGCGACGAACTGCCGTTGCCCACCGAGGCATAGCTCAGCTTGCCCGGATTCGCCCTCGCGTGCGCAATCAGTTCCTTCAACGAAGTCGCCGCTACTGCAGCGCTCACCGCCAGCACATTAGGCTGACTGGTGGTGATGACCACAGGCAGCAAATCCTTTGCCGGCTCGTACGGCAGCTTCGCATACAGGTGTGGCGCAAACGCCAGCGGCCCGTTGAATGACAGCACCATGGTATAGCCGTCCGGCGCGCTCTTGGCGACAAAATCAGTTGCCAGCGTGCCGCCCGCGCCCGCGCGATTCTCGACCACCACAGGCTGGCGCAGCGTGTCCCTGAGCTTGTCGCCCAGAATGCGCCCGATCACATCTATCGAACTGCCGGCTGGTGCGCTCATGATGAATTTGAGCGGCTTGGCAGGCCATGTCTGTGCTGAGCCGCTGGCTGCGGTTTGGGCTGCGGTTTGGGCTGCGGTTTGGGCTGCGGTTTGGGCTGCGGCGGGCACTGCTGACACCACGCCTACCACGCTTATCGTGGCCAGCGCGTGAAAAAAATTCAAACCCCGATATGGCTTCATGGAATTTTACGCTAGGAAATATATGTTGGAATTATAATATAACCGTTTGTTTTTAAACAATTTTACTCAAAAATAAAAGACACCAAGCCATGCCCTGGCAACCCGAACTCGACGCACTGCGCAGGCGTGTAGCGTACGTGCGCGCGATGGCAATGGCGCCAGCGACGCCGGTGGCGTTGTCCATCGCACTCTCGGCAAGATGATGGCCGTCGATAACGATGCTAACGCGTGGGTGCATCCTGCCGTGCAGGCGCGCCGCCTCGCGCTGCACGAAATTCCCAGCCTCCTCGGCTTGATGTATGATGCTTGATGTTTGATGCACAACCAGAGGCCCTTATGCGCACTACGCTGGCAATCGATGATGACGTTTTGGCTGCGGCAAAGGGACTTGCAGCCCGGCAAAATAAAACCATAGGCGAGGTGATATCCGAACTCGCGCGGCTATCGCTGCGCCCCACTGCGGCTCGCGCGAAGTTGCGTAACGGCGTGCCGTTGATTCCGGTTGGCGCCAACGCATCGCCGGTAACGCTGGATGCAGTCAATGCGCTGCGCGACGAATCGCCTTGAGCACAGCACGAACGTTTCTGCTCGACGTCAATGTGTTGATCGCCCTGATCGATCCGGCGCATGTTCATCACGACGCCGCGCATGCGTGGTTCAAAACGCGTGGCCAGCGCAGTTGGGCCAGTTGTCCGCTGACTGAAAATGGCGTAATTCGCATCGTCAGCCATCCGAAATACCCCAATTGCATCGGTTCGCCTGGATTGGCGATTGAAATCATGACGCGTCTGTGTAAATTGCCCGGCCATATTTTCTGGCCGGACGACATCAGCCTCGCCGACGACAAGCACATCGACAGTGAAAGGCTGCTCGGCAGCGCCCAAGTGACGGATACCTACCTGCTGGCGCTAGCGCGCGCCCACGACGGGCACTTGGCCACCCTCGACAAGCGGCTGGTTGCCGACGCCGTGCGTGACGGACGTGCCGCGCTACATGTGATCCAATAACACATTAAATTTACTAGAGACACAACGCCATGACCTGGCAACCCGAACTCGACGAACTGCGCGCACGCGAGGCGCTTGCGCGGCAAATGGGCGGCGCGGACAAGGTGAAGCGCCAGCACGACGGCGGACGACTCACGGTACGCGAACGCATCGACGCCTTGCTTGATAAGGCGAGTTTTCATGAAGTCGGCGCTGTTGCCGGCAAAGCCAGCTACGACGATGCCGGCCAGCTTACTGCGTTGCAGGCAGCCAACTGCGTATTCGGACGCGGCACCATAGCCGGCCGGCCGGTGGTGGTGTGCGGCGACGATTTCACCGTGCGCGGCGGCTCAGCGGATGCCACCATCAAGGAAAAAACCGTGATGGCGGAGCAGATGGCGCACGAGTTTCGCTTGCCGATCATCCGCATCATCGAAGGTTCGGGTGGCGGCGGTTCGGTGAAGACCATCGAGACCACCGGGCGCGCCAACCTGCCGGGTCGCGTCGCGGGTAGTGCGGGCTATCACTGGGCGGCGGTGAATCTGGGCACAGTGCCGGTGGTGGCGCTGGGACTCGGTTCGGTAGCCGGGCTGGGCGCAGCAAGGGTTGCGGCGAGCCACTACTCGGTGATGACCAAGACCACCTCGGCGATGTTTGTAGCCGGGCCGCCGGTAGTGGAACGCATCGGCCAGAAACTCACCAAGCAGGAACTCGGCGGCTGGGAGATTCAGACCAAGGCCGGCGCAGTGGATCATGCGGTCGATACCGAGGCAGAAGCCTTCGCCTGCGCGCGGCGCTTTTTGTCGTATCTGCCGTCATCTATCTATGCCACGCCGCCGCTGGTGCCGTACGCAGAAGAGGCAAGGCGCGACCCTGAAGCGCTGCTCAAGATCATCCCCAAAGACAGCCGCCGCGTGTACCAGATGCGCCCGCTCATCGAGACGCTGGTGGATCACGACAGCTTTTTTGAAATGGGCCGCATGTTTGGCCGCTCCATTATCACCGGGCTGGCGCGTATCGAGGGCCGCCCGGTAGCGGTGATGGCGGGCGATCCGTATCACTATGCCGGCGCATGGACCGCGGACGCCTGTGCCAAAATCATCCGCTTTGTCGATCTGGCACAAACCTTTCACCTGCCGGTGCTGCATGTAGTCGATTGCCCCGGATTTCTGGTGGGGTTGGAAGCGGAGAAAACCGCGACCATACGTGCCGGTGTGCGCGCGATGACAGCCATCGATCAGACCACAGTGCCGTGGTGCTCTATCCTCGTACGCAATGTATTCGGTGTGGCCGGCGCCCTGCATCAGCCGCCGGGAAGATTAGCGCTGCGTTATGCGTGGCCGTCGGCGCGCTGGGGCTCATTGCCGCTGGAAGGCGGCATAGAAGCGGCGTATCGCGCGGACCTCGATGCGGCCGCCGATCCGGTAGCCAAGCTCGCCGAAATCGAGAAGCGTCTCAATATGCTGCGTTCGCCATTTCGCACTGCGGAAACATTTTGGGTCGAGGAGATCATTGATCCGCGTGACACGCGTAAACTGCTTTGCGAATTTGTTCACCTCGCGGAACCGTTGCTGACGCCGGGGCGAGCTTCGTTTACGATGCGGCCGTGAGATTAAGAAACATCCCACGCGCATCCCTCTCACTTCACTACTTCGTCATTCCAGCGCAAGCGGGGATTCAGTTCGTTCACGCATGTGCCACATCAGATTCAAGCGCCTCGGCGTGGATAACGCACTGGAGTCCAGCATTCGCTGGAATGACGGGTCTTTTCAATCTGCCTAACTCGTAACACCATGACCACCAAACCCCACCTAGATTTGTCGCGCCTGCTCACCCCGCAATCCATCGCCATCATCGGCGCATCCAGTAACGACACCTCAATCAGCGGACAACCGCTGCGCCTGATGCTCGATGTGGGCTACGCCGGAAAAATCTATCCGGTCAATCCCAAGCGCGAAGAAGTGCAGGGGGTGAAGGCGTACCCCGATGCGCAATCGATACCCGGCCCCTGCGACGTGGCGCTGGTGGCCGTGTCGGCGGCGCAGGTGCCGCAGGCGCTGCGTGATTGCGGCAAGGCCGGCATCCCCTTCGCGGTGGTGCTGGCCGGCGGCTTCGAAGAAATCGGCGAGGCCGGCAGGGCGATGCAACGCGAGCTCGATGCCGCGATCAAGGACAGCGGTGTGCGCGTGGTCGGCCCTAATTGCATCGGCGTGGCCAACATCGCGACGCGCGCATTCTGCGCCTTCGGCGGCGCGCTCTACGACAAAAGCCTAGAACCGGGTCCGGTGGCGGTGGTGTCGCAAAGCGGCGGTGTGGGTCTGTCCATGATGGCACACGCCCATGCGCGCGGCGTCGACACCCGCTACCTGGTTTCGTGCGGCAATGAAGCCGATCTGAATTTTTTTGATTTCTGCCACACGCTGCTCGGTCAGGACGATGTGCAGTTGATCCTGGCGTACCTGGAATCGAGCACCGAAGGCGTAAAACTGCGCGCACTCGGCCAGCGCGCGCTGCAACTCGGCAAGCCGATTATTTTGCTTAAAGTCGGCAACAGCGGTGCCGGGCGGCGCGCGGCAGGTTCGCACACCGGCAAACTCACCGCCGACTACACGTTGTTCAAGACGGCGTTTCGTGAAGGCGGTTTCATCGAAGCGCAGGACCTGCATGAACTCGCCGATGTCGCCAAGCTAGTGCTCGGCGGACGTTACCCCAAGGGCCGCAACATCGGCGTGCTCACCGGCTCCGGCGGCTGGGGCGTGATGGCGGCGGAAGCGTATGAGCGCAATGGACTTCATCTGCCCCTGCCCTCGCTGGAAACCGCCGAAAAATTAAAAGCTGTGGTCGCCGACTACGGCTCGCGCGGCAACCCCATCGACACCACGCCGGTATACGGCAAGCAACACACGGTGCTTGAAATTATCGTCGATGAGCCGAACTGGGACATGCTGCATGTGCGCAGTGCTGGCGGCCCCATACTCAAAGAGTGGCTGCCGAAATTTCTAGACATCGCCAAGCGTACCGACAAGCCGATTATCGTGGGCTGGTCACCGGTGCCCGGACTGGATCTTGACATCAAAACCGAGCTGGAAAAGAACGGCATTTATTGCCCCAGCTTCGCCGCCGACGCCGGACGCGCCGTCGGCTTGTTCACCGATTTTGCGCTAAAGCGGCAGCAGTATCTCTCGCGCAGCGATATACCCGAAGCGCGGCCTGTAGTTAAGCAAACACTAGCATTGAGCAAGCACACCGGCGCGCTGGCGGAACACCTGTCCAAGCAATGCCTCGCGCGCTACGGCATACCTGCAACCCTAGAAGTGCTGTTGTCGCTGGACGAAATACTGGCGCTCAATGACAACCCGGTGACGTTTCCGGTGGCGGTCAAGCTCGCCTCCGCCGATATTCCCCACAAGACCGAAGCCGACGCCGTGCGCCTCGGCGTAAAATCACTCGCAGAACTCAAAGCCGCGGCGCAAGCCGTAACCGCGGGCGGACGCAAACACGCGCCCCACGCGCGCATCGATGGCATCTCGGTACAAGAAATGGCCTCCGGCGTAGAGATGATCGTGGGCGCGGTGAACGATCCGCACTTCGGCCCCTACGTGATGGTGGGCCTGGGCGGCGTGCTCACCGAAGTGCTGCACGACGTGGCGCATCGCTTTGCGCCGGTGACAACGGCAGATGCCCGCGACATGCTGGCGGAGTTAAAAGGCGCGAAAATCCTCGAAGGCTATCGTGGCGCGCCGCCGCTCGATGTGGATGCCGTTGTCGACGTGCTGGTGCGCCTGTCGTGGCTGATCCAAGATCATCGCGAGCACGTGGCCGAAATCGACATCAATCCGCTGTTTGTGCGGGCGCGTGGTCAGGGCGTGGTTGCGGCAGATGCGCTGGTGGTTTTGCACGGCTGACCGATAGTGTTTATGATGACTGCGTACACCAAGACACTGTGCCCGCGTTCATCCGGGCCATGCGCGAGGACTAGCCATGAACGCCACCACGCCGGCCGCACCCCTACGCAAGCTCACCATTGCGCTCACCGGCGGATTGCTTTTCGCACTGCACAGTAGCGGCGCCACGGCTCAGGGATACCCAGCGAGGCCTGTGCGCGTGGTGAACGTGGCTGCGGGCTCTCTCGCTGACACCGTCACGCGCCTCACCTTCGCCCACGTCTCCGAAGCGTTGGGCCAGCAATTCATCATCGACAGCCGCCCCGGCGCCGGCGGCAACATTTCGGCCGCGATTGTCGCCAAATCGCCTGCGGACGGCTATACGCTTTATCTGGTGGTACAGAACGTGATGACGGTCAATCCGTTTCTGTACGCAAAGCCCGGCTTTGATCCGCTGCGCGATTTCGAAACGATTTCAATGGTCGCAAAAATCAGCGAAGTTCTGATCGTGCATCCGTCACTCGGCGTGAAGTCGCTCACCGCCTTTGTGCGCCTGGCGCAGGCGCGGCCAGGGCAGGTCAACTACGCGAGCGCAGGCAACGGCCATCCCACGCACTTGATGATGGAGCTGTTGCAGCGCAAGGCCGCGATCCGGCTCGAGCACGTGCCTTACAAAACCACGCCGCAGGCGGTGCTGGGGGTGATCGGCGGCGAGGTGGGTGTGCTGAATATCGCCATCGGACTGGTGCGCCCGCATATCGCGAATGGCAAGCTCGTTGCCCTCGCAAAAACAGGCTATCCCTCGCCGGACGCATTGCCGGACATCCCGGCGCTCACCGCAAGCTATCCCGACGCCGAATACGTTCCGTACCTGGCGACGTTCGCCCCGAAGGGGGTGCCGGGGGATATCCTGGCCAGGCTCAACGTGGCTATCGGGCGCGCACTCGCGGCACCCGAAATCGTGTCACGGCTGCGCGAGCTCGACCTGACCGCAGCACCCAGCTCTCCCGCAGAGCTTGAAAAAACTATCCGCGCAGACATGGCCGTCAACCGCGAACTGGTGAAGAGCATCGGACTGAAGCTCGACTGAATAGCGCTTTGCCCTCAGGCCCGCTCGCGGGGCCGGGGAAGCGGCTATGCGTTGACAGGCAAAAGGCAAGGCCTGACCCCAATGGTGCCCCACTGGCTAGTCCGCGCGCAGGCCTGTCGCCTTCACGATCTTCCCCCACTTCGCGATTTCGCTGCGCGTGAAAGCCGCGTACTCATCGGGCGTGCTGGTCACCACTTCGAGTCCCGCGTGGTAGAGCCGCTCCTTCACGTCCGCGAGATGCAGCAACTTCACCGTCTCCGCGTGCAGCCGCGTGATGACAGCCGCCGGCGTGCCAGCAGGCGCCACCAGCCCGTACCATGATCCCGCCTCATAGCCAGGAACGCCCGCCTCCGCGACAGTGGGAATATCCGGCATCGTGGGCGAGCGCCGCGCCGGCGTAACCGCGATCCCGCGCAGCCTGCCCGACTTCACGTAGGTGATCGCCGACGGCATGGTCGCGAAGCACACCGAAACTTCGCCGCCGACCAGTGCAATCATGGAAGGGCCGCCGCCCTTGTACGGCACATGCACCATCTTCACGCCGGTGAGACTGCTGAAGTATTCCCCCGCGAGGTGCGCGGCCGAGCCGCTGCCGGAAGATGAATAGGAGAGCTGCCCCGGCCGCGCACTCGCAAACGCGATGAATTCCTTGACCGACTTCACAGGAACCGAGGGATGCGTGACCAGTATCAGCGGCGTGGTGGCGAGCAGCGTGATGTGCGCAAAATCCTTTACTAGGTCGAAATTGAGCCGGGTGTAGAGGGTCTGCCCGATGGCGTTGGTGATGGTGGGGACGACCAGCGTGTAGCCGTCCGGCGGCGATTTCGCCGCTATTTCCATGCCGATATTGGCGCCGCCGCCCGGCCGGTTTTCCACCACGACCTGCTGGCCGAGCTGCTCGGTCAACTTCAGCGCCACGATGCGCCCGATGGTGTCGGTGCCGCCGCCCGGCGGAAACGGCAGAATCAGCCGCACCATCTTGTTGGGGTACTGCGCGTGCGCAGCACCCGCCACCGCGGCGGCACCAGCGATGAAGCCCCACACCAGGAACATTTTCATGAAAATTCCCCTCTGTATCATGTGCTTCAGACCCTAGCCCGCGTTCATCAGTATGCCATGATCCGCCCTTTTATACGCTCCTTATGCTGAATGGAAATGCATACCCAGAGGGCTGATCGTGGCGTTTTAGTACGGCTTGCCAGCAGGCGCCGGTGCCGATCCGGGCGGCGGCGCTGACGGCGCTGCTTCGGCAACATAAATTTCCACGCGGCGGTTTTTCGCGCGGCCCATTTCCGAACTGTTGTCCGATACCGGCTGGCGCGCGCCCTGGCCGCTGATGCCGATGCGGTTGCTGGCCACGCCGCGTGCAGCGAGATAATTGCGCGTGCTGGCGGCGCGATTCAGCGATAGCGGATCGTTGATAGCGTCGTTGCCGGTGCTGTCGGTATGGCCGACGATAGTCACGGTAGTGGTGGCGTGATCGCGCAAGCTGCTGGCAAAGCGATCCAGGAGCGGCGCGAAGTTCGGGCGTACATCGCTGCGGCCGGTGTCGAACGAAATGTCGCTGGGGATTTCGAGCTTTAATTGATTGTCGGGCGTTTGCACCACAGCCACACCGCTGCCCTTGGTGGCCTGTTCCATCGCCTGTTTTTGCTGCTGCATGCGCTGCGACCAGATGTAGCCCGCGCCCGCGCCGATGGCGCCGCCGATTAGCGCACCGGTGCCCGCGCGTGCGCCGCGATTGCCGCCGCTCACCGCGCCGATCACCGCACCGGTTGCCGCACCGACACCCGCGCCGGTTGCCGTGCCCTTTTGGGTCGGCGTCATGGTTTCGCAGGCGGTTAATCCGACAGCGGCTACTGCAATGCCCAGCGCATAGCGAATTTGTCGATTCATTGTCGTCTCCTGAATGTTTGAGGTTGCCCGCGATAGCGCGACGCTGCGGGCCGCAGCCACAATGGTACGATAACCAAAGACCTTACCAGGACCCAAGGGCGCCGAGGCGCGTGTATCAGCGGTTACGCCGTAGCGGTGGATGGCGACGCCGGCAGTGGTGCAACCCTCTCAGCGTCCCAGGGGCCAGGGAAGCGGCCGCGGCTGACTTTGTCGCGGCTGAACACGTGGTAGTCGACCGGCCACTCGGCCCGAGGCATCTCATAATAGACCTCTACCCCGTTGCCGTCCGGATCGCGCAGATAAATGCCCAGCGAGATGCCATGATCGGTGACGTGCTCGATCGGCTGTCCCAGATCCTTGGTGTGCGCATAGAAATCCTTGAGATCGTCGAGGCTTGCGACCCGCCAGGCCATATGGTTGAGGCCGATCTGCTGGCGCTGCGGCAACGGCGCGTCGTCGCCCAACTGCATCACCGCGACCTCGTGCGACTGGTCGGTATCTGCCGACATAAACGCGGCCCGACCCGGCCGATACTCATAGCAGTGCAGGCCCAGCAGGTTCTGGTACCAGGCTTTCGACTTCTCGGCGTTGCGCACGTAGATGTTGACGTGCCCCAAATACATCGGTCGCTTTGACATGGCTGCCTCCCTCGGGTTGATTGACGTTGGCGCGGGATTAACGAATGAACTATGCGCCGGTGGCCAATCCCGCGTCCTTGATGATCTTGCGCCAGCGTTCGGTTTCGCTGTTGATTTTTTCCATTACCTGCTGCGGCGTGCCCGTCGCAGGCTCGGCGCCCTGCAGCAGTATGCGGTTGCCGAATTCGGTCGAAGTGACGATGCGGTTCACCTGCGCGTTGAACTTTGCCGCAATCGCCTTGGGCGTGCCCGCCGGCAGCAGCAGGCAGAACCAGGTGGAGGAATTAAAACCCGGATAGACTTCGGCAATGGGGGCTGCGTCGGGGGCCAAACGGCTGCGCACCGGGTGCCCACTGGCGATGAGCCTTAGCCGTCCCGAGCGCACGTGCGGCAGCAGTTGCGGTATCCCCGTAAACAGGAAGTGCATCTCCCCAGCAATGAGATCGGTCATCGCCGGGCCACCACCCTTGTACGGCACGTGAACGAAGCGCATGCCCGAGCGGATCTTCAGCAACTCGCCGGCAAGATGGTTGGGCGTGCCAGCGCCGGGCGAGGCGAGGTTGAGACCGGCGGGGCGCGACTTGGACAAATCGATCAACTCGCGGATGTTGTTCACCGGCAGCGCGCTGGGCACGGCGACCATAAAAGGGACGTCCGCCAGCATCCCGATAGGCTCAAAATCGCGCAGCGGATTGTAATTGGCCGGCACGCCGAACAAGGGGCTGCTGACCAGACCACCCGAGGTGCCCAACATCATGGTATAGCCGTCGGGCGTGGCTTTCGCGGTGATGCCGTGGCCGATGGTGGCAGAGGCGCCGCCGCGATTATCGACGATCACTTGCTGTCCCCAGGCCTCGATGAGATGCGGAGCAAGCTCACGCGCGACAATATCGGTGCCGCCGCCCGGAGGATAGGGCACGATAAAGCGGATCGGACGCGACGGGTAGTTGCGCGCCGACGCATCGCTGAGCGGTTGCGCCTGCGCGCCGAAAGCTATCCACGTGACACTCAAGCCCCATGCTGCGCAGGCCCTGGCTGTGTAGCGCGTCATAATCACTTCCTCCGAATGATAGACAGGGATTTAGTATCCTCTTGTTCTAGAACTAGCACTGTATGCGCCACCTGCCGAGCGGTCAACCGAACGCCAGAAAAGCGGCTGCTGCGCATCTAAATTACCTATCGCAACTATTTGTTTTAATTATTCTTTTGGTTAGAATGCGTTTCCGATACAGCGCCGTTCTTGGGTGACGCGCGCTCGACTATAACTGCGGCCCAGCGTCGCCAAGGAGACCTCGCAACATGAGCATCATCAGCCCGTGGTACCAACTCGGCTACGTGATCCCGCATCTCTATACCGATCAGGATGCGTATCAGTTTTACCGCGTCGCGCCCGAAGGCATGATGTTGGTGACTACCGGACTCAATCTGCGGGAATACAGCCTCGCCGCAGTCGAAGAAAATTTGCCGACGCTGTGGGATCGCTTTGATCTATTGGCAAAGAAAAAAATGGATCGCATTTCGCTCAGCGGTGTGCCGGTGGCTTCCGCGCTCGGTCGCAAACGCATGCTGGAAATACTGGCCGAAGCGCAAGTGCGCACGGGACTGCCGTGCGATACCGACCTCGAAGCGCATATCGCTACCTTGCAACACTTGGGCGCGCACAAGATTGCGCTGGCGACACGCTGGCCGGAGAAGGTGAATCAAATGCTCACCGCTTATCTTGCCGAGGCCGGTATCGAAGTGCTCGCCTGCCGTTCACGCGCGCGCACGCTCGATCAGAACAAATACTCGGTGGCACTCGAAGATCATGAGCTCGCGCTCGAACTGGGCCGGCAGGTATTACGCGAAGCGCCGGACGCACAAGCGCTGTTGATGCCCGGCGGCCTGTGGTTCGCAATACATGCGGTGCCGATGATCGAAGCGGAATTCGGCAAGCCGGTGCTGCTGAATATTTTGTCGACCACATGGGCCGCGCTGCATGCGGCGGGGAACAGCATGCTGCATCGGCCTGATGCCAAGTGGGGCAAGGTGCTGGGCAGTCTTTAAACAACGGCGCAATGAAATACGGAAAGATCAATAGTAGCGAGCGATCGTCTGCGTGCGGCCATTCGTTTTTAAATACTTTTCTTTCCTGCTAACGCCAGCAGTTCGGCGACTTGCACATCCGCAATGTGCAAGCCCTGCGCGCGCGCGGCAGCGGTCAATTTTTGCCGGCGCACACCCGGCAAGCGCACACCTTCGTCACTCAGCATACTGCTGATCATCACTTCCAGCCGCGAGAAATAGCCCTCGCTGCCCGCCAGCGCGGCCGGATCAATGGCCAATATCGCATGACCAATGCGCGGTTTGTTGCCCGGCTCGAAGTAGGAATCGTTTTCAAAACTGAACGCAGCGCCGGTCAGCGCCACGCACAACACTTCAACCATCAGCGCCAGTGCTGCACCTTTGACGCCGCCGATGGCGTTAAGGCTGCCGCCGGTCAATGCCGCCTTGGCATCGGTGGTGGGATTGCCGTCTTTGTCCACCGCCCAACCGAGCGGTATGGGTTTGTCTTCCTTGGCATACACCATGATCTTGCCGCGCGTCACTTCGGTAAGTGATAAATCAACCACTATGGGTGCCGAACCCTGACGCGGAAAAATAGCCGCTACCGGATTGGTGCCATAAAACGCACGCTTGCCACCCCACGCGTTGATCGCCGGAGGAGAATTGGTAAAAGCGAGCCCCACCATGCCCGCCTGCGCGATGGGGGCTAGGTGATATGCCAGCGCACCCATGTGATGGCTGTTGGTGACACCGACAAAGCTCACGCCATTGCGCCGGGCACGCGCAATCGCCTCTTTCACTGCCAGCGCACAGGCAAGAAACGCGAGGCCACCGCCGGCGTCGACCAGCGCGGTTGCGCCTTTGCGTCGTATGACTTGGGGCTTGGCTTTACCCAAGGCGCGGCCTTCGCGCACATGCTGGCAATACAGTGCCACGCGTGAGAGGCCGTGACCCGACAGGCCCTCGGCTTCGGCGGCGACCAGCGCCTGCGCGGTGGCCTGTGCCAGGGCTTTGGAGGCACCGGCGCGCGTTAAGGCGCGGGCGGTTAGCGCGATCAGTTGCTCCAGGGAAATTTGTGGCATCAATATATAACCTTATTCTGTGCGTCATTCGTAGGTTGGGCTGAGCTTGCGAAGCCCAACGCAAACCCTGGTTACCCTGCTGCGACTTTGGCGGATCGCCAAGGCTTCGGTGTTGGGCTTCGCGAGCTCAGCCCAACCTACAAGTTCCAACTACTTGAGCAAGGATGCCCCCGGCTTGACCCGTGTAAACGCCACCGGCTTGGTGACGCAGGCTAAGCGTCCGTCCTGCAATGACACGCTGGTAAAGCGGGAGTTTTCCACATCGCGCACGTCGGGAAAGTCCGTCCGGAAATGCGCGCCGCGTGAATCCTCGCGCGCCTCGGCTGCGTAACGAATGGCTTTCGATACCAGGATCAGATTCTTCAGATTCAACCAATCGTGCCACGTCAGATTGAACGCCAGGTTGCTGCTGTCCACACCGGTCGCGTCCAGCTCAGCCTCGAGTTCATCCAGGGTAGCCGCCGCGCGCGTGAGCGATGCCGCATCGCGCACTATGCCCACGTCGTCCCACATGTGGCTGTAGAGTTTTTCGCGCAGGTCTGCCAGCGAACCCGGGGGCTTGGAAAACGGCGCACGGCAACAGGCGATCGCTGCAGCGATAGCCGCACTGTCCGGTTCCTGGAACGCGCCATGCGCTTTCACCCAGCCCGGCATCACATCACCCGCGATGCCGCCGAACACCGTGGAGTTCGCCACGCCGTTGCCGCCGAGACGATTCGCGCCATGCACGCCGCCGGAGTCCTCGCCCGCGCAGAACAAACCGTGCAACGGTGTGGTGCAATCCACTTTGAACTCAACGCCGCCCATCATGTAATGCGCCGTCGGCACCACATCCACCAGACCCGACACCAGGTCAAAGCCGCAATCCGCGCAGCGTTCCACCATGCCTTTGAATTCGCGGCGCACCATCACCGGATCCAGATGCGCCATGGTGATGTAGAGTCCGCCGCTGGGACCGACACGGCCTTCGCGCATTTCCTGATCCATGCCACGCGACACGATGTCGCGCGTGGCGCGCTCGTGGCGCGGATCGTAGTGGTGCATGAAGCGTTCTTTGTTGCCATTAAGCAGATGCCCGCCCACACCACGCAGGCCCTCCTCGATGATGGTGCCGGTGATGCGCGTATCCGGCCCGGCTATCAACCCCGTGGGATGAAACTGCACCATTTCCATGTCGCGCAGCGGCAATCCGGCGCGCAGCGCCATGGCCATGCCGTCGCAGGTTTTGTCGCCTGACGGGGTGTGGAATTTATACATCGTCGGCCCGCCGCCGGTGGCGAGCAGCACCGCCTGCGCTTGCACGAATACGAATTCACCGCTGCGGATGTCGATCATCAGCACACCGGCAATCGCATCGCCCGCTTTGTTTTTGATGAACTCGACCGCGCGGTGCTCTTCCATGCGCTGGATGCCGCGCGCCCACACCTGCTCGGCCAGGCGGTTGATGATTTCGATGCCGGTCAGATCACCCTTGTGGACCGTGCGGTCAAAGGTCTGCCCGGCGAATGCTTTTTGATGAATAGTGCCATCGGGATTACGATCAAAAAAACAACCGAGCTCGTTTTCGAGTTCGTGGATACGCTCGATCGCAGTCTCCACCAGCGTCCACGCAAGATCCTGATCGGGCAGCCACTTGCCGCCTTCGATGGTATCCATGAAATGACGCTCGAGAGAATCCTCTTTCGCCAGCGCGACGTTGTAGCCACCCTGCACCATGCGCGTGCAACCGGACTTACCCAATAAACCCTTGACCGCGACGGTAATCGACAGATTCGGGTTGTGCTGATGCGCGTGCAACGCGGCGAATAGTCCCGCGCCGCCGGAGCCCAGGATGAGAATGTCGGTCTTGATGGTTTTCATTAAAGGCTTTTAACCACAGATGAACACAGATAAACACAGACTCGTGCAGTTATCTGTGTTCATCTGTGTTCATCTGTGGTTCATGAACTTTTGACACCCAGCGCTGCCAGCACTGCGGCGCGCTTGTCACGTGCGGCTTGGTTGACCTCGGTATAAAGATTCCCGCCGTGCGCATCCATCGCCACCAGCAGCGGCCCAAAGCCCTTGATGCGGAACTTCCACAAAGACTCAGGGTTGAGGTCATCCAGATCGACTTCTTCGATTTGCTCGATCCAGGTGGTTTCCAGCGCCGCGGCGCCGCCTACGATCGCC
The DNA here is from genome assembly GCA_945906815.1 of Bordetella parapertussis. GTDB lineage: Bacteria > Pseudomonadota > Gammaproteobacteria > Burkholderiales > SG8-41 > UBA5216. The sequence goes on from CAMDRT010000008.1 coordinate 94,274, forward strand.
AGATAAATGCCGCCGATGTCCTTGAACGCCGCCTGCGAGGCTGCGAGCAAACCGCCTTTGCCAATGATGATGCGCACGCCATACTGTTCCATCAGCGGGCGCGTAAAGCGCTCCATGCGCGCGCTGGTGGTGGTGCCGATGCAGATCGGCTCATAGCCCGACGGATGCGCCTGCGTCTCACCCACCCATTTCACGTTGGGCGCGGTGTGCACCACGGCGTGTCCGCGCAGGTCAAAGCGCGTTTTGCGGCCATGGTCAAACAGGTGTATTTGTGTGGCGTCACGAATACCGTAGAGCGTTTGATTGAGCGTGACCGTGTCATTGACACGCACCTGGCGTACTTGCTGTTCCGTTACCGGGGTGTCGAATTCGTAGTGCATGATTAATCTCTAAATGCGTGAACGGGTGAATAAGTGAACGGGTAACGTCAAAGGCGACAAACCAACGGCGTGGGGTTACTCGTTCACTCGTTCACCCGCTCACCCGTTCACGGTGTTGCTAAAACCCATATGCCAATCCGTTAAGCGTAAACGTCGCGCGCGAACGCCGCGCCGAGTGGCACTGCATGTTCACCGCCACCGGGTTCAAGGTGATATGCGTGGCGGCAGTCTCGACATGCACCGCAAACGCGGTTGAATCACCGCCCAGACCCTGCGGGCCGACACCCAGCTTGTTGACCACGCCACTGAGTTCTTTTTCCAGCGCAGCGCCTTCGGGGTCGCTACAGGCCGATCCCAGTGGGCGTGTGGCAGCGACCTTCGACAAATGCACGCACAAGTCGGCTGTGCCACCCACACCCACGCCCACGATGGTTGGCGGGCAGGTTTTGCCGCCAGCTTCCAGCACGCAATCAATCACAAACGTTTTGATCGCAGCTATGCCATCCGCAGGCAATGCCATTTTAAGCCACGAATTGAATTCCGATCCCGAGCCTTTGGGAATCATTTCTATCGACAGTTCGTTGGGCGTGTCGGAGAAATCAATGTTGATTACCGGCACGCCGCGCCCGCACGAGGTATGTTCGTTGTGACGCGTGGTCGGATGCACCACCGATGAGCGCAGCGGATGGTCGCGCGTCGCGCGCGCGCAGCCCCTGGCAATCGCCTGCTTGAGTTGGTAGCCGTCGATCTCGACCTGCGATCCGATGATGACATTGTAAATCGGGATGCCGGTATCCTGACACAGCAGGTTGGTGTTGGCTTCGGCCACTTTGATGTTGCGGATCATGGTGCCGAGTATCGCCTTGCCGGTGGCGTTGGTCTCGGTGGCGTCGAGACGTTGGAAGCCTGCCTTGATATCCGGCGGCAGCAACTTTAGCGCGCGGATGTAGATTTCCTTGGCTGCATCTTCCACTTGCTGCAGATCTATTTTCATGTTCAATGCAGGACTGAGGACTTAGGATTGAGGATGGAGTAACGGCAAACAGAAGTTACTCAGTCCTCAGTCCTCGTCCCTCAACCCTGCCCTCCTTAATTGATCACCAGATTGCGTTCGCGCACTATCTTCGCCCAATGCGCGGATTCGATTTTGATGGTGTGCGCGAATTCGGTGGGATTCTTTAGATACGGTGCCATGCCCAGTTGTTCGAGCCGCGCGCGGATGTCCGGCGACTGCAGTGCTTTGGTGGTGTCGTCGTGCACTTTCTGGATCACCGCCTTAGGCGTTCCGGCAGGCGCCATCAGGCCGAACCAGCCGAGATTTTCAAAGCCCGTCAATGTTTCGGACACCGCCGGCACCTCGGGTAACTGGCGCGAGCGCTCCTTGCTGGTGACCGCGAGTGCGCGCAACTTGCCTTGCGTGACAAAACCGATGGACGCTGCCAGATTGGGCGTCAGGAACTGCAACTGGCCGGCGACCAGATCAATCAGTGCCGGGCCTTCACCCTTGTACGGCACATGCACGGCGTCGATGCCGGCCACGTACATGAAATTCTCACCTGAGAGATGGGTCTGCGTGCCGAAGCCGGCCGAGCCGAAGGCCAGCGTCCTGGGTTTGGCTTTCGCCAGCGCGATGAATTCCTTCACCGTCTTTGGCGCGAAGCTCGGGTGCACCGCAATGATTTGCGGGCCGCTCGCGGCACCGGTAATGGCCACCAGATCCTTTTCCGGATTGAACGGCATTTTCTTGTACATATGCTGATTGGCAGTGACGATGGAACCCGACGTCATGAACAAGGTGTAGCCGTCGGCATTGGCTTTCGCTGCAAGCTCGCCGCCGATGTTGCCACCGGCGCCGCCGCGGTTATCGACCACCACGGTCTGCCCCCACGACTCATTCAGTTTTTGCGCGATGATGCGCGTCACGATATCGGTGGCCCCGCCCGGCGCGAACGGCACGATGACGCGCACCGGACGTTCGGGAAAGGCCTGCTTGGCGCCCGTCGCAGCGCTCTGCGCAGAGGCCGCCGTTGCCATCAGCAGCGCTGCGCCCACACCGAAAAAATAATGTAAGTCATTGTTTTTAAACATTATTAATCTCTCGTTTCAGAACAAAAATACGCAGCAACGTTACAACCCCAGCGCATCGGCGGCAAGTTTGCGCAGCTCGCGGCGCAACTTGTCGCGCGTCGCACTATACGCCGGACGCTTCACCACGTTGTTGATTTCATACGGGTCGCGCTCGAGGTCATAGAGCTCGTCGAGTTCGCCGTTGCGCGCGCGATTCACCCATTTGATGTATTTGTGGCGGTCGGTGCGCACCGCTTTATAGCTCATACCGACCAGCCACGGATACGCGTTCTCCGCCCAATATTCGATCAGCACCGATTTTCGCCAATTGGTTTTTTTGCCGGAAAACAGCGGCACCAGCGAGCGTCCCTGTATATGCGCGCCGGGTTTTCCGCCGGCAATGTCGATCAGCGTCGGCGCCAGATCCTGCAGCATCACCAACTGCTTGCGCCGCGCACCGGCCTGGAGCAGCTTCGGATAGCGTATGGTCAGCGGTGAGCGGATGCCCTCCTCGTAACCGAAGCGCCGGTCCGGTCCAATGCCATGTTCGCCAAAGAAGAATCCGTTGTCGCCCATAAACAGGATGACGGTGTTGTCCAACTGCCCGGTCTGCTGCAGCGCCTCGAACAGCATCCCCACGCCTTCGTCCACCGACGCCATCATGCACGCGCGCAAGCGGATTTCTTCCTGCGTAAATGAATGTAGTGGATCGGTGATCGCCAACGACTGCGGCAACTTGCGCAATTGCACCGCTTCGCTCCACACCGGTTTGTGCTTGAGAAATTCTTGCGGGCTCTGCATATTGGGTTTCTTTGGAAACACACAGCCGCGATACAGATCCTGGTGGCGCTGCGCCACGCGGTAGCCGTCCATGCGTATGGTGCCGTCAGCAGCCTGCTCTGCATCAGGATGCACCGCCTTGTGCGCGAACCACAGCGACCACGGTTTGTCGTGCTTTTGCTTCACAAAATCCACCGCCATGCCGTTCATGATGTCGGTGATATAGCCGCTGTGCTGCACGTATTTACCGTGCTCGTTCAGCAGCGGATCGTTCAGTTTGCCGTGGCCGTCAAACGCCACCCAATAGTCGTAGCCGGGGCGCGGCTTACCGTCGTTGCCCATGTGCCACTTGCCGATGTGCGCGGTCTCGTAGCCGAGGCGTTGCAGCTCAAGGTGATAGTTCGGTATGCGATGACTGGCCGCATCACGCGCCACATTGTCGATGATGCCGTGGCGGCTGGCGTATTGCCCGGTAAGTATCGACGCGCGGTTGGGCGAACAGATAGGCGTGGTGTGAAACGCACGCTCGAACAACGCACCCTCATGCGCGATGCGATCGATGTGCGGTGTCTTCATATAGGGATGACCGCCTGCGCCAAACTCGTCGTAGCGCAGATCGTCAACCAGAATCAACAGTATGTTTGGTTTTTTGCCTGACTTGCGTGCCATGGTCACCCCAGATTGAGCAGAAACAGCAATCCTACCGCCACACTCACGCCCGCCGCTGTGGCCAGCAACGTTTTGTGCCACGCATTCAGGTTACGCGGCAACACCATGAATTCGAGCATCAGCAACCGCAAACCACCCGCCATATGCGCGGCGAGCAACAACACCAACAGGGTCTCGGCAAACTTGACCAGCGGTTGCTCGCTCCAGCGTAAAAAACTGTCGAGTTTCGCCTCCCCCTGCAGCGCTGTGCCCAGCGCCCAGAAATGCAGCGGTAAAAACAAGGTCAGCGCCACACCGGAAATGCGATGCGTGAGAAACGCCCAGTACGCCGCGTGATTGCGTGAACGATAATCGTTCCTCATGACACCACCGCCCACACCGCACGCATACCCCACATGACCAGCGTCAGGGCCAGCACCAACATCCACGTATCGACACCGCGTCCGCGCCAGCCGAACTCGGCGCAGATATTACGCACACCGATCGGTGCATGCACCGCAACGGCTGCCACAAACAAGACATAGAAGCCGCCCCACAACACGCTGCCACGCGTGCGTCCGAGAATTTCCGCCGCCGATAAACCGTTGCGCACCGCGTAAATAATGGTGATCAGATGCACGATTATGCACAGCGCCAGTACGAGCGCTGTGGCCCGCTGCGCGCCCCAAAGGAGTACCTGCGTGCGTATACCTGGCCTCGCCTCACGCCTCACTTCCCAGCCCTCCATTAAGCGTCGCGCTCAACACCGCGCGCTTAAGTCCCGCAATACCGGCCGTCGGTGAAATGCCTTTGGGGCAACGCTCGGTGCAGTTCAAGTGCGTGTGGCAAGCGTGGCAACCCGCGTCGCCGGCCACCGCGGCCAGCCGTTCTGTTTGCGCCACATCGCGCACATCGTTTACCAGTGTCCATGCGCGGCTTAACGCGGCGGGGCCCAGGTAATCGGGTTTCCATGTCACCACTTCGCACGAGCTGTAGCACACGCCGCAGCCGATACATTCAATCGCCGCATCCACCGCTAGTCGTTGTTTTGACTGCGGATTTACCTGTGCGAAATCATCTCTGCGCGTCTTGCTGCCGGTGAATTGACCGCGCGCTTTTGCCCACTTGTCAAAAAATTCCGTCATATCGGTGACCACATCCTTGATCACCGGCAAGTTGCGCAGCGGCGCAATCTCCAAACGGTCGTCATGCGCAACCTTCGCCACATGCGTGCGGCAGGTCCACCGCGACACCCCATTCACTGACATCGCGCACGAGCCGCACACCCCCACGCGACAGGCAAAGCGATAGGCGAGCGAAGGATCGAGCCGGCGCTGCACATAGGTCACCACGTCGAGCACGGTCTGGCTTTCCATGCGCGGCACCTGGTAATCCTGAAACTGTCCGGTTTCGGTGCCGCGCCAGATTCTGACTTGCAAGCTGCTCATGACCTGTCAGCCCAAAATACTTCACCGCAGAGGCGCAAAGAACTGCTTTTCTGTGCGAGGGTTCTCTGCGCCTCTGCGGTGAAGCTTTTCAATGTGCCCCACCGGCCATCGCAGCTGCGCGCGACACCGTGGGCGCGGGCATGCGTTCGATCATTACATTGACGCAGGCGGGCAGATTCGACTTCACCGCGCGCGCCAGCGCCGGCGCAAGTTCGGCAGCGCGGGTCACGCGCTCGCCGTGGCCACCCAATGCAGCCACCGCCTTTTCATACGCCACCCCCGGCCGCAACTCGCAACCCGCGGTGCGATCCTTGCCATAGGTGCGCAATTGAATCTGGTATTCCGCGTTCCAGCAGGAATCGTTGCCCACCACGGCGACAAATGGCAATTGATGGCGCAACGCCGTATCAAACTCAGCCATGTGAAACCCGAACGTGCCATCGCCCAGCACCGCAACCACCGTGGCCTGGGGACGCGCCACGCGCGCGGCCAGCGCAAACGGTATCGCGCTGCCGATCGATCCCGCCGGGCCATTGATGATGCGCGTGGAGGCGCTCATGCATGCCTGCGCCCACTGCCCGAATTCACCGCCATCGACCACCAGTATCGGATCGTCGGCGTCATCCAGTATGTTTTGCACAGCGCGCCCGATTTCCAGGGCATGCACGGTAGTGGCTTGCGCGGAAACCGCGCTCTTCCACGCAGCAGGACGGTAGGCCACAGCAGCACTGACTTCGTGCATCCAGCCATGGGTTGCGTTATGTTCCGCGTTGCCGATCAGCGCCTGCATCGCTGCCGCCACATCAGCCACAGCACTCAACACCACACGCGCCTTATCCAAAACCGCGATGCTGCGTCTTAGTGCATCGATGTCGGGGTCGATGACCACGAATTTGCAGTGCGCGCTCACCGCAGGCACCTGACCGAAACGCAGGGTGTAATCGGGCTGCTTGCCGATCAGCACTATCAGGTCGGCCTCGCTCAGCACATCACCAAACGCGCCGAGGCAGGGGTCTGCAATGCCGCGCGGACTTTCCATGCTCACTACCGGCACGCCCGTCGCGCGCGCGAGTTGATCACGCACATGCTGCCCACGGCTGCTGGCCAGCATGGGCCCGGTGATAAACAACGGCTTTTGTGCTTGCTGGATGAGCGCCAACACCGCCTCAGCGCTAGACACGCGCAGCGGCTGAGTGCCCCCCTGATCGTCATCCGGCGCAAATGCGCGCGGGCTGGCCACCGTTTGCTCCAGCACATCAAACGGCACGCTCAAATGCACCGGCCCCGGACGCCCGCTGCGCGCCATGCGCAGGGCGCGCACGATGTCCTCACCCAACGCGTCCGCGCTACGTGCAGTGTAAGAGGCTTTGGTTACGGGCGCGGCCATATCCGCCTGCGCCATTTCCTGAAAGGCGCCGCGCCCCAGTTGATTCAGCGGCGCGTGCCCGGAGAGCATCACCAGTGGCGATTCGGACGCCAGCGCGGTATACAGCGCGCCGATGCCATTGGCGTGCCCCGGCCCGCCGGTGAGCAAGGCAATCCCCGGTTCACCGGTGAGCCGCCCCCACGCATCGGCCATGTGTACGGCAGCACCTTCGTGGCGCACGTGGGTGATGCTAAGGCCTGCATCAATCGCCGCATCGTACAGCGGCATGATCTGGTTGCCGGACAACGAAAACAGCTGCCGCGCGCCCGCGCGCGCCAGGGCGCGCGCGAGTATGTCCGCACCTCTTAGTTTGGGCATGCTGTGCATAGCGGCATGTTTGCAAGCTGTGCCGCCATTGGCAGCGCATAGGTCCCTACGCCCCGCCGTTGCGGGGAGAGGGAGTTTCTTAGGCCGACTCGTACAAGCGGGTCATCACGAATTCGTTATGACCCAGTGCTTCGGCGGCCGTGAGGCGGCCGTTACAGGTACGCAACATCACGTCGAGCAATTCGTTGCCGGTTTGATCGAGATTCTTTTCACGCTGCAACAGGCCCGTGCAATCGTAATCAACGTGTTCCGACATGGTGCGCACGGTGCGCGGATTGGCGCACAGTTTGATTACCGGAATAATCGGATTGCCGATGACGTTGCCCTGCCCCGTGGGAAAAAGATGCACCACGTAACCCGAAGCGGCACACAGCGTCACCATTTCCGCCGCCGCCGAAGACGAATCCATGAACCACAAGCCCGGCTTGGTCGGCATCTCGGCTTTGTCGAGGACGCCAATCACCTTGCAGTTCTTGCCGATCTTCTGGATATTGCCCAGCGCTTTTTCTTCGATGGTGGTGAGACCGCCCGCGATATTGCCCTTGGTCGGTTGCGAGTCCGATAGATCGCTGGTCTTGTGGCGTTCGATCACTGCCTGATAGCGGTCGAACATTTTCATGAATCCGGCGCGCACTTCCGGCGTCGCGCAGCGATCCGCCACGATGTGCTCGCCGCCGGTAATCTCGGTGGTTTCACCAAAACACAGGGTGACGCCCAGCGGATCGAGTTTATCGAATGCGCTGCCGACTGTCGGATTGGAACCGCAGCCGGAAGTGGTATCGGATTCGCCGCATTTGGTGGACACCCACAGATCGCTGATCGGGCATTCCACGCGCTGCAGTTCCGACGCCCACTGCAGGTATTCCTTGGCCACTTTGGAGGCACGCATTATGGTGTCGTGATCGCCATGCAATTCTATGCCAAAGCCGGTGACCGGCTTGCCGGTCTTGGCGATGGCCTGGACGATGCGATTGGTCCACTCCTCTTCAATCCCGATCACCACCACCGCAGCCACATTGGGATTGCTGCCCGCGCCAATCAGCGTGCGAAAATGCAATTCGAGGTCCGCGCCGAACTGCAAGCGCCCATACGGATGGCCAACGGCCACCGTGCCCTTGATATTGTGCGCGACGCCGTCACAAGCGGCATTCGACAAATCATCCAGCGGCAGAATAATGACGTGGTTGCGCACGCCGACGCGGCCGTTCTCGCGGCGATAACCCATGAATGTGGTTTTGCTGTTAACCATTATGTAACCTCGTGAAGGGTGAAGAGTGAAGAGTGAAGGGTGAAACCCCTCGCATCACCAGCGTTTGGTTTTGATGTTGTGTACATGCGCATGCTCACCCATCTTGATATCGGCCACCGCCTTGCCGATGTCGAAACCGTACTTGATGATGGTGTCGCCGTTGCGAATGCCGCTGGTCGCTACCTTGTGGCCGATGGGAATATCGTTGATCGCCTTGACCTTGATGGTCGAGTCATCTTCCATCACCCAGCCCACCAACTCCTGCCCGGCCTTGATGCCTTCAACCACGGCCACGCCCACGCTGTCTTTCTTGTCATGAACCAGTATGTGAATCATGTGCGCTCCTGAACTATCGTGAAAATCTTGGGGAAGCGAGATTCTATCCAAAAAAAAGGCAGCCTAAGCCGCCTTTTTAAATAAAATTAGATTTGCGCGACTATCTTGCGCCTTATTGCACCTTATTTGGCGGCTTCGGCCGGCGCTTCCGGCAGCATTTCCGGCACGACTGCGGCAGCAGCTGCAGCTGCACCACGAACCGCCAGCTTTTCCTTGATGCGCGCAGCTTTACCGGTAAGGTTACGCAGGTAATAGAGCTTGGAGCGGCTCACATCGCCACGACGCTTGACCTCGATGCTGGCGATCAGCGGCGAGTAGGTCTGGAAGGTACGCTCCACACCCTCGCCCGAGGAGATTTTGCGCACGATGAAATTTGAATTCAGTCCGCGATTGCGCCTGGAAATTACCACGCCTTCGTAGGCCTGCACGCGTTTGCGTTCGCCTTCGACCACTTTGACGCTGACCACCACGGTGTCGCCTGCGGAAAAATCCGGGATTTTTTTGCCCAGACGCGCGATTTCTTCATTTTCAAGTTCGTCTAACAAGTTCATTTTGCTGCTCCTTGTGCCCTGGTGCTATGGGTTACTTCTTCTGCCAAATATGCTTCGAGTAATACCGTTTCATCCACACTCATGCCGCGTGCCGCCAGCAAATCCGGCCGCCGTTGCTGCGTTCTGACCAGTGACTGCTGCAGGCGCCAGCGGCTAATCTGCGCATGGTTGCCCGACATCAACACCGGCGGCACACCTACGCCTTCATATACCTCCGGCCGCGTGTAGTGCGGGCAATCCAGCAGCCCGCGCACAAACGAATCCTGTTCCGCCGACTGCGCATCGCCCAGCACGCCGGGCAACTGCCGTATCACTGCGTCCATCAAAGCCATCGCCGCCAACTCGCCACCCGACATCACGAAATCTCCGATCGAGATTTCGTCGTCGAACTGGCGTGCAATCAAGCGTTCATCCACACCTTCGTAGCGCCCCGCCAGCAACACTATGCCCTGCTCCGCCGCCAACGACATCACCAACGGGTGCGTCAACAATCGTCCTTGCGGCGACAGGTAAATCACCCGTGGCTTCGGCACACCGGCACTGATCTGCCGCTGCCGCGCCGCACACACCGCCTTTTCCAGCGGGTCTATCATCATCACCATGCCGGGGCCGCCGCCGTAAGGCCGGTCGTCCACCGTGCGATGGCTGTTGGTGGCGAAATCACGCGGATTCCACGGCAAAAACTGGTACGCCCGCCGCTCCCGCGCCCTCCCAATAATGCCCGACTCGGTAAGCGCGTCGAACATTTTCGGAAACAACGTCACTACGTCAAATTGCAGCATAGGCAGTTACGGTTAAAAATCCGCACCCCAGTCGACTTCGATCAAACCCGCTGCAATATCCACACGCTTGATGACACTGTCGATGAACGGTATCAAGCGTTCTTGTTTGCCGTTCCCGCCGCCTTCAATCGCACTTTGTTGCACAACCATCACTGCATTGGCGCCGGTTTCCAGCATCGAGGTTACGACACCAAAATCCAGCCCATCGTTATTCTTGACGCTGAGCCCCAGCAAATCGGCCCAGTAATACTCGCCTTTTTCAGCCGGCGGAAAAGCTACCCGTGGTATCGCCACTGTCTGGCCCTTGAAACTGGCCGCACTATCGCGATCATCACATCCGGCTAACTTTGCCACCACATCAACGCCCTGCACCTGCGCTTGCACAACCGCCACTTCGCGCCATCCCTCAGCGCCTTCGGTATTACTGAGCCACCATGTCGGGTACTGTGCCAGGCCATTTACACCACTGGCAGCCCCGCCAGAACTGCTATACGACTGCACCCTCACCCAGCCCTTGACCCCGAACGGCGCACTGATGCGCCCCATTGCCACCAATTTATCAGGCAGCGGCAGGCTCACTGGCGGCGACGGGCACAGCGCCGGCAACTTTGGCATATTGCTTGACGAGACGGGTCACGGTATCGGAAGGTTGCGCACCCACCGACTGCCAGTGCGTCAGACGCGCGCGGTCCAGCCGCAACGTTTCGTGGCCTGCGGGCGCCTTGGGATCGTAAAATCCGATACGCTCGATAAATCGACCATCACGGGCGCGGCGGGAATCCGCGACCACGACGTTGTAAAAAGGACGCTTTTTGGCGCCACCGCGGGCTAAACGAATCACTACCATGAGGGCTTTATCCTTACTTATGCGTGGCTACACGTAAATCGGGCACCGCAAAACGCCAATAATAGCAGCGCAGTTCGGGCGAAAATCGAAAGGGCGTGAGTTTACGACACTTTGGGGCTTGAACGCAATAAATGTCGCTACTTTCCTCGGACGCAGGGGTGCCACGCATAGCCTCGAATTCACCATCACAATAACAACATAACCAATTGTTTTTATTGAATTTTTATTAAAATAACCCGGTATTTAAAATGAATTCTCCCGCCACCAACGATTCCGCTCGTATCGCTAAAGCCACGCTTACCCGCTTTGGTGTAGCCCTACACACACCTGCCAGCCTGCCCGACGAGGGTGCCGCCGAACTGCGGCGCATGGCCGAACACAGCTCGCATCGCAAGTGGACAGCGCAAGCGGTCGATGCGGCGCTGCTCAAATTATTGTTCGCGTGCGCGCTGTCAGCTCCCTCCAAATCAGATTTGCAACAGGCTGACATTATTCACGTCGCGGATCGCAGCAAAATCAAAGCCATTGCCGATGGCATCCCCGACATGCCATGGATCAATAATGCGCCGGTGTTTCTGGTGTTCTGCGGCAACAACCGGCGCATCCGTCAAATCGGCGCATGGCGCGGCAAACCATTTGCGAACGAACATCTGGATCACTTCATGAACGCCGCCGTGGATGCGGGCATCGTGTTGGCGCAATTTATCCGCGCCGCCGAAGCGGCAGGTCTGGGTACTGTGCCGATCAGTGCGGTGCGCAATCACCCGCGTGAGACCAGCGCTATTCTCGGCCTGCCCGATGCCGTGTTCCCGGTCGCCGGCCTGTGCCTGGGCTACCCGCTGGAGCACGGCCACGTCAGCGCACGCCTGTCGCTCGACATCTCGGTGCATACTGACCGCTTTGACGAAACCAACCTTAAACAAAAAATCGACGCCTACGATCAGCGCCGCCATGCTTTGTTTCCACTGCGCAAACAGCGGCACAGCGACCGTTACCCCGATGCGCCCTTCAACGGTTGGTCGGAAGATAAAGCACGGCACTACTCGGTGCCCGAGCGGGCTGACTTTGGCGCGTTTATTCGCGACCAAAAATTCAGCTTGAAGTAGCGGCGTCACTATTTATCTAGGGGCCAATATGAAATTCTCGGCATGCATCTGTCTATGTTCGCTGCTGCTTGCGTGGGTGCCTGTGGCGGCCACAGCCGCGCAATCGCACCACACCGGCCACCATCGCTTCAGTGATGCCGAACAGTGGGCGAAAAAATTCGATGATCCCCAACGCGACGCCTGGCAAAAGCCACACGAGGTCATCCAGGCGCTGCAGCTCAAACCCGACGCCCTCATTGCGGATATCGGTGCCGGCACCGGTTACTTCGCCGTGCGCTTGGCTCGCATGCTGCCCAAAGCTCGTGTATTCGGCGTGGATAGCGAGCCCGAGATGGTGAAATATCTCGGCGAGCGCGCCACACGCGAAGGCCTCAAAAACCTCTCCGTGGTGGCTGCTGAACCGGGCAATCCGCGCTTGCCGGAGAAAGTGGACCTCATCCTGCTGGTCGATGTGTATCACCATGTGGATCAACGCGAACAGTACTTCCGCCAGTTACAACAATCGTTACGACCACAGGGGCGGCTGGCGATTATCGATTTTCGGATGGATGCACCAGTAGGCCCGCCGCCCGCTGCACGCATCGCGCCGGAGCGCGTCACAAAAGAATTGCAGAGTGCGGGCTACACGCTGGTGCAGGAACACGCATTCCTGCCCAACCAATATTTTCTGGTTTTTCAGCCTGAACAGCGTTAGCGCTAACGACTGGACCTCACCCGCTCCAACGCTTCGAATACCCCCATGCCCGCGAGCATGGCAGCCGCGAATAGCAGACCCTTCGTTGCACCCGCCCCCACCAGCACCAACGCCGGGCCAGGACAAATACCCGCCAGCCCCCAGCCCACACCAAACAACACGCTGCCGATGACCAGCCGGCGGTCGATGTGTGTCGCGCTCGGTAACTGCAGCGGCAAACCCAACCAGCTTGTGTGACGGCGTCTAGCGAGTGTGAACGCCGCCAGCCCCACCGCAATGGCGCCGGCCATCACCAACGCCAGCGACGGATCCCACCGTCCGGCAAGATCGAGAAATCCCAGCACCTTTGCAGGATTGGCCATACCCGATACCAGCAATCCCACGCCGAACACCAGACCCGCCACTAAAGCAAGCAACGCGTTCATATAGCCCTCACACCGCGCCCAGCAGATGGCGCGCCACAAACACGGTGACAAATCCCGCCGCCATGAATAGCAGGGTGGCAACCAGCGATCTCACGGAAAGGCGCGACAGCCCGCACACGCCGTGACCGCTGGTACAACCCGAGCCGTAGCGCGTGCCCACACCCACCAGCAGGCCGGCCACGATGATGAGTGCGTCGCTGCTTTCAATACCACTCGCAGGCAGTGCCGCAAACAGTGGGTACGCGACCGGAGCAGCCATCAAGCCGATCACAAACGCCAGCCGCCAGCTCACATCGCCCGCCTGCGGCCGCAACAATCCGCCCACTATGCCGCTGATGCCGGCAATGCGTCCGCTGAACAACAACAACAGGGCGGCCGCAAGACCGATCAGCGCACCACCGGCCAATGCGGATACGGGCGTAAACGAAACCCAGTCCAGTGTCATCGCAGTTCTGCTCTAATCCGCCTTCAAGCCCGCGTCCTTCGCCACCTTGGTCCAGCGCGCGAGTTCGGCGCGATACATCGCGTTGAATTCAACATGGCCGGGCCCTGTTGGTTCCATATCCTGCTGTTCGATACGCGGACGCAGTTCAGGGCTTTTGACGGCTTTCACGAATTCGGCGTTCACACGCGCCAGCAATGCGGGCGCCACGCCTGCGGGTGCAAACAAGCCCTGCCAAGTGGTCACCACGAATCCCGGCAGATCACCTTCATTCAGTGTGCGCAAATCCGGTAGTGACGCGATGCGCTTTTTGCCGGTGACGCCCAGCGCGCGCAAGCGCCCGTCGCGCACATGCGGCACCGCCGTCAACACCGCGCCCATCAAAAACTGTGTGCGCCCGGCAATCATGTCCACCAGCGACGGCGCCGTGCCTTTGTAGGGTATGTGCTGGGTGGTAATACCCACGCGCTGCGAGAACATCACCGCCGCCAGATGGGTGCTGGTGCCGGTGCCTGATGACGCAAAATTAAGTTGCCCCGGGCGCGCCTTGGCATAGGCGATGAATTCCGGCACGTTTTTGAGCGGCAGCGCCGGATGCGTGACGAATATCAGACAGCCCGCACCGATTTCGGTGATCGGTGTCACATCCTTCAACGGATCGTACGGCAGCCTGGAATAAAGTCCCGGCGATACCGCAATCGCATTACTCGAATACAGTAGCGTGTGGCCGTCTGCCGCGGCACGGGTGAGGATTTCCACCGCGATGTTGCCCGCGGCGCCGGGGCGGTTATCCACCACCACCTGCTGACCGGTCTGCTGCGCGACTTTTTCACTGACGATGCGCGCCACCACGTCGGTCGGCCCGCCGGGCGGAAACCCTACCAGCATGCGGATCGGCTTCGTCGGCCATTGCTGCGCGTGGCACGCCATACTGGTCACGAGACAAAATACGGCAGCAGCGGAAACAGTAAACTTCAGTTGCGCAGTCATGGGAAATCTTCTCCGGAGATTGTGAATGATCCGCCCATTATTCACCAGTTGAACTCTGCCGTCATGTGACTTATTTCGATTTGTGAGTTTCACCATTTCGAGTTAAATTGACCGCGGTTTTCAAAAAGGGGAATTACACATGAGCACCAAAGGCAAAGCCTACATCGTGGGCGCTTACGAGCATCCGCTGCGAAAAGCGCCCAACCATTCTGTCGCCCAGTTGCACGCCGAAGTCGCAAAAGGCGCGCTCGAAGACGCGGGACTCACCAAAAACGACATCGACGGCTACTTCTGCGCCGGTGATGCGCCGGGCGCCAACCCCTGGAGCATGGCGAACTACATGAACCTGAAGTTGCGGCACATCGATTCCACCGACATGGGCGGCACTTCGTATTTGTTGCATGTCGCGCATGCGGCCCAAGCCATCGCCACCGGCAAATGCAACGTGGCGCTGGTCACGCTCGCCGGACGCCCCAACTCGGAAGGCAGCTCCGGCACCCAGGTGCGTGATCGCGGCGCGAACATGCCCGATGGTCCGTTTGAAATGCCTTACGGCCCGGTAACCGTCAATTTGTATGCGATGTGCGCGATGCGCCACATGTACGAATTCGGCACCACCAGCGAACAACTCGCGTGGGTGAAAGTGGCGGCTTCGCATCACGCGCAGCACAACCCGAACGCCATGCTGCGCAATGTGGTCACGGTCGAGGAGGTGCTGGCCTCGCCGATGATTTCTGACCCGTTGCGTCGCCTCGATTGCTGTGTGGTGAGCGACGGCGCCGGTGCGGTCATCGTGTGCAAGCCGGAAATCGCCAAAAGCCTCAAGCGGCCGCTGGTCAAACTGATAGGCGCAGGCGAAGCCATGAAAGGCCAGATGGGCGGCAAGGTTGACCTCACCTACTCCGGCGCAGCGTGGAGCGGCCCGCGTGCGTTTGAGGAAGCCGGTGTCACCCCCGCCGACATCAAATACGCATCGATCTATGACAGCTTCACCATCACCGTGGTGATGCAGCTTGAAGACCTGGGCTTTTGCAAAAAAGGCGATGGCGGCAAGTTCGTAGCCGATGGCAATCTCATCGCCGGCAGTGGCAAACTGCCGTTTAACACTGACGGCGGCGGCCTGTGCAACAACCACCCCGCCAACCGCGGCGGCATGACCAAAATCCTCGAAGCGGTGCGGCAGTTGCGCGGCGAAGCACATCCCGCGGTGCAGGTCAAAAACTGCAACCTCGCACTCGCGCACGGCACCGGCGGCGCACTCGGCCACCGGCATGGCAGCGGCACCTTGATTATGGAAAGGGAATAACAACATGGCTACCCCAGCACAAGACAGAACACTGCGCGACCCGACGCTGAATCCTGGCGACAAACCGTACTTCGATGCCTGCGCCGAAGGCAAGTTGTTGGTCAAGAAATGCGGCGCTTGCGGAGAACTACACCATTACCCGCGCGTGCTGTGCCCGTTTTGCTTCAGCGACAAAGTGGAGTGGCTGCAAACCAAAGGCAGCGGCGTGATCTACGCCTACAGCGTCACCCGCCGTGGCGGCCCGGTGCCCTATTGCATCGCCTACGTCACGCTCGACGAAGGCCCCAAGATGATGACCAACATCGTCGATTGCGATCTGGATGCGGTCAAGATTGGACAAAAGGTGAAAGTCGTATTCAAGAAAACCGAGAATGGGTTGTCGGTGCCGATGTTTACGCCGGTGTAGGTAATAGCAGTTTCAGCAATCTCCGTTACCCCATCCCCCTCCTATCCTCCCCCTTGAAAGGGGAGGAACCCTATTCCCTCCCCCTCGGTCCCTTGGCCGATGGGCGAGGGATGAAAAGCGTCCCCCCGGGACAAGGGCACACTCGTCATGATGTCCAAGCAAGCCGTACTCGTAGCCATGCGCAACGACATCGGACAGGATTCCGGGCCTGGCGAGTGGTTTGTCGTCACGCAAAAGCTGATCGATGATTTCGTGGAGCTCAGCGGCGAAACCGGCTGGATACACACCGACGTCGAGCGCGCCCAACAATCTGCATTTGGAAACACCATCGCGCCGGGCAATATGGGCATCGCGCTGATGCCGCGGCTGAGCCGCGCCATATCCCCTTACAGCCGTTACCCGCGCAAGTATTCATTGAATCAGGGTTGGGATCGCATCCGCTTTTTGTCACCGCTGCTTACCGGTTCGCGTATCCGTGCGCGCTCGACACTGCTCGCCATTGCAGAGCGGCCCGATGGTTCCTTGCGGGTTGAAGTCGAATTTCGTATCGAAGTTGAAAACAGCGACCAGCCGTGGGTAACCGGCGTGAAAGTGGGGCGTTTCTTTTTTGAATAGCGGAGCCCTCGGCAAAGTTGCGACGGTCGCACTGCTGCCGGGCGTGCCCACCGTTACGCCTGCGCAAGCAGGCTTGGCAAAACTTCTCGCGGTTGACGCTGCGCCGGACGAGGGATAGATTGCCCGTGGGGGAAGTTTGACGAGACTCGACGCAAGGGCACATCGTGAAAACCTTATCGCCACGTTCAAGTTCTTCGCTGCCTAAAACACCTGCCGCAGGCACCGCAATGGCTGCAGCGGTTGCACTGGCGACTGTGCTCGCACTACCCGGCACGGCGCGTGCCCAGCAGAAATTTCCGCTCAAGCCGATACGTGTAGTGGTGGCGTTTTCCGCCGGGGGCACCAGCGACATCCTCGCGCGGATCATCACGCAGGGCATGGGCGAAGCCTGGGGCCAGCCCATCGTCATCGAGCCGCGCCCCGGCGCCGGCGGCACACTCGCCGCAACCCTCGTTGCCAAGGCCGCGCCCGACGGCTATACGCTGCTGGCGACCTCTGGCTCATTCCCGATCAGCGCGGTCACCGGCGCCCATCTGCAATACGACGTGCTGAAGGATTTTGCCACGGTGGGCGAGATCGGTTACGGCACACAGGTGATTGTGGTGTCGCCTGCGCTGGGGGTGAAGACCGTGAAGGAGCTCATAGCCTACGCCCACGCGCGGCCCGGCAAAATCTTTTTCGGCTCCACCGGCGCGCTCACCTCGACGCATCTGAGTACCGAGCGTTTCCGCAATGCCGTCGGCATTCGCGCGCAGCATGTGGGGTTCAAGGGCCAGGTGGAATATGTGATCGAGATCGTGGCCGATCGCGTGCAGTTCGGCGCACCGGGGCTGATGGTGGCACTGCCGTTGATCAAGGACGGCAAGCTCGTTCCGTTGGTGGTGGCGACGCCGCAACGCTCGCCGCTATTGCCGGAGGTGCCGACGGCGTCGGAGGTGGCACCGGGCTGGGGACGCGATGGTTCGCAAGCCTGGCTCGCGCCCGCCGGCACGCCGCGTGCGATCCGTCAGCAGATCAGCAAGGAAATGGCGCGCAATCTCGCGCTGCCCGAAGTCAAAACGCGCTTGCAAAACATGGGCTTTTTCATCGCGCCCGCCACACCGGAGGAGCACGAGAAAAATCTGCGCGCGGACATCGATATTTTCTCGCGGCTGGTAAAAGATCTGGGAATGACGGTCAAGTGAGCAGCGAACGCAACGAACGCTAAAAAATATAATAAAATCCAACACGTGTAACACTCCCTGAGAAATCACAGTCTGCAGGGCTAGTTCTTGGCGCCAGGCTTTCCGTATCGCGGGCGAGCAGGTTGCTCGCAAAGCTGGGGGCAAAAGGCAAGATCTGCCCCTTTCCCTTCCACAGGATACCTTTGACTTATATACACAAAACGCACCGCTACGGCCTGCTGGTGCCGTCGTCGAACTCCACGCAGGAGCCGGAATTTTCACAAGCGCTGCCCAGCTTTGTGTCGCTGCACACCGGCCGCCTATCGTGGTCGCGCATCGACGCCGATACGGTGATGCGTTCGGTGGAGGAACTCGAATTTGAAAGCCGCAAGCTCGCCGATGCCGATGTCGATGTGATCGTACTCGGTATTGCCGCCGCCAGCGTGGCGTTGGGCAAGGGCTACGATGAGAAACTGATCGAGCGTATGGAAAAGGCTTCCGGTAAACCGGCGACCACCGCAGCCACGGCGTTCCGCCATGCGCTCACAGCGCTCGGCATCAAGCGCGTGGCTATCGCTGCGCCGTGGAGCGAGGCGATCAACGTCACCTTGGTTAATTTTCTGGTGGAAAACGGTTTTGAAGTGGTCCACAGCGAGGTGATGGGCTATGTGCAGAATACCGAGCTGGGCCGCGTCGACCCCGAATCGGCCTATACCTTTGGCCGCCGTGCCGATCGTGCGGAAGCCGAAGCTGTGATCATTCCCGGCGGCAATTGGCCGACCATGAGCATCGCTGGGCGGCTTGAAGACAATCTTGGGAAACCCGTGCTGACCAACAACTGCGTGTGCATCTGGGACGCGCTGAAAAAAATCGGTTGCCGCACCAGCATACCGGGCTATGGTCGCTTGCTGGGCAGTTATCTGGCAGCATAATATACGCATAGACTCTGGAGCTCCCCGATGAAAGCATCGCGTTTTTCCTGTCTCACCCACGCTGCGCTCGCGGTGGCGGCTGCGTTGGGGTCGCTCACCACGGTACACGCGCAATCCCGCCCAGCGGGCTATCCGGAGCGCCCGGTACGCATTGTGGTTGCGCAGGCGGCGGGCTCCGGTGTGGATCTGCTGACGCGCATCGTCGCACGCAAGCTGAGCGACAGCTACGGCCAACAATTCATTGTCGAAAATCGCCCTGGCGCCAACGGCATCATCGGCCTGGAAAGCGCGGCCAAGGCCAAGCCCGACGGCTACACCTTCGCCATGGGCTGGCCGGGATCTATCGTACTGAACCTGTTTATTTACAAGAATCTGCCGTACGATACCTTTCGCGATTTCGCGCCGGTGATCCAGACCTCGACCAACACCTTTGGTTTCGTGGTCAATCCGGCGCTGCCTGCGCGCTCGGTCAAAGACGTGGCCACACTGGCAAAAAAACTGCCCGGTGAAATGCGTTATGGCTCCTTCGGAGCCGGCAACATGACACATCTGACCGCTGAATTATTTGCCCAGAGCAGCGGCACCCAACTGCTGCATGTGCCGTTCAAGGGCGAGACGCCGTCGCTGGTGGCTGTGCTGGGCGGCGAAATCGGCGTGATGATGACGCCGATGCAGGCCTTCGCACCGTATGTGCGTAACGGACGTCTGCGCCTGCTCGCCACTATGGGCGAAAAGCGCTCGGCAGCGTTTCCCGATGCGCCGACCATGGTTGAAGCCGGTTATCGCGATATGACAATTTCCGGCTGGAGCGGCATTCTCGCCCCCACCGGCACCCCGGCTGATATCGTCAATCGCATGCAGCAAGAAGTCACGCGCATACTGCAGGTGCCGGAAACACGCGACTATCTGATTCAGCAGGGTGCCGAGCCGATCGCCAGCAGCCCGCAACAGTTCGCTGCATTCATCAAGGCGGAAGCCGCCAAGTGGTCGCGCGTGATCAAGGCGGTGGGGCTTGCCCATACGCAGTAGAACTCAGGCCACCGAAAACGCCCGCATCATCCAATGCGCAGTGGCGCACAAGCGGCCGTCATGATCAGGCAGTCCGAGTAACTGCAGGCCCAAAGGCAGTCCCTGCGCTTCCATCAGCGGTAACGAAAACGCAGGGAAGCCCAGCCATGACCCCGGCACGATGAAACTGCGGCTGCCGCTGAATTCCAGACCCAGGGGCGCCGGACTCGATGCCGCCAGCGTCACATAGGCATCGGCGCCTACTGCTTTTGCCAGATCCACGCAGTGCGCGCGGATAGCACGGCGCTTCTCCAGCAGCGCCACATACCCGGCGGGCGTGATCTGGCTGGCGCGCTCCAGCAGACCGCGGATGCGCTGGCCGACCAATTTGCCGTGGCGAGCCACATAGTCACGGTATGGCCACTGCATTTCGTAGGCAACGATATCGAGCGCGCCATCGACATCGCGAGCCATCGCGTCCTCAAAAGCGGCGATCCGCGGATCATCCTCTTTACCGACAATCTCAACGCCTGCCGCCTGCAGCGCTTGCAGCGTTGCCTCGAACACCTGCTCGGTCGAACCATCGATTTCCTTCCAACCCTGTGTGTAGAGTCGGATAAGCTTTCTTGGCTTCGCTGGTGGCGGCAGCTGCTCGGCTGCTCCGTCCAGAAAACCGTAGCCCGGACTGCCGATACCCAGAGAAATCTGCGACGCCACGCGCCACACGTCACCCAACGTAGCGCCTATGATGCCCAGATGATCGCTGGTGGGCGAAAGCGGATGGATGCCCGCCATGTGCAGCGCACCCAGCGTCGACTTGAATCCCACCGCGCCACAGTAGGATGCCGGCCGCAGTGTCGAGCCCTGGGTCTGGGTGCCGAGCCCGACCGGGATCATGCCGCCACCGACGCTGGCCGCAGTACCGCTGGACGATCCGCCAGGGGTGCGCGCCGCATCAAACGGGTTGGTGGTCGGGCCTGAATAACCGACTGCAAATTCGGTGGTCACGGTCTTGCCGAAAATGATCGCGCCGCCGCGGCGTAGTGCATGCACGCAGGCTGCGTCCTGGCCTGAGTTCCAGCCTTTGAAGAAGGGACTGTTCATCTGTGTAGGCATATCGCTGGTGGCAATGATGTCCTTGATGCCGACCGGGCAGCCATCGACCATCGACAGCGGTTGGCCAGCCTGGTAGCGTTGGGTCGACGCGTCGGCGGCTTTGCGCGCGGCTTGCAGATCCAGCGTGACAAAGGCCTGCACCTGCGATTCTTTCAGTTCAACGTTGGCGATACAGCGTTCCAGAAAATCGCGCGGTGTATCTTTGCCCAAGACAAAATTATCCACGGCGTGCGCGAATGAGACGATGTTCGGATTGCGCCATGCTTTCATGATGCGACCTGCTCCACTGAAAAGTTAACGGTCAGGCCTAGTCTTTTGCCTTCGATCCCAATTTTTTCACGATACGGCTCACTCGCGACACGGATAGTTTTAGTGCTGTCGCTATACCCGTCATGCTGTACTGGCCGTCGCGTACTGCCGCGAGTATCCCAGCGTCACGATCTTTGTTTTTATCCAGGTAATACTGGATCGGCTTGGGCGACGCACGCCGCTGATTTCGCGGAATATCTTTCGCGGCAACTGGATCAAGATCGGCCAACGCCTGCATGCGCTCGACAAATTCCGGGCCACCCAGAAATATCTGTTGCGCCAGCACCTCGTCCCACAGCTTTACGCCCTTGCCTGCCGCGACCCATGCAACATAACGCTGCTCTGCCTTGCGCCTGTCGGCAATGGTGAGGACGTCGCGTCCCAAGAGATAGCCATGTACCGCCGCACTATCCAGCCATGCTGGCGTCGCGCTGCGTCCGATATGCGCGCCATAACTGCTCCACGGCCAATTGCCGGGGTCGCGCACCATGCGTGCACGTAAAGGATTAAGGTCGACGTAGCGGCAAACTTCCAGAAGGTAGGCATCTTGATCGACCAGAATGCCTTTGAATCGTCCTTGGAACAGATGCCCTAATTTTTTGTGCCGCCGATTGTAGGCTTGGGTATAAACGCCGTTGAGTTGTTGCATCAGCCGCGACAGGTTGGCGCGGCGCGTGTGGACGACGATGTGATAGTGATTATCCATCAAGCAGTACGCAAGCACGGTTGCGTCGAAACGCTCCATTGCCTGACCCACAACGGTCAGAAAATTATGCCGGTCTTCGTCGCCCTCGAAAATCGGTTCGCGTCGATCACCACGGGAAGTAACATGATAGAGCGCGCCGGGAAATTCAATTCTGAGTGGACGGGCCATGGCGTCTATTCTTCAGAGAAAGCAGGCAATAGTCAAGGCCTGACCCTATCTCTCTTGACAATTATCGACTAGCCTTAATACAATCTTCTCTTCAAAGAGATAAATCTCATGCGCGAGTGGCTAACGTTATGCTTGATCTTGTTCTCCGTCCTTGCGCAGGCTGCGGACGGATATCCCGCTAGGCCGATCCGCATCATCATCACCGTCGTTCCCGGCGGTGGCGCTGACATCACAGCGCGCGCCATTGGCCAGAAGCTGACCGAGGCGTGGGGCCAGCAAGTGATCGTGGACAACCGCCCAGGCGGTAACGGCATTGTGGGCATGGTCATCGCGGCGAACGCCAATGCGGAGGCTATACCCTGGTCCTGGGCACGATCGGGCCGGTCGCGGTGAATCCCAGCCTGTACAGCAAGCTTCCCTACGATCCCGTCAAGGATTTCGTTCCTGTCGCGCGCGCGGTGTCCGCGCTGAACGTTCTCGCCGTGCATCCGTCGTTACCGGTGAAATCAGTGGAAGAGTTCATCGCGCACGCCAAGGCGCATCCTGGAAAGCTCAACTATGGCTCCTCCGGCGTGGGTTTTGCGGATCATCTCGCGGGAGAGCTTTTC
This sequence comes from Bordetella parapertussis, assembly GCA_945906815.1. Lineage (GTDB taxonomy): Bacteria > Pseudomonadota > Gammaproteobacteria > Burkholderiales > SG8-41 > UBA5216. The sequence continues at coordinate 117,109 of CAMDRT010000008.1, forward strand.
AGCACGCTCGCGGGCGTGAAGATGCAGCACGTCCCTTACAAAGGCGGCGCACCGGCGATGATCGATCTTGTTGGCGGCAATATTCAGCTCATCTTCGCGACGGTGTCTACTGCGCTGGCCAGCATGAAAGCGGGCAGAATACGGCCGCTTGCGATAACTTTCGCAAAACGCGTCGGCGAATTTCCGGACCTGCCCACCATCGCGGAGGCCGGCGTGCCCGGGTTCGCCGTGGACAACTGGTACGGCTTCCAGGCACCGCGCGGCACGCCCAAGGCCATCGTGACCCAGCTGCATTCTGGAATCAATCGCGCGCTTGAGTTGCCCGACGTCAGGGAACGACTGGCTGGATTGGGGATATTTCCCTTTACGCTGCCGACGCCGGAAGCCTATGGCGCATACATCAAGTCCGAGATTGCGAAATACGCGAAAGTAATCAAGGCATCAGGCGTTCGCATCGACTAAGCTGGGAAGGATGGAAGGTGTCATGTCCGTTACTGCGGTTTGATCTTCGCCGCCGTCACAATACGACCCATCGCCACCGTATCCGCCGCGAGAAACGCGTCAAACTCCGCTGGTTTCAACGTGAACTCCTCCGCCCCCAGTTGCCGGTAGCGTTCGCGCACTTCAGGCAGTCTGAAGGTGCGCGTGATTTCATGGTGTAATTTGCTGATCACCGCGCGCGGCGTTTTACGGGGTGCGAGTATGCCTATCCAGAATGAATGTTCGCCTTCCGGCATACCGGCTTCCGCGGCTGTGGGCACGTCGGGCAGTTGCGCCATGCGCGATTTGGCGCTCACGATCAGGCCCTTCAGCCGCCCATCCTTCAGTAGCGGCACCGCGGTCCCCGCCGGCATGTAAATCCAGTCGAGCCTGCCCGCGACCAGTTCCACCAGCACTTCTGTCGTGCCCTTAAACGGCACGTGGTTGGCCGTGATGCCAGCGCCCATCATGAGTTTTTCGGTATGCAAATGCGTGCCGCTGCCGACGCCGCCGGACGCAAAGTTCAAGCCACCGGGCCTGGATTTTGCGGCGGCGATCAAGTCCTTCAACGTCGACCAGTTGCGCTGGGGCGGCACCAATAGCACGCTGGGCAATTCCGCCAGCGTCGCCACCGCGGCAAAATCCTTGACCGGATCGAAGGGCAGATTGGCATAGAACCACGTCATCCCCGATTGCGCCGACGCGGTGAGCAGCAGCGTATGCCCATCGGGCTCACTGCGCGCCACGATGCCCGCGGCAATGGTGCCGCCCGCGCCGCCGCGATTGTCGACGACGATAGATTGCCCCAACTGGCGCGACAGCGGCTCGCTGATGGTGCGCCCAATCACATCGCTGGAGGTGCCGGGTGTGGCGATGCCGACAATGCGGATGCTTTTGGTCGGAAACGATTGCGCTTGCGCCACGGTGGCGCACAGCAGCAGTATCACAAACAGAAAATGCATTTTAAGCTACGTCCTTTTGTATACTTATCATCAAGATTGCAAATACGCGCGCACCCTGCGCGCGCCCTCCACCAGCGCGTGCAACTTGGCCCGTGCCACCTCACGCGGCAACGCGCCGCAACCACAATCGGGGGCTGCGATCAGCCGCTCCGCTGGCACCACTTCCAACGCCGCGCGCAGCCGCTTTTCCACGATGTGCGGTGTTTCAATCTCCTCACGCCCGACATCGATCACCCCCAACTGAATAATTTTCCCTGGCAGCATTTGCAGCAGCTTGGCGGGCAAATCCGGTTCGGCGAATTCGAGCGAATATTGCTGCGCCTTGCCCTGAGCAAGCGCCGGCAAAATTTCGTCGTAGCCATGTTTCCATTCTTTGCCCCCGCTTTGGCGTGAACGATAGCCGTAACACACGTGCACGCAAGTCTTCACCGTAACGCCTTCGAATGCGCGATCCATCGCTTGCACGCCCCAGGTATGCACTTGCTGCGGCAGGCGCGTGATCGACGGTTCGTCGATTTGCACCATGTCGCAGCCCGCCTCCGCCAGCGCGCGAATTTCTTGATTGAGCGCGTCGGCAAACGCAAATGCCAGCGTGCGTTCGTCGCCGTAATAGTGATCGGCCACGCCATCGACCAGCGTGCAGGGGCCGGGCAGCGTCATTTTGATCGGCCGCTGGGTCAGTTTGCGCAGGGCGTGAAAATCGTTCAGCGTGTGATGCGTGCGCAGCGAAACCGGCCCGGTAACGCGCGGCACCTGCGACAGCGCTTTGCCGCCGCGCCGCCTGCGCTCTCCGAGATTGACGAAATCGACGTGGTGAAGCTGCGCCAGAAAATAACTGAAATGCGTCGGGCGGCGCTGTTCGCCGTCACATACGATGTCGATGCCCGCGCGCTCCTGATCGGCAAGCGCAAGCCGTGTCGCATCGTCGAAGGCCTCTGCCAGTGCTGTGCCCGACAGCCGCCATTTTTCGGTGATGCTGAACCACTCGGATGTCAACCAGCCCGGCTTGGGCATGCTGCCGATGAGCGTGGTGGGCAATAACGGCAGACTCATGATCTATCTCCAACGGGCAACATGCCATTGTGGTATCGCATTACAGCGGGAAATTACCATACTTCGCCATGAACGCCCGATCAATGCCATCCTTCCAGCGCCATACCCAGTTGCCGCGACATGACCACGGCCCCCACGACGCGATGGCATGACGCTCGCCGCTGCTGATCAAGGCCAGCGCGCGCTTTTGTGGGGTGTATGCAAGCAACGCAGCATCGCCACTGAGCGCGCGCCGCAAATTCTGCGCCAGCACTGGGCCCTGCCGTACTGCGTACACGCCCGACTTCGGATACACCACCGCTTCGACCGTGGCACAGTCGCCCACGGCAAACACGCTCTCATGGCTGGAGGATTGTAAGGTTTTGTTTACATTTATAAATTTGGCATGGTTCAAGGCTAGCCCGCTGTGCTCCAGCCACCCCGGCGCAGCGGCGCCGGTGACCCACACCACGGCATCGGCGGCGAGGCGCTGTTCAGCGTTGCCGGCGCTGCTGACGCTCAGCGCATTGGCTGCTACCCGGGTCACCCGCGACGCGCGATGCAACGTGACGCCTTTGCGCGCGAGACTGCGTTCGAGCACGGCGCGCACGCCGCGCGCATGCTGCGGCAGCAACTGCGCGGTATCGGTAATCAGGCAGTAGTCCAATTGCGGGCGCGGCTGCAGCTGTGCAAAATGGTAGTGCATCGCCAGCAGTATCTCGACACCCGCAGCGCCCCCGCCCACCACCGCAATCGATCGCACATCGCCCGCGCGCACGCGAGCGATGAGCGTTTCCCACGCCGCCAGAAAATCGGCTACCGGCTTTACCGCCATCGCGTGTGCGGCGACACCGGGCACGCCGTGCGCGATCGATGCGGAACCCACATTGAAGGAGGCCACCTCGTAATCTTGCGTGCGGCCATCGCTCAGGGTCAGCACGCGTCGTGCCGCGTCCAGCGTATGTGCAGCCGCCAATACCAGTCGCGCGCCGGCGAAATCCGCCAGCGGCTGCAAATCGATGTGGCATTGCTCAAACGTGTAGTGCCCTGCCACCAGTCCCGGCAGCATGCCGGAATACGGCGTGTATCGAGCGGGGCTGACCAGCGTGATGTCCACGCCCTGCGCCTTGCGCAGGCCGAATTGGCGCAGTACCTCCACATGCGCATGGCCGCCGCCGATGAGGACCAGCTTTTTCATGGAGGTGCAAAACACCTGCGGAAAACGGATAATCCGCCATTCTATAGACAGGAGTCTCCATGCGCCGCGTCACATTGACACAATATCTGGTCGAACAGCAACGCAAACAGGATGTCGTTTCGGCGGACCTGCGCCTGCTGATCGAAGTGGTTGCAGGCGCCTGCAAGTCCATCAGCAACGCCATCAGCAAAGGTGCGCTGGCCGGTGTGCTGGGGGGGGCCGGCACCGACAACGTGCAGGGTGAGGCGCAGAAAAAGCTCGACGTGATCGCCAACGACGTGGTGGTGGAAGCCACCGAATGGGGTGGCCACCTCGCAGCGATGGCTTCCGAAGAAATGGATTTGCCGTTGTCGATTCCGCAGCATTATCCCAAGGGCGAATATCTGCTGGTGTACGATCCGCTCGACGGCTCGTCGAATATTGATGTCAATGTGTCGGTGGGCACGATTTTCTCGGTGCTGCGTTGCCCCGAGGGTGTGCGTGACCCGGATGAAAAAGCATTCCTGCAGCCGGGCGCCAAACAAGTGGCGGCGGGGTTCGCGGTCTACGGTCCGGCGACGATACTGGTGCTCACCGTCGGCAACGGCAGTGTCGGCTTCACGCTGGATCGCGACACGGGTAGCTGGATACTGACGCAGGAGAAAATCGAGATTCCTGCCGACACGCAGGAGTTCGCCATCAACATGTCAAACATGCGCAACTGGACGCCGCCCATCAAACGCTACATCAACGAATGTCTCGAAGGCAAAACCGGGCCGCGCGGCAAGGATTTCAATATGCGCTGGGTGGCATCGATGGTGGCGGACGTGTACCGCATACTGACGCGCGGCGGCATTTTCATGTATCCGGTCGACGCCAAACACACCGAAGGCCGTTTGCGGCTGCTCTACGAAGCCAACCCCATGTCCTTCATCGTCGAGCAAGCCGGCGGCGCCGCCATCAACGGCCCGCAGCGCATCATGGATGTGCAGCCTTACAAATTGCATCAGCGTCAGGGTGTGATACTGGGGTCGAAGCATGAAGTGGAATTGGTGGGGCGCTACTATAGCGAAAAGCAATAATCGGCTGACCGAGCCTTACTCTAAAAACACATTTATGCATATCGAAGTCATCTGCACCGGCGACGAAGTTCTCACCGGAAAAATCGTCAACAGCAACTTCAGTTACATCAGCCAGAAGCTCGAAGACTTCGGCCTGACACTGACGTGGGAAACCACGGTGGGTGATGATCGCGACAGCCTGTTGCTCGCGTTTCAACTCGCCGGCCAGCGTGCCGATGCGGTAATCGTCAACGGCGGACTCGGCCCGACGGTGGACGATCTGTCGCAGGAAATCGCCGCCAAGGCCGCGGGCGTTGCGCTCGCGCTCAATGAAGCATGGCTGGCGACGATGGAAGCGTATTTCGCCAAACGCGCGCGCGTGATGCCACCCAACAATAAAAAACAGGCCCTGCTGCCAGCGGGTGCAGAGGTGCTGGACAACCCCATCGGCACCGCCTGCGGCTTCGCGGTGACTATCGGCAAAGCGCGTTTTTATTTCACCCCCGGTGTGCCGCGTGAATTGCGCCGCATGCTGGAAGAGCAGATCATTCCGCGCCTGCTGGCCAAAGCCGGCAAACAGACGGCGGTGTTTTTAAAGCGCTTTCACTCCTACGGCATCGGCGAGTCGCACGCGGATACCTTGCTCGCCGGGGTGGAAGCGCTGGCGCCGGACGGCAGTGTAAAGCTGGGCTTCAGAGCGCATTACCCGCAACTGGAAACCAAACTCACGGCGCGCGGCGCCGACATCGACGCCATTCGCCGCGCCTTGGCGCCGGTGGAAAGCGAAGTGCGCAAACGCTTGGGCAACTTTATTCTGGCTGAAGATGACCGCACGCTGGAAGGTGTGGTGCTGGCCGAACTGGCGAGTCGCAACGGCACGCTGACGCTGGTGGAGTCCTTCACCAGCGGACAAATCGCGTCGCGCATTGCGCATCTGCCGGGCGCGGAAAAAATCGTGCGCCGGGGCATAGTGGCACGCGAGCTGTCCGAGGTGTGCGCCGCGACCGGGATGCAAGAGGTGCCTGCCGCCATCACCCAAGAAACCGCCGCAGTGGTGGCGCGCGCTGCGCTGGCGCATACCCTAGCCACGCACGCGCTGGTGGTGCTGGTTGATCTGGATGAAGGCGCGGATCGCATTGAGTTCGCGGGCACTGTGTGCCTGGCCATAGCGACCGCCGACAATGTTCAATCACGTCGCAGCCGCATCGTCGGTGGCCGCGACTGGGTACGTCTGGGCGCGGTCGAAATGGGGCTGGATTGTCTGCGCCGTTATTTGCAGGGGCTGCCGGTCAACGAGCGCATTGATTTCGAAAAGGTGGAGTGAACTTAAAACCGGCCGCTCAGCCACAGAGAGCACCGAGGAACACAGAGAAAACCGGTGCTTGCACGCGCTCGTCACACGCACCTGTTTGGGGAGAGGGACCATCGCTCCAACTTGTTGATTGACCTCTGTAAACTCTGTGTGCTCACAAGAAACAAAACGCTATTATTCACTCTGTGGCCAAATGCTTTTTCTAGGATTACTGATACCAACAACGCTCGTCTCCCCGGCGTACGCCGGGGTCCAGAAACGTACTGGATGCTGGCCTACGCCAGCATGACGAGGTGGTTGAGGGTTGCCCCTCACAAGAAACAAAACGCTATCATTCACTACCCCGCCCCATGTTTCTTTGCGACCGCCTGGCCCGCGCGCGGGATTGGGAGGCTCTGTGGCTAAATGCTTTTTCTAGGGTGAACGCACGGCAAAGACACGGCCGCCAATAATGACTTTGAATGATGCCTTTGCCGAGCCGTTGATTGGTTTGCTCGCAGTGCCCCACGGCATTACTCTACCTTGATCCCCACTTCCCTGATAATCTTCGCCCAGGTGCCGAATTCGCGCTTGATGAACGCGGCAAAATCCTCCGGCGTATTGGCTACCGGTTCGGCACCCAGCGTAATGATGCGCTCACGCACTTCGGGAATCGCCGCCGACTTGGCGATGGCCTGATACAGGCGATCAATTGCCGCGCGCGGCGTGCCTGCGGGCACCAGCGCACCGTTCCACTCGTTCGCCTCAAAGCCCGGCACCGCGGACTCGGCAATGCTCGGCACCTCGGGCAATGCGACGCTGCGTTTGAGGGTGGTCACGCCGAGCGCGCGCAGCTTGCCGCTTTTGAAATGTTGCAGTGACGACGGAATGGTAGCGAACAACAACCCCGTTTCTCCGGACAGCAGCGCGATCACCGCCGGCCCGCCGCCCTTGTACGGCACGTGCGTCATCTTGATGCCGGTCATCGAGCTAAAGCGCTCGGTGGCCAAATGATTGGCGCTGACATTGCCTGCCGACGCGTAATTCAACACGCCCGGTTGGGCCTTGGCCAAAGCAATCAATTCCTTCACCGATTTCGCCGGCACCGACGGATGCACCGACAGCACCAGCGTCACTACCGACATCAGCGACACCGGCAGCAAATCCTTTTCCGAATCGAAAGGCATTTTTTTGATCAGGCTCGGGTTCGCGCAAAACGTGAGATTAGCGATGCCGACAGTATGGCCGTCGGGCTGCGATTTCGCCGCGATGTCCAGACCGATGGTGGAGGAGCCGCCGGGACGATTTTCAACAATCACCTGTTGGCCGAGAATTTCGCTCATGCGCGGCGCGAGTATGCGCATCACCACGTCGGTGGAACCGCCCGGCGCATAGGGCACGACGGCGCGGATGGCGCGTGTGGGGAAGGTTTGTGCGGTGGCGGCGCTGATGCAGACCGCAGGCGCCAGGCAAAACGTAAGCATTTGTTTTAATTGCATTTAACTACTCCTCAATGAATCGACCACGATCACATCAGCGATCCGACAGGGCATCAGTTGTGGCACGCCGCGGCCGCTAATCACAAACGGGGCAAGAAAATAACCCACGCGAGTATCAGGCACGCACTGCGCTAACGCAACCCAGTCCCTGCCTGCCGGTTGGGGTGACAAAGGAACTCCAAGATCAAACGATTTCAACCACAGAACACACGGAATACGTGGAAAGAACAGCAAGCAGGATTTGTCCGTGTGTTCCGTGTAGTCCGCGGTTAATGGGTTTGTTGAGGTTCGCAAGCTCACCCCAAGCTGCAACGGCTACAGACTATGCTTTAATGCGGCCTGCTTGCGTTCACGACATCTACATTAGGAGTTTTTGCATGAGCAGTCCCGTCAAAATGGGCATCGTCGGCCTAGGCCGCTGGGCCAAAGTACTAACCCGGGCGGTATCCGGCAAATCAGACAAATTACACATTGTCGCCGCCTACAGCCGTTCGCTGGACAAGCGCAACGAATTCACCACGGAATTCGGCGTGCCGGCAGTGCCTGACATGCAAAGCATGCTGTCGAACCCGGATATCAAAGGCGTGATACTCACCGTACCCAACGAGCAGCATCTGCCGCTGGCTATACAAGTCGCCCAGGCCGGCAAGCATGTCTACACCGAAAAGCCCATTGCGCAGACGCTCGCAGACGGCCTTGCCATCGAGGCGCTCGAACAGCAATACGGCATCACCGTCACCGTAGGCCACAGCGCACGGCTGATGGCGGGCATACGCCTCATCAAGGACTATATCGACCGCGGCGAACTGGGACGTGTCGCGTTGCTGGAAGCCAATTTCTCCAATGAACGCGCGCTCGAACTCACGCCCAGCACCTGGCGCTGGTACAAGGATCGCGCGCCCGGCGGCAATCTGTCACAATTGTGCATCCACCAGTTCGATGTACTGCATCTGCTCGGCGGCGCGGTGACGGAAGTGTCGTCGATGTCATCGAAGCTCTCGCCGGTAGGCGCCGAAGTCGACGACCAGTCGATGACCACCATCCGTTTCGCCGATGGCAAACTCGGTTACGTCGGCTCAAGCTGGACCTCCCCCGGTATTTTCAGCGTGCGCGTGTTCGGCTCGAAGGGCCTGATGCATTACGAAATCGACTTCGGCACCTGGGACACGCCGCATCTCTTGCACAAGGCGTCGGTACTCTACATCCAGCGCGGCAAGGACGGCTGGGCAAAGCGCGAGGAAATCACCGTCCCGGAAAGCGATATGTTCCGCGCCGAGCTCGAAATGTTTGCCGACAGTTGCGTTAGCGGCAAGCCCGGCGAACTCACCGCGCACAATGGCAACGTGGCGGTGGCGATGGTGTATGCGGCACTGCGCTCTATCGAGCAACAGGGGTGCGTGGTAAAAATCGCCGATATCGTGACCGAAACCCGCAACGTTTCCGCAACTGGAGCTGGAAAATGAGCCTGCTGCCCACCCGCTACTTCATCGATCTCACGCAGCCGGAAATCGCCGCGCAGTTGAGGAAAAACCCGCTGGTGATACTGCCGGCGGGCAGTGTCGAGCAACACGGCCCGCACCTGCCCACCGGCACCGACATCTATGCCGCCAATGTCATCGGCCATGCGGTGGCCGAGCGCATGGACGGCCTGGTGCTGCCCGGCGGCCCGCTGGGCGTGACACCCATGCACATGCCGTTCGAAGGCACCATCACCCTATCGCCCGAGACCTACCAGCGCGTAGTGGTGGAGACCTGCGCATCCACCGCCCAGCACGGCGCGAAGTACTGCCTGGTGCTTAATTGGCACGAAGGCAATATTCCGTCGCTCGCCATCGCCTCTGAAAAACTGCATCGCGAGGTCGGCATGAGCGTGATTGTGGTGCAGGCCTGTTATGTCGCCGCCGAACTGTACGGCCACGACTGCGGCGGCCTCACCCACGGCGGCGAGATCGAAGCACTGGCGGTACTGGCGTATCAACCCGACCTCGTGCATCTGGACCGCATCGACTATTCATCCGACCACTCGCACGGCCGCAAATGGGACCGGCTGCGCCGCACGCGCAGTTATCAACCCGTGCTGCGCGACATCAAAACCATCGCCGAGACTGGCTGGTACGGCTCCCCCGAACACGCCACCGCCGCCAAGGGCCTGAAAATGCTGAACGACATCGCCGACGCCATCGCCAAGGAATGCACCGACATCTTTCAGTTGCTCGACGAGGCGCAAGGCGGCACGGCGGAGATCAAGCATTTGAAGATCGCGGGCTAACTCGAATAAGCAATTAATGGGAGAAGTATTGTGGCAAAAAATGGATTAGGCGTCGCAGTCATCGGCTGCGGTCGCATCGGCACCTTGCGCGCGCGGCTCTCCAGCATGCATCCGTCGGTAAAATTTCTCGCGGTGTCGGATATCGATCCGGCCAAGGCGCAAGCGCTGGCCGAACTGTCGGGGGCGCATTTTCATACCAGCGACAACAATGCCGCCATTGAGCACCCGGATGTAGATGCGGTGTTCGTCTCCACGCCGGAGCAGGAACATGCCGGGCCGATCCAGCGCGCACTCGCGCTGGGCAAACCGGTACTGTGCGAAAAGCCGATCGGACTGACACTGAAAACCGCCGACGAAATTCTCGAAACCCTGGCAAAAACCAACGGCACGCTGCGCTTTGGCTACAGCCGCCGCTACAAGGAATGTTTTCTGCGCGCTAAAGAGCAAATGGTGCAGGGCCGCCTGGGCACGGTGATCAGCGGGCTGGCACGCGTCTACAACTCGCGTGCGCAGACGTTTCAGATATTGAAGCGCGACCCCCATGCGACGCCGGTGCTCGACGTGCTCACCTACTACGTCGACCTGATGTGCTGGTTTCTCGAAGGCAACCGGCCAGTCGAAGTGGTGGCGCGCGGCCAGCACGGTATTTTCAAAGCCGCCGGTTTTGACTGTCACGACGCCACCTGGGCCATCGTCACCTTTGCCGACGGCGCAGTGCTCAACTTTGGTATCAGCTATGCACTGCCGGCGCAGTTTCCAACGCAAGGCCAATCCGACCGCGTTGAACTGCTCGGCACCGAAGGCACCATGCTGATCGACGACGATCACAAGGATCATCTGCTGTTCACCGAGCAGGGCGTGCCGCATCCCTACGTGCCGGGCCACAAACTCAATATGGCGTTCCTCGGCAGCAATTCCGCGGGCGACTGGGCGATGGGCAATTTCTGGGGCTCGCTCGGCAACGAAACCCGCGCCTGGCTCGATCATCTGGTCACCGGCGCGCCGATCTGTCACACCACGCCAGCGCAGGCGCGCATCAATCTCGAAACGACCATTGCGATTGAGCGCTCGGTGGCGACAGGGCAGGCGGTGCGACTGCCGCTGGAAACGTAAACTATTATGAGCTGATCGTGCGCACAGCGCACGCTACAATAGTGCTGTATCTTTAATCTCAAAACCTCCATCCCCTATGACAACCCAAGCTATAAGATTCGGCCATTTTGGCGTGAATTGTTTCGACATCACGCGCATGGAAAATTTCTACACGCAGGTGATGGGCATGGTGGTGGCGGATCGCGGTTACGTGCCACCGCCCGGCGACCGCCATATCGTGTTCATGACGCTGGATCCGGGTGAGCATCACCAGTTCATCCTCTGTTCCGGGCGCACCGAGGGCGCGATCGAGAAAGGCCCGTTTCGCGGCGGCGGACGCGGCTCGGCCATCAATCAAATTTCGTTTCACTGCGCGAGTCTCGCCGACATGCGCCGCGCGCAGGCGCGGCTGGCGGCCGCGGGATGCAACGACGGCACGCCGATCAACCACGGTAACGCGTGGTCGATTTACATCCGCGACATCGAAGGCAATCCGCTGGAGCTCTATGTGGACAGCCCGTGGTACACGCCGCAACCTTGTGGGGAAGCGCTAGACCTGTCACTGAGCGATGAAGCCATTTACCAGCAGACTGAAGCGATGTGCCGCGCGCGCCCCAACTTCGAGCACGCGGCACCTTGGCGTGCACGGCTTGCCGAACGAATCCAAGCATCACTGAACGACATCGGCGGCCGCTGAACATGCTGCGCAGCCGCTACGCGTTGGCAAGCCTGGCACTGGCACTGCATTGCGCAACGGCAGCAGCGCAGGTAGCGGACTACCCATCAAAAACAATCACGGTAACGCTGGTACTGGCAGCGGGAACGGGACTTGACGTGGTGGCGCGCACCTGGGGTGAGCAACTCGCGCTCAGCCTCGGCAGGCCTGTCATCTTCGACAACCGGCCGGGCGCCAACGGTATCGTGGCGGCGAATGTGGTGAAAAACGCCGCTGCCGACGGACATACGCTGCTGGTGGGCACCAGCGCCTCGCTGGCGGTCAACCAGACGACATACAAGCAGTTGCCCTACGATGCGGCGAAGGATTTTATTCCGCTGTCGCTGTACCTGAAATCACCGTTCATCCTGATCGTGCATCCGTCGCTGCCGGTGCGCTCGGTTAAAGAACTCGCGGCCTACGTGAAAGCCCGGCCCGGCCAACTGAGCTACAGCTCCACCGGCCCCGGCGGCGCGCCGCGTCTGGCCACCGAAATGTTCATGCGCCACTACGGCCTCACCATCACGCATGTGCCGTACAAGATCAGCCCGCAAGCCATCGTTGATGTGGCTGCGGGTCACGTGCAACTGGCCTTTGCCGAGGCCGGTGCCTCGCGCGCATTCATCCGCAACCAGCGGCTGCGCGCGCTCGCGGTGTCCTCGCTCACGCGCTTTAACTCGCTGCCCGAAGTGCCCACGCTGGCGCAGGCCACCGGCCGCCCCGAACTCGAAGCGGTGTCGTGGCACGCGCTGGTCGCGCCTGCCGCCACACCACGCGCCATCCTCAACCGCTTGCACGGCGAAATGACGCGCATCCTCAACCTGCCGGAACTGAACAAGGTGATTTCCAATCTTGATCTGATTCCGGTGGCGCCGGCATCCATCGAAAGCCATCAGCAATACATCGCCGCCGAAGCCGGAAAATGGGGCGATCTGGTCAGCAAGCTGGGATTGGCAGGGTCGCAGTAACACTGCGCCGCAGCCGCGCGGATCCCTGTGTGCGCTGTGCTATGCCGCACGCAGTTCATCCGGCTGCCGAATCAGGCTTTCCGCTGGAATATCCAGGCCACGATGCAGCTTCCAGATCATCTTCAGGGTCAGCGGGCGCTTATGGTTCAGGATTTCGTAAACCCGATTCAGGCGCCCTATCATCGGCTCCAAATCTATCGGGGTTAAGCCTTTTTGGTCCATCTGGAATTTGATAGCTTCCACCGGATCAGGCAGTTCGAGCGGAAAGTGCTTCCTTTCGTAGGCTTCAATCAGCGTCACCAACACGTCCAGGCGCTCACCGTCGGCAGTATTCGCTTTGGCGCCCATCAGAGCCTCGACGTCCTTCAAAGCAGCACGATAGTCAGCTTTGGTCTTGACCGGTCTAATATTCATATGCATCGCCTTCATATAGTCTGAGCATTAATCTCATCGTACTGGGCATGCGTGCCGATGAATCGTACATACACGACACGGTACGGATAGTTAATCCACACCACCAGCCGGTATTTGTTGCCGGCAAGATTGAAAACGACCCGCCCGTCGCGCAGGATGCTGGCGCTACGGAACGACGCCTTCACATCTGCTGGAGATGTCCAGTCTGCTTTAAGCTAACGTCCCCACGGGGATTCGAACCCCGCAATATGTACTACGCCTTCAGCGCCTTATACCGCACCCGCTTGGGCCGCGCCCCTTCCTCGCCCAGCCGCTTGCGCTTGTCGGCTTCGTATTCCTGATAGTTGCCGTTGAAAAACACCAGTTGCGAGTCGCCTTCGAAGGCGAGTATGTGGGTGGCGATGCGATCGAGAAACCAGCGGTCGTGCGAAATCACCAGCACGCAACCAGCGAATTCGAGCAGTGCGTCTTCCAGCGCGCGCAGCGTTTCCACATCCAGATCGTTCGACGGCTCGTCGAGCAGCAGCACATTGGCGCCGGTGATCAGCGTTTGCGCCAGATGCAGGCGGCCGCGTTCACCGCCTGATAAATTGCCCACCAGCTTTTGCTGATCGGGCCCTTTGAAATTGAAGCGCCCCAGGTACGCGCGCGAAGGCATTTCAAACTTGCCGACGTTGATGATATCGAGTCCGCCGGAGATGGCTTCCCACGCGGTTTTGTCGTTGGGCAGCGCGTCGCGCGCCTGATCCACCACCGCGAGTTGCACGGTTGAGCCTATGATCACTTCGCCGCTGTCGGGTTTTTCCTTGCCTATGATCATGCGAAACAAGGTGGATTTGCCCGCACCGTTGGCGCCGATGATGCCCACAATCGCGCCTGGCGGAACCGATAAACTGGCGTTGTCAATCAACAGCTTGTCACCGTAGCCTTTGCTCACGTTCTTCAGTTCAATGACACTGTCGCCGAGACGATCGGCCACCGGTATGAAAATCTCCTGTGTCTCGTTGCGCTTTTGATATTCGTGCGACGACAGTTCCTCGAAGCGCGCCAACCGCGATTTGGATTTCGCCTGCCGCGCTTTGGGATTCTGGCGCACCCACTCCAGCTCCTTCTTCAGCGCCTTCTGCCGCGCCGACTCGGTGGATTCTTCGATCTTCAGCCGTTCTCCCTTTTGATCCAGCCAGGAACTGTAGTTGCCTTTCCACGGTATGCCGTGACCGCGATCCAGTTCAAGGATCCACTCGGCGGCATTGTCGAGAAAATAACGATCATGCGTCACCGCCACCACGGTGCCGGGGAAACGCGTCAGAAACTGCTCCAGCCAATCCACGCTCTCGGCATCCAGATGGTTGGTCGGTTCATCCAGCAGCAGCATGTCGGGCTTGGACAGCAACAGGCGGCACAGCGCGACGCGGCGCTTTTCACCACCCGACAGCGGGCCGATCTTGGCGTCCCACGGCGGCAACCGCAGCGCGTCGCCCGCGATATCGAGTTCGTGCTCGGAATCGCCGCCGGATGCCGCGACGATGGCTTCATACTTCGCCTGTTCCGTCGCCAGCTTGTCAAAATCGGCATCGGGTTCGGCGTACGCGGCGTAAATCTCGTCGAGTTTTTTCTTCGCCTCCGCCGTTTCACCCAAACCCTCTTCCACCGCTTCACGCACGGTTTTGGCGGGGTCAAGCTGCGGCTCCTGCGGCAAAAAACCCACGCGTAAATTCGGCATCGGCTCCGCATCGCCGTCAAAATCGGTATCCACCGCCGCCATGATTTTGAGCAGGCTCGATTTGCCGGAACCGTTGACACCGAGCACGCCGATTTTCGCGCCGGGGAAGAACGACAGTGAAATGTCCTTGAGAATGACGCGCTTGGGCGGAACCATTTTGTTCACGCCGCGCATGCTGTAGACGTATTGAGCCATGTGATCTTTAGGGGTAGGTGACAAGGAAGAGCGCGCATGATAGCCGAAGTTCGCCATCGTTTGGACAGTCTGCTGGCGCAATGCCCGCGCAGTGGGTACTATCGCATGGATCATCCCCTCTTCAAAAGGAGCACTACATGCCGGTCGAGATACGCGACATGCTGCGTAACCACGTCAAGGAAAAACTCGCGCGCGACGAAGTGGTCGCCTCCATGACGGTGCGTCTTACGCGCAGTCCCGAGATAGCGCGCATGGCGGCCAGCGCTGGCTTTGACACGCTCTACGTCGATGTCGAGCACAACGGATTTTCATGGGACACCACCGGGCTGATCTGCCAGGCGGCACTGGCGGCGGGCATTACACCCTTTGTGCGGGTGCCCAACACGGCTCCGGAAAATGTCGCGGCGGCGCTCAATGGCGGCGCGTTGGGCGTGATCGCGCCGCACGTGCGCTCGGCGGCCGACGCGCGCCGCGTAGTCACCGCCGCCAAGTTTCCCCCGCTCGGCGAGCGTTCCGCGGGCGGCCAGTTGGCGCATCTGCAATTTCGCACCTACCCGGCGTCTCAGGTCGATCCCGCGCTCAACGAGGCAACAACGGTGATGGTGATGATGGAAACGCTAGAGGCGCTGGAACACGTTGAAGAAATCGCCGCGGTCGAGGGCATGGACATGATGATGATAGGCACCAGCGATCTCACCGCCGAAATGGGCATCGCCGGACAGTTTGATGATCCACGCGTGCGCGCGGCCTATGTGCGCACCATCGCGGCCTGCCGCAAGCACGGCAAGCATGTCGGTATCGGCGGCCTGGCAGGCCGCCCCGATCTCGTCGCCGAATACGTGAAAATGGGCGCGCGCTATGTTTCAACCGGCACCGATCTCGGATTTCTCATGGCCACCTGCATACAAAAAGCCAAGCAGGTGCACGATCTGGCGGCCACATGATGCGCTGATCTGGTGAGCGCAGGGGACTGGATCTGCGCCTACACCCACCGTGTTTGACCTTACAGCAGCAGGCGATCTTTTTGCGGGTATTCCCGTATTCACCACACTCGTTCAGGAATGGAAACAGTAGCAATGACCGACCTTCACGCCGCAGCCAGCACCAGCCATTTTGTCGAAGCCAACGACGTCAAGCTCCACTACCTGGATTACGGTGTGACCGGGCGTCGGCCCATGCTGTGCGTCCATGGCGGTGCAGCACATGCCCATTGGTTCGACTTCGTCGCGCCTGGTTTGACGCCGGACCATCACGTGTTTTCGATGGATATGCGTGGACACGGCGATAGCGCGTGGGCCGACCAGCACACCTACTCGTGGCAGACCTACGCCGAGGACCTCAACGCCCTGGTAGAAAAGCTCGATCTGCGCGACTACGTGCTGATCGGCCATTCGATGGGCGGTATGGTATCGCTGGTGCATGCCGCGATGCATCCCGAGCGCATAGGCCGGCTGGTCATCGTCGACAGCGTGATGTTGATGCCTATGGAGCGCGTTAACCGGATGCGTGCCTTCGGGGAAAAGCCGGCGCAAGGCTACGCGACGCAGGAGGAGCTCGTCGCGCGCTATCGCCTCGAAGGCGGGGAAACGCAGATGGCCGCGCCTGCGGTCATGCGTCGCATGGCCATGCACAGCGCCAGGCAGGATGCCAGCGGGCGCTGGCAGCACAAGGCCGACCGCCGCGTGTATGCGAACTTCCAGCAGATTGCGGGCGTGCCGCTATGGGACAAGATCAAGGTGCCGGCGCTGGTCATCCGAGGGGGGGCGCACAGCCCGCGCTTCACGCCCGAGTTGCTGACCGAGATCCGGGCCAGGGCGCCGCAGGTGCAGATGGCAGAGGTGTCGGCTTCGGACCATCACATCACGCTCGATAATCCGCAGGGCTTCGTCGACGTCGTGCAGACGTTTTTGCGCACCTGATCTGCGCGTGACGCAAGCCGGCGCTACTGCTTGGGAATTCCCGCGTCCTTGATCACCTGCGCCCAGCGCGCGATCTCGGCGCGCATAAACTTGTCGAACTCATCGCGGGTGGTCGGCGCGGGTGGCATCCCCAGCTCAGTCAGGCGCTGCTCGACTTCGGGGATGCGCATTACCGTGTGCAAATCGGCATTCAACTTATCCAGCAACGCCACGGCTACGCCGGCCGGCGCGCACACGCCGTACCAGGAATTGACCTCGAAGTCGGTCACGCCCGACTCCTGCATCGTCGGCACCTCCGGCAGCAGCGACTGACGCTTTGCGCTCGCGACCGCGAGCGCGCGCAAGCGTCCGGCCTGAACATAGCTGACGACCAGCGGCATGTTCGTCACATTGATCGGAAGCTGGCCGGCAATAACATCGCTCGTCCCCTGTCCTGCGTTCTTGTACGGAATGTGCACGATGTCGAATTTCATCCGCAACTTGAGCCACTCCATCGCCAGGTGCGGCGAGGTGCCGACCAGCCCGGAGGCGTAGCTGAGCTTGCCGGGATTGGATTTCGCATAGGCAATCAGCCCGCCGATCGTTGTGAAGGGCGTCGAGGGATGCACGAGAATAACGTTGGTCGGCATGCCGATGCGCGTGATCGGTGCGAAATCTTTGTGCTCGTAGGGCATGGTTGCGTACATCGACGGCGAAATTGCATTGGGGGCGATATTGCAATGGAGCAGCGTGTATCCGTCGGGCGCCGACTTAGCGACAAAGGCCGAGCCGATCGTGCCGGATGCGCCCACCCGGTTGTCGACGATGACCTGCTGGCCCCACATGCGCGTCAAACGATCCGTGAGCAGGCGTCCGACGATGTCGTTCGAGGTGCCTGCGGGAAACGGGATAACGTAGCGCACAGACTTAATGGGGAAATTTTGGGCCCACGATGCCGCACCGCACATCCAAGCTGCAGCCGCTATTGCGTGGAACAACGCTCGCTTTGAATTGATCACAACGCGCATCATGCACCCCCGTTTTAGTGATACCTACAGGTTGTGCAAAGCATGGCTTACTCATGATACGAAGCAAATCCGGGGTAGTACTTAGGTAATTCCCCGTGCCGTCATGGGGTAATCTTACATTACTCCACCGGCCACTTGAACACCTTGGCTGCCGTACCGTGCATCATCATCTGCACGTCGGCTGCCGGCAGGTAGGCCGCCGCATACTTGCGGATGATGTCGGCATTCTGCGCATAAGTGCCGCGGTTCTTGCCCATGGTCTGAGTCTGGTCCGAGGCCCACATCAGGCGCTCGGCGCCATAGGCCGCGTGCACACGCTTGATCAGCGGATGCAGGTCCTCATACTCAGGCGGCGCGCTGCCCGACACCAGCGGCAACGACGACACTTTCACGTGTACGTTGCGAAAGCGCGCGAGGGACTCCATCGCCTGCACCTTGCTCTCACGCGCCTCGCCGGGGACGGCCCACGCGAAGTGGTCGACGATGAAGGTGAGGTTCGGATATTTCTTCAGCACCGGCTCCATCAGGGCCGGGCCGCTGCGGGTCCACACGGCCACCGCCATGTCCTGGTCGATGCACGCCTGCCACACCGGCTCGAAGGCGCCTTCGGCGAACAGTTTCTGGTGCTCGGCTTCGTTCATAGACAGGCGCAGGCTGCACATGCCGGGCTGTTCCAGCCAGCGCGGCAGCAACTTAGATTGCTCGGGCAGTTGTGGCACGAACCAGGCCATGACGCGAAAGCGCTTGGGATATTTGGCCGCGGCCGCCTGCGCGCAGGCTGGGCTGCGATTGGGGGCGACACCGGCCGGCGAGATGACTGCACGGTCGATGCCGGCTTCGTCCATCAGCCCGAGCATGCGCTCGGCGGGCATGGGGTCGGGCAGGTGCGATTGCGCTTTCGGATCCCACGGGTCTGCAGGCGTATTCTCGTTCCAAATGTGGACTTGTGCGTCGGTGATCATGTGCTTCTCCTGGGGACTGGATGATGTGTAGACAGCAGGCGCTGCGGCCCCCTGTCGTGTATCGTGGCGTAACTTTCGGTAAGCCCGGGTTTCTTATGCATAGAGGCGCCGATTGCGCTAGAGTACGCTTAAACGAACACCGGAGACAACACATGGCACGCTTCAAAATTATAACGCCCGCCGGCCCGGGCAACGCAGTGCCGGCCGACCATACTCTGGAACTGGAGGCGCTGGCCGCCATCGGTGCGGAGATCATCGAGGTGAAAGGCGGCGAGGACGAACTCGTAGCCGCCGTCGTCGATGCCGACGCGATCTACGGCAAGAGCCGGCCGCGCATCACCGCCAAAGTGATCCATGCCGCCAAGAAATTGAAGGTGGTATCGCTGGCCAGCGTCGGTGTCGACTCCGTGGATGTCGACGCGGCAACCGCACTCGGCATTCCCGTGACCAATTGCCCAGACACCTTTATCGAGGAAGTGGCCGACCACGCCATGATGCTGATTCTGTCGAGCTGGCGGCGGCTGCTGCAGCAGGACCAGATGGTGCGCAAAGGCGACTGGGCCAAAGCGCGGCCCATGCTCAACCAGTTTCCGCGCCTGATGGGCATGACGCTGGGGTTCATCTCCTTCGGCCATGTCGCGCGCGCGGTTGCCAAACGTGCCGCGCCGTTCGGCTTTCAAATGCTGGCCTACGATCCCTACATTGAAGAACTGGTGATGTCCGACTACGGCGTGCAACCGGTCGGCTACGACGAACTGTTACAGCGCTCCGACATCATCTCGATGCACGCGCCCGGCACCAAGGACGCGCATCATCTGATGAAGGAAGCGCACTTCAGAAAAATGAAAAAGACCGCGTTGTTCGTGAACACCAGCCGCGGCTCCACCGTGGATGAGAAGGCGATGATCAAGGCGCTGCAGGAAGGCTGGATCGCCGGCGCTGCGCTCGACGTGCTCGAGACCGAGCCGGTCGGCGAAAGCAATCCACTGCTGGTGATGGACAACGTCATCCTGACCGCGCATGTGGCGTCCGCATCGAGCCGCTTCGACGTTGCGCGCAAGCGCCGCGTAGGCGCGGAAATAGCGCTGGTGCTCAGTGGCAAGTGGCCGCGCGCCTGCGTCAATCCCACAGTGCTCGACAAATCCAGCCTCGAGCGTTGGCAGCCCTACTCGATGGAACGCGGACCCGGAAACTAGTGTAGTGCTTCACTCTATGCGGCACTTATGCAACGGCACGGCATCAGCGAAACTCCTCCCCTTTCAAGGGGGAGGCTGGGAGGGGGATGGGGTAATGTCGCGCGAATGCCACCCCATCCCCCTCCCAGCCTCCCCTTGAAGGGGAGGGAATATCTCATGAATTGCGAAGCAGTATCACTAGCAGCCTGTCGGACTTTCCAGTCGTAAAAGTACTATACTC
>CAMDRT010000009.1 GCA_945906815.1 Bordetella parapertussis
TACGCATCCCACAGCCGCCGCTGTCTTCTCGTTGATTTTGCCATCCCATAATCGTGCCAGATTTCAGGTCACTTTGAACATCACTGTTTTCATAGGCAATTCACGACATTTTTAACCAAAAATCGCCCACACTAAGTCGCGATGACCCAAAACTATTTTATGTCGTTTCCACCCACGCAGCAGAGGAACTTGAAGATGACGACCTTTCGATCCTTGATCTTGAAAACATCATCCTCACGGGCCAAATCACAGAGCGCCAGCGCGACGTCCAAACCCGTGAAATCAAATACGTCGTTGCCGGTGGCACGCTCGACGGCGTCAACGCGCAAGCCGTCGTTAAAGTCGGGTTCGCCGGGAAACTTATCATCATCACAGTCTATGTCCTCTGAACATCACTGTGCCCATTGCGGTAGCTCAACCGTGCAGATCAAGCACGTCACTCGCAGTTTCGGTAAATCATCGGCTTTACTTGTCATTGAGGCAATTCCCATGTGCTCTTGTCCAAGTTGTGGCGAGTCGTATTTTTCAGCTCAAACCTTGCATGAAATTGAGCGCATCAAAGCGCTCCGCAGGTCTGTTGCGGTCAGCCGTCAAATTCCGGTTGCGGCCTTTCAACCATCAATTGCCTAAAACCCGCCGTTGCGTCCGATTTTTGGAAGCGGCGACGCCGGGCGCCGCGATCTTCTCACTAACGCCTGCGGCCCGATGTCGTGCGCATCCTAACGGAACCTCGCTATGAACGATGGCCATGCCTATTCGCCCAGATACGCGCGCCGCACCTCGGGATTGTCCAGCAGCGCCTTGGCTTCGCCGCTTAAGGTAATCAAGCCGCTTTCCATCACATAGCCGCGGTCGCAGGTTTGCAGTGCGAGACGCGCGTTTTGCTCGATCAACAGCAGCGTCACGCCGTCGCGCGCCACGGCGCGTATGGTTTCAAATATCTTTGCCACCACCAGCGGCGCCAGACCCATGCTGGGCTCGTCCAGTAACAACAACCGCGGCTTGCTCATCAGCGCGCGCGCGATGGCGAGCATTTGCTGTTCACCGCCGGACAGCGTGCCGGCGAGTTGCCGGCGCCGCTCGGCGAGGCGCGGAAACGTGGCGTAAGCGTGCTCGCGGTCGGCCGTTATCGCGGCAGGGTCGTCGCGGATGTATGCGCCCATGGCGAGGTTTTCTTCGACCGTGAGGCGCGCGAACACGCCACGGCCTTCGGGTACCAGCGCCACGCCACGCCGCACCAGCTCGAATGCGGGTGTGCCGGTGATGTCCTGCCCGTCGTAACGCACGCTGCCTGCTGCGGGTTTCAGTAACCCGGATAGCGCTTTCAAGGTGGTGGATTTGCCCGCGCCATTCGCGCCGATCAGTGTCACCAGCTCGCCTGCGCGCACGTCGAGGTCTATGCCCTTGACGGCGTTGATGCCGCCGTACGCCACTTGCAGTCCCCGCACCTCAAGCAACAGCGACTCCCAGATAGGCTTCGATCACCTGCGGATCTCGCTGCACTACGGCAGGCGCGCCTTCGGCAATTTTCTGGCCATAGTCGAGCACCGCGACGCGGTCGCACAGGCCCATCACCAGTTTGACGTCGTGCTCGATCAGCAACAGGGTAACGCCATCGCGGCGTATGCGTTCAAGCAACTGCTTCAAGGCGGCGGTTTCGGTGGCGTTCATGCCGGCGGCGGGTTCGTCCAGCGCCAGCAGCTTGGGGTCGGTGGCGAGTGCGCGGGCGATTTCCAGGCGGCGCTGATCACCGTACGCCAGATTTCGCGCGAGTGCGTTGGCGTGGCGCGCGATGCCGCAATAATCCAGCAGTTCGTGAGCGCGCTGCTCGATGGCGGCTTCTTCGGCACGCGTGGCGCTTGATCGCAGCATCGCGCCCAGCACGCCTGCGCGCGTACGTACGTGACGTCCGACCATCACGTTTTCCAGCGCGGTCATGTTGGCGAACAGGCGGATATTCTGAAAGGTGCGTGCGATGCCTGCTGCGGCCACGCGATGTGATGGCAGTCCCGTCAAGCGCTTGCCAGCGAAAGTAAACTCCCCGCCATCCGCGTGATAAACGCCGGTGAGGATGTTGAACAGCGTGGTTTTGCCTGCGCCATTGGGACCGATCAAGCCGAAAATTTCGCCGCGCTCGACCGCCAGCGAAATGCCGTCCAGCGCACTCAAGCCGCCGAAGCGCTTGCGTATGCCGTCGACGGCAAGCAACACTTCAGCCACTGCTTTTCTCCGTCACCCATTCGCGGCGCCGCGTTTTTGAAGGCCACAAGCCCGCGGGGCGAAACAACATCATCAACACCAGTGCCAAACCAAACAACAACATGCGTAAATCCGACGGATCGATATAAACGCGCCCCAGCCACTGTTGCTGCAGCGGCCCGATGTAGCGCAACGCTTCCGGCAGCGCGGTCAGCAAAATCGCGCCCAGCACCACGCCGCCAACATTGCCCATGCCACCCAGTACCACCATGCACAGCACCATCACCGAATCGTGTAGCGCGAAACTTGCGGGACTGATAAAGCCCTGAAACGAAGCGAACAGCGCGCCTGCCACGCCGCCAAAAGTAGCGCCCATCGCGAACGCCAGTAGTTTGACGTTGCGGGTGTGGATGCCCATGGCCGAGGCGGCGAGTTCGTCTTCGCGGATGGCCACCCAGGCGCGGCCGATGCGCGAGTTTTCAAGCCGCATCGAAATGAAAATGGTGGCAAGGGCGCACAGCAGAAACACGAAATAGTAGCTATGCACCGGCGCGATTGTAATGCCCGCGATCTCATAGGTCTTCGCCAGCGATAGGCCACCCGCCTGTAGCGGATCGACCAGGGTAATGCCGCGTGGCCCGTTGGTGATGTTCAGCGGACGGTTCAGGTTGGTCAGAAAAATGCGCACAATTTCGCCAAAGCCGAGGGTGACGATGGCCAGATAATCGCCGCTCAGTTTCAAGGTCGGCGCACCCAGTATCACGCCGAACACGGCAGCCACTATTGCCGCCAATGGCAGCAGCAGCAGGAACGACCCATGAATGCCAAAATGCGGTGACGCCAGCAGGGCAAAACAATAGGCGCCTACCGCGAAAAAAGCGATGTAACCCAAATCCAGCAAGCCGGCATAGCCGACCACAATGTTCAGCCCTAAAGCGAGCATCACAAACAACAACGCAATATCGATAATGCGCACCCACGCGCGGCCCAGCGTGGCATCCACCACAAAGGGCAGCACCACCAACGCAGCGCAAATGAGAATGATCTTTACCCATCGCGCAGAACTGAACCCGTTCACTCGTTCACCTGTTCACTCGTTCACTGCAATCAAGCCCTATCCCCACTACGCACGCCCATCAACCCCGACGGCCGCAGCATCAGCACGCCCACCAACACGAAGAACGCATAGACATCACGGTAATTGCTGCCGAACACACCGCCGGTAAGGTCGCCCATATAGCCTGCGGCCAGACTCTCGATCAGTCCGAGCAGCAGGCCGCCCAGCATGGCGCCGGGAATATTGCCGATGCCGCCCAGCACCGCGGCAGTAAAGGCCTTCAGCCCCAGCATGAAGCCCATGAAGTAATGGCCCTGACCATAGTAGAGCAGCACCATCACGCCGGCGATAGCGCCGATAGATGCGCCCAGCGTAAAGGTAAACGCGATCACGCGTGTGGTATCCACGCCCATGAGCCCGGCGACCTCGGGGTTTTGTTCAGTGGCTCGCATGGCGCGCCCCATGCGGCTGCTTTTCACAAACCACAACAGTGCCGCCATGATGGCGCAGGCCAACACGAAAATGAACGCTTGCAGGGTGGTGATCTGTGCGCCGCCGATTTCAATTTTCCCGGGCGTCAGGATCTCCGGTAGCGCGAGGTATTGCTTGCCCCAGACCAGCGCCGCCGAGTACTGAATAAGTATGGACACCCCGATGCCGGTGATCAAAGGCGCCAGCCGTGGCGCGTGGCGCAGCGGGCGGTACGCGACACGCTCCATCATCAGGCCGAGTGCCACGCACACCGCGATGGCGGCGGCGGTGGCGATCCCCAAAACGACCACCACCGGCAAGCTTGCACCCAGCGCCATGACGACCGACAACGCCACCAGCGCGCCAACCATCACGAGGTCGCCATGCGCAAAATTGATCAAGCCAAGTATGCCGTAGACCATGGTGTAACCCAACGCCACCAGCGCGTAGATGCTGCCGAGCAGCAGGCCGTTCAGGATTTGTTGGACGAAAATATCCATGGGTTAACCTAGAAAAAGCATTCAGCCACAGAACACAGAGTTCAATGGCACTATCTTAAGCGTTTTCAGGGTGTGCGCCGGCACCAGCCACAGGTGGTAGCACACGTGCAATGCGCATCCCGCAACGGCGAACTTCAAGACCATTAACCACGGAAAACGCGGAAAACGCGGAACACACAGAAAAATTCCGCGCACTTGTTTTTCCGCGTATTCCGTGTGTTCCGTGGTAAATCGCCCTTAAGATAGCGCCATTGAAAAAAGAAAACGGCACCGCAGGGGTGCCGTTTTTTTCAATGGCCGCTGCGCAACTTATTTTTTCGCCGCGTCCTTGGGCGCTTCCGCCACGGGCGGCGCACCGGGGGTCACGGTTTCCAGTGCCTCCCACTTGCCCGCCTTGACCACGTACATCGTGATCGGGCCGTTTTTCAGATCGCCCTTTTCGTCGAAGGCGATGGGGCCGATGACGCCGGTGTAATTGGTGTTGCCGACTTCGGGCAGAAATTTCGCCGGATCCGCCGATCCTGCGCGCTTCATCGCCTCGATGAACACCATCACCGCATCGTAGCCCATCGGCGCATAGAGTTCGACTTCGGCGTTGAACTTGGCCTTGAATTTGGCCAGAAAGTCCTTGCCGCCCGGCATCAGCTCTTTCGGCAGTCCGGGGGTCGAAGCAATAGTGCCTTCAGCCGCTTCGCCCGCGAGCTTGATGAAGTTCAACGCCTGCATGCCGTCGCCGCCGAGGAACTGGGCTTTGATGCCGAGCTCTTTGATTTGCTTGGCCATCGGCCCGGCTTGCGGATCAATACCGCCGAACATGATGAGATCGGGTTTTTTGCCTTTGATCTTGGTGAGGATCGCTTTGAAATCCGTGTCTTTATCGGTGGTGTGTTCGCGTGCCACCACTTTGCCGCCGCCCGCCTTTACCGCAGCCTCAAAAGTGTCGGCGAGACCCTGACCGTAGGCCGTGCTGTCGTCGATCACCGCGATGGTTTTTGCTTTCAGCTTGCCGAGCGCGTAGGCGGCGAGCGTCGGACCCTGTTTGCCGTCATGCGCCACCACACGAAACGTGGTTTTGTAACCCTTCAAAGTGAAATCAGGATTGGTGGACGAGGGCGAGATTTGCGGTATACCGGCGTCGGCGTAAATCTTCGACGCGGGTATCGATGCGCCAGAGTTAAAGTGTCCCACCACCGCTGCCACCTTGGCATCGACAAGTTTTTGCGCCACCGTGGTGGCCTTGGTCGGATTTGCTTCGTCGTCTTCCGCCACCAACTCCAGCTTGACCGCCTTGCCGCCGATGCTGACGCCGGCTTTGTTGGCGTCTTCTATCGCCAGTTGCACGCCGTTGCGGATGTCGATGCCGATGTGTGCCTGCGGTCCGGTAAGCGGTGACGCCGAGCCTATTTTTACGATCGTTACTTCAGGCGCCTTGGGCACCTCTGCTTTGGGCGCGGGCGGCGGTGCTTTGTCGCCACAAGCAGCCAGTGCCAACGCCGTTGCTACTACTGCTGCCTGGATTAACTGTCTGCGATCCATGATTTCCCCCTTCGGCACACTGTTGTTCGTAAGTGAAATTGATTATCGTTCCCG
The DNA here is from genome assembly GCA_945906815.1 of Bordetella parapertussis. GTDB lineage: Bacteria > Pseudomonadota > Gammaproteobacteria > Burkholderiales > SG8-41 > UBA5216. The sequence continues at coordinate 5,818 of CAMDRT010000009.1, forward strand.
CTGTGGGGGATGTCAAACGCGGCGGCCAACCCGACGGCGAACTTTAGGTGCCGCCTTGCCGCGCACCTCCACCCCCGCCCACGGCTCGAGGTAAGTGACCAGCGTCGTCATGTCGCGCTTGCCGCCGCCTTGATTGTAGGCAAACTGCCACAGTTGCCGCGCAGCGCTGCCGACGATCATCGGCAAGCCCAGCGCCTGGCATTCTTCGATGGCCAGGCCTATATCCTTGCACGCGCCGGACACCGGAAAGCCAAAATCAAAGCTGCGTGTCAGCACGGCACGTGGAATTTTCTCCTCGGTGGCGCTGTTGCGGCCACTGCCGGCGTTAATCACCGCCACCATGGTGTCGGCATCCAGGCCCGCTTTCGCGCCCGCGACGAATACTTCCAGGCTCATCGCCAGGGCGCTGGTCGATAGCAGATTGTTGAGCAGTTTCATCAACTGCGCCTGCCCCGGCTGCTGGCCAACCATAAACACTTTGCCGAACACCTCGAGCGCATCGCGCACCTGCGCCACGGCGTCGGCCTTGCCCGCCACCATCACCGCCAGCGTGCCTTTTTGCGCGCCCGTGGCGCCGCCCGATACCGGCGCGTCCACCAGCGTGATGCCGCGCACGGCGAGCGCTGCGGCCAACTCTTTTTCCACCACCGATCCGGTGGTGGACAGATCGACCAGAATTTTCATCGCCTTGCCATGAATCAAACCGTTCGCGCCGAGCACGACTTCACGCAGCACGGGCGGCGTAGGCACGCTGGCAAACACGATGTTTGCGCGATCCGCCACCGCACGCGGGCTGCGCGCCACCTTGGCGCCCAGTTCTACCAGCGGTTTTAACGCGGACGGGTTTACATCGTGAATAAGCAACGGGTAACCGCGCTCTAACAAGCGGCGCGCCATGCGCCCACCCATCACACCCACACCGACAAAACCCGTCACTTCCGGTTTTTTGGCCACCTGTGTCTCCCCTTATTGGTATAGCCGCACATTGTACGCACATTTGACCAAGCGCCTATAGATGGCCTAGTCTTGCGCGTCCACTTCCTGCAAAAGGTGTAACCATGAACGCACCCCACGACATTGCGCAAACGCTAGTCGAAATACCGTATACGCTGAACACCGGCGAAACATTGGTCAATGAAACCTTTGAGCCGGGCAACCTCAGCCGGCGACGCCAAGGCCAGATCGAATCGCGTCCGATGCCCATGGAAAATGGCCGCCCGCTGGCGGGGACCTTCAAGCTGGAAGAAAGCGGCTTCGTGTTTGTGGAACATAAAACCGCGGTGCACAGTTTTTTCGACGAGCAGGAATTAAAGTCTGTCTATTACCGTGAAGTCGAGGACCTGATCCGGCGCGAATCGGGAGCCACACGCGTGGTGTTGTTCGATCATACGCTGCGCTCCGGCGATCAAACCGAGCGCGAGGCGCGTTTGATCCGCGAACCGGTGATTTCCGCCCACAACGATTACACCGAATGGTCAGGGCCGCAGCGCGTGCGCGATCTGCTGCCGGATGAGGCCGATGAACTGCTGCAGCGGCGCTTTGCGATCATTCAAGTGTGGCGTGCGATCAACCAGCCCATCGAGTCCAATCCACTGGCCATGGTCGACGCGCGCACCATCGCGTTTGAGGATTTGCTGATTGCCGAGCGTCGTTACCCCACCCGCGTCGGCCAGACGTATCGCCTCGCCTACAACCCGGCGCATCGCTGGATTTACTTTCCCAAGATGGCGCGCGACGAAGCGTTGGTGTTCAAGGTCTATGATTCGGCCAAGGACGGGCGTGCACGCTTTACCGCACACACCGCCTTCACCGATCCGGCAACGCCGCCGGGCGCGCCGCCGCGGCAGAGTATCGAAGCCCGCGCGCTGGCATTTTTCTAGCGCCTGTGTTTTTAGCTTCAGCCCCATAAAAAAAGCCGGCTGACGCCGGCTTTTTTTGCACGATGCGCGCTTTACTTCAGGCTCATCGTCCACTTCACTATTGCCGCAATGTCGGCATCTTTCACATGCGCTTGGGGCGGCATGACATAGTCGCCCCAGGCACCTTTGCCGCCCTCTTTAATTTTTTTCGCCAACGCCGCTTCGGCGCCCGCAGTGCCGCGGTATTTGTTCGCAACTTCCTTGAAGCCGGGGCCGAGAAGTTTTTTGTCGAGCCCATGACAAGCCATGCAGCCGTTGGTCTTCACGAGATTTTCGTCAGCCTGTACGCCGCCTGCGAGCAGCAAAACCAGGGTTGCGGCAGCGGCCGAGAGCACACGTTTCATTGCGATATTTCCTTGTAAGATATTGTTTCTATGAAGATTTATTCGGGAACCTGATCCAGCAGGCGCTCGATTGTGCCCAAATTCGAGGTGGGCGGCAAGCAACTAACGCCCCGACAAAGCCAAGCGTTGACTTCAGCTGCCGACGTCGGCTTGTTCAGACTGGGCGGCAGGCCGGTAACCGCATTGCTCAAAGCAATCACCAGCGTGTGCGGGCGATAACGCGCGGCGAGCGCGCGTTGCCACGCAGCGAGCGCTGGCGCTACACCGCGCAACACCACGACGCGCGGTGGCGTGAGTGCCTCTTCCAGCGCGGTGAGCAAGCTCACAAAGCCGCTGGGCTGACGCTGCATCGCGCCGTAAAACAGGCGAATGGCGCGCTCGGCGGCTGTGATATAACGCAGCTCGCCGCTCACATGCCCCAGCCGTTGCAACGCAAACGCGGCAATGCCGTTGCCAGATGGCGTGGCGTTGTCGTGGCCCGGCTTGTTACGGTGAATGAGTTTTTCGTGATCGTGACTCACAAAGAAAAAACCACCGCGCTCGCGATCCTCAAATTGCTCCAGCAGGCAATCCGCCAGTGCGCATGCGAATTGCAGGTCTTCGGTACGAAACTCGGTTTGCATCAACTCCAGCAGCGCATCCAGCAAAAACGCGTAGTCGTCGAGGTAGGCATTCAGATGCGCCTTGCCATCCTTGCAGGTGGCGAGCAGGCGGCCATCCTGCCACAAGGTGCAGCGGATGAAATCCACTGCACTTTGCGCGGAAGCGAGCCACGCCGGCTGGTTGAACACGCGCGCTGAGCGCGCCATGCCCTTGATCATCAGCGCATTCCAACTGGTGAGGATTTTTTCGTCGCGGCCGGGCCAGATGCGCTGGCTGCGTAGCGTGAGCAGCCTGGCGCGCGCAGCCGCGAGTAAGCATTCGCAATCGGCCAGCGGCACGTTTAACCTCGCCGCAACTTCCGCTAACGGTTGCACCACGCGCAAATGCCAAAACGCATGCTCGAAATTGGCAGCGCTATCCAAACCATAGTGCGGAGCTATCACCGCGAATTGTTCGGGCGTGAGCAGCGCTTGCACCTCCTCCGGCGTCCACACGTAAAACTTGCCTTCGACGTGTTCCGAATCGGCGTCAAACGACGAGTAGTAGCCGCCGTCGCTATGCTGCATTTCGCGCATCACCCACGCCGCCGTTTGCGCGCACACGGACTGGTAGCGCGGCGCTTGTGTCACCAGCCAGGCATCGCTATACAGCGCCAGCAGTGGCCCATTGTCGTAGAGCATTTTCTCGAAATGCGGAATGCTCCAGCTGTCATCGACGCTGTAGCGCGCGAAGCCACCGCCCAGATGATCGTAGATGCCGCCTTCGGCCATGTGCGTGAGCGTGGTGTGCGCAATCTCGAGACCCGCGGCGTCGCCCTCCAGCGCGTGCCGGCGCAGGCAAAATGCCAATTCATACGGGTGCGGAAATTTCGGTGCACGGCCGATACCGCCGTGTTCGCGATCAAACACCTGCGTGAATTCGCGCAGCGCCGCGCTCACCGGCGCCCGCTGCAATGGATCTGCCGTGGCAGCGCCCGGCACAGCGCCCGCCAGCGCCGCCATCAGCGCTGCGTTCTGCTTGGCGATTTCGCCGCGCTGATCCGCATACGCTTGCGCGATACGCGGCAGCAAATCCAGAAATCCCGGCATGTGGTAACGCGGCGTCTTGGGGAAATACGTGCCGCCGAAAAAAGGCATGCCATCGGGCATCAAAAACATCGTCAGCGGCCAGCCGCCGCTGCGCCGCGTGAGCAGTTGATGCGCAGTCTGGTAAATCTGATCCAGATCGGGGCGCTCTTCGCGATCCACTTTGATGTTGACGTAGAGCCGGTTCATCTGCTCCGCCACCGCCACGTCCTCGAACGATTCATGCGCCATCACATGGCACCAGTGGCAGGCAGAGTAGCCCACCGACAGCAGTATCGGCTTGTCCTCTGCGCGCGCACGGGCGAGCGCCTCCTCGCCCCACGCATACCAGTCGACGGGGTTAGCGGCGTGTTGCTGCAGATAGGGGCTGGTTTCCTGGGCGAGGCGGTTGGGCATGGGCAGCGGTGAAGCGTGCAGCAAAAAATCAGTCCGTCACCGCGCCCTTGCTCGCCGTAGAAACCGTGTTCATGAACTTCGCCAGCGCGCCGCGCGTGTAACGCGGCTTGGGCTGCTTCCATTTCTTTTTACGAGCGGCGAATTCCTTGACTGAAATATTCAATTGAATCACTAATTTAGTCGCATCGATGGTGATAGAGTCACCTTGCTTCACTAGGGCAATCGGGCCGCCGACGTAGGCCTCCGGCGAGACATGGCCGACCACCATGCCCCAGGTGCCGCCGGAAAACCGTCCGTCGGTAATCAATCCCACGGATTCACCCAGGCCCTGTCCAACCAACGCGGCGGTAGGCGCCAGCATTTCCTGCATGCCGGGGCCACCTTTCGGTCCTTCGTAGCGGATCACCACCACGTCACCCGGCTTGATCTTTTTCGCCATGATCGCAGCCATGGTCTCACGCTCGGAATTGAACACGCGCGCGGGACCGGTGATCTTCGGCGATTTCAAGCCGGTGATCTTTGCCACACAGCCTTCCGGCGAGAGATTGCCTTTGAGTATGGCGAGGTGGCCTTTTTTGTATAGCGGGTTATCCCACTGCCGGATCACGTCCTGATCGCTACGCGGATTGTCGGGTATGGCCGCCAGCGCCTGCGCCATGGTCTGGCCGCTGATGGTCATGCACCCGCCATGCAGCAGCCCGCGCTTTAACAGCATTTTCAGCACCTGCGGCACGCCGCCCGCGCGATGAAAATCCACCGCCACATAACGTCCGGACGGCTTCAGATCGCACAGCACCGGCACTTTGCGGCGCACGCGCTCAAAGTCGTCGATGGTCCATTTCACCTGCGCGGCGTGCGCGATCGCCAGATAGTGCAGCACCGCGTTGGTGGAGCCGCCGGTCGCCATGATCAGCGCCACCGCGTTTTCGATGGATTTGCGGGTGACTATGTCGCGTGGCTTGATGCCTCGCTTGATGGCGTTGACCAGCAGCCGCGCGGAGTCGGCGGCGGAATCGGCTTTCTCCGCATCGGGCGCAGCCATTTGCGAGGAGCCGAGCATGCTCATGCCCAGCGCCTCGAACGAACTGGACATGGTATTGGCGGTGAACATGCCGCCGCACGCGCCCACCGACGGACAGGCGTTTTTTTCAATGCCGATGAAATCCTCGTCGCTCATCTTGCCGGCCGCGTAGGAACCTACCGCTTCAAACGCGCTGACCACCGTGAGATCGATACCCTTCCACTTGCCTGGCTTGATGGTGCCGCCGTAGACATAGATGGCCGGCACGTTCATGCGCAGCATGGCGATCATGCCGCCCGGCATATTCTTGTCGCAACCGCCGCAAACGAGCACGCCGTCCATGGCCTGTCCGTTCACAGCCGTTTCGATGCAATCGGCGATCACTTCGCGTGACACCAGCGAGTACTTCATGGCCTCGGTGCCCATGCCGATGCCATCCGTAATCGTCGGCACGCCAAACACCTGCGGCATGGCACCGCCCTCGCGCAACGCAGCCATCGCGCGATCCACCAGCGGCTGGATGCCGGCATTGCACGGGTTCATGGTCGAGTGCCCGTTGGCGACCCCGACTATCGGTTTGACGAAATCTTTATCGCCAAAACCCACCGCGCGCAGCATCGCGCGATTGGGCGAGCGCGCAACACCGGCGGTGATGAGCTGACTGCGTTGGTTGAGGGGTTTGGCGGCGGCCATGAGGTGTCTCCGGGAAGCGGCTTTATAATGGGAGCAGAATTTTAACTCATTCGAGAATGCGTCTTCATGTTTGTACACCCCGGCTTCGACCCCATCGTCTTCAGCCTCGGCCCGCTGGCCGTGCGCTGGTACGGCTTGATGTATGTGCTGGGCTTCGCACTGGTGTGGTGGTTCGGGCGACTGCGCATCCAGGCCCATCCCCACGGCCGCTGGCAACAGCAGGATCTGGACGACGTGATGTTCTACGGCATCCTCGGCGTGATACTCGGCGGCCGCTTGGGCTACGTGCTGTTCTACAAATTCGGCGATTACATCCACGTGCCGTGGAAAATATTCTACGTATGGGAAGGTGGCATGTCGTTTCACGGCGGCATGCTCGGAGTGATCGTCGCGCTGGCGTGGTTCGCGCGCAGCCGCAAGCAGCATTGGCTGGATGTCACCGATTTCATGGCACCGCTGGTGCCGCTGGGGCTGGCAGCGGGCCGGCTGGGCAACTACATCAACGCCGAACTGTGGGGCCGCCCCACGGATGTGGCATGGGCGATGATTTTTCCGCTGGTGGATCGCCTGCCGCGCCACCCGTCGCAGCTCTATCAGTTTGCGCTCGAAGGCGTGCTGCTGTTCGCCGTCCTGTGGTGGTACTCAGCCAGGCCTCGCCCGCGCGGCGCAGTGTCGGCGCTGTTTTTGATCGGCTACGGGGTGTTGCGCTTTGTTGTTGAATACGCACGCGAACCGGACAATTTTCTGGGGCTGCTGGCGATGGGCTGGTCGATGGGGCAATGGTTGTCGTTGCCGATGGTGCTGGTAGGCGTGGCGATGATGGCGTGGGCGTATCGGGCGCAGCGCTGAGAGCTAGCAGTCGTGCGCACAGCGCACGCTACATGATGCGGGTGGCGTTTGCGTTGTCGGCCAGCCATCCACCCACTACCGCTTTGAGCCGGGTGCGCTGCGTAGCGTCCAATCCCGCCGGATCAAAACGATAGCGATTATGCAAAGCCACAATTTCGGCCAGTACTGCGATGTCCATTTTTGCATCCGTTTGTAAGCGCGCCAGCCAATCCCGCGCCGTTTCATGCGCCAGCCGCCCCCAGCCTTGTTCCGTTAGCCGTTGCTCAATGCGGTAAAAATCCGAATCCGCACCCGTCGCCATATCATGAGTAACTATTTGTTTTTGTTCATTTTTTTCAGAAATACTCCGGTTGCGGTAGAGCCGCCACGCCAGCCACAGCACAAACGCCAACACCACCAGCAGCGCGCCGCTGAGGCGTTTGCGCGGGTCGCTGCCAGCCCACGCTTGCGCTGCGCGAAAGTGCAGCCACGACCACAGGTCGGTCACTTGGGACCATACGCCGCTATCTGCAGCTTCGATCTCGGACCATGAGGGCGGTGTGGTGTCGATTTCGATCCACGCACCGTTGACATACGCGCGCACCCAGGCATGCGCATGGCGCGCGCGCACGAGGTAAGCGTTTTCGCGCTCGCTTTTTTCCAGCACCGCGAAGCCCGTGGCGTAACGCGCGGGTATGCCGCCGGCGCGCAACAGCAGCGTGGTGGCGGTGGCAAAATATTCGCAGTGTCCTGATTTCGAGCGATGCAGAAAATCGACGATGGGCGAACCGAGTAGCGGTGCGTTCTGCTGAAACGTGGCATAGCGGTAGCCATGGGCGAAAAACTGTAGTACCGCAGTGACGGCATCATCAGGCTTGAGTTGTTGCAAGCCCATTTCCACCGCCAGCGCTTCGAAGGATGCACGCTCTTTTTGCGGCACGCGCGTGTCGTCCGCGGTGGGCGAGCCGTCGTATGCTTGCTCGCCCGCGTAGGCAGCGACATAAGAAAAATATCCCGGCTCACGCACAATTTGCACCGCGCCCAGCGCATTGCGCTGCAGGGCTATCGCTTGGAGCGTTTCAACCGCCGTGGTGCCAGCGGGCAAACTCAGCACCGGGTTGGGACGCGCGCTGTAGTCGTGTATGGTGGCGCGCGTCGCGGCAGTGACCGCTGGCGCCAACGGCCACACCGCGTTGGCGGCAGCGGGCACGCTTTGAAACGCCACGCCACGCGCGAGCCACGTGGTGCCAAAATAGGTGTTATAACTTGCGCGGTGTAACAACCGGGGTGGTTTGGCATCGGCGGACGGCACCACGCGTAGCACAATCGCATCCGAATCCTTGAGCTTGCCGATGTGACCGATGTCGGTATTGGCGCGATAAGGATCCGTGCGCAAGCCGCTGGCGGTGATCCAATCCGGCACCGCGTCTTCCAGCCAGGCCTGCGTTTGGTGCAAGCCATACTGCAGGCCGAATCCCAAAACGAGCGCTAGCGAAAACGCCACGCCCCAACTGCCCACGCGATACGAGCGTGGGCGTATGCGCAGCAGCGGCCAGCCGACCAGCACGATGAGGCCGGCGTAAAACCACACACTGCGGCCATTGGCGGCAGCGGCGGCAATAATCCACACGGCGTAGTACGGAAACCACGGATCAAACGTCGGCGGCTGCGCGGTGTGCTGGCGGCGCAAGCTCCAGAACAGCACGCTCAAATCCATGCGTAGCGCCGTGCCGTAAGCGTGCGTGAGCGCCAGCGGCAAAAACATGAAAGGCAGCCACATGAAAAACACGATGATCGCGCGCGGATTGCTGTAGCTCACATACCAATAGCCACCCAGCAACAGCGCCAGCACGGCACAAAAATCCGCCACCCGACGCAATGTCGCGGCATCTTGCTGCCACCGCAGGCGCGTGTAAAACGATGCGCACAACAGCGCCGCCGCAGCGGCAGCCGGCCACCCTTGTGCGCATTGCCAGCCCCAGAAAGCGATAGCGGCCAACAGCATCAGCGGATGGATTTTCACAGCCGCGCCAACCCTTGCTGCACCTTACCCGGCTCAATCACGCGCAGCCACGGCGGGCGCTCGGCAGGCGGCGCGCTGCTCACCAGCAGCGCCAGCACCGGCACGCCGAGCATGTGCAATTCGCGCACGAACGCGCGGCGCGCCTCGTCCCACGCCAGCAGTATGCAAATGCTGCCGGTAAACAGACTGCGCCGCGCCACGACGGCGTTGCGCAGGGTTTGAAAAGGCTGGCTTGCGCACAACTGCACGCCCGCCAGCACTTCCATCAGAGTGCCCGCCGGCAACTGCCCGCGTCCGGCGGTGTAGCAATACGATGCGTTGCCGACGAACATCAAATCGAGCAGGCATTCCTGCGTGTTGACGGTGTAGGCGAGCGACGCGGCGACGCACACGGCTTCTTCAAACGCTAGCGCCTGGGTGGGGTCGCCAAAGGTGTCGAGGATCAGCGCGTGCCGTTCGAAATATTCATCCTGATATTCCCGCACCACCGGTGCGCCAGTGCGCGCGTAACTTTTCCAGTGTATGCGCTGCTGCGGATCGCCGGGGCGGTAATCGCGCAGGCCGACAAACTCCTCGGAGTCGCCGATGCCGGAGGCCAGCGCCACGCCACCCGGTTGATGGCGGCGCGAACCGGGCAGGGTGAGCGGTGGCACGGCATAGCGCCTGGGCAGCACCAGCAGATTGGCGGCTTGCGCGTGCAGCGACAGGCCGCGCACCAGCCCCAGCGGATCGGCGCGCGCCACCGTCAGCCCAGGAAAATGCTGATGACCACGGCGCAGCGCATGGCCCTGCACGCTCACTTCGATAGTGCCGCGCGGCGCGATCGCGGGTAAAGCCAGTTCCCTGATGGCGCAGGCATGGCTGTCGTGTAGCATCTGCTGCCATGCGCGGTAGGTGGGTACTTTGTAGCGTGCGCGAAATGCCGCCAGGGTCGGCCGCGCAGCGGCCAGTTCATCGATCAGCGTCAGCCCGTCACGCGGCGTGCTGTCAAGATTGCTGAGGGTGACACGATACTGAAACGGCTCGCCTGCCGTCACCACACGTGGCAATTTGCGCGCCACGCGGTAGCGCCCGCGCTGCAACAACGCGCCCGCCAGCGCCACCAGCAGCAGCGCCACCGCGAAACTGAAAATGCGATACGCGACCGTTTGATGGGTGTCTGCGCCGAGCGCGCCGGTAGCGACCAGCACACCACTGACCAGCAGGCCGGCACGCGTCAGCCGCCGCTCCATGATGCGCTGGCCGGCGGCGACTAAGCCAAAAATCCAGTGCGAGAATTTCCACATTAACGTCAAGTGCTTGTTAACCACAGATGAACACAGATAAACACAGATAAAAAATCAACAGCCATGACATCTGCCACCAGGATGCGCAGAAAACTCCTCGTGGCAAATTCACCTTTGACCTTGTCTGTGTTTATCTGTGTTCATCTGTGGTTAAAAGCCCTACCTCACGCCGGCACCGGCACGGTCTTGAGTAAATCCGCCACCACATCCTGCGCGCTGAGTCCCGCAAACTTCGCTGCCGGATCGAGTGACAAACGATGGGCCAGCACACTCACCGCCATATCACGGATGTGATCGGGGGTGACAAAATCGCCACCTTGCACCAGGGCCAGCGCCTGCGCCATGCGCACCAGTGCGAGTGAAGCGCGCGGGCCTGCGCCCAGTTGCACCGACGGCGCGCCGCGGGTGGCGCGCGCGAGATCGACGGCGTAGCGCTTAAGTTCAGCGCTGACGCGGCTGTGTTTGACCTGCTGCTTGAGGGCGCGCACATCCTGCACCGTCACACACGCTTGCAGCGCGTCGAGCGGATGCGCCTGCTCCTGCGCGTTGACGATGGCCACTTCGGCGTCGGCGCTGACATAGCCCAGCGAAAGACGCACCGCAAAGCGATCCATTTGTGCTTCAGGCAGCGGATAGGTGCCGCGAAACTCCACCGGGTTTTGCGTAGCAATGACAAAAAACAAAGCATCCAGCGCGTGCGTTTTGCCTTCGATACTGACCTGGCCTTCGCCCATCGCTTCGAGCAGCGCCGATTGCGTACGCGGACTGGCGCGATTGATTTCGTCGGCCAGCAGCACCTGGGTAAAAATGGGCCCCGCATGAAAATTGAAATTCTGATCGCGCGGGTTAAATACCGATACCCCCAGAATATCTGAAGGCAGCAAATCCGGCGTGAACTGCACCCGGCGGAATTCACTGCCCACGCTTTTCGCCAGCGCCTTGGCCAGCGTGGTCTTGCCGGTGCCGGGATTATCCTCGAGCAGTACATGACCGCCGGCGAGAAACGCCGCCAGCACTTTGTCTACGGTGTGTGTCTGGCCCGACATCACGCGCTCGATGTTGGCGCGGATTTTGGCGGCTAGTTCATGTGGATTATTCAACAAAACCCCCTAATGGCTATCGTAAGCAGTGTTTGAGCCGCTGTCACCATAGCGTCACATTGCTGCCCTAAACTTAACATCCATAGACCCAGACCATAGTCCTCACTCATTTTTCAATGCCCGTTCAAGGAAAGCACATCATGTTTAGAACCCTCAAGTGTATCGCTGCCACGGTAGCGCTGGCGACGACCTGTGCCGGCACGGCTCTCAGTCAAGAAATCACCGGTGCCGGCGCTACATTTCCGGCGCCGATATATGCGAAGTGGGCCGAAGCGTATCAAAAAGCCACTGGCGTAAAAATGAACTACCAATCGATCGGTTCCAGCGGTGGCATTCGGCAGATTAACGCCAAAACCGTCGATTTCGGCGCTACCGATGCCCCCCTCTCGCCGGCGCAGCTTGAAAAAGACGGCTTGATGCAGTTTCCCGCGGTGATCGGCGGTGTGGTGCCGGTGGTCAATGTGACCGGCGTCAAACCCGGCGATATGCGACTGACCGGCCAGGTGCTCGGCGACATTTTTCTGGGCAAGATCACCCAATGGAATGACAAGGCGATTGCCGACCTGAATCCGGGCATCAAGCTGCCCGCTCAGGATATAGCCGTAGTGCGCCGCGCAGATGGATCGGGTACGACTTTCATATTTACCAACTACCTTTCCAAAGTGAATGCCGAGTGGAAAGCCAAGATCGGCGAAGGGCAGGCCGTGCAATGGCCGTCCGGCATGGGTGGCAAAGGCAACGAGGGTGTCGCTGCTTTCGTGCAGCGACTGCCCGGCGCGATTGGCTATGTGGAATACGCGTACGCCAAGCAGAACAAGCTCGCGCACACGCTGCTGAGGAACCGTGATGGCCAGTATGTCGCTCCGGATGACGATACTTTCAAAGCCGCTGCGGCGGGCGCCGACTGGGGCAAGGCAGCATTCGGCGCGATTCTGACCGAGCAGCCCGGCAAGGCGAGCTGGCCGCTTACCGGCGCCACCTTCATTTTGCTGCACACGGCGCAGGCCAAACCGCCACAAGCTGTAGAAGTCATGAAGTTCTTTGACTGGTCTTATGCCAACGGTTCCAAGCTCGCGGCGGAACTGGACTATGTGCCGCTGCCTGACACCCTGACCAAACAAATAAAAGCGGCATGGACCGCACAGGTCAAAGACAGCGGCGGCAAAGCGCTGTGGGCGGCGAAGTAATTACAGCCGCGCAGCATCTCAGAAAGATCACCGTCATGCGGGACCGGCAACAGCGGCCGGTCCCTGTGTGTATTTGGAGCTAAACCCATGACAACCCGTGTAGCGGGCGCTACCATGGCGCTGCAACCGCCCCCAGCCTTGACCATGGAAACCCCTGTGCGCCAAAAACCGTCCCTGTTGGGCGAATGGATCTTTGCCAATCTGACGCGGGGCTTTGCGATTCTGGCGCTCGCCTCGCTGGCCGGCATTATCGTGTCGCTGGTGTACGGTGCGTGGCCGTCCATCCAGAAGTTCGGCCTGCCGTTCATCTGGAGCTCCGACTGGAATCCCCCCGCCGCGAAGTTTGGTGCGCTGATTCCGATTTACGGCACGCTGGTCACCTCAGTGATTGCGCTGGCGATCGCGGTGCCCGTGTCCTTTGGTATCGCAATTTTCCTCACCGAACTTGCGCCGCCGTGGCTGCGCCGCCCGTTGGGCACCGCTATCGAGTTGCTAGCGGCAATTCCCAGCATTGTGTATGGCATGTGGGGCCTGCTGGTGTTCGCGCCCATTTTTGGTCAGTACATACAGCCTGCGCTCAAGGCTACGCTGGGGCAGCTACCGCTGGTGGGCAAACTTTTCGCAGGCCCGACGCTAGGCGTCGGCCTGTTAGCGGCAGGCATCATTCTCGCGATCATGATTATTCCGTTTATCGCGGCGGTCATGCGCGACGTATTCGAGATCACGCCGCGAATGCTTAAGGAGTCGGCCTACGGCGTGGGCGCCACCACCTGGGAAGTGGTATGGAACGTGGTGTTACCTTATACCAAGACGGGCGTTATCGGCGGCATTATTCTCGGCTTGGGCCGCGCCTTGGGCGAGACCATGGCGGTGACGTTCGTAATAGGCAATACCAATTTTCTGTCGAATATTTCGCTGTTCTCACCCGGCAACAGCATTACTTCCGCGCTGGCGAATGAGTTCGCCGAAGCGGAACAGGGCTTGCATACGGCAGCGCTGATTGAGTTGGGGCTGATCCTGTTTGTGATCACTTTCATCGTGCTGGCTTTTTCCAAACTGCTCCTGATGCGGCTGGCGCGTCAGGAAGGCGGCAAGACCTAACCCCCCGGCCCCCCCTCATGCAACTGCACAAAAAGCGCAAAGCCATCAATACAACAGCGCTCTGCCTGTCACTGGCGGCAATGTCGTTCGGTCTGTTCTGGCTGGCGTGGATACTGCTGACGATACTGCAACTCGGCCTCTCCGGGCTATCCCTGGCGGTGTTTACCCAGATGACGCCGCCACCGGGCAGCGCGGGCGGCCTGGCCAACGCGATCTTCGGCAGCGTGGTCATGGTGGGGCTGGCCACGCTCATCGGCACGCCTATCGGCATTCTTGCGGGCATCTATCTCGCGGAGTACGGTCAACACACCTTGCTCGGCCACGTCACCCGCTTTATCAACGACATTCTGTTGTCGGCGCCGTCCATCGTTATCGGTTTGTTCATATACGCCGCCGTGGTGGTGCCGATGGGCAAATTTTCCGGCTTCGCGGGCGTGCTGGCGCTGGCGTTGATCGTGATGCCGGTGGTGATCCGCACCACCGAAAACATCCTGCGCCTGGTGCCGGATTCGTTACGCGAGGCCGCCGCCGCATTGGGTGCGCCCAAATGGATCATGATCATGCAGGTTGCCGTGCGCGCCGCGCAGGCAGGCATCCTGACCGGCATCCTGCTGGCCGTAGCACGCATCGCAGGCGAGACCGCGCCGCTGATGTTTACCGCGCTATCCAATCAGTTCTGGAGTACGGATCTGCGCGAACCCATGGCCAATCTACCGATGACCATATTCCGCTTTGCCATGAGCCCGTTCAAAGACTGGCAGGATCTGGCCTGGGCGGGCGTATTGCTGATTACCACAGGCGTGCTGGTGCTGAACATCGCCGCGCGCGTCCTTTTCAAAAACAAGATTTCCACCACCTGATCGCGGAACATCCATGGCCAACGTCACTTTGCAGGCAGCCGAAAAAAAACCGCTCCCCGAGACGCAGTTGGCTATCCGCAATTTCAATTTTTACTATGGCGCTTTCCAGGCGTTGAAAAACATCAATATGGATGTTTACAAGTCGCGCGTGACCGCGTTCATCGGCCCTTCCGGCTGCGGCAAATCCACGTTGTTGCGCACCTTGAACCGCATGTATTCGCTGTATCCGGAACAGCGCGCCGAGGGTGAACTGCTCCTGAACGGCAAGAATCTGCTGGACCGCGATCTCGACGTTAATGACTTGCGTGCGCGCGTCGGCATGGTGTTTCAAAAGCCCACGCCGTTTCCGATGTCCATCTACGACAACATCGCGTTCGGCGTGCGCCTGCATCAGCGCCTGTCGCGCGGGCAGATGGACGAGCGGGTCGAGTGGGCGCTGCAACGCGCGGCGTTGTGGGATGAAGTCAAAGACAAGTTGGGACAAAGTGGCATGAGCCTGTCGGGTGGCCAGCAACAGCGCTTATGTATTGCGCGCGGCATCGCGGTCCAACCCGAAATCCTGTTGCTGGACGAGCCCACATCGGCGTTGGATCCGATTTCCACCTTGCGCATCGAGGAATTGATCCACGACCTGAAACAGGACTTCACCATCGTGATCGTGACGCATAATATGCAGCAGGCAGCGCGCGTATCCGATTACACCGCTTACATGTATCTGGGCGAGTTGATCGAGTTTGATTTCACCGACAGCCTATTCATCAAGCCGAAAAAGAAAGAGACCGAAGATTACATCACCGGCCGGTTTGGTTAACGGCGCGGCGTTTACACTACGGAAATCCCTATGCCCAATACCACTCACACCTCCAAGCAATTCGATGTCGACCTCGAAGACATCCGCTCGCGCGTGCTGCAAATGGGCGGCCTGGTTGAGATGCAACTCACTGCCGCGATCGAGGGCCTGGCCACCGGCAATGAAGAGATCATCCATCGCGTCATCGATGCCGAACGCCGCGTCAACACCTATGAAAAAGAAATCGACGATGCCTGTGTGCATGTCATAGCGCGGCGCCAGCCGACCGCCAGCGATTTACGGCTGATTATGGCGGTATCGAAAATAGTCACGGATCTGGAACGTATCGGTGATGAGGCCGAGAAAGTGGCGCGCATAGCGCGCGCCATTTATGGTCGTGGTGCATTGACCATTCCGCGTGCCATCGACGTGCGGCAGACCGGCAACAAGGCGGCCTTGATGTTGCGCCACGTGCTGGATGCCATGGCCCGGCTCGATACAGTCGAGGCGGGGAAAATCATTGCGGAAGGCCAACTCATCGATAACGATTTTCGCGCCATTCTGCGCCAGTTGATCACCTTCATGATGGAGGACCCGCGCACCATCACCACTGCCCTCGACATCGTGTGGATAGCGAAATCCATAGAGCGCGTCGGCGATCATGCCGAAAATATCGCCGAACAGGTGATCTACATCGTCGATGGCATAGACATACGGCACACCGGCAGCCCGCCGCTGCTGATGCCGGAGGAGAACGCCTGATGGCCGCGCGCATCCTGGTAGTCGAAGACGAACCCGCCGTGCAGGAGTTGATACGCTACACGCTGGAGCAGGCCGGCATGGAAGCGATTACCGCAGCCAGCGCCGAGGATGCGCTGGCGTTGTTGCGCGACGAGCTGCCTGACGCAGTGCTGATCGACTGGATGTTGCCGCATAAATCGGGATTGGCGCTGGCGCGCGAATTGCGTGAGACCGCGCGTACCGCCGAGCTGCCATTGATTATTGTCACCGCGCGCGGCGAGGAATCCGACCGTGTCAAAGGTCTGGATCAGGGTGCCGACGATTACGTGGTAAAGCCGTTCAGCCCGCGTGAACTGATCGCGCGCATCCAGGCGGTGCTGCGGCGGCGTGCGCCGCATACCTCGGACGCCATCTTGTCGGTGGGTGGCCTGAAGCTCAATCCGGTGAGTCATGAAGTGACGCTGCACGATACCGCCCTGGCACTGGGTCCCACGGAATTCCGGCTACTGCACTTTTTTCTGGCGCACCCGGAGCGCGTGTATACGCGCACGCAACTACTCGATCAGGTATGGGGAGACCACGTGTTCATCGAAGAGCGCACGGTGGACGTACACATCCGCCGGCTGCGTATGGCGCTGGGCGACGGGGGCGAAGATCTGATCAGGACTGTGCGCGGCTCGGGTTACAAGCTGTCGGCGCTGAGACCGCGCGCTGCGGATGCCGCGCGGGCGTACGCCGGGCCGTACTGAGATTGCGCTGGGTCGCGCATACCCCTATGGCGGCTAAATCAAGGCGGCGCGCGCCATGATGCCCGTCTGGTTTTCCCTGACGTTCAAGCTCACGCTCGTCGCTTTCGTGGCCGTGTGCATGGGACTAGCGTTGGGCGTGGCCACAGGTTGGGCCATAGCCTGCGCAGGATTGGCGCTGTTATATGCCCTGCACGTGTACCAACTCGCACGCCTGGAACGCTGGCTGCAAAATCCCCACGCGGATAATTTGCCCGATCCGTGGGGCGCCTGGGGCGTGGTGTTCGCCAGTGTTTACCGCGCGCTGCGGCTGGAAGCCCGCAAACGTGTAGCCGTGGATAAGGAACTCGAACTCTTCACACAGGCCGCGCAGGCGCTGCCCGGCGGTATCGCCATGCTCGACGTCGGCGATCAGTTACTGTGGTGCAATGACACCGCTGCGACGCACCTGGGCCTGCAAACCAGCCGTGACTATGGCCTGCGCGTGACGAATATCGTGCGGGTGCCGCAGCTCGCTGCGTTTTTGCAAAGCGCGCTGCCGGACGACACGCTGGATTACCGTCCCGCGCACAATCCGGGGCAGTTACTGTCGCTCAAGGCGATACCGTTCAGCGACGGACGCAAGCTGCTGGTAAGTTTTGACATTTCCAAAATCGAGCGCGCCGACACCACGCGCCGTGACTTCATCGCCAATGTGTCGCATGAACTGCGCACGCCGCTCACCGTGATCCACGGCTTTCTCGAACATATGTGTGATACGCCAATCCAGCCGCCCGCACAGGCGCGCCGCCATATTACGTTGATGGCGCAACAGTCGGATCGCATGCTGAAGCTGGTGGATGATCTGCTGCTGTTGTCGCGCCTTGAAGAGAGTGACGGCCCGCAACGCGAGGAGCGCGTGGATATTTACGCGCTGGCCTTGTCGCTGGCCGACGATGCACGCGCGCTGAGCGCGGGCAGACACCCCATAGAGCTGACGGTAGCTGAAGGCGCCGCCATCACCGGCAGTGCCGACGAGCTGCGCAGCGCGTTCGGCAACCTGGTGAGTAACGCCGTGCGTTACACGCCACAAGGCGGACGTATCACGCTGGCGTGGTGTATCGATGCCAAAGGCGGCGGCATCTTCGGCGTTACCGATACCGGCATCGGCGTCGCCGCCGAACATATCCCTCGGCTCACCGAGCGTTTTTATCGCGTGGATCGCGGCCGCTCGCGTGAAACCGGCGGCACCGGCTTGGGCCTGGCTATCGTCAAACACGTGGCATTACGTCATCAAGCGGCATTGGAAATTCAATCCGAGGCGGGTGCCGGCAGCGAATTTCGCATCGTCTTTCCGCCCTGGCGCAGCATTGTCGGCGCGCCGCAGACGGCTGTGGCCGACGCTGCGTAGTCAAGCGTAACACATTGTTTTTATTGATCAAAATAACCTCATGGGCGAAGGGTGCTGAGCCCAAACCATGACCATGACCGATCCCCTGCAGGTACTCTTTCTGTGCACCGGCAATAGCGCGCGCTCGATACTCGGCGAAGCATTGGCGACCACCCTGTCCCAGGGCCGCCTGCGCGGTTACTCAGCAGGCTCGCATCCCGGCGGTAAGGTGCATCCGTACGCCGCCGAACTGTGCGCGCAAATGCATTACCCGGCAGCCAACCTGCGCTCGAAATCCTGGGATGAATTCGGCGTCCCGGGTGCGCCCGCAATGGATTTGATCATCACGGTGTGCGACAGCGCGGCAGGTGAGGCGTGTCCACTATGGCTCGGCCATCCGGCTACCGCGCACTGGGGATTGCCCGACCCGGCGGCGGTTGCCGGCAGCGATGCCGACAAGCGCGCCGCGTTTGCCGCGATTCGTGATGCAATGGCACAGCGTATTGCGATGCTGCTGGCGTTGCCGTTGGAAAGCATGAGCGATGCTGAACGGCGCAGCGCAATGCGGCGGATAGGCGCAACCGCTGTGCTTGATCCGACGATGGAAAAACTGTTTGCGGCCGGCTGAACATTAAACCTTAAAACGGCAATTCAGCCACAGAGAGCGCCGAGGAACACAGAGAAAACAAGTGCTTGCACTCACGCCTCACACGCACCTGTTTGGCGAGAGGGACAATCGCTCCAACTTGTAGCTTTACCTCTGTAAACTCTGTGTTCTCACAAGAAACAAAACACCCCGCCTCACGTTTGATTGCGAACGCCTGACTTGCGCGCGGGATGGGGAGACGCTGCGGCCAAATGCTTTTTCCAGGACTACTGATACCAACAACACTCGTCACCCCGGCGTACGCCGGGGTCCAGAAACGTACTGGATGCTGGCGTACGCCAGCATGACGAGGTGGTTTTAGTGAGAGCTGCGGTAAAGTATTCATGCTCACAAGAACGCTATTATTCACCACCCCGCCCCATGTTTCTTTGCGAACGCCTGACCCGCGCGCGCGGGATTGGGAGACTCTGTGGCCCAATGCTTTTTCTAGGTTAAAACGAAAATGAACCTCCCCGCTACCCACCGCATCGCTGCTGAATTCGCAGGCACCGCACTGTTACTCGCCATTGTCGTCGGCTCCGGCATCATGGGCGAATCACTGGCCGGCGGCAACGCCGCGATTGCGCTGCTGGGCAATTCGATCGCCACCGGTGCGGGACTGTATGTATTGATCACAGTGCTGGGCCCCCTCTCGGGCGCGCACTTTAATCCGCTGGTGTCGCTGACCTTTTGGCGCAGCGGTGAACTGACTTTGAGTTTGCTCGCAGCCTATGTGGCCGCGCAGGTGTGCGGCGGCATCATCGGCGTGTGGCTCACGCATCTGATGTTCGACCTGCCGCTACTCCAGTTTTCCAGCAAGCTGCGCAGCGGCGTACCGCAGTGGATATCGGAGTTACTGGCCACCGGCGTGCTGCTCGCCACCATTCATCTGGGGCTACGCCACGCCGCCGAGCGCGTGCCGCTGCTGGTGGCGCTGATCGTCACTGCCGGTTACTGGTTCACCGCGAGCACTTTTTTTGCCAACCCGGCGGTAACGATAGCGCGTGCTTTTAGCAACACCTTTGCCGGCATACAGCCGGCCGATGTCGCTGGGTTTATCGCGGCGCAATGTATGGCCGCCGTGGCGGCCTGTGCTTTTGTCGGGCGCCGCTCCCCCCGAATGCCCTCCCAATAGGCCTAGTTCACCCCACTCATCCTCGGCGCGTAGGCGTACATTTTTTCGCTGTGTGGATTCCTGCGCAACGCCTCGGCCCTCGCGTACTCGGCTTGCTTCTGCTGCCCAAGCCTGCGCAGAGCTTCTCCCAGCACCCAATAGATTTGGGCAGTATCCCAGCCGTTGGCGAGTTGGGCCTCCATTAGCGGCACGGCGCGGTCGGGCTTTCCCGCCAGCATCCACGCTTTCGCCAAGGCAATGGCGGATTCCCCGTACGGGCGCGTCTCAAAGTTTTTCTGCGCGAGCACGAGGGCAAACTTCGCGTCAGCGTGGTCCTGCAAAAAATGATCCAGCGCATGGCCGGCTGCGGCCTCAGGAAAAGCGAGCAGCCTTTGCTCATAAATCGCGCGCGCCTTCAGGGTAAGCTTTTTCGCATGCTCCTCGCGCCCATCCTCACGCTCGATCGCGGCCAGAGCATCCATGAATTCCGGATTACCGGTGCGCTCGATAATGTTCTCGTAGAGTTGTCTGGCTTGCTGGGACTTGCCGCTCAGCAACAGCACCTCTGCGATATGCTCGTCGATCAGCCACCAGCCGTCGAGGGTATCGGAGGCGAGCCGGTACATGGCGAGCGCTTCGTCAAAACGTCCGCGATCAAGCGCCACCAGTCCGCGCTGCAATTTGAGCCAAGCGAGCATCGCCGGAGCACCAGCGTGATAGCGCTTCTCCGCAGCCTCAAGGAGGGCGGCCGCTTCACCAGGTGACCCTAGCCATTTCTTGAACAGGCCGAAACGGACATAAGTCGCGGAAGTCCCTGAATCGTTGAGCAGCGCGCGATAGTTGCTTTCAGCCGCGCGGTAGCGCCCCGAGTAGAGCGCGAGGTCGGCTCGGATTGAGGCCATTTCAGCCGGTTCAACGCTCGTGGGACATGAATCCAGCGCGACGCCCGCCTGCTTTAGGCGATGCAGGGTGTAATGCAGCCGCGCCTGCGCGAGGCAGAAAGCAGCCGACGGCTTCGACTCGGCCACGCTCGCCAACAGTGCCTCGGCCTTTACATAATCGTCGTAGTTTCCCGTCAGCCTGGCGCGTTCCTGATACAGCGCAACGACCTGCAAGGAAATCACTGTGCCGCCCGTTTGCTTAGCCGCGAGCGTGATACCGCGAGCGATGGCGGCGTCGATTTGTTTTACTTCGCTGCTATAGGATGGCTTAGCAGGCAGTACGGCGGCTTTGGGAGCTGCCGGAACAGGGCTTGCGGTCTTGGTGTTATCGCACGCCGCCAACAGGCAAAATAACAGCAGGCCCAGCCACTGGCTGAGCCCACGGTTAAAACAGATCAAGGCTGCGCTGGCCGCAGAAAGGGGAATACCGTGGGTAGTACAGTACCCGTTTCATCAGCCGTAGGGTTGATCACGCCCACCAGCGTATTGATCGTGTGCGGTGGCGCGACGCCCGAGATCCGTAACAATGCGGCGGCGAGCAGGCGATCAACGACCGGGTCGTCATAACCGCGGCCATTCGGCCAGCCGGGCGCCACGTTAAGATCATAGGTAATCACATCCGGAAGGACGACCGGCGCCACGACCGCAACGCAAGCAGAGATATCCACGTCTGCATTGCTCGCTGGCGGCACCACCGTTTCCGTCGAGCATAACGTGAGGCCCAGCCCGCGAAGTTGCGGTCCGACTTCGTAGTGGATGTTTCTGAGCGAATTCGCCTGCGGCCCCACCGTGAATAGACCCGCAAAGTCGCGGCCGTCATTGATCGGGTTGCCCCGGTTTAATGCGTCGCGCTGGTTATTGAACGGGTTCGCCGCATTGCCTGGATTCAGCAGTGCTCCGGTCGGGCCGAGAGGCGTGATCGCGGGGTCCCTGGACAGCAGCGCGGTCGCTATTGCCGGCTGACCGGTACGGTCAACGCGCACATAACGATCCTGCGTTGCGGTGGAAAAAGCAAATCTAAGAACGATGACTTCGCTTTCACCCAAACAGCCGCCCAGCACCATCGCGGCAGCAAGGCCAATGCTTGCAAGGGAAACCTGGCGTGTCGTTTGCACAGCGCGTTGGATTTTCATGTGATCACCCCGCCAACCGGCCGGTAGTCGCCCACACCCTTATCTTGGGCCGCACGCCGCCTACCGCAGGCGCAAGAACATCGCTACTCATCTCGAAAACAATCGCGGAAACATTACGAAGCGCAAACGAATCCCGCCGCGGCAGGCCACCGCCGAGCCTGAAGGCGCCAATCACATCGCCACTTTGTCCCGCTCCGGCAAAGGACGCGACCAACGCCGCGTAGCCTTCCGCATCAAAAAAGAACGGATCGTTGCGCAAGCCCGCAAAGGCCTTCATCCCGCCCGGGGAGATGAACACGCTCTCAATCTTGCCGGAAAACGTGCCGCCAGCGCCCGGGACATTTTCGAGCTGCAGCCCGCAAGCACCGAGCTGGTCTATGCCAAACCGCGCCAACACTTCGATGTCGGGGATGTTGTCGAAGGTACCGGCTGCGTCCGCGCGATCGATGTGCAGTGTGTACAGGATATTGGGGTCGCAGTAGAACGAGCCGTCAATCCGCGAGCGCGGCGCAGACCGGCCGCCGAACGTGATAGCCGCAACGGTCTTGGTCACCGATTCAGACGATGGGAAGATGAAGATATCGGCGAGATCGCCTGCCGGATCGGCATCCGTACCCGGCGATTCGGCATGGTCTGCCGACATGACTGCAGCGCTCACGGCGAGCGCGCACGCCGCGATCAGCATCAGCGGTGTGCGCTGGAATTTAATTTTAGAAAACAATTTCGTTCTCCTCAAATAAAATACACACTTAGCATAACCAGGTGGCATATGCAATATATGAACTCAACAGAAACCTACACGTCCGCAAGAAGTGCTCGAAACAGGCCAATTAACCCACATTGTGCGACCGCCGCGAGCGGGCTATCCGCAAGCACCCGCGCTCATAGGCCCACGCTCGGTCAGTTGAAATCGGGCAGTAATACCTGCTTCGCCTGCGGCACGCAGTAGCACTAATAGGCACGGTCGTGCCGTGAGCGCAGACGTTTGAGCTGCACTGACGCGGAATTGCCCTCCGCATTTCACAGGCCGGTAATACAAATACCGTAAGCTGGATCGAAATGGGCCGGGCGATGGCGCAAGGCCATCCACGTTACAGGCGCAGGAAAAGCGATATGAACGACATCGGCAAGGTGATTCAAATAGCGGTCGCCCCGGTATTTCTGTTGTCAGGCGTGGGGATGATGCTTTCCGTTTTTACCAGCCGCCTGTCGCGGATCGTGGATCGGGCGCGTGTGCTGGAAGACCGGCTGGGGTTCGTCGATGCACATCATGAGAGCGAAGTTCAGGGCGAGCTACATACCCTTTCCCATCGCTCGCGTGTGATTGACCTGGCCATCTCGCTGGGGATTTGCGCGGGGATACTGGTGTGCATGGTCATCGTCGCTTTATTCGTAGGGGATTTGTTTGCGGTTAATCTTTCCCTATGGGTCGCGGCGTTATTTGTCTTGGCCATGCTGGCTTTCATCGGTGCCTTTACGTGCTTTCTGCGGGAGGTGCTGATCGCGACCGCAAATTTGCGGGTGGGCCGGAAATGAACCCAAAGCGCAGCACGTACGGCGAACCTGCTACACGGCAAGCCGGAAAACCGCGTGTCCAGAGGAGACCGATCATGCACATGATGGATGTTATGCGTAGGCTGAACTCCACCAGCGCTGTGCAGCTGCTGTTGTCCGTTTACGCCGAAACGCTGCAGCGGCACGACCCTGGGCACGGCCTGCCGGGCGGCGTGACGGCGCTGCCGATCGCAGGCGCTGAAGACGTTCGATGGCGACTCGAGACCTTGCTCGAGATCGAGTTCAACGGCTGCGCGGCGAAGACCGGCGGGCGCGCACATGCGATCGTGTGCGAGGCCGTGGAAGTATTTGGCGCTGCGTTAGCGCGCATGCAAACTTTACAGCCAGGCCCGTGTCCACCGCCTGCAAAGGTCCGCGCGCTGGTGTTTTAGTGCTGTGTGCAAAATAGGCACCCCTGTGTTGCTATATCATAGGGTTATCTTTTCGGGGACACGACGGCGGCAGTTTCCCGGGACGCCATGCGGGCATTACCTGTGCGTCTGGTTGTCATATTCCCGTAACTAACTTTCGTTAGATTCGTGGTTTTTGCGGCATCGTCGCTTCGCGGCATTTGACCGATACCCATGAACGAACACCTCGCACCCAAACTGTTTCTCAATCGCGAGCTCGGTCAACTTGCCTTCAACCGCCGCGTACTGGCGCAGGCCGTGGATGCCCGCACGCCCTTGCTGGAGCGGCTGCGATTTTTGTGCATCGTGAGCAGCAATCTGGACGAGTTTTTCGAGATTCGGGTCGCCGGGCTGCATGCAGAAATAGAAACCGGAACGCCGTCGTCGGGGCCGGATCAGCAGACCGCAGCGCAGATTTACCGTCAGGTCGCCAGCCTGGCGCACGAACTGGTCGCAGATCAATACCAGTTGCTCAACCGTGAGGTTATGCCGGCACTCGCGCGCGAAGGCATCCACTTTCTTCAGAGCGGCGAGTTCAGTGCGGCACAAGCGGCGTGGATAAAGTCCTACTTCCACAACGCGGTGATGCCGGTGCTCACGCCGATCGGACTCGATCCTTCGCATCCCTTTCCGCGCGTGTTAAACAAGAGCCTTAACTTCGCGGTCGAGCTGGAGGGCAGGGATGCCTTCGGCCGCAGCTCCGGGACGGCAATCGTGCAAGCGCCGCGCGTGCTGCCGCGCGTGATTCGACTACCGCACGACCTATCCGATGCAGACCACGCGTTTGTGCTGCTGTCGTCGATCATGCAAGCACACATGAGCGAACTGTTTCCTGGCATGCGGGTCATCGATAGCTACCCATTTCGCCTGACCCGCAACAGCGATTTGTTCGTGGACGAGGAGGAAGTTCAGGATCTGCGCGCGGCGTTAAGCGGCGAGCTGCCTCACCGCCAGTTCGGCGACGAAGTGCGGTTGGAGGTTTCCACCAATTGTACGCCCGCCATCACGGATTTTCTGATGCATCATTTTCAGTTGGAGCCGGACGATGTGTATCGCGTGGATGGGCCCGTCAATCTGGTGCGTTTGCTGAGCGTGCCGGACGAAGTGAATCGGCCCGATCTCCGGTTCCCGAAGTTCACGCGGGGGAAGGTGGCGCGCGCAGCCGATGCGGCAAGCCTGTTCGATGTCATCCGCGCCGGCGACATTTTGCTACATCACCCGTATCAGTCGTTTCAACCCGTGATTTCGTTCCTGCGGGAGGCCGCCGCCGATCCGCAGGTCGTGGCCATCAAGCAGACCGTTTACCGCACCGGGTCAGAATCGGTGTTGATGGAGGCCCTGATCGCGGCCGCGCGCAGCGGCAAGGAAGTCACGGTGGTGCTGGAGCTGCTCGCGCGCTTTGACGAGGAAGCTAACATCAACTGGGCGCAGCGCCTCGAAGCGGTTGGCGCACATGTGCTGTATGGTGTGGTGGGCGTCAAGACCCACACCAAGATGCTGATGGTGGTGCGCCGCGAGGGGCGCACGGACCCGCCCGACGGCCACGCGCAGGTGCCGGATCTGCTGCGCCGCTATGTGCATCTTTCCACCGGCAACTACCATGCGCGCACAGCGCGGCTGTACACGGATTTCGGCTTGTTCACCTGCCATGAAGAGATCACCGCCGACGTGAACGATGTTTTCATGCAGTTGACCGGGCTGGGGCTGACCACGAATTTGCGGCACCTGTGGCAGGCTCCGTTCACGCTGCACGCGCGGATCCTGGATGCCATTCGCGCCGAGACGGCACGGGCCAAGGCGGGCCGCAAGGCAGCCATTATCGCGAAGATGAATGCGCTGCTCGAGCCGGAGGTGATCGGCGCTCTCTACGAGGCGTCGCAAGCCGGTGTGCAGATCGACCTCGTCGTGCGCGGCGTATGCGCGCTGCGTCCGGGTATGCCCGGTGTTTCGGAGCATATTCGCGTGCGCTCGATCGTGGGCCGCTTTCTCGAACACTCGCGGGTGTTCTGCTTCCATAACGATGGCGCGCAGGATGTTTACCTGTCGAGCGCCGACTGGATGGGGCGCAATTTTTTTGGCCGGATTGAAGCCTGTTTTCCCGTGCTCGATCCCGTGCTAAAACAGCGCATTATCGACGAAGGTCTCCAGCCTTACCTGGAAGATCCGCACGCCTGGCTGATGCATGAGGATGGGACTTATCAGCGTGCGGCAGCAGACGGTGCGCCCGATGCGCAGCAGCGGCTGCTGCAAGCGTTCGCGTATCACAGCCGGTAGTCGCCGATAACCGGCCTGGCGTTATCGGCCTCACTGCTGGTTTAACACCCGATCAATAGGCCCAGTACGGCCCGGTGCCGCTGCGCGGATCGGCACCTTCGATTGCGACAAATACCGTGCGCCCGAAAAAGAACGGCGCGCCCCAGTCAAAGGTGTTTCTGCGGAAACGGCGTCCGGCGCCGCCGCCGAGGGAAGCTGCGCTGACGCTGTTGTCCAGTTGATCTACATTTTCAAGGGTAAAGCTGACCGTGCCGGATGCGCCGTTGACGGGCGAGGTATTGACGGCTGACAGCGCCAGCGTTGCGGCAGGGCAATAAAAACCGGGCGACAGGGCGCACAGCGGTATCGTTGCGTCAGCAAAGAACAAAGCGTTTGAGCCGCTATCCAGAAAACTCGAGGTCAGGGTGCTGCCTTTGTAGAGGGTGGTGAAGTTGCCCACGCTGTTGGTCGCGTAGATCGTCGCCGGGCCGATTTGGTTGTTGCTCTGGGTGTTGATGCCAAATATAAGCGCTCCCGCGAGGGTGGCCGCGCCGCCGGGGGGCGCCACAGGCATTACCAGAACCACCCCGTTATTATTGGTGCCGAACGCGATCACGGGATTGGCGACCTGCCTGGCCAGCGGCATGGCGACACTGGTGCAAGTGGTTGCCGTGCATTCATAGTAGGTGCCCGCAATGGCCAGTGCGGCGCAAGCGGCACCGCAATCCTGTTTGAACAGGCCGACACCGAGTATGCCCTTGGCACCGAGAGCAGCCACGGTGCTGAGGTTCGCCCCGGCGCTGGCGCAACTGCCGGGGATGCTGGCCAAGCTCGTGTCCGCAACCTGTTGTATCGAAATGGACGCCGCCGTTTCACCCGCGATTTTCACGTCGGCGGTGCGCACCGAACCCCATAACACGCCGCTGACGAATTGGGCACACTCACCCACCACCTTGCCAGAAGCGCCGCTGACCGGAGGCAGCGCCAGTGCGGCGAGTGCGGCGTCGAAAATGCGCAGGCCGGTGGAGCCAGTGTCCACCAGCACGTGATCGACGGTCGCGCACAGCGCTGTGCCGGGGCGGCACACGGTTACGTTCACAAAAGGCAAGTTGACTATTCTGCCTACGCCAGCCGGGCCGCCATCGACAACCACCTGCGCCACATTGCCGGGCGCGCCGACAGCGGTTACGCCTAACACCACCGCCCCGCTGCCGCTGCCGCTGCCGCCACTTCCCGTGCAGGTGAGATGGTAGGTAAAGGTGCCCGCTGCCGCCGGCGTGACGACCATGCTACCGCTGCTGCCTCGCGCACCCAGCCAAGCACCGGATGCAAAGCAAGTTGCGGCGTCGGTCGCCGACCAGGTGATGGTGACCGGCTGACCGGCGGGCACGCTCGCCGGCGTGAGGGCGAGATTGACGACCGGTCGCGCCACCACCACTACGGGTGCAACGGCCGCGGGCGCACCGCTACTGCCACCACCGCCGCCGCAGGCAGCCAGTAGCAAACCCGCAGCAGCTACCACGCAGCGCAGGCTGCGGCGGTATAGGTAAAATGCGCTGGGTGAATTAACGTACATCGGCGGCGCTAAATCCCGCCGGCAATTGCGCCGGTATCCATGCGGCACCCTCGAAGGCGCGCATGCGGCCACCGGAATAAATAAATACTTCCTGCTGTTCTATCGCCACCGATGAGCGCCCGGCCTTGGGCGCCTTGCTCGTTTCAGCCACCAAGGTTGCAAAATACTTGCCCAGCAATGACTTCAGGTTGGGCAACACGGGACCCTCCCAGGCCACCGCGAACACCAGGCCCGTGGCCGAAATATATTCGCGCACCTGCGTGCCCGACGCCAGGGTGGTTTCACGCCTGACGTAGTTCGGCGCAGTGACGGACACGCCCGCCCCGGCCCTTGCATCGGCGCTATGGAAGGGCTCCGGCCATCCACCGAGGGCGGCATGGCCAGTGCCGGCACTAGCCAGTAGCAGAGCCGCTAAACAGGACGCAACGCGCATCAGAAACTCCGCTGAATCCGGCCGCCATCGGGCCGGCCAAACGAGGTTCGAATTATACGGGCCGGAAGCGTGAGGACGTGAAGGGTGTAGGCGCACCTCCTTCACTCATTCACCCCTTCACCCTTCACCGCCGTCACAGGTTAAAATCCCCACATGGATGTGCAAACCTACATGCTGGGCGTGGGGCGGCAAGCGCGTAGCGCATCGCGGCTGATTGCCAGGGCCGACACTGCCACCAAGAACAAGGCGTTAACCGTGACAGCGCAGGCGATCGAGCGCGCCTCGCGGGCGCTGCTAGACGCCAATGCGCGCGATGTCGCCGCAGCGCG
This sequence comes from Bordetella parapertussis, assembly GCA_945906815.1. GTDB lineage: Bacteria > Pseudomonadota > Gammaproteobacteria > Burkholderiales > SG8-41 > UBA5216. Next base: position 34,299 of record CAMDRT010000009.1, read on the forward strand.
CCACAAAAAACTCGATGATGCCGCTATCGACCGGCTGATACTGACGCCTGAAACCGTCGCCGCGATGGCGGACGGCCTGCTGCAAATTGCCAAGCTGCCCGATCCCGTCGGCGAAATCAGCGGGCTCAAGTATCGTCCGTCAGGCATACAAGTGGGGCAAATGCGGGTGCCGCTGGGCGTGGTCGGCATTATTTATGAATCGCGTCCGAACGTAACCGCGGACGCCGCTGCGCTGTGTCTGAAATCCGGCAACGCCGCGATCCTGCGCGGCGGCTCGGAGGCGATGCATTCCAATCAGGCGATTGCCGTGTGTGTGCATGAAGGACTTGCCGCAGCGGGTTTGCCTGAAACCGTGGTGCAGGTCATAGCCACCACCGACCGCGCAGCAGTCGGTGAACTCATCACCCTGCAGGATTATGTGGATGTGATCGTGCCCCGCGGCGGCAAGGGCCTGATCGAGCGCTTGATGCGCGAAGCGCGCATCCCCATGATCAAGCATCTGCACGGCGTATGCCATGTCTACATCGATGACCAAGCGGATATCGATAAAGCGATCCGCATCGCCGATAACGCCAAGACGCAGCGGCTGGGCACCTGCAACACCCTGGAGACGCTGCTGGTGGCGCGCGGCATCGCGCCCAAAATTCTGCCGCCCCTGTGCAAAATTTACCTCGAAAAAGGCATCGAGTTGCGCGGCGATCCCGCGGCGTGCGAAATTTTACGCTCGGCCTTCCCCTCGGCGGCGCCGCAAATGAATCCAGCGCGCGAAGAAGACTGGCACACCGAATATCTGGCGGCGATCCTTGCCGTGCGCGTGGTCGATGATCTCGACCACGCGCTCGAACACATCGCCACCTACGGCTCGCAGCATACCGACGCCATCGTCACCGAAAACCTCAGCCGCGCGCGCCGCTTTATCACCGAAGTCGATTCGAGTTCGGTGATGGTGAATGCATCGACGCGCTTCGCCGATGGCTACGAATACGGTCTGGGCGCAGAAATCGGCATCTCCACCGACAAACTGCATGCGCGCGGGCCGGTGGGCCTGGAAGGCCTGACCTCGCTCAAGTACGTGGTGTTCGGCGACGGGCACATCCGAAAATAACCTAAACGTTATTGACCCTGCGTGACACCAGCGGCCGCTGCTGGAAATGATTATCACGAGTTGTTTGATTGGAGCTTGAATGACGCAGCTGATTGAAGTCCGAGTCCCCGCCATCGGCGACTTCAAAAATATTCCGGTGATCGAAGTGCTGGTAAAGCCGGGCGACGTAGTGAAGCCCGAAGATGCACTGGTCACGCTGGAATCCGACAAGGCCACGCTGGATGTGCCCGCGCCCGTTGCCGGCATCGTGAAGGAATTGAAGACAAAGATTGGCGATAAGGTATCGCAAGGTTCATTGATTCTGATGCTGGAGGTTGCAAAAGTGGGTGCGGATGCCACATCCGAAGCCGCGCCCGCTGCCGCACCAAGTCCTGAATCCTCAGTCCTCAGTCCTGCCGTTCACGCCGATCTGCACGCCGAAGTGCTGGTGCTGGGCGCCGGTCCCGGCGGCTACACGGCAGCGTTTCGCGCTGCTGATCTGGGTAAACAGGTGGTGCTGGTCGAACGCTATCCGACACTGGGTGGCGTGTGTTTGAACGTGGGTTGCATACCCTCCAAAGCGCTGCTGCACATCGCCAAAGTTATTACCGAAGCCGATGAAGCGGCTCACGCCGGCATCACTTTCGGCAAGCCCGCCATCGATATCAGCAAGCTGCGCGCGTGGAAATCCGGCGTCGTGGGCAAACTCACCAAAGGTTTAGCGGGGCTGGCGAAGCAACGCAAGGTGCAGGTGATGAGCGGGCGTGGCGCCTTTGCATCCGCCCACACGCTCACGGTGGAAACCGCCGAGGGCATCAAAACCATCGCCTTTGACCACTGCATCATCGCCGCCGGTTCGTCGGTGGCGCGTATTCCCGGCTTTCCCTATGACGACCCGCGCATCATCGATTCCACCGGCGCGCTGGAACTCGCCGCAATTCCCCAACGCCTGCTGGTGATCGGCGGCGGCATCATCGGCCTGGAAATGGCGGCAGTCTACGACGCGCTGGGCAGCAAAATAACGGTGGTGGAGTTGATGGACGCGCTGATTCCCGGCGCGGATCAGGACATCGTGAAAGTGCTGCAAAGACGCATCAGCAAGCGCTATGAAAAAATTCTTTTAAAAACCAAAGTCGCCAAAATTGAAGCGCGCAAAGAAGGCTTATTGGTGACCTTCGAAGCCGCGGGAACGCAAAGCAGCGACACCTTCGATGCGATTTTGATGGCGGTGGGCCGCCGTCCCAACGGCCGCGATATCAACGCCGCTGCGGCAGGCGTCGCGGTCGATGAGCGCGGGTTCATTGCCGTCGATAAACAAATGCGCAGCAACGTGCCGCATATTTTCGCCATCGGCGACATCTGCGGCGAACCAATGCTCGCGCACAAGGCCACGCACGAAGCAAAAATTGCCGCCGAAGTGATCGCCGGTCACAAGGCTTTTTTCGATGCGCGCACGATACCGTCGGTGGCCTACACCGATCCTGAAATCGCGTGGATGGGCCTGACGGAAACCCAGGCACAGGCACAAGGCGTGCCCTTCGACAAAGCGGTATTTCCGTGGGCGGCGAGCGGCCGTGCGTTAGCGAGTGGACGCGACGAAGGCATGACCAAGGTCTTGTTCGACAAGACTACCCGCCGCGTGCTGGGTGCGGCCATCGTCGGCGTCAATGCCGGTGAGCTGATCGCCGAAGCCGTGCTGGCGCTGGAGATGGGCGCCGATGCGGCAGACCTGTGTCTCACCATCCATCCGCATCCGACCTTGTCGGAAACCCTGGCGTTCGCCGCCGAGATCGCCGAGGGGTCGATTACCGACCTGTACCTGCCGCGCGTGGCCCGCGCGCCACCCCAAGCGAAAAAATAAGTGCGCGAGTCTCAGCCCTCCCGCATCGCTGATTCCAGCATCCCTCAGCAGCAGGCACTACACCTCAGACGCTGGCTGATGGCGTCGGCGACGTATGCGCTGGTGATCGCGTTAATCGCCTGCGGTGTCATGCTCGACATGTGGCGCGTGGACCTGCTGGTAAATTACGCCTGGGTGGCGACCGCCGCCAGTGTGATTTTCTATGGCGTCATTCGCAGCGGGCTCAATCTGAAACTGGCCGAGCCCAGCCTCGCCACCGCGCAAATTCTAACGGCCATCGTGGCCCTGATGTATGCCGCCTATACCGCAGGCCCGGCGCGCGGTGTGGTATTACTGTGGGTGCAGATGATTTTTCTGTTTGCGGTGTTCCGTTTGCGCTCAAGCCGGATGTTGCTGCTCGCCACGCTGACCTGGGTCGCCTACGGCGCGGTGATCGGCCTGCTGTTGCGCCACCACGGCGGGGTTAATTCAGCCCATGAAATTTTTCAGTGGGTGGTGCCAGGCGCCGCGCTGATCTGGTTTACCTTGATGAGCGGATACGTCAACGACCGGCGCGCAAAATTGCAACGCAATGAGATTTTCTATCACTCCCTGCTGGAAACGGCGCACGATGCGATTGTGATCGTGGGCCCCACCGGCCTCATCGAGTACGTTAATCCGGCGGTGCAAGCCGTGTTTGGACGCACGCCGCAAGAACTCGACGGCATGGCGCTCACCCGTTTGCTGTCGGCCACAGCGCCCTCGGCGCAGGCCACCGCATTCCAGCAATACATCGACGGCGGGCAGGCCACACGCCATTGGAGTGCCGCCGAGCTTACCTTCACGCACGGTGATGGCAGCTCGTTCCCGGCGGAGGTGTCGGTGGACGAAATGTTTGTGGACGAGCGCCGCGCCTGCCTGATGTTCATACGCAACATCACGGCGCGCAAGCAGGCTGAACACGCGCTGATCAGCGCACGGATGTCGGCCGAGGCCGCCAACCACGCCAAGACGCAGTTTCTCGCTAACATGACGCACGAAATGCGCACGCCCATGAACGGCATCATCGGCATGGCAGACATTCTGCGCCGCGAACCCCTGGGCGACACTGCGCGTGGCTACGTCGAAAAAATGCACCGTTCGGGGCGCGCCCTGCTCGGCGTGGTCAACGACGTGCTGGATTTCTCAAAAATTGAAGCCGGGCAACTCGATATGAAGCGCGTGGCGTTCGAATTGCCACGGGTGGTGCAGGATGTTTACGACCTCTACGTCGAATCCGCACACGCCAAAAATATCGAATTGAAGTGGGACGTGCCGCACCCGCTGCCGCAATTTGTGTTTGGCGACCCGTCGCGGCTGCGGCAAATATTGTCGAATCTGGTATCCAATGCCGTCAAGTTCACCGACCGCGGCCATATTGAGTTGCGCGCCGCGGCCGAAGACAGTGACCAGCTGCGCTTTGAAATTCTCGACACCGGCATTGGCATTGCCGCGGACAAACAGCAGCTCATTTTCGATGCCTTTATGCAAGCCGACGGCTCCACCACGCGGCGTTTCGGCGGCACCGGTCTGGGCCTGACGATCAGCCGGCAAATCGTGCGGCTGATGGGAGGAGAAATGGGCATGAGCAGCGAACCCGGCGTCGGCTCCCGCTTCTGGTTCACCGTGCCGTTACCGCGCGCGGTGCAGCAGCAGACGGCGCCTGTCAGCGGTGCTGACGCAACCAAAGACCGCTTTTCCGGCAAGCGCATACTGCTGGTCGAAGACGACGAAAGCAATGCTGAAATCGCCACGGTTTTGCTGCAAAGGCTGGGTGTGACAGTCACGCACGCCGCCAACGGCGCACTGGCGGTGGCGGCGTTTCGCGCCAGCCCATTCGACCTGGTGTTCATGGACTGCCAGATGCCGATCATGGATGGGCTGGAAGCCACGCGCCAGATACGCATACTCGAACGCGCAGACGCAACATGGCGGCGCACGCCCATCGCGGCGCTCACCGCACATGCCTTTGTCGGCTCGCGCGAGGAATGCCTGGCAGCGGATATGGATGATTTCATGACCAAACCCGTCAGTACCGAGGATTTTGTAGCGATGCTCAGCCGCTGGATCGGTGATAAAAACTCAACTCAACAAAACCCCGCCTGAACTCGTCTGGCGACTTTGGATTACATATGAAACTGGCACTTGAAGGCATCCATATACTCGACCTTACCCATGCGCTCGCGGGGCCCTATTGCAGCACCATGCTCGCCGACCATGGCGCGCATGTCATCAAACTCGAAGCCTTTGGCGCGGGCGATATTGCACGCAGCTGGGGCACGCCTCTGCCCGGCGGTGAAACCGCCTACTTCGTGAGTCTGCACCGCAACAAAAAGGGCATCGAGATTGACCTGAAGCAGGCGCGCGGCAAGGAAATTTTTTGGGATCTGGTCGAGCGCTGCGATGTGGTGATCGAGAATTTTCGCGTCGGCACGCTGGAGAAACTCGGGCTGGATTACGCGCGCGCCCGCGCACGCAATCCCGGCATCATCTACTGCTCGATTTCCGGCTTTGGCCAGAGCGGCCCCTATCGCGAGCGCGCGGCGCTCGATCTGATATTGCAGGCGGAAAGCGGCATGATCAGTGTCACCGGTGAACCCGGTGGACGCGGCGTGCGCGCGGGCGTATCCATCGCCGACCTCACCGCCGGCCTGAATGCGGCATTCGGCGTGATGGCGGCGCTGCGGGTCAAGGAAAAGACCGGGCGCGGACAGCAGGTCGATGTGTCGATGATGGAAGGCCAGATGTCGTTGCTGCATTCGATCATCGGCAGTTACCTGGTCGACGGCAAGATTCCGGGCCCGATGGGCACCGCCTATACGGCGTTGACGCCGTACCAGACATTTCGCACCCAAACCCACGATTTTGCGCTGGCGGTGGGCAGCGAAAAGCTGTGGAAAACCTTCTGCCCCGCGATTGGTCACCCCGAACTGACCGCCGACCCGCGTTACGCCAACAACCGCGCACGCGTGAAAAATCGCGACACGCTGATCGCCACGCTGCAGGAAATATTCATGACGCGCACGTTCGCGCAATGGGAAAAGGTTTTGCTCGGCAGCGGCATCCCGTTCGGCGCCTTGAACAATATCGCGCAACTAATCGACCACCCCCAAGTGAAGGCGCGCGGCTCGCTGCTCGAGTTCGATCACCCGAAAGTCGGCCGCGCCCGAGTGGTGGGGCCGGTGGCAAAGTTGTCCGAAACGCCGGCGTCGATACGCACACCCTCACCGTCGCTCGGCGAGCATACCGAGGAAATCCTGCGCGATTTTCTGAAAATGCCGCCCGCCGCCATCGCCGAACTACAGGCGGCAGGCGTGATCCGTAAACATCAGGACTGAGGGCAGCGTGAGCGCACTCAGTCCTCAGTCCCCGGCGCTGAATTTAACGCCCGCTGGATCAGCGCCACCACCCGCGACCGCTTACCGTCTTTTTCCTAGGGACTGAACCGTTACGATAAGGGCTTGCATCAGCTTCCAACCAATCCGCCATCATTCTTGGTAATCACCACCGCGCTGGAACGCGGACGAGTGTTACCGCCATCGGGCCAGTGGCTGGTGAAACTGCTTGTCAGGTTGTTACCTACATTGGCGCTTGTGGTGTTTTCACCGGGGTGCTGGATGTTGATAAAGATGGCTTTGCCGTCGGGCGTTTCCGTGATGCCGGTAATTTCACAATCCTTGGGGCCGACCAGGAAACGCTTCAGTGTGGCCGCAGTCGCCTTCTTGCCGACAGGACTGATCACTGTCTGGTTGGCACCACTATTGGATGGCACTGCATTGCTGGTCACGCTGGTTGAACTGCCATCGCCGCGGCTGCCGGGTAGGGCAGCCAGCATCATGCAGTTGGTCACATCGGTGTAGGCACCGTCGTCGGTCTGAATCCACATCAGACCGGGAACCGCTTGGCTGAACCAGAGACCGTCCGGGCTGGAAAAATCGTTGTCGGAGGTCAGTCCAGAGATATTGATATGAGTGGCGTCTGCATCCGACTGCGCACCGAACAAATAGACATCCCAACGGAAGCTGGTGGCGGCGGGATCGGCATTGTTTTCGGACATGCGGATGATGTGGCCGTTGACGTTGCCGAGTTGAGTCGCGCTCCCCTTGAGGTCACTGTAGTAACGTGGGTTGGCAGCATCCAGGCCACGGCTCTTACCGCCCGTCGAGTTGCCTGTCTTGCCGCGATCACTGTTGTTGGTGAGGGTCACATAGATGTCGCCGGTCACGGGGTGTACACCGGTCCATTCTGGACGATCCATGGGGGTAGCCCCAACCCAGTCGGCCGCCAGTCTAGAGTTGATCAGCACGTCGGCCTGGTTGGCGAAGGTGTAATTCGTCGAACCTGAGGCGCTAGTGGTGCTCAAGTGGAGCCAAGTGCCCGTGCCGTCTGCAGCGAATTGGGCCACGTAGAGTTTGCCATCGTCCAGGTACTTGCTGCCGGCAGTCAGGCCTGTGTTGGCGTCAGCGGCGCTCCAGTTTTGTGTGGAAACGTACTTGTAGATGTATTCGTGTCTGGAATCGTCGCCCATGTAGTAGACGATGGGCTTGCCAGCGACGACCTTGGCGGGCATGGCACCCTCATGGGCCCTGCGACCCATAGCCGTGCGTTTGCAGGGAATGGAGGTGGGCGAATACGGATCGATCTCGACCACCCAGCCCATGGTGTTGGCGGCATGGGCAAAGTCTAGCGCAGGGTCGGTATTGGTTTTGGCAATGTTCCAGCGGTTATAGAGGTCGCTGCCACTGGTGTCGCCAGCTACAGGGTTGGCCCAGCCCAAACTGCCCTGGGTCGAGGTCACACCATAGCGCGTAATCGGTACGCCTTCGTTACTGGAGCGGGCCTGCGTATCCGTCCCCCGCTTGAAGTATCCGGCCCAATTTTCTTCACACGTTAGGTAGGTGCCCCAAGGGGTATAGCCATTGCCACAATTGTTCACGGTGCCGCGGGTTTTGGTGCCATCAGTCGAAAACTTGGTTTTCAACAGAGCGTCGCCTGCGGCAGGGCCTTTCAGGTCCATGAGGGTGGCAGCCGTGATGCGCCGATTAAAGCCCGACAGCTTGTTGACGGGGAAGCCATCAGATGCCTTAATAACTTCAATGACCGACACACCATGGACATTGACCTCCTTGTCGATCTGGGCCGCAACACGTGACACTGAAGAGAAGCCCGCCAGGTTCTCTGCAGCGCTATGCAAGAAGGGCTGCGTGATGTTTTCGTGGTTCATCACCAGCAGGCCGCGGCTGGAGCTCGTCACATCCTTGGCGGTGCCGGCGGCGTTTAGCCCGAAATAGTGCATGCCGTCGTGGTGATCGCCGGCGCGAAAATTAAAGCTGTCTGCCGTGTCCGATCCATCATTGGCATAAGTGCTGGTGGCTAAGTTGATCGGGTCACCCAATCTGTAGAGTGTGGTGGCCGTGTAGCCCGTCGGCACTGTCAGCACATCACTGAGGCTCTTGGCCACAGCCGTGAAATTGAGATTGAAAGCGCTGCCCTCACTAGGGACGGCGACATTCACACTATCAGCACCGGCACCGCAGGCGCTCAAGCCTACACCCATGAAGCCGGTAACCGCCAGTCCAGCGCCCCCCTTGAACAGACTGCGTCGTGTCAGACGTGCGTTCAGGACTGCCTCGAAACCAGGGTTTCCAGAATTGTTGGTGGAAATATCGGCGTGCCCGTTGGGCAACTGCGGATGATGCTTGGTCAGTTGTTGTGACATGAAAGCTTTCTAAAAAATTGTTTTAGGAAGCTTCCTATTCTAGGAACACCGTGTGACTTTTTTGTGAAATTCTCCACTGCCGCACACGATAAATGTGGGCAGCCTGATCTTCATCTACAGCGGTTCCCTGCGATCAGGCCTGATGTTGGTGTTGCTTCGTCCAGAGGCAAAACAAGCGCTGGGGCTTGGCTTTGCGTTCGCATTTCCTTAAGCATTAACCTTGATTTATACTCGGCTCATGCCTACTCCCGCGACCGCTGAATACATGAAGCTGTCCGTCTCCGAGCGCATCCAGCTTGTCGAAGACATATGGGATAGCATTGCCGCAGAGGCACCCCATACTGTGGGGTTGTCGCAAGCCCAAAAAACTGAGCTGCATCGTCGCGTTGCAGCACACCGTGCTGATCCTTCTACAGCGGTTCCTTGGGATCAGGCTCGAGCAAAGCTGTTTCCGGATCAGACCTGATGTTGGTGTTGCTTCGTCCAGAGGCAGAACAAGAGCTTCTGGAAGGGCAAGTTTGGTATGAAGCAAAAGCGCTGGGGCTTGGCTTTGAGTTCGCCCGTGCCGCTGATGCGGCAGTTGCGTCTGCACTTCGTAATCCGTTCGGGCATTTACGCATCGAAGAAGAGTTCCGTCGGGTGCTATTTCGCAGATTTCCTTATATGCTCATTTATCTGGCAAGTCCGGATGAGTTGCTGGTAGTTTCGTTCTTTCATCAGCATCGTGAGCCAGGTGTTTGGTTGGAGCGGTTTAGTAGTTAGGACGCAACGTGTCTTGCATCCGGCCTACAGAACCACCGCGATTTTGACACGCTTGCAATGGCATCTAATTCTCCCCTCCCGCTACGGCACAGGCGTGGCCGCAACAGTGCGTGAAAAACGCAGCGCAAGTTGCAGCAGTTCATCCCACACGTCCCCCTTGGCGAGGCCTTTGGCCATGCGATCGATGGCCGCCGCGTGGCGCAGCCCCTGGCGGATTTGCAGCGGGTTGAAGCGGCGCAGATTTTGTTGCATCAACGCCTGATGCGCGGCGCCCCACACCCGCGCCTCGCGCCACAACTGAGCGGACGGACGGCCGGAGGCGGAGGCGTCGAGCACGCGGCCGATGGCACGAATCTCCTCGGCCACCGCCCACAGCGCCATCGGCGGCGCGGCACCTTCGCCCTTTAATCCGTCGAGCGTGCGTGAGATGCGCAGCGGATCGCCTTCGAGCATCACCTCGCCGAGGTTGAACACCTCATACCGCGCGACATCCAACACGGCATCACGCACCTGTTCAAACGCAATGCGCCCGGGCGGAAACAGCAACGCCAGTTTTTGCACTTCCTGAAACGCCGCCAGCAGATTGCCTTCTACGCGTTCCGTGATAAAGGCCAGTGCTTCGGCGTCGGCATCCTGTCCCTGCGCGCGCAGGCGCGCGGCCAGCCACTGCGGCAGCGCTTTGCGCGTCACCACTTTGGATTCGACCATCACCCCGGCGCGCTCCAACGCTTCGAACCAGCCGGTTTTTTGCACGCGCCAGTCGAGTTCCGGCAAATAAATCAGCGTAACGGTGTCCGCAGGCAACGCTACACACAAAGCCTGCAACGCTGCGCCGCCCTCGGTTCCGGGCTTGCCGTTGGGTATGCGCAACTCCAGCAATTTTTGCGTCGCGAACAGCGATTGCGACCTGGCGGCCATCAAAAGTTGCGGCCACTTGAAGCCGGATTCCACCGTCAGCACCTCACGTTCGACGTAGCCTTCGGCGCGCGCCTTGGCGCGTATGCCGTCAGTGGCTTCCAGCGACAGCAAGGGTTCGCCGCCGAACACGGTGTACAGCGGCCTCAGCTCACGCGTAAGCTGTGGCGCCAGTTGCTCGGTGGTAATGCGCATGCGCGCCGCTACCGCGCGACAGGCGCCACGGCCTGCAGTTGCCGCAGCAACTGGCTCACCGCGTCGGATTGCATCTCACGGTAGAGCAGGGCTTCTTCGGATTCTTTGGACAGCGTATCCGTATCGTTGGTCGACAGATCACGATGCAGCGCAATCTGCGTCAGCGGACGCAGTTCTCGGTTGCTGCTATCGGTCAAGCGGTAAATCACGCGGTAGCTCAACTGAACCTCGCGCACGCGCCCGCCGCCCGACAGCGACAGTATGGATTTTTCACGGAATTCATTGACCACATGCAGCGTCGCCTGCGCCTCGCGCACGGAATCCACCACGCGCGTCTGGGTGCCGCTGGTGATGGTACGGCGGAACGCCGTGGCGAAGTGGGATGTTCCAGGCGCCGCCACATGCAGCGTTTGGTATGGCAGGAGGGCGCTGCCGCGCAATTGAAAGCCGCAGGCCGTAAGCAACAGCGCTGTCGCTAGGAGCAAGAGGGGATTGCGCAACATGGCGGTTATGTTATTCCAGTAAGGCAGGGATACTGACTGCAGCCTGACGGCCTTTATTACAATGCAACTATTTGTTTTTATTGAGTATTTATACAACCACGTTGACTAAGCGACCCGGCACGACGATAATTTTTTTCACCGGCTGAGCGCCAAGAATGCGCTGAATTTCAGGATCGCCCAGCACGCGGGCTTCGATGGCCTGGGTATTCGCGTCGCGCGCCACGCGCACGCTGCCGCGTTTTTTGCCGTTGACCTGCACTACCAGTTCGATTTCATCCTGCACCAACGCGTCGGCATCGGGCTCTGGCCAGGGTGCGGCAAGGATGTCTACACCGTAACCCAGATCGCGCCACAGTTGGTGCGCGATATGCGGCGTCATTGGCGACAGCAGGCGCAACAACAGCGACAAACCTTCGCGCACCACCGTCTGACGTAACACCACATCGGCCGTACTTTTTTGCGCGGCTTCCAGCGCATTCAATATTTTCATGCCGGCGGATGCAACGGTGTTGAACTGGTGACGCGCCATATCGTAATTGGCCTGCTTTAACACCGCGTGAATTTCACGTCGTGCGGCAGCCAGATCGCCGGGCAGCTTAGCGCACAAGGGCGCGCCAGCGGGCTCCGGGATCGAGGGCGTGCTGTGTTGCGCCGCCTCATGCGCAAACGACCACAAGCGCCGCAAAAACCGCGCGCTACCCTCGACACCGCTGTCCGACCATTCGAGTGTTTGCTCTGGTGGCGCGGTGAACATCATGAAAAAGCGCGCGATGTCAGCACCGTAGTCCTCCATCAGCGCCTGCGGGTCCACACCGTTATTCTTGGATTTCGACATGGTGCCGATGCCGCTGGATTCGACGCGCTGTCCGTCGCTGCGCAGCACCGCGCCGCTGCGGTTGCCCTTGTCATCGGTCTGGATATCGATGTCCGCCGGGTTGTAGTAAACCAAACGGCCACTGGCGGGCTTGCGAAAGAAAATTTCGTTCAGCACCATGCCTTGCGTGAGCAGGCGCGAGAACGGCTCGTCGATTTTGACCAGACCCAGGTCACGCATGACTTTGGTCCAGAAACGCGAATACAGCAGATGCAGAATCGCATGCTCAATACCGCCGATGTATTGATCCACCGGCAGCCAATAGCGCGCCCGCTCATCCACCATGGCCACGCTCTGATCCGCCGAGGCAAACCGTGCGTAGTACCACGACGAGTCCACAAACGTGTCCATGGTGTCGGTCTCGCGCCGTGCAGGCTTGCCGCATTGGGGACACGCGACATTGACGAAATCGGCGCGTTTGTTGAGCGGATTGCCTGAACCATCGGGCACGCAGTCTTCGGGCAGAACCACCGGCAAATCCTGGTCCGGCACCGGCACATCACCGCACCCATCGCAGTAAATCAGCGGTATCGGCGTGCCCCAGTAACGCTGGCGCGAAATGCCCCAATCGCGCAGGCGGTATAACACCTGCTTCTCGCCCACACCTTTTACCTGCAAATCGGCGGCAATCGCATCCACCGCTGCGGCATACGCCAGGTTATTGTATTTTCCGGAATGGATGCAAACCCCGTGTTCCTTGTCCGCATACCATTCCTGCCACGCGTCGGTGCTGAAGGTTTTGCCGGGAACAGCTATCACCTGCTGGATCGGCAACCCGTACTGTTTGGCAAAATGGAAATCGCGCTCGTCGTGCGCCGGTACCGCCATCACCGCGCCTTCACCGTAGCTCATCAGCACGTAGTTGCCGACCCACACCTCGGTTTTTTCGCCGGTCAGCGGATGCCCGACAAAGATGCCTGTCGGCATGCCTTTCTTGTCCATGGTTGCCATGTCGGCTTCCATCACGCTACCGCGCTTGCATGCATCGACGAATGCGGCGACCTTGGGGTTGTTGCGGGCGGCGTGCGTGGCGAGCGGGTGTTCCGCGGCAACCGCGACGAAAGTGACCCCCATGATGGTGTCAGCACGGGTGGTGAAGACCCACAGCTTTTCTGATCTACCGTCGAGCACGTAGGGAAAAGCAAACCGCACACCGTAGCTCTTGCCGATCCAGTTGGCCTGCATGGTGCGCACGCGCTCGGGCCAGTGGGGCAGTGTGTCGAGCGCGCCGAGCAATTCGTCGGCGTATTTCGTGATCGCCATGTAGTACATGGGAATCTCGCGCTTTTCTACCGTGGCGCCGGTGCGCCAGCCCTTGCCATCGATCACCTGTTCGTTGGCCAGCACAGTTTGGTCGAGCGGATCCCAATTCACCGTGCCGGTTTTTTTGTAGACCAGCCCTTTTTCCAGCATGCGCAGGAACAGCCACTGATTCCAGCGGTAGTACTCCGGCCTGCAGGTGGCGAGTTCGCGGCTCCAGTCGATGGCGAAACCCAGCGACTGCAACTGCTTTTTCATGTAGGCGATGTTGTCGTAGGTCCATTTTGCCGGCGGCACACCGTTGGCCATGGCGGCGTTTTCGGCGGGCAGGCCAAACGCGTCCCAGCCCATCGGCTGCATCACGTTAAAGCCCCTCATGCGGTGGTAGCGCGTCAGCACGTCGCCTATGGTGTAATTGCGCACATGACCCATGTGCAGCTTGCCCGAGGGATACGGGAACATCGATAGGCAGTAGTATTTGGGCTTGCCGCTGGCATCGGATTCGACGGCCCGGAAAGCCTGGGTGCTTTCCCAATACGCTTGGGCGTCGCGTTCAATCACCGAAGGATTGTATTTTTGCTGCATGGCGCGAGAGTATGGGCGTGAAGTAAGGCGCGATTATACCTGTCAGTGACGTCATGCTCGCGCGCAGCGATCACGTATAATCCAGCGCAACTTTTGCTTGGCGCTTGATGACTCCCGCATTCCTTTCCGGCCTCAACCCCCCTCAGCTTGAAGCGGTCACGCTACCGCGCCAATCGGCGCTGATCCTCGCCGGCGCGGGCAGCGGCAAAACCCGCGTGCTGACCACGCGCATCGCGTGGCTGATTCAGACCGGACAAGTGAATCCGCACGAGCTGCTCGGCGTTACCTTTACCAACAAAGCCGCGAAACAAATGCTCACACGCATTTCCGCGATGCTGCCGGTCAATACGCGCGGCATGTGGGTGGGCACTTTTCACGGGCTGTGCAACCGCATGCTGCGCACGCATTATCGCGAGGCGGGGCTGACGCAACTGTTTCAGATACTCGACAGCCAGGATCAACTGGCGCTGATCAAACGCCTGATGAAGCAGATGAACATCGACGATGCGCGCTATCCGCCGCGTCAGGTGCAGTGGTTCATCAATGCCGCCAAAGACGAGGGCAAGCGCGCGAAAGCGCTGGAAGCGCATGACGAATTCTCGCGCCGCAGCACCGAGATCTACGGGGCTTACGATGCGCTGTGCCAGCGCGAGGGGGTGGTCGATTTTGCCGAACTATTGTTGCGCTCATCGGAAATGCTCGCCAACAACGATCCGCTGCGCGAGCATTATCGCAATCGCTTCAAGCACGTGCTGGTGGACGAGTTTCAGGATACCAACCGCTTACAGTATCGATGGCTGCGGCAGTTATGTGGCGCGGAAAGCTGCATGTTCGCGGTGGGCGATGACGATCAAAGTATTTACGGCTTTCGCGGCGCCACCACCGAAAACATGCGTCACTTCGAGCGCGATTTCCATGTGGACAAGATCATCAAGCTCGAACAGAACTACCGCTCGCACGGCAACATACTGGACGCCGCCAACGCGTTGATCAGCCATAACCAGCGCCGGCTGGGTAAAAATCTGTGGACCGCCGAAAGCGTAGGCGAACCGTTGCGCGTGTATGAAGCTGCCTCCGATCTGGAGGAAGCCGCGTTTATCGTGGAGGAAGTCAAAGCCCTGCGCAATGCGGGCGTGGCGCTGGGCGAGATCGCGGTGCTGTACCGTTCCAACGCGCAGTCGCGGGTGCTGGAGCATGCACTGTTCAACGCCCTGGTGCCCTATCGGGTGTATGGCGGATTGCGCTTTTTCGAGCGGCAGGAAATCAAACACGCGCTGGCGTATCTGCGGCTGATGGCGCAGCAGGATGACGATGGCGCGCTGCTGCGTGTGATTAACTTCCCCGCGCGCGGTATCGGCGCACGCAGCCTGGAACAGCTGCAAGCCGTGGCGCAGACCCGCGGCATCAGCCTGTGGGCGGCAGCCTGCGCCAATACGCTGTCGGGCAAAGCAGCAGCGAACACGGCGGCGTTTGTGCGGCTTATCGAACACCTGCGCGAGGCCACGCGCAGCCTGCCGCTGGCGCAAATCATTGAGCACATGATCGAACACAGCGGCTTGGCGGGCCATTATCAAAGCGAAAAGGAAGGTGCGGACCGGCTGGAAAACCTGGGCGAGCTGGTCAACGCAGCGGCGGCGTTTGTGGCTGAAAACGAGGGGCGGATGCCTGTCACGGAAGACAGGGCAGCGCTGACCACGTCTACGCCGCAAGACAGCGCTGCGGTGAACGATGTGCTGGCGTCGTTTCTGGCGCATGCCGCGCTGGAAGCGGGCGAGCATCAGGCGTTGCCGGGTGCCGAAGCCCTGCAAATGATGACGGTGCATGCGGCCAAGGGCCTGGAATTTCACGCGGTGTTTGTCAGCGGTATGGAAGAGGGCCTGTTTCCGCACGACAACAGCCTCAGCGGCGATGGCGACAGCGGCGTGGAGGAAGAGCGCCGCCTGATGTACGTGGCACTGACGCGCGCGCGGCGGCGCCTCTACTTGTCGCTGGCGCAAAGCCGCATGCTGCACGGCCAAACGCGCTACAACGTCGCGTCACGCTTTTTTCGCGAAATACCCGAAGCGCTGTTGCAGCGTATCAATGCCCGGCCCCGCTATCAGGACAGCAGCACGCATGGCGCGCCGGGACTCGTTACCCAGTCCTCGGCACTCAGTCCTCAGTCCTCGCAACCCTGGCGTATCGGACAAAGTGTCGCGCATGCTAAATTTGGCAGCGGCGTGATCGTCAGTGCCGAAGGGCGCGGCGCCGAAGCGCGCGTGCAGGTGAATTTTCGCAACGCCGGCCTGAAATGGCTGATGCTCGAGTACGCGAACCTCGCCCCGCTGTAAGCGTTAACCCGCGCGGCTATCCCTTTGCATCCCCCGGCGGCGGGGTCTCAGTGGCCGGAAAAATGTCCTTATAGCTGGCGTAGATCGACGGGATGACGAGAGGCGCGAGCAGCCACATGCCGAGGTCCAGTATGCGTGTGGCCATACTCAGCGGCGTCACCAGGATCAACGCCACAAAAAATACCCCGCCGTAGATCAGAAAGGGCATCATATTTCGCCAGCAGGCACTGAGGCTGGCGTGCATCGCCTGCAACGGCTTCATGTCGTGCAAGTAGACCAGCAGCGGGCTGAACCAGCAGGCCATCGTCAAGGGCAGCGACAACGTCCAACCCACCAGCACGGCCAAGGTGGCCTTTGAAATCGCGTCGCGGATGTGATGGATATTTTCCGCCGTGACTTTCTGCTCTGCGTAAAACTTCAGCACCTGCGTCAGCGCTTCGCCGCCGAGCGTGGCAATCAGCAATACGATCAACAAGTTTCCGGCGAGATACATGCCGCCGAGCACCACCAGCGCCGCGGTGTTGCGCACGAATCCGCTGAGCAGATAAGCGGGCTTCAGTTCACCACCGAGGTCCAGCGCACGACAGCCTTCCATCAGCCCGACCAGAATGATGGGCATCGCGAGTATTGCGGCCACGCCGATAAACGGGATCAACAGGATCAGTTTGAACACGCATAAAAGGCCCAGCGTGATAAACGCCCACATCAGCGGGCTCTTGCGAAACAGCGCGTAGCCGTCGGCGATCCATCGCCATCCCCGGGCTGTTGCGACCGAACGAATTAGTAACATGCTATTCCCCGCAGGCGAATGCGCGTGAGCGCAGCGTGCCCATTATAGTCAAATGGAGATTTGCGTGAATGGGTTTAAGGCAGCCCGGGCAGTTCGTGCTGGTGCTCGAGGTGTGCGCGCAACAAGCGCTGAAAATGCCGCGGATCCTTGGCGTGGGTCAGCTCGCCCGCACGCGGCAGATAAAAATCATACAGTCGCGAAACCCAGAACCGCAGCGCCCCCGCGCGCAGCAGTGTAGGCCATGCAGCGCGCTCGGCCGCGGTGAAAGGGCGCAGCGCGTGATAGCCGGCCAGCAGCGCCGTGGTGCGCGCAGGGTCCAGCCGGCTGTCGGACTGATGACACCAGTCGTTGACGGCGATCGCGACCTCGTATGCCAGCGCGTCACTACAGGCGAAATAAAAATCGATAACGCCGGCGACCTCGTGCTGGTCGAACAAAACATTGTCACGAAACAAGTCCGCGTGGATCACGCCGCGCGGCAGTGCCGCAGCGTGATGCGTGTCCTGCCACGCGACTTCTTCGCGCAGCAGCGCGGCGTCTTCGGCGCCGAGAAACGGCAGCAGCCGGGGCGTCACCGCGCGCCACCACGCCGGGCCGCGCGGATTGTCCATGGGCGCGGTGTAATTTTGCCCGGCGATGTGGATACGCGCGAGCACTGCGCCCACTTTCGCACAGTCAGCCGCTGTGGGATCCAGCAGGTCTTTACCGTTGAGGCGGGTTACCAGGCTCGCCGGTTTGCCGTTCAGTTCGCCGAGGGTGCTGCCGCCGCGATGGGTGATGGGCGCCGGGCACGGCACGCCGTGCTGCGCAAGATGCGCCATCAGGTCAAGGTAATACGGCAATTCGCGCGCACTGAGCTTCTCGAACAAGGTCAGCACGTAACGGCCACCCGTGGTGGTGACAAAGTAATTGGTGTTTTCGATACCGGCGGCTATGCCCTTTAACTCGACCAGTGTGCCCAAGTCGTAGTTTTTTAACCAGACGCCGAGCTGTTCAGGGGTAACCGTGGTAAAGACAGACATTGCAATAGCGTACCGTGTTTGGCATCCGCCGTACAGGTGCCCATAAAATGCGCGGCCGCGCCGCGCACTTCATGCAGCACACCCCAGCGCAATGCTAAAAGCTGTGGATCACCCACATCGGCGGGCGCAGCCCGGTGTCGTGGCTGTTTTGGCGCGCAAACGACCCGTCACCGCGATGGTCGATCAGATAATACGGTGTGCCGCCGCTGGCGGGCGTCACCTTCATCATGTACAGTCGGCCGCCCAGACGGTATTCCTCAACCGTTTCCGTGCCGCGCTTGACAGTGGTGATTTGCGGTTCCAGCGCGCTGTCGAGTTCAAAGCCTTTGGGCGGCGGCGGTGGCTCCGGCACCGGTTGCAGATTGGGCGGACGCGCGGGGGTCTGCGCCGCCACCGGCAAACCCACGAACGCAAGCGCGAACACAACGCACGGAACCAATCTCGCGAATGCGACGAATCTAGCGAATGCTACGAATCTGGCGATAGGGCCACGCATGGGGTATCCTCATTTCAACTTCAATTATCAGCCTTTCGCGGGCCATTGGAAAGCGGCGCTGACATCACTAAACTAAAATGCGGGCGGCCTCCCGTGACCTCAAGCGCTACTGCGGATTAAACATGAAAACCCTGCTGCTGGTAGACGGCTCCTCGTATTTGTATCGTGCGTTTCACGCCATGCCCGATTTGCGCAACCAGCGCAGCGAGCCGACGGGCGCGATTTACGGCGTGCTTAACATGCTGCGGCGGCTGCACAAGGATTATCCCTCGGCGCTCAGCGCCTGCGTGTTCGACGCCAAAGGCAAGACCTTTCGCGACGACGTTTACGCCGAGTACAAAGCGAACCGTCCGCCGATGCCGGATGATTTGGCGCGCCAGATTGCGCCGCTGCATGACGCCATCAGCGCCATGGGCTGGCCCTTGTTGATTGTCGAAGGCGTCGAAGCCGATGATGTGATCGGCACGCTGGCGCGCGATGCCGAACGCGCCGGCATGCGGGTGCTGATCTCCACCGGCGACAAGGACATCACACAACTGGTGTCGCCGCAAATCACACTGGTCAACACCATGACCAACGAAAATCTGGATGTAGCCGGCGTCGAGCGGAAATTCGGCGTCAAGCCCGAACGTATCATTGATTACCTGACGTTGATCGGCGACACCGTGGATAACGTGCCGGGTGTTTCCAAAGTCGGCCCCAAGACCGCGGTGAAATGGCTCACGCAGTACGGCACGCTGGACAATGTGGTGGCGCACGCAAGCGAGATCGGCGGTGTGGTAGGCGAAAACCTGCGACTAGCGCTGGACTGGCTGCCCACCGCGCGTGGTTTGCTCACCATCAAATGCGATGTGCCGTTGCCGGTAACACTGCATGATTTGGGTCTGCAGCCGCAACAAACGCAAACACTCGACCAATTGTTCGAGGGCTTTGATTTCAAGTCGTGGCGCAAGGAGCTGCAGGACTCCGGCCCGAGGTCTGAGGATCGAGTCGACGCGCCGGTGTCGCAGGCCGCTGTGATCGCGCCGCCGCCAGTGGAAAAACACTACGAGACCGTAAGCACCGAAGTGCAACTGGCTGCATGGCTCGAAAAAATCCGACGTGCAACACTTACGGCGGTGGACACCGAAACCACCAGCCTCGATCCCTTCAAAGCGCGCCTGGTCGGCATATCGCTGTGCGTTGAAGCGGGCAACGCCGCCTATATTCCCGTCGGCCATCGCTATCCGGGCGCGGGTGATCAACTGGCGCTCAATGACGTGCTGGCAAAACTCAAGCCGTGGCTCGAAGACGCGCACGCCCTCAAACTCGGACAGCATCTCAAATACGACATCCATGTATTTGCCAACCACGGTATTCAGGTGCGCGGCGCGGCGCACGACACGCTGCTGCAGTCGTATGTGCTGGAGAGTCACAAGCCGCATGACATGGATAATTTGGCCGAAAGACATTTATCCCTTAAAACAATCAGTTACGATGACGTGACGGGCAAGGGTGCGGCGCGTATCGGGTTTGAACAGGTATCTATCGAGCGCGCTACCGCATACGCCGCCGAGGATGCCGATATCACCTTGCGGCTGCACCAGGCGCTGTATCCGCAAGTGGCGGCGGATGAAAAACTGCTGCACATATATCGTGACATCGAACTGCCCGCCATGCCCGTGCTGCAGGCGATGGAACGCAATGGCGTGCTGCTGGATGTGAAGCTGCTGGCCGAATTGTCGAGTGAGTTCGGCGCCAAAATGCTCACCATCGAAGCGCACGCACATGCGCAGGCCGGGCAGCCGTTTAATCTGAACTCGCCCAAGCAAATACAGGAAATCCTGTTCCACAAGCAGGGTCTGAAACCGATCAAGAAAACGCCTACCGGCCAGCCTTCCACCGATGAAGATTCGCTCGAACAATTGGCGCTCGATCACCCGCTGCCCAAGCTGATCCTCGAGTACCGCAGCCTCGCGAAATTGAAATCCACCTACAGCGACAAGTTGCCGGGCATGATCAACCCTGACAGCGGACGCGTGCATACCAATTACGGGCAGGCGATAGCGGTCACCGGACGGCTGTCAAGCAATGATCCGAATCTGCAGAACATCCCCATCCGCACCGCCGAAGGCCGCCGCATCCGCGAGGCATTTATCGCTCCGCCAGGCTGCGTGATCCTCTCCGCCGACTATTCGCAGATTGAACTGCGCATCATGGCGCACATCTCGCAGGATGAAAGCCTGTTAAAGGCATTCGCCGCCGGCGAAGACATCCACCGCGCTACCGCCGCCGAAATCTTTGGCGGTACGCCCGCTGCAGTCAGCAGCGAACAACGGCGCTATGCCAAGGTGATTAACTTCGGGCTGATCTATGGCATGTCGGCGTTTGGCCTCGCGCGCCAGCTCGGTCTTGAACGCAGCGCCGCACAGCAATACATGGAGCGTTACTTCGCGCGCTATCCCGGCGTGGACGCGTATATGAAGCGCACACGCGAAACCGCACGCACTCAGGGCTACGTTGAAACCGTCTTCGGACGGCGCTTGTGGCTAGCTGAAATCAAAAGCCCGAATCCCGCACGGCGGCAGGGTGCCGAACGCGCCGCCATCAACGCGCCGATGCAGGGCACCGCAGCGGATCTGATCAAGCTGGCGATGATCGCTGTGGATCAATGGCTGGTGGACGAAGGTCTCGCCACGCGGCTCATCATGCAGGTACATGACGAGTTGGTGTTGGAGGTGCCGCTGGCCGAGCGCGATCGGGTTAAACAGCAACTGCCGGGCCTGATGAATGGCGTGGCAAAACTTGCTGTGCCGCTGCTGGTAGAACTGGGGGAAGGGCCTAACTGGGACCAGGCGCACTGATTAAAAATGCTATTAAAACAATTGGTTATATTATTTAACCTGAACCGCTTTCAGCGCCACTGCGTTTGATATAACATACAAACATGTTATATAAAAATTTGGGGCTGCCATGAACTTCAATATCTATCTTGATGACGTGACAGGGCAGCGGCTAATCATCGCAGCCGAGCACAACGCAGAGACCAAGAATGCCCTTATCCGCAGGGCTGTAAGCGAGTGGCTGGCGCGCCACGGCAATCAGTGGCCTGAAGAGGTGCTGTCGTTCAACGGCATCGCGGACATGCCGCCGTTTGAAAGTAAGCGCGACCATCTGAAGGCGCCCGCCGCCGACCCGCTGGCGTGACCCTAGATTGAAATACCTGCTCGATACTTGCACTGTAAGCGACTTCGTAAAGGGTCAGCCGGCGGTACTGTCGCGGATCAAGGCGACAGCACCGAATCTCATCGCCATTTCCAGCATTACCTGCATGGAAATCGAATTCGGTTTGATGCTAAACCCGCAGCGTGCGAGCAAGCTGGCACCGGTTATCCATGCGTTCCTGAGTGCCATCACCACGCTGCCGTTCGATGCCGCAGATGCGCAAGCAGCCGGCGCTGTGCGCGCTGCGCTACAAACGCGTGGCCAGCCTATCGGTGCCTACGACGCGCTGATTGCGGGCTGCGGATTAGCACGTGGTCTGATCGTCGTGACATCGAACGTGGGCGAATTTCAGCGAGTGAGTGGGTTGGTAGTGGAGGATTGGCGCTGAGACGAAGGGCTGCGATTGTTCTACTGCGCGCTACTTCACTTCGTAAGCGATCTGCCCGCCCACCAGCGTGTGGGTAACCCGGCCCTTGAGTTCGATCCCGCTGAACGGCGTGTTCTTGCCTAGACTCAGTAGCGACGCGGGTTCGACTTTCCAGTAGCGTTCCGCGTCGAATACGCAGATGTCGGCATCCGCCCCCACCGACAAATGCCCGGCATCGATACCCAGTATGGCCGCGGCGTCGGTGGTGATGCGCGCGAGCGCGGCCGGCAATGCCACCCGATCTTCTTGCGCCCACTTCAGCGTCAGTGGCAGCAGCAATTCAAGGCCAGTGGCACCGGGTTCGGATTCGGAAAACGGCAACTGCTTGGCGTCGTCGTTCACCGGGCAATGATCGGAACACACGGCATCCACCGTGTGATCGGCCAAGCCCTTGCGCAGCGCATCGCGGTCACGCTGGCTGCGCAGCGGTGGAATCAAGTGGCAGTTGGGATCGAAGTAGCCGATATCCATTTCGGAAAGATGCAGGTGATGCACCGCCACATCGCAAGTGACCGCCGCGCCGTCATGCCGTGCACGCCGCACCATGTTGATGCCCTCCGCGCTCGACAAACGACACAGGTGCACGCGGGCGCCGGTTTCGCGCGCCAGCAGCAGAATAACCGCCAGCGCCGCGGTTTCCGCGCACACCGGGATCGACGGCAGGCCCAACCGCGTGGCAACCTGGCCGTCATGCGCCACACCGGCGCGCGCCAGTGCGGCATCCTGCGGCCGCAACCACACCGAAAGGTTAAAGGTGGCGGCATACTGCATGGCGAAGAACAACACCTGATGGTCGGTGAGCGGCACATCGGCATGCGAAAACGCAACACAACCCGCGTCACGCAGTTCCGCCATGTCAGTGAGCTGCACGCCCTTTAGCCCGCCGGTCAGGGCGCCGATCGGGTAGACGCGCGTCTTGTTCAGATTGCGCGCGCGATACTTCAACATTTCCACCAGCCCCGGTTCATCGAGCGGCGGATCGGTGTCGGGTGGGCACGCCAGACTGGTGACGCCGCCGGCGCAGGCGGCAGCCATTTCGGATTCGAGCGTGGCAATATATTCAAAGCCGGGTTCACGCAAGCGCGCTGACAAATCCACCAGCCCGGGACAAACGATTTTGCCGCTGGCGTCGATGGTGCGGTTGGCACCAAATCCCGCAGGCGCCGCACCCACAGCAACAATCTTGCCGGCGGCGATGTACAGGTCACGCACGGCATCGATGTTATTGCGCGGGTCGATGAGGCGGCCGCCTTGGATGTGGATTTTCATGCGCGCCATTTCCCCGCGACGATACTCATCACCGCCATGCGGATGGCAATGCCGAAGCTCACCTGCGGCAGGATCACTGACTGCTGGCCGTCGGCGACGGCGGAATCGATTTCCACGCCGCGATTCATGGGTCCAGGGTGCAGCACGATGGCGTCCGGCTTGGCCAGCGCCAGCTTGTCGGCGGTGATGCCATAGTGCTTGTAGAATTCCTGGCCGGATGCGAGCAGCGCGCCTTTCATGCGTTCGTTTTGCAAACGCAGCGTACTCACCACATCGACGTCCTTCAAACCCTCACGCAAGTCGTGATACACATGCACGCCGAGGCTCTCGATGTCGGCGGGAATCAGCGTACGCGGACTGATCACGCGGATCTCGGGACAACCCAGTGTGGTCAGCGCGTGTATCTGCGAGCGCGCCACGCGCGAGTGCAGTATGTCGCCGATGATCGCCACCCGCAGACGGGTGAAGTCTTTTTTATAGTGGCGGATGGTGAACATATCGAGCAGGCCCTGCGTCGGGTGCTGATGACGTCCGTCGCCGGCGTTGATGACATGGATGTCTGGCCCCACATGCTTGGCGATGAGGTGCGGCGCGCCGCTCGCTGCATGACGCACCACGAACATGTCGGCCTGCATGGCCGCGAGATTGGCCACGGTGTCGAGCACGCTCTCGCCCTTGCTGGCGGACGACTGTGCGATGGCAAGGTTAATGACGTCCGCCGACAAACGCTTGGCGGCGATCTCGAAGGTGGTGCGGGTGCGCGTGGAATTCTCGAAAAAGATGTTGAACACCGACTTGCCGCGCAACAGCGGCACCTTCTTCACCTCGCGTTGCGTCACGCCAACGAACGATGCAGCCGCATCGAGGATCTGCCGCAAAATGTCGGCGGGCAAGCCCTCCAGCGACAGCAGATGATGCAGTTCGCCGTTTTTGTTGAGCTGCGGGTTTCTGGGATCAAGCCACATGCGCGCGCCTAGTTTTCATGCAGCTTGAAAGTCAGTTTTCCCGCGCCGTCGCGCCCATCCTGACTATCGCGGATCAATTCTATGCTTTGCGAAATGGCGAGCGTCACATCGCCACCCAGAAAATCCGCTCTCACCGGCAGTTCTCGCCCGCCGCGATCCACCAATGCCGCAAGCTGGATGCTGGCGGGGCGGCCGTAATCAAACAGCACGTTCATCGCGGCGCGTATGGTGCGCCCGGTGTAGAGCACGTCGTCCACCACGAGCAGGCGGCGTCCGTCAACATCAAAGGGTAAATCAGACGTTTTTACCTCGCGATGCAGGCCGATTTTCTCGAAATCATCGCGGTAAAACGAGACATCCAGCGTGCCCAGCGGGATTTTGATGCCGAGCGCTGCGTGCAGGCGCTGCGCCACCCACACGCCGCCGGTATGAATGCCGATGATGCCCGTCTCCAACCCGACGACGGGTTTCATTTGATCCAGCAGTCGCGCCAGCAATTGCTCGGCGTCCGGCAGCGGATTCGCTATCGAGTTACCCAGTTTATTCATTGGCATTTATTGGGGCGCAAGCGTAACACAAGGCACCGCCTCTCATAAGAGGCGCCAGCCGTTTTCAGCAACTTTTTTCGCGGCCAGCGTTGCGGCGGGCACCAGTGCAGGCGTGCGCGCGCGGCGTCTCACGCACGCGCTTGGTGCTGCTGATCGAGCCAGGTGGCCATGATTTCACAAGCCGCCGCTGAGTCGAGCACGGCTTTGAGATCGCTGCCATGCACCCCTGCCTCTGCCAACCGCGACGCTGCTGCCTGCGAACTTAGCGTTTCATCCGCCAGCGCCACCGGCAAGCCAAAGCGCCCTTCGAGGCGTTGCGCAAAGCGCCGTGCGAGGCGCGCGATTTCATGCGCGCCACCGTCCGCGTGATGCGGTTCGCCAACGATGAGTTGCACGGGTTTCCATTCCGCAATCAGCGCGGCAATGGCGGCAAAGCGGATTTTATTGTCCTCGGCATGAATCGCCTGCAACGGGTGTGCGATACGCAACGCAAGATCGGCGACGGCGACACCGATGCGTTTTTCACCGAAATCGAAAGCGAGCACACTGCCGTGTGCGTGAGGCGTGAGGGGTGAGGGGTGAGGGGTATCCGTTGCGCGCGCCATTAAGCTCCCCGCGCCTCACGCTTCACGCCTGACGCGAACCTCACGCATGTCCCGCGTCACCCGACAACATCGCCAGATCAATGCCCAGCAATTTCAAACTGGCGTCGTAGCGCTGTTCAGCAGGCGTCTCAAACAGGATGCGCATGTCGGCCGCGACCGACAGCCAGGCGTTTTGCGCCAGCTCGTGTTCGAGCTGGCCGGGCGCCCAGCCGGCATACCCCAGCGTTACCAGTAGCTGCTGCGGGCCGTCGCCGCGCGCCACCGCGTGCAGTATGTCTTTGGAAGTGGTCAGTCCAATGTGGTCGCTGACCACCAGCGTGGATTGCCACGCCCCCGCAGGCTGGTGCAACACAAAACCGCGGTCTGTCTGCACCGGTCCACCATAGTGTATGGGCGTGCGTTTGCAGGCTGCGGTATGCGGCGTGATTTCAATTTGTTCGAGCAGCGTGTGCAACGTCATGGCGATGGGGCGGTTGACCACCACGCCGAGCGCACCTTGAGCGTTGTGCTCGCAGATGAAGGTCAGTGTTTTCGAGAAATTCGGATCGCTCATCGCCGGCATGGCGATCAGAAAATGCTGGGTGAGATTCACGGCCTGCATGTTATCTACGCCAGAATGCGGGGGTGAAAATAATCAGCAGCGTAAACAGTTCCAGCCGGCCGAGCAGCATGGCAAAGGTACACACCCAGGTTTGAAAATCGCTGAGCACGGCAAAAGTCGTTGCCGGGCCTACCTGATTCAATCCCGGCCCGGTGTTGTTGACACACGCGACCACCGCGCTGAACGCGGTCACGAAATCAAGCCCGCTGGCCACCAGCACCAGGGTCATGAAAACGATACAACACACGTACACAAACATGAATGCGAGCACCGCAAAAACCACTTTATTTTCTATAACCTGTCCACCAATCTTGGCGGGTGACACGGCATGCGGATGCAGCAGTTTGATGGTTTCGCGGTACACCTGCACGTAAAGCAATTGCGCGCGTATCATCTTGATGCCGCCGCCGGTGGAGCCGGAGCACGTAGCAAAGCAACACAGAAACAACATCCACAACGGCGCGAACATCGGCCACAGGTTGTAATCAACACTGGCGAAGCCGGTGGTGGTGGCTATCGACACCACGTTAAACGATGCGTGGCGCAGCGCCTCCCCGAAACTGGGATAGGTTTTCATCAGGTAGAGATAGCCGGCGATACCCACACAACTGGCGAGGGTGACCAGCAAAAACATGCCGGCTTCCGTGTCGCGGAAGTACGGCGCCATCGTATGCCCGCGAAAAGCCACAAAATGCGTGCCAAAGTTGATACCGGCCACCAGCATGAATGCGATACTGACGGCCTCTATCGTTGGCGAATTCCAAAAGCCAAAGCTCGCGTCGTGACTGGAAAACCCACCCAGGCCCATGGTTGAAAACATGTGCATCACCGCATCCAGCCAATTCATTCCGGCGAGCCGGTAGGCGATCAAACACAGCAGCGAAATCAGCGCATACACCACCCACAGGCCTTTGGCAGTCTCGGTAATGCGCGGGGTGAGTTGCGAATCTTTCATCGGCCCCGGTGTTTCGGCCTTGAATATCTGCCGCCCGCCGACGCCCAGCAGCGGCAATATCGCCACCGCCAGCACGATCAACCCCATACCGCCTAGCCATACCAGCAGCCCGCGCCAGATATTGAGCGAGGGCGCCAGTTTATCCAGATCGCTCAGCACCGTGGCACCGGTGGTGGTGAGGCCTGAAATGGTTTCGAAGTAAGCATCGGTAATCGACAGGCCGGGAATCATCAGCAGCAGTGGCAGCGTCGCGAACGCCGCCCCACCCGTCCATGCCAGCACCACCAGCAGCATGCCGTCGCGCGGCTTGAGTTCGCGCTGAATGTTGCGCGTGACCATGAACGCGATCAAGGCCACCGCAAAATTAAACGCCAGCGACACGCAAAACGCGCGCAGCGCGCCGTCGTCGTAGATCAGCGAAACTGCGATCGGCACCAAATGTGACAGGCTCATCACCATGCCGATCACGGCGAGCGGACGCATGACCGCGAGCAGGGGTTTCATGGCGTGAGCTGCGCTTAAAAAAACCCGACCGCGACCTGGAACAATTTTTCAACTCGCGGCACCATGCGTTTATTCACCACGAATACCATCACATGGTCGTCCGCTTCTATCACCGTATCGTGATGAGCGATGATGACTTGATCGTCCGCTGCCCCCTGAGTGTGCTCGCCCTGCACACTGCCCGCGCCGGCGATGGCGCGCCGCCGCACAATCGCGCCGATGGTGGCACCCTTGGGCAAATCAATTTCCTCAATGCGCCGCCCTACCACTTGCGACGATTGGGCATCGCCATGGGCCACCAGTTCCAGCGCTTCCGCCGCGCCACGCCGCAGCGAATGCACCGCCGCCACATCGCCGCGGCGCACATGCGCGAGCAAGGTACCGATGGTGGCCTGTGCCGGTGAAATGGCGATGTCGATGCGTCCTTCCTGCAACAGGTTGACGTACGAGGTGCGGTTAATCAGCGCGATCACCTTGCGCACACCCATGCGCTTGGCGAGCAGCGCCGACATGATGTTGTCCTCATCGTCGTTGGTGAGCGCGCAATAGACGTCCATCTCGCCGATGTTTTCGGATTCCAGCAATTCCTCGTCGGTGACATCGCCCTGCAGCACCAGCGCTTTGCTCAGCTCGGCGGCAAGGCGCTCGGCACCGGCCTTGCTGTATTCGATAATCTTGACCTCGCACTTGTGCTCGATGGCCTTGGCCAGCAGCCGCCCGATATTGCCGCCGCCGCCCAGCATCACCCGTTTCACCGGCTTGTCCATGCGCCGCAATTCACGCAGCACGCCACGCAGGTTTTCGGTAGCGGCAATCAGAAACACTTCATCGCCGGCTTCAACTATGGTGTTGCCTTCGGGGGGGATCGGCGCGTCTTGCCGAAAAATAGCCGCTACGCGCGCGTCAATCTGCGGCATATGCGTGCGCATATAGGATATTTCACGGCCCACCAGCGGACCGCCATGATAGGCGCGCACCGCCGCCAGACTGACTTTGCCCTGCGCGAATTCCAGCACTTGCAGCGCCTCCGGGAATTCCAGCAACTTCACGATATAGTCCGTCAGCAATTGCTCCGGACAAATCGGCACGTCCACCGCGAAATTGTCGCGTGAAAAAATCTCTGGATGCGACAGATAATCCGCCGAGCGGATGCGCGCAATCTTGGTCGGCGTGTTGAACAAGGTAGACGCGAGTTTGCACGCCACCATATTGGTTTCGTCGCTTTGGGTCACCGCAAACAACAAATCGGCATCGTTCAAACCCGCTTGTTCCAGCACCGCGGGATGCGCGGCGTTGCCGCAAACGGTGCGCACGTCGAGGCGGTCCTGCAGCGCACGTAAGCTTTCGCTGTTGGTATCGACGATGGTAATGTCGTTAGCCTCCGACGCCAGATTTTCGGCCACAGACGAACCCACTTGTCCTGCGCCCAGGATGACAATTTTCACAACGCAATCTCCACGGTAGTGGGCGATTCTAGCCTTTGCGCCCTGGCTGCGCCATGCGCGCAGGCGCCCGGCGCGCCACCATCCTATGGCATAATCATCGTGCAAATTCGAAGGCAACCCATTGACTCGATTATATTTTCCCGGCGAAATCGCCGATCACGGCGAGTGTCGCGTGGTGGCCGGGCAAGCGCACCATGTGATGCATGTCCTGCGCCTGCAGGTCGGCGCAGCGCTCACTTTATTTGATGGACGCGGGATGGAGTACGCCGCGCTGATCAAACGCATCGATAAGTCCGGCTTGACGCTGAGTGTGAGCAAGCGCCAGGCGGTAAGTCGCGAATCGCCGCTGACCGTGGTGCTGGCGCAGGGCATCTCCAGCGGCGAACGCATGGATTACACCGTACAAAAATGCGTCGAACTTGGCGTCACCGCGATCCAGCCGCTGATCACGCAACGCAGCGTGGTGCGCCTGTCGCCGGATCGTGCCGCTAAACGCGTGGCGCACTGGCAAAGCGTGGCCGCCGCCGCGTGCGAGCAATGCGGCCGCAACCAGGTGCCGCAAATCCTGCCGGTGCAGTCCCTGATGAATTGGCTGGGCGCACCCGCTGACGGCGCGCGTTATCTGTTGTCGCCGCGCGCCACTACCCGTTTGCGCGAACTGCAACGGCCGCAAGGCGCGCTAACCTTGTTGGCGGGTCCAGAAGGCGGCTGGAACCCGGAGGAAACGGATGCCACGCGCGTGGCGGGCTACCTGCCGCTCACACTGGGGCCACGTGTGTTACGCACGGAAACGGCGGCGGTGGCGGCACTGGCCGCCCTGCAAACGCTGTGGGGGGATTTTTGACGCTGCCTGTAGTGACCGCGCAAGCGCGCCGGGCGCAGCAGCTGACTTGCTACCTGATCCCGCGTAAACTTCTGTTTTAACAAAGGTACACGCTGATGGCGGTTGCAGCACCCGATAAGTTTGTCCAATGGTTCCGGGCGGCGGCGCCGTACATCCACGCATTTCGCGGGCGCACGTTTGTCATCGCCTTTGGCGGCGAGGTGATGTCGGAGGCGCGATTTGTCGGCCTCAATCACGATTTGAATCTGCTGGCGGCGCTGGGCGTACGGCTGGTGGTGGTGCATGGCGCGCGCGCGCAGATCGACGCCAAGTTGAAGGAAGTCGGCCACACCACCCGTTATGTGCGCGGCCTGCGCGTCACCGACGATATCACGCTCGCCATTACCAAGGAAGCGAGCGGACGGCTGCGCGTGGAGATCGAGGCGCTGCTGTCGATGGGGCTGCCCAATTCGCCCATGGCGGGTGCTGACATTCGCGTTTCCAGCGGCAATTTCGTCACCGCTAAGCCCATCGGCATCCTCGACGGTGTTGATCTTCAACACACCGGCGAAGTACGCAAAATCGACGTCGCGGCGATACGCGACCGGCTGAACTTCGGCGAACTGGTGCTGCTGTCGCCACTGGGGTACTCGGCCACCGGCGAAATTTTCAATGTGGCGCTGGAAAGCATTGCGCAGGCCGTAGCGGTGGCACTGGGCGCCGAGAAGCTGATATTCATGATGGATAAGCCCGGTGTCACCAACCCGCGCGGACATTTACTGCGTGAATTGACACCGCTGCAAGCGCGCAAATTTCTCGCCCGCAAAGGCAGTGCGCTGGACGGGGATGCACGCTTTTACTTGCCGTGCGCGGTACGCGCGTGTGAACTAGGTGTGGCGCGCGCGCATTTGATTTCGCGTCACGCCGACGGCGCGTTGTTGCAGGAGTTGTTCACGCACCAGGGGGTGGGCACCATGATTGCGCCTGACCCGGTGGAAAATTTGCGTGACGCCAAAATAACCGACATCGGCGGCATTTTGCAACTGATCGAGCCGCTGGAAGCCGACGGCACCCTGGTCAAGCGCAGCCGCGATTTGCTGGAGATGGAAATCGGGCGCTTCAGTGTGCTCGATCGTGATGGCATGATTATCGGCTGTGCCGCACTGTATCCGTTCGCCGAGGAGCGCGCCGTGGAGCTGGCCTGTGTGGTGGTGCATCCCGACTTTCGCGGTCGCGATGCGGGTGAGCGCTTGCTGGCCGCGATGGAGCAACGCGCGCGCCGCCAGCGTTTCAAGAAACTGTTCGTGCTCACCACGCGCGCCGAACATTGGTTCATCGAACACGGCTACGCCGAAGTGGATGTCGATGAATTGCCCGCGCAAAAGCGCGAGATGTACAACTACCAGCGGCGCTCTGTGGTACTCACCAAGAAGCTGTAATGGCCGGCGATGAGTACCAACCAGAAGCATTTTCTACAACAACAGGGACCCTTTGCCGGCCTGCTGTTGCTGTGTCTGGCGCTGGGCGTGGCGACCGCCGCCAGCTTCGATGCGTGGAGCGACGGCGGCGACGGTGAATCCAGCGCTGCCGGGGTTTACGCGGCAGGCGCCGCCGCGCTGACGTTGGTGATAGCGGCGGCGCTGACCTGGCTTAACCGGATGACGCAAGCGCAAGCGGCTGCACACGACGCTGGCGCGCGCGAACGGGAGGACCACGCGCACTTGTGGGCGCTGCTGAGCAGCATGGAGCTGGGCATGCTTTTCATGTCGGAGCGCGGGCATGTGGTGTATTGCAACCCCGCATTTTTACGCATCTGGAAAGTGCCGCCGGAGCCGGGCGTGATCGGTGCGACGCTGGACGAGTTGCTCACGCTAACCGGCTGCACCCTGGCGCGTCCCGCCGAACAGTCGCGGTTTGTGATGCGCGCGCCACCCGGCGACAGCGCCGGGGTCAAACTCGATTTGGCGATGGCCGACGGGCGCTTCATCACCCAGCAAAGCCATCCGGTAAACGACGCGCTGGGCCGCCTGTGGGTGTTCGAAGATGTGACGGTGGAGCGACGTAACGCCACACAGTTGGTGCAGTTGACCGAGCGCGATGCGTTGACCGGGCTCTACAACCGTCACCGCTTCAACGAAGAAAGCGTGCGCATGAGCGCTGACGCACAACGCAACGGCACGCGGCTGGCGCTGCTGTTTTTTAATCTTGACGGCTTTAAACACATCAACGATACCTTTGGCCACCGCGCGGGCGATGCCATGCTGATTAAGGTGGCGAGCGAGATTGGCGGCCAGGTGCGCCGCAATGAAATATTCGCACGGCTGCGCGGTGATGAATTCGCGATTCTGGTGCCGGACGCGGTAGACGAATTGCTCAGAGTGCTGGCGGAAAGAGTCACCCGCTCGATCAGTCAGATGCGCATCGCGTTCGAGGGGCAGACGATGCGCGTCTCCTGCAGTTGTGGCATCGCGGTGTGTCCCGACAACGCCACCACGCCCGGCACCCTGATGGCATGCGCCGACGCCGCCATGAATCAGGTCAAAGAGGCGGGCAAGAATGACTGGCGCTTTTACCGTTCGCCCACTGCTGCCAGGCAGGCCTCGATGCTGTCGCCGCTGTCGCCCGAGGGGCGCATACGGCATGCGCTGGAAAATAATCTGCTGGTGCCACATCTACAAGGCATTTACGCCACCGGCAGCCACGCGCTGCGGCACTATGAAGTGCTGATGCGTGTGCGCGACCCGGAAAATCCGCACGCCATGCTGCTGCCCAACGCATTTATTGCGATGGCAGAAAAATCCGCCAGCATCGTGGATGTCGACCGCTGGATGCTGGCGCAGGCGATACAAAAATTGGGCGCGGCGCCGGGCATACCGGCGCTCGCAGTGAACGTCTCCGGCCGCTCGCTGGATGACGCAACGCTGCCCGCGTTTATCGCCGGCGAGCTCCAGCGCCACGGTGTAGCCGCGCAACGCCTGTGGGTGGAGTTGACCGAGACCGCGGCGGTGTCAGACCTGCATGACGCGCGGCGCTTTATCGAAGCGTTGCAAGCCACCGGCTGCAGCGTGAGTCTGGATGATTTTGGCAACGGGTTTGCGTCGTTCGCGTACCTCAAGCACCTGAACGTGGATGCCATCAAGATCGATGGGCTGTTCATTCGCGACCTGCCGCAAGATCGCGAGAACCAATTGTTCGTGCAGGCCATCGTCACGGTCGCGCGCGGGCTGCACAAAACCACCATCGCTGAATGCGTCGAAGACGAGGCCACGCTCAAAATACTCGCCACCCTGGGCGTGGATTATGTGCAGGGCTTTCATTTTGAAATGCCGCATGTGATGTCGGAAAACGGAAAAATAACACCAGCCTAAAATAGCGTCGCTCGCCACACCAGGAAATTGCCCATGCACTGGATCTCCCCTGCAGAGAAGGACATCGGCACCGCCACGCTGGAAAAACGCCTGTGGGATGCCGCCGACCAGTTCCGCGCCAACTCCGGCCTCAAGGCCCAGGAATATTCCGCGCCGGTGCTTGGTCTCATCTTCCTGCGCTTCGCCGAAGTGCGCTTCGCCGTGCAGCGCGCCAAGCTGGAGAAAGGTGATGCCTCGTCGCGGCGAGGCTCGCGCGTGGAACAACCTGCTGCCTACTACGCCGCAGGCAGCCTCTACCTGCCCGCCGAGGCGCGCTTCGATTACCTGCTCAACCGCCCGGAGGGCGACGACATCGGTGCCAGGGTCAATGCCGCCATGCGCGACATCGAAAAGCACAACCCGCAGCTCGCCGGCGTCCTGCCCAAAACCTACAACCTCTTCACCAGTACCCTGCTCAAGGAACTACTCAAGAATATCTCCGAGATACCCGCCTCGATGGATTACGACGCCTTCGGGCGCATCTACGAATACTTCCACGGCGAGTTCGCCCGCAGCGAGGGCCAGAAAGGCGGCGAGTTCTACACCCCCAGCACCATGGTTCGCCTCCTCACCGAAGTCATCGAGCCGTATCACGGGCGCATCCTCGACCTCGCGTGCGGCACGGGCGGCATGTTCGTGCAATCTGCCCGTTTCGTGGCCGAACACAAAAACAACCCCGCTGCGGAACTCTCCATCCATGGCGTCGAGAAAACCGACGAAACCGGACGCCTGTGCCGCCTCAATCTCGCCGTCCACGGTCTCGAAGGCGATATCCGCCACGGCGGCAACGTCAACAGCTACTACGACGACCCGCACAATGCCACCGGCCGCTTCGACTTCGTGCTCGCCAATCCGCCGTTCAACGTCAACGCCGTCGACAAGGAGCGTCTGAAAGACGCCGTCGGCCCGGGCCGTCGCTTTGCCTTCGGCCTGCCGCGCACCGACAACGCCAACTACCTGTGGATACAACTCTTCCACTCCGCGTTCAATGAAAAGGGCCGTGGCGGATTCGTCATGGCCAACTCCGCCTCCGACGCGCGCAGCTCTGAGCAGGACATCCGCAGCCAACTCATCGCCAGCCGCGTGGTGGACGTGATGGTCGCTGTCGGCCCGAACATGTTCTACACCGTCACCCTACCCTGCACCTTGTGGTTCCTGGACAAGGGCAAGACGCAATCAACGCGCGGCGACACCGTGCTGTTCCTCGATGCTCGTCACATCTACCGGCAGGTGGACCGCGCGCACCGTGATTGGGCGCCCGCGCAGCTTGGCTTTCTCGCAAACCTTGTACGGCTCTATCGCGGCGATGAACTCGACTTTACCCTCGGCGGCGACGAAGCCCGCGCGAAGATCGAAGAACTCTTCGGCAAGAAACCGAAATACGCCGACGTACCTGGCCTGTGCAAGGCTGCGACATTGAAAGAGATTGAAGCGCAAGGATGGAGTCTCAATCCCGGGCGCTACGTGGGCGTGGCCGCAGGCGACGCCGTGAGCGACGAGGACTTCAAGGAACAACTCGAAACCATGAACGAGGAACTCGAAGTCCTCAACGCCCAAGCGCGCGACCTCGAACGAACCATCGCCGGCAACGTGGCGGAGATTCTGGAAACATGAGCGCTTCAAAAGAAATCCATCCTCCAGCCAATGGCCAATTCCTAGTCTATACGGCCGAGGACGGGCGGACGAAAATCGAAGTCCGGCTGGAGAACGAAACCGTCTGGCTGACTCAGCAGCATATGGCCGATCTCTTTCAGACTACCAAGCAGAACGTGAGTCTGCACCTACAAAACGTCTTTTCGGAGCGGGAGTTGGAGCGCGAAGGAACTGTCAAGGAATCCTTGACAGTTCAACAGGAGGGCGGGCGTTCAGTCCAGCGGCGGATGGAGTTTTACAACCTCGACGCCATCATCTCCGTCGGCTACCGCGTCAAAAGCGCCGTCGCCACCCGCTTTCGCATCTGGGCCACGCAGAACCTGCGTGAATTCATCGTCAAGGGCTTCGTCCTCGACGACGAGCGCCTGAAAAATCCCGACCAGCCTTTCGATTATTTCGACGAGTTGCTGCGGCGGATTCAGGACATCCGCACCTCCGAGCGGCGCTTTTACCAGAAGATCACCGACATCTACGCCACCAGCATCGACTACGATCCCACCCAGCCGCTCAGCATCGAGTTCTTCCAGACCGTGCAGAACAAAATGCACTGGGCCATCACCGGCCACACGGCAGCGGAGATCATCCATACCCGTGCCGATGCCGCGAAGCCCCACATGGGGCTGACCAACTGGCGCGGTGCGAAAGTCCGCAAGCACGATGTCACCATCGCCAAGAATTATCTCGACGAGCAGGAACTTGCCGTGCTGAACAACCTGGTTGAGCAATACCTCGTGTTCGCAGAAGGCCAGGCCATGCGCCGCGCTCCCATGCACATGCGCGACTGGATCAGCAAACTCCATGGCTTTCTGACCTTGAACGAACGCGCCATTCTGAACCATGCAGGAGAAATATCGCACGAGATGGCGAAGGAACTCGCGGAGGCGGAATACGAGAAATTCCAACGCGAACAGATTAAGCAAGCCGACCAGGCTGGCGGCGATTTCGACAAGGCCATCAAACAAGTGCCGTCCCAGCCACAACGGAAGAAGGCGAGCAAGAAATGAGCGGCTCGACAAATGCAAATGGAAGCGCGCAACTTCGAACAACCGTCGCCGGGAACGAAGTGGCGATTCTGGAGGAGTAACGATGGCAAAGGATTGGCGAACAGCGAAGCTTGGTGAGTTGGTTGCCTTCAAGGCAGGCAAGCTTGACTCAAATGCCGCAGTTCCTGATGGCGACTACACGCCATCGGCTGCCACAACAGTGATGTGGCCATGCAGGTGCAGAATTTGCTGAAGTCTCAACACCATCGTCCGGCAGTGACTGTCGAATCGGAGTGGTATTATTAAATCATGATGAAACTGACTCAGGGCAATTTGCTGGCCGCGCCTACCGAGGCACTGGTGAACACCGTGAACACGGTAGGCATCATGGGGCGCGGCATCGCACTGCAATTCAAACAGGCGTATCCGGCGATGTTCCGCGAATACGAGCGCGCGTGCAAGGCAGGCGAGGTAAAGCTCGGCCAGGTGCAGGTGGTCGACCTCGGCGGGCTGGCAGGCGGGCCGCGCTGGATTCTCAATTTCCCTACCAAGGGGCACTGGCGAGCGGATAGCCGCATGGGGGATATCGAGTCGGGGTTGAAGGATTTGGTGGCAACGATTCAGAAGCTGAATATCCGTTCGATTGCGATTCCTCCGTTGGGGTGCGGGAATGGCGGCTTGGATTGGAATGATGTCCGTCCCCGCATTGAAGCAGCACTCGCGGCAGTGCCAGATGTGGAGGCGCTGGTTTACGCGCCGGGTGCAGCGCCCGAGGCAGCCGCGATGCCGGTTCGGACGGAGCGTCCCAAGATGACCATGGGACAGGCGGCAATGATCATATTGATGGATCGCTATCTGAAAGGGTTGCTCGACCCGTTCATCAGCCTGCTGGAGATTCACAAATTATTGTATTTCTTGCAGGAAGCAGGACAGCCTTTGCGTCTGAATTTTGAAGCGAAACGTTTTGGTCCGTATGCCACGAACTTGCGACAGGTGCTCATCCGCATGGAGAAGCACTACACGCAAGGTTACGGGGACGGGAAAGACAGTCCTACCCAACCGATTGAAGTGTTACCCGGGGCGATGGAGGAGGCAGGTAAGTATCTGGCCGGAGATGAAACCATTCGCGCACGAATGAGCCGGGTGGCGACGCTCATAGAAGGTTTCGAAGACGCCTACGGCCTGGAGCTCCTGAGTTCGGTGCATTGGGTGATGCAAAAGAATCCCGAAGCACGCGCGAATTCCGAAACGGCGGTGGCGGCGGTTCACAAATGGAACGCGCGCAAGCGGCGCACCTTGAAGAAGGAGCATATCCTCGCCGCGTGGGAGCGGCTCAGAGTGCAGGATTGGAGCGAGTCATTCGCGACCGTGTAAGCTAAGCGGTAGCACTTCTTCGATGAGCGCCCACGCCTACACCGAAGACCAACTCGTCGAGCAGCCCGCCATCGCATTGTTCGCGGAGCTAGGCTGGATCACGGTGTCAGCGTTGGAGGAAACCTTCGGCGCGACCAGCACCTTGCTGCGCGAGACCAAAGGCGAGGTGGTGTTGGTGGCCCGGTTGCGGGCAGCGTTGGACCGCTTGAATCCCGCGCTGCCGCCGGAGGCCATCACCGCCGCCGTGGATGAATTGACCCGCGACCGTTCGGCCACGAGTCTGGAAGCGGCGAATCGCGAAGTGTATCTGCTGCTCAAGGAGGGTATCAAGATTTTCGTGCCCGATCACGAACACGGCGGGCAGAAGACGGAGCGCTTGCGGGTAGTGGATTGGGAGCATCCGGCGAACAATGATTTTCTGCTGCTCAGCCAGTGCTACGTCATTGGAGTAATTCACTGATGGAAATTTCGCGGCTACTCACGCTTCCGGAGGGCAAGACGCTCGAATTCAAGCGGAACCTGTCGTCGCCGAAGCCAGTGTTGCGAACGCTGGTGGCGTTTGCCAATACGGCTGGCGGGATGTTGATCATTGGCAGAGCTGATGATGGTGCGGTTGTCGGGGTGGATGATGTATTGGCTGAAGAGGAACGGCTGGCCAGCCTGATCGCAGACAGCATTGCGCCTGCCATGATGCCCGAAATCGAGGCCGTCACTGTAGACGGCAAAACGTTGTTGCTGGTGCGCGTAGCTCACTGGCCGGGGCCGTTTTACCTGAAGGAGAAAGGGCCCGCGGATGGCGTGTATGTGCGGCTGGGTTCCACCAACCGTAAGGCGGACGCGACCCTGCTCGTAGAACTGGACCGGGTGCACAGCCATAGCGCTTTTGATCAACTGCCCTGTACTGGCACCTCGCCGGGTGATCTGGACAGGGAGGCGGTGCTACGCTGGTTTTCCGACAAGAATCGCAACATGGATGCAGCAGCACTGGAATCGCTGGGTATTCTGGCACGCCATGGCAGCGGACGCATGGTCTCCAATGGCGGCTTAATCCTGTTCGGCAAGGCCGACGTCCGTCAGCGCTGCTTTCCGGATGCCCGCCTTTCCTGCGCGCGCTTTCGCGGCAGCGACAAGAGTGCGTTTATAGACCGGCAGGAAATGGAAAGTCTGCTGGATGCAATGACCGAAGTGCCAAAGTTCATTGCCCGTAACACGCGGTTGGCATCGCGCATCGCAGGCATGCAACGGCAGGACATCCCTGAATACCCAGCTATTGCTATTCGCGAGGTGCTGGTCAATGCCTTGGCCCATGCCGATTATGCGTGTACCGGTATGCGCATTTTCGTTTCGATTTTTTCTGATCGGCTAGAAATTCAAAGCCCTGGGATGTTTCCTTTCGGCATGACCCTGGATGATTTCAGGGCGGGTGTAAGCCGAATCAGAAATCGCGTGATCTGCCGCGTATTGCATGAGGCGGGACTGATGGAGCAGTGGGGCAGCGGATACCAACGGGTCGTGAACACCTGTATCAGTCAAAACTACCCTGAACCGGAATGGCAGGAGTTAGGGGCGTGTGTGCGGGTGATATTCCGTCCGCATCCTGATGTCCCTGTAAATGAGCCTGTAAATGAGCCTGTAAATGAGCCTGTAAATGAGCGGCAACGCTGGTTTATGGCGCAGCTCCAACGCGGTGGGCAGGTCAAAGCTGAAGCTATCGTGAGTCAGTGGAAGGTCAGTCTGGCGACAGCCAAACGAGACATTGCATTGCTGCGGAAAAAAGAGTTGGTCGAGTTCGCTGGGGCTGCCAAAACGGGCAGCTATCGATTGAAAACGCCAGGAAATATTCGCTAGCCATGCCCCACGCCTACACCGAAGACCAACTCGTAGAGCAGCCCGCCATCGCGCTGTTCGCGGAGCTGGGCTGGACCACGGTGTCGGCATTGGAGGAAACCTTCGGCGCGACCGGCACCCTGCTGCGCGAGACCAAGGGCGAGGTGGTGCTGGTGGGCCGGTTGCGCGCGGCGTTGGAGCGCATGAATCCCGCGCTGCCGCCGGAGGCCATCACCACCGCCGTGGATGAATTGACCCGAGACCGTTCGGCCATGAGCCTGGAAGCGGCGAATCGCGAGGTGTATCTGCTGCTCAAGGAGGGCATCAAGGTATCGGTGCCTGAAAACGAACCCGATGGGTTGCGCGGGCGCGGCGGGCAGAAGACAGAGCGCTTGCGGGTGATGGATTGGGCGCATCCGGCGAACAATGATTTTCTGCTGGTCAGCCAGTTCAGCGTCACCGGCGCGCTCTACACCTGCCGGCCGGATTTGGTGTGCTTCGTCAACGGCCTGCCGCTGGTGGTCATCGAGTTGAAAAAGCCCGGCGTACCCGCGCGCGCGGCGTTCGACGAAAACCTGACGCACTACAAGCAGCAAGTGCCGGCGCTGTTCTGGTACAACGCGCTGCTCATCGCCTCGAATGGCACCGATAGCCGCGTCGGCTCGCTGACGGCGGATTGGGAACGGTTCTTCGAGTGGAAGCGCATCGAGCGCGAGGACGAGCCGCGCCGCGTGTCGCTGGAGGTGATGTTACGCGGCACCTGCGACCGCACACGGCTGCTCGACCTGCTGGAAAACTTCACCCTGTTCTCGGAGCACAAGTCCGGGCTGGTGAAGATCATCGGGCAGAATCACCAGTTCCTCGGCGTGAACAACGCCATCGCCTCGATGCTCGCCGCGCGCACGCTGGGCCACGGTCGCGGCGGCGTGTACTGGCAGACGCAGGGCAGCGGCAAGAGTTTCTCGATGGTGTTCTTCGCGCAGAAGGTGCTGCGTAAGGTGGCAGGCAACTGGACGTTCGTGGTGGTGACCGACCGCGTGGAACTGGACGAGCAGATTGCGAAGACGTTCAAGGCCGCCGGCGCGGTAAGCGAAACCGAAGGCGAGCAGTGCCACGCCGCCAGCGGCGCGCACCTGCGCGAACTGTTGCGCGGCAATCATCGCTACGTGTTCACGCTCATACATAAGTTCCAGACGCCGGAGATGCTGTGCGACCGGCCCGATGTGATGGTGCTCACGGACGAAGCGCATCGCAGCCAATACGACACGCTGGCGCTGAACATGCGAGCGGCGCTGCCAAAGGCGCTGTTCCTCGCTTTCACCGGCACGCCACTCATCGCCGGCGAGGAACGCACGAAAGCGCTTTTCGGCGATTACGTTTCCATCTACGATTTCCAGCAATCGGTCGAGGATGGCGCGACCGTGCGGCTGTTCTACGAGAATCGCACGCCGGAGTTGCAGCTCGTCAACCCGGACCTGAACGAGGACATCTACAACCTGATTGAGGCGGCGGAACTCGACCCCGAACAGGAAACAAAGCTCGAACGGGAGTTGAGCCGGCAATACCACATCCTCACCCGCGATGACCGGCTGGAAACCGTGGCGCAGGACATCGTGCGGCATTTCCTCGGGCGTGGTTTCATGGGCAAGGCGATGGTGGTATCCATCGACAAGGCCACCGCGCTCAAGATGCACAACAAGGTGCGCAGGCACTGGGCTGCAGAACGGGCGCGGGTAGAGAGGGAACTGGGGCGCGACGACCTCGCGGCGGAGCAGCAAGTTGAGCTATTCAAACATCTGGCCGTAATCCAGACAACCGACATGGCGCTGATCGTCTCGCCCGGCCAGAACGAGATTCAGCACATGCAGGCGCGCGACCTCGACATCGTGCCGCACCGCAAGCGCATGAACGAATCGAACCCGTCGCTGGACGAAAAGTTCAAAGACCCTGACGACCCGCTGCGGCTGGTGTTTCTGTGCGCCATGTGGCTGACCGGTTTCGATGCGCCCAGCTGTTCCACGGTGTATCTCGACAAACCGATGCGCAATCACACGCTGATGCAGACCATTGCGCGAGCGAACCGCGTGTTCCCCGGCAAGCACAGCGGCGTGATTGTGGATTATGCGAACGTGTTCGTGTCACTGGAGAAAGCCCTTGCCATCTATGGCGCCGGCAAAGACGGCAAGACGCCAGTGCGCGACAAAAAGCAGCTCGTTGAAGACCTGCGGCGCTCTGTGGCAGAGGCCACTGCGTTCTGTACTAAGCACGGCGTGGAATTGCCCGCCATTGAGCAACTGGCTGCCGGGGGTATGGAGAAGCTGGCCCGGATAGACGACGCGGTCAATGCGCTGATCTCGCCCGACCCGCTGCGCAGGGAATTCCTCGCGCATGAGCGTATTGTGAAAACGCTTTATGACGCGGTGAAGCCGGACCCTGCCGCGCTGGAGTTCGCACCCCGCATCGGTTGCCTTGCTGCCATCGCCGGCGCCATCCGCGCCAAAATCAATCCCGGCAGCCCGGACATCTCCGGGGTCATGGGCCAGATCAA
Organism: Bordetella parapertussis; assembly: GCA_945906815.1. Lineage (GTDB taxonomy): Bacteria > Pseudomonadota > Gammaproteobacteria > Burkholderiales > SG8-41 > UBA5216. The sequence continues at coordinate 75,851 of CAMDRT010000009.1, forward strand.
TTCACTACTCGACGCCTCGATTGAAGGCGTCACGATGTCTGACAAGGCAGTGCCGGCGCTGGATCTTTCAAAGATCGATTTCGAAAAGCTTGCCGCTCATTTTAAGGCGACCCGGCACAAGAATATTGAACTGGAATCGCTCAAAGCGGCGGTGCGCGCGATGCTTGAGCGCCTGATCCATTTGAACAAAACGCGCGCCGATTTTCAGGAAAGGTTCGAGGAACTGATCGACGCCTACAACGCCGGCAGCAAGAATATCGATGATCTGTTCGCTGAATTGTTGGTACTTAGCCGTGCCTTGACTGAAGAGCAGACACGCCACGTACGCGAGAACCTGACCGAGGAGGAATTGACCATTTTGGACATCCTTACCCGGCCTGCACCGGCGTTGAACAGTGGGGAGCGCGATGAAGTGAAGAAAGTCGCGCGTGAACTGCTTGCGCGCCTTAAAGAACTGCTGGTGCTGAACTGGCGTGGAAAGGCGTCGGCACGCTCGCAAGTCAAGCTCGCGATCGAAGACATCCTCGACAGCGGATTGCCGCGTGTCTACACCCCCGACCTCTATCAGCAGAAATGCTCGGCGCTATTCGAGCATGTCTATGAGAGCTATGCCGAGCGCAATCAGGGTGTATACGCGGCAACGGCGTGATAGGGATAGTTCGCCTTCTCAGCGCTCCGGTACAATCGGCTACGGCGCTGTGGCACACTCCGACGCGGACTTGCACCGTGCTGATTTGGTGCCATCACGGGCGCACGATTCTGGCTGCCGCCAGGGCGCCCTTCGGGCATCCATTGACCTGCTCTGCGGCGCCATTGCCGTGGATTTTAAATTCCGAAATAATTCCGTAATATCAAATACTTACAATGAGGCTTCGCCATGGCAAGAACTGTGAAATGTATCAAGTTGGGACGCGAGGCCGAGGGCCTGGATTTTCTCCCGTATCCGGGCGAGCTGGGCAAACGGATTTTCGACAACGTGTCGAAAGAGGCGTGGAAGCAGTGGCTCGAACAACAAAAGATGCTGGTTAACGAAAACCGCCTTAGTCTCGCCGATAAAAAAGCGCGCGATTATCTGGCGCAGCAAATGGATAAGCATTTCTTTGGCGGCGGTGCGGATGCCGCGGCCGGATACGTGGCACCGGACAAAAAATCCAGTTAAAAGCCATATCAAAAGCATGGACTTACTGTTATGGCGTCATGCCGACGCAGGCGCGGGATTTCCGGATCACGAACGCGCGCTGACTGACACCGGCAGGCTGCAGGCCCAACGCATGGCGGCGTGGCTGAACGCGCGTCTGCCGCTGGATACGCTGGTGCTGGTGAGTCCGGCGCTGCGCGCGCAACAAACCGCCAGCGCGCTGCAACGCGAGTTCACCACTTGCGCTGCGCTTGATACCTCCACCGATTGCGCGAGCCTGCTCCAAGCACTCGGCCCGCGCCAGCAGCTAGGCACTACCCTCATCGTCGGTCATCAACCCACGCTAGGCCGTGTGGCGTCGCTGCTGTTAAGCGGCGCCGAAGCTGAACTCAGCGTAAAAAACGCCGCGGTGTGGTGGCTCACGCTGGGCCGCGAGAGCAATACGCAGGCGGTGCTGCGCGCGGTGATGACGCCGGAGCTGCTCTGAGGTTTCAGGTTTGTTGCGTGGCATAGCCGCAGCACGCGTAGGTTGGGCTGGTAAGCCCAACAGCTGCCGTGTGACGCGTGCGAAAACGTTGGGCTTCGCTACGCTCAGCGCCAACCTACTGTAGGGTCACGTTTTTTCTACCATCGCGTCCCACGCCGGCAGCGCCCGTGCTTCAAACGGCAAATCCCACGCCGCGCAATTATTACGATCGACTATCTCTACCGGCAGCATAATTTCGCGCGGCACGGTTTCGCCCTTGAGATAACGCACCGCTGCTTCGGTGGCGAGGCATGCCATTTTCATCGCGTCGAAACTCGCCGTCGCCAGCAGCTTGCCGGATTTGATGGCGGTAATGGCGTCGGGCACGGCATTGACCCCCACCACCGGCACCAACGGTTTGCCGGCAGCGGCAAACGCAGCGATGGCGCCCAGCGCCATGGCGTCATTGGCGGCCAGGATGGCATCAAACGCGACGCCGCTGGCCAGCACGTGCGCCATTTCGCGGTGTGCGGCACTTTGCAAGAACTCGCCCGGCACATCGGCCACGCGCGTGATACGCGGGTGTGCGGCAAAGGCTGCGGCGAACCCGGTCATGCGGTCGCGCCCGGATAGCGAGCCGTGCGTGCCTGCCAGCACCAGCACGCGGCCTTGCTGTTTTATATTTAAAAACAAATAGCTGGCAATATTCTTCGCCAGCGCGACATCGTCCGACCCGGTGTGGCTTACCCACTGCCCGCCCAGCAGACGGTTCACAAACGAAAACACCGGGATGCCCGCGGCGTTGAGCTTGGCTATCGACGGCATCATCGCTTCCGCATCGGTGGCGACGAACAGCACAGCGTCAGGCCGCGCCGAGATGGCCTCATCCACCAGCGCCTGCTGTTCACCCGCGTGATCGGGCACCACCGGCACATACTGCGTGACACGCGCGCCCAGACGCGCGGCCACGCGTTCCGCGCCCAGGCGTGCGGCGGTATACGCCGGGTTTTCGCGGTTCTTGGTAAACATAGCCAACGTTTTCATGTGACGAAAAACCTTTCCTTGAGTTCGGTGAGTCCCAATTGCTGCAGCAGTTCGTGCAAACGTCCCGCCGCACGCGCGCGCGGCAAGTCCTTGAAGCTGGCGATGATGAGTTCGTTCTTCAACGAGTGTTCCCAGCCCACCAGTTCGGTGACATTGACCTGATAGCCGTGCGCTTCGAGTTGCAGGCAGCGCAGCACGTTGGTGATGTGGCTGCCGAATTCGCGTGTGTGCAGCGGGTGCCGCCATGCCTCCGTCAGCGGATGGGCGAGCGCTGCGCCCTTGTGTTTGCGCAAGGTCGCCGCCACTTCGGCCTGACAGCAGGGCGCCAGCACAATGAAGCGCGCTTGTTTTTGCAGCGCAAAGCGTACCGCGTCATCGGTGGCAGTATCGCAGGCGTGCAGTGCGGTTACCAGATCAAATTGTTGTGGCAGTGGCGCCAGGGCCATGGCATCCAGCGCCGGCATGTGCAGAAACGTCATGCGCGTGAATTGCAGCTTTTGCGCCAGCACAGTGGATTTTTCGATCAATTCACTGCGCACTTCGATGCCGTAAAGGTGGGAAGCGTCGGCGCGGGCCTTGAAAAATAAATCATAGAGTATGAAACCCAGATACGACTTCCCGGCGCCGATATCGGCAACCTGCACGCTGTCGCGTGCCTGGATCACCTGCGCTAGCAGCGGCTCAATGAACTGATAGAGGTGATACACCTGCTTCAGTTTGCGCCGACTGTCCTGATTCAGTTTGCCGTCACGCGTGAGGATGTGCAACGCCTGCAGCAGTTCGACCGACTGTCCGGGACGGATTTCCGCGAGTGCGGGCGGGGGTGTGATGTTCCGGGTTGCAGCGCGGGGCATGGGGATTAAGCGGGTTGCGAGATGACGCTGAGTGTAGCCGAATGGTTGGCAGATGGCAGGATGGCCGCGCGCGCAACGCTTAGACTGCCATGGCTCGCAGGACACCTTTGGTGTTAAATTAACCGCGCTTACGCCTGATGGCGTGTTAAATGGGGCCCATGGTGAAAGTAAAATATGACGACCTTGACTCCGCCTTTGAATTCGTGAGTGCGGGCGCGCCGATGGAGCACAACGCGTTCATCTCGCGTGCTAGCGGGCAAATTTACTGGGTCTCCGACGTGCTGGACAACGAGGAGGAACTGCCGGAGGACATCGATAGCGCCGAGCTCTACCACCGTGTTCCGCACAAGAAAGACCTCGATCTTGGCCGTTATCTGGTGACGCGCTTTGTGCGGCAGGCGCTGCCAGAAAGTGAAGCGCAGGTCGAAGCCCTTTTTCGCCGCCGCGGGGCGTACGGGCGCTACAAGGATTTGCTGAATGCCCAAGGACAGCTTGAAAACTGGTACCGCTTCGAAAGCGCAGCGCAGCAGGTAGCATTACGCAAATGGTGTGCGGACAACGACATCGAGCTGGTCGACGCACCGCACAGTCCAGTCACACCGGAGAGAGGCGTAAAGCCCAGCATCCGTCCGGTTACGGTTAGCGATGCCGCTGCCCTCTGCGCGATCTACAACCCGTACGTGCTTGAAACCGTCATCAGCTTTGAGCAGTCGCCGTTATCAGCGGCGCAGATGGCCAAGCGCATTGGTGAGTACGCGGCGGTGTATCCGTGGCTGGTTGCCGAAGCCGATGCCAAGGTCGTAGCCTACGCCTACGCTACACGCTGGCGCACGCGCGCGGCATATGATCAAACGCTGGAAAGCACGATCTACGTTGACAAAAATCATACCGGGCGCGGCATTGCAAAGCCCCTGTATCTTGAATTATTGCGTGAACTTAAAACGCGTGCTGTGCATGCGGTGGTAGGCTGCATCGCATTACCCAACGATGCCAGCGTTGCGCTTCACGAAAAATGCGGCTTCGTGAAGGTCGCGCATTTTCCACAGGTGGGGCGGAAATTTGAGCGCTGGGTGGATGTGGGGTTTTGGCAAGCCACGCTGGTGTAGGCATAAACGCCGCAAAGAACGTAACTTTTTGTTATTAATAGCTATTATTTATCCCCGCTAGATTAAGGAGCGTCATGTCCCTCGCACCCCTTGCTGGAAGCTGCCTGTGTGGCGGCGTTAAATTTGAAGTCACCCCGCCGTTTTCGGCGTTTCGCTATTGTCATTGTTCACGTTGCCAAAAAGCCTCGGGCAGCGCGCATGCGGCCAACGCGTTTGTGCCCGCGGCACAATTGAAGTGGTGCGCGGGTGAGGCACTGATCAAACGTTATGACCATCCCGCGGCACAACGCTTTTCGGTATGGTTCTGCACGCACTGCGGTTCGCGCGTGCCGCAGCAATTGCGCGGACGCGACGATTATCTGATCCCCGCCGGATTGTTGGATGCAACACCCGCGCAACGTCCGGAAAACGGCATCTTCTGGGCGTCGCGTGCGCAATGGTATGTGCCGCCGGGCGAGATGCCGTGCTTCAATGAATATACGTAGCGCCCGCGATGATCGCCGTCATTTTTGAAGTACAACCCGCCCCCGGCAGAGCCAGCGACTATTTTGCAATTGCGGCATCGCTCAAAGCAGATATCGAAAAATTCGACGGCTTCATCTCCATCGAGCGCTTTGAAAGTGTGACGCTACCCGGCAGATTCGTGTCGCTATCGTTCTGGCGCGACGAAGCCGCCGTAGCCGCATGGCGCAATGTGGAAACACACCGCTTCGCGCAAGCCCAAGGCCGCGGCGGCATATTTGCGGATTACCGTATCCGCGTCGCCAGCGTGATGCGTGACTACAGCATGAACGCGCGCGACCAAGCGCCTACCGACAGTCGTAATCAACACGGTTGATGATCCCCATGCCATCCTTACAAGTAACGCCCGATTTGCATATGCACTACGAAGTGACCGATTTCGCCGAGCCATGGCGCGAACATGAAACCCTGTTGTTGTTGCACGGCAACGCCGAAAGCGGCGCCGCGTGGTATGGCTGGATGCCGGAAGTGGCGCGCGATTATCGCGTGGTGCGGCCCGATATGCGCGGCTTTGGCCGCTCGACGCCGATGGCCCGCGATTACGCCTGGTCGCTGGATCGCATTGTTGATGATTTCATCGCGGTGATGGATGAACTGAAAGTAGACACCTTTTATCTGGCCGGCGCGAAAGTGGGCGGCACCATGGCGCTGCATCTCGCGGCGCGCCACCCCAAGCGGGTCAAAACCGTGAGCGTGCTGTCCTCGCCCACGCGCGGCGAGTACGCGGGCGACCGTTATCGCGCATGGGTCGAGTTGATTGAGAAAAGCGGTGTCGAGGGCTGGGCGCGCGCGACGATGGCAAAGCGTCTGGGCAGCCAGTTCCCGGCGGCCGGTATCGCGTGGTGGATCAACCTCATGGGACGCACTGCGATGTCAACACAGTTGGGGTTTATCGGTGCCGTGCCCAAGGTCGATATCATGCAAGACCTGCTTAACATCCGCTGTCCGGCGCAAGTGATTACCACGCAGGACAATCCGCTGTATCCGGTGGCGATGGTGCGCGCGTGGCAGGAACAGATTGCGCGCTCGGAACTGCTGGTGCTGCCCGGTGATTCCTATCACGTCGCCGCCACCGCGCCGGTGGCGTGCGCGAAGGCGGTGCTGGATTTTATACGGCGGCATCCCGGCTGAACTACTGCCAGCCGGCACGCACGCCCTGCCCTGATGCGTCCGCTATTTATTTAAACGCTGCGCCATAGGCATCGCGATAGGTGAATTCGCCGATCGCCTTGCGGGTGCGTGGCTTCAAATCCTTGGCACGCACCTCTTCCATCAAATCTTCGACACGCCCGCGATAACCCGCTGCCATCAGCGCCACCGGTTTGGCGTTGGCCGGAATGGTGAAACCGTTGCAGATTTTGTCATAATCCCAGCCCGCCATGGCATGCACGGTGAGGCCCATCGCGTAGCCCTGCACCAGCATGTTTTCCAGGGCGCAGCCGACATCCAGCATGAAATTTTGCAGGCCGTTTTTCTCCGGCTGCTCTTCAGGCACGCCGATGATCACCATTTTCAGCGGCGCCAGCGGCGCCCATTGCTTGTTGCCCGCCGATAAGGCGTCGTCAAAAATACGCGAGGCTTCGGCGCTGGATGCGATCAGCACGCGCCACGGCTGCCGGTTGTTGGACGACGGCGCCCAGCGAAATGCGTCGAGCAGTGCCTCGACGACTTCCGTTTCCAGCGGCTTATTGGCGAAATGACGGTCACTGCGACGATCACGTAGGACATCTATGAGTTTGCTCATGGCATGGGTCTCGAATCAGGATAGGTTGGGTGGTTGGCACACAGCGTAGAAAAAATCACAGTCACGCGCATTGTGAGGACTTTCGTCCCGTTGTCAAAGCGAGATTACCTAACGCATTGTATTTATTCCACCTTCGCGCCGGATACCTGGATCACCTGCGCCCACTTGGCTATTTCCGCGCGGATGAAGAGCGCGAATTGTTCCGTTGTCGACGGCTGCGCTTCGACGCCTTGCGCAGCCAGTTGATCTTTGACCTCGCTGCTGCCCAATGCGCCGGTGATTTCCCGCTGCAGCCGCGCGATGATGTCCTGCGCCGTGCGCGCCGGTGCGAATACGCCTTGCCAGATGCTGGCGTCGAAGCCTGGCAAGCCGGATTCGGCAATCGTTGGCAGCGTAGGCGCCGCTGCGGAGCGGGTGGCGGTTGAAAGGGCCAGCGCGCGCACACGACCTGCCTGCATGTGCGCGAGTGCGCTCGCGGGCGAACTGAAGGTCATGTGGATTTGCCCGGCGATCAGATCGGTGGTGCTCTGCGCCACGCCCTTGTACGCCACATGCACCAACTGCACGCCGGCCATCGACTTGAACAATTCAGTGATCACATGAGCCGAACTGCCGCTGCCGCCAGTGCCGTAGTTGAGCGTGTTGGGATGCGCTCTTGCCAGCGCGATAAATTCCTTTACCGATTTCGCGGGCAGCGAGGGATGCACGATCAGCACCATCGGCGCGAACGTTGCGAGCGTAATCGGCGCGAAATCGCGCTGGATGTCGTAACCGGGCTTCGCGTACAAACTCATGTTGATCGCGTGCGTGTTGGTGCCAAGCATGAGGCTATAGCCGTCGGGGGCAGCGCGCGCAGCCAGTTCCGCGCCGATGTTGCCACCGGCGCCGCCGCGATTATCGATGATGATTTGCTGGCCGATCTGGGTGATCATCTTCTGCGCAATGATGCGCGAAACAAGGTCGCCGTTGCCCCCTGCCGCGTAGGGCACGATCAAGCGCAGCGGACGCACAGGATAGCCCGCGCTGCCTTGGGCGAGTGCGCCGGATACCGTGACACCCAACACAGTTGCGCAAAAATACTTTATTAAAAACAAAAGTTTACGGCATGCTACGGGATGGGTACCGCGGTTTGCTGAAACGACGGGCGCGCATACAACTTATCCGTATAACGCCGCAGACCCGGATATTTGCCACGCCAGTCGTAGCCGGCATACGCGCGATCCATATAGCCCAGCGCCATGCCCACGCAAATATCCGCCAGGCTAAAGGCATTGCCAAAACAAAATTCATTGGCGCCGATATCGCGTTGCAGCTTGTCCAGTCCGCCTTCGATTTTTTTGAGTTGCTTTTGATACCAGTCTGCGTTGGCGTCGCAGGTTTCGGTATAGCGCGAGTCATGGGTGAGCGCAACAATCGCATCAGCGACGCCGTCACCCAGCGCTTCCCACTGGCGCACCGCGATGCGTGCGGCGAAATCGGCGGGAATTAATTTGGGACCGCTGCCGATGCCGTCGAAGTATTCCACAATCACCGACGAATCCATCATACCCGTGTCGTCATCGAGCACCAGCACCGGCACCTTGGCGAGCGGGTTGTACTTGGGCACCTGCGAACCGGGATTGGAGGGCCGGTCGAAAACAAATTCGCAGTTAATTTTCTTTTCCAGCATCGCGACGCGCGCTTTGCGTGCATACGGACTGCCGGGTGAACCGAGTAGTTTCATGTGCTTTCCTTTATCGTGTGAGGCGCAATAGTATAAGATTCTTGGCATGAAATCCTGCAAACCCCACACCGTCTGGATATCCACGTTCGCGACGCTGCTGGTGTTAACGCCAGGCGCACAGGCGCAAAGCTACCCCGCAAAAACCGTGCGCATTATTCTGCCGTATCTGGGCAGCACGGAATTCGCGGGGCGCTGGATTGCCGCCAAGCTGACGCCGGCACTGGGGCAGCAGGTGATTGTCGACCCGCGTCCCGGCGCCGGCGGCAAGATCGGCCACGAATTCGCCGCCCGGTCTGCGCCGGACGGCTACACGCTGATGCTCGCAGCGCCGCCGCTGGTCATCAATCCCCATTTGTATCCCAGGTCCGGACAAGACGCGCTGCGTGATTTTGCGTCGATTGCCCTGCTGGGCACCATTCCCGCGGTGCTGGCGGTGCATCCCTCGGTGCCGGCGAAAAGCCTGCGTGAACTGGTGCAGTTGGCGCGCAACCATCCGGGCAAGCTGACCTACGGCTCCGGCGCGCCAGGCTCGCCCAGCCATCTCGCCGGCGAGCTGTTGAAATCGCTCAGCAAGATCCATATCCTGCTGGTGCCCTACAAAGGGGCAAGCTTCGCGCTGATCGGCGCCATGAGCGGCGAAGTGGATGTGGTGATTGCCGCTGCGTCGGCCACCGCGCCTTATGTGCAAGACAAACGCATGCGCGCACTGGCGATATTAAACACCACGCCGGTCAATGCGATGCCCGGCGTGCCGACCGCCGCCGAAGCAGGCATGCCACAACTACTGATCGTCAACTGGTTCGTGCTGGCTACGCCCGCAGGCACACCGCGCGCGATCATCGACCGGCTCAATGCCGAAGTAAACAAGGTCATGCAGACCGCGGAAACGCAACAACAGTTTGTCGCGCTGGGTGGCGATGTCGCCGTCACTACCCCCGAGCAAGCGGCCGCGTTTGTACGCGACGAGTACGAGCGCTGGGGCAAGGTGATACGCGACGCAAACATCAGGGTCGAATAGCGGAGTTCGCTATCCATGGGAGCGAGGCTGCCACACATGACTTTGGTGAAATTCGCGATCATGGGCGCATGGATGGCGCAGCTTGCTCCCGCTGCTGCACAGCAGACCTACCCCGGCAAAGCGATCCGCTTTATTGTGCCCTACGCCGCAGGCGGCAGTGTCGATCCGCTGGCGCGGCTTTTTACCGCAAAACTGAACGAGAGCCTGGGTCAGCCGATGATTGTGGACCTGCGCCCGGGTGGCAACACCATCATCGGCACCGAGGCGGTGGCGAAAGCCGCACCCGACGGCTACACCTTGCTGGTGATGACTGTTCCCAATCACGCGATCAACGCGCTGCTGATTCGCAATCTGCCGTACGATTCGGTCAAGGACTTCGCAGCGGTGGCGAGCATTTCCACCAGCGACTATGTCTTGGTGCTGCACCCCTCTGTGCCCGCCGATAATTTGAAGACGTTTATCGCCTTCGCCAAGGCGAGGCCCGGACAACTGAACTACGGCTCGGTGGGCAGCGCCGGTATCAGCCAACTCGGCACAGCGCAGTTCAGCGCCATGGCCGGCATCCAGATGCAACGCATACCCTACAAAGGCTCGGCGCCGGCGCTGATCGATCTGGTTAGCGGCCAACTGCAGGCGGGTTTGAACACGCCGATCTCTGCCATCCAGCACCTGCACAGCCGCCGGCTCAAGGCGATTGCGATCTCGGGCGAGCGCCGTATGCCCGCCTTGCCCGAGGTGCCTACCTTCACCGAGGCCGGTCTGCCCGGTTTTGAAATGCGCGTGACTTATGCTGTGCTGGCGCCGGCGGGCACACCGAGGGTCATCATCGACAAACTGTCGGGTGAGTTCGGCAGAATTGTGGCCCTGACGGATATCCGCGAGAAGCTGGCGGTGCAGGGCATGATGCCCTTTTATGCCACGTCTGAGCAGCTCGCCGCGAACTTGAAAGCGGACCTAGTCAAGTACGCCGCAGTGATCAAGGCAGGCAACATTGCGCTGGATAACTGACCCATCCGCAAATTATTGCGGCAGCGCAAGCAGCGCTGTGAGTTCGCGGCAGTCGGCAAGCTCGGATGCGCGCATCACCGTCTGTTCCAAGCGCTCGCTGTGCGCGGCGGTGAGCGTCGCTGCGGCTGCGGTACGGAATTTCGCCCGCAGTTCATCTTCGCTCAAAGGATTTTCACTGTCGCCGCGCGCAATCAGCACGCGTCCGCTGAGCACGCGGCCATCGTTAAGTTCGACATCGATGTAGGGCTCGTCGCCATCGGCAACCGAAGGTTCCAGCCGCAGATGCACGCGCCGCGCGAGCTCACGCACTTCCGTGCGCATCAGCGCATCCGCGGTGTACTGATCGAGCATCGCGCCGCCGCTCACCAGCGACGCCGCAATACTGTAGGGCAGGCTCATCTGCGCATCGAGCAGGGTGTGCACCTCCTGCTTGGCAAGCTGCTTCAGGTGCGTGGGGCTACCGCGCACCAGCACCTGCTTCACCTCGGCGGCACGCAGCTGGTGTTTGCGGCGCAAGTCGAGCATCACATCGACGCTGCTGTGGATGCCGCGGCAGGCGGCATAGGGCTTGAACCCGACCAGACGGATGCGAAAATCGCGGCCCAGGTCTTTGACCGCCTCATCCGGCGTTGCCACGCCCGGCACGTAAGTCGGATAGTAGCCGCCCCACGGCGCCTCGAAAATACTGGCGGGGCCAGTGACATCGTTAGCGGCAAGATAGGCCGCGATGATGCCGGTGTGCGCGGCGAAACCGGGATGCACGCGCTTGCTCATCGCGCCCTCGGGGATATACGCCCAGGTGCCACCCGCGTTGCTGCCGGCGTAACCCAGCGCCCACTGCAGCCGCTGCTCATTAAGTCCCAGTAGGCGTCCGGCTGCAGCAGCCGCGCCGAATCCGCCGCAGGTACTGGTCGAATGCCAGCCGCGCTGCTTGAACGCCTGATAGCCGCCGCCACCATCCATGGCGCGGCGCGCGATGTCGTAGCCGATGACGATGGCTGTGAGCAATTCACGTCCGCTGGCGCCGCTACGCGCGGCGATACCCAGCGCAGCAGGTATCACCACCGAGCCGGAGTGCGCGCAGCCGCCGAAATCGTCAATCTCGCGTGCGTGCACCGCCGCGCCATTGGCGAGTGCCGCCAGCGGCAACGGCGCTTTTTCAGCGGTGCCCCAGTAAATGGAATCACCGCCGCCGCCCTCATTGCAGCCATTGGCCTGCGTCATGGCGCGGCGGATTTTGCCCACTTCATCGGTGCCCGCGCCCGCCATTGCGCAGCCCAACGTGTCGAGCAGCACCAGGTGTGCGAGCTTGCGCACGTCATCGGGCAAATCGTCGTAGCGCAGGGTTGCTGCGTATTGCGCGAATTGCCCGCTGATCAACGTAGCGTGTTTTGGGTCCATTGCGGTGTTCCTAACCGGAAGGTGGCGAATTCCAAATTGAGGCTGCTACCGGGATCTGAAACAGGCTGCGTCAATGGCTGCGCCAGCCGTAATGGCCCAATTGCTCACGCTCGGGCCACCCCTTATTTGTAGTCATCTTCGCGTTGGTGCTTGATGGCCAAAATCGCCACCGCATCCAATGCGGGCTCGTACCGGTAGAGCGCCTGGTAGCCGCTGGCACCAAAGTCGATGACCAGTTCGCGCAGGTCTTCGTTGTCCTCAACGGGCCTGCCAATCAAGGGGGCGTGGGTCAGCGTCATGAAGGCGTCGCGGATGAGCAGCATCGCCCGTTTGGCCGCGTTGATATCTTTGCTGACAAGAACCGTGTGCAGGCGGGACAGGTCAGACTGGGCCCGCGCGGAAAGCCTTATGTGTGGCATTCAGGAACAGGCGCGCCGGGATGCTGCTGAACCTGGTCAACCCAGTTACTAAATTCGTCCAAGGTGATATGCAGACCGGTTTCCTTGTAGTGCTCAAAGGAGGACTGGGCGGCGGCGATGAAATTTTGCCGCGACTCCTCCTTTTTCACGTATTCAAGGATGGCCTCTTTCATGAGGTAATGCGGTGTGCGCTTTTTGGCCATGGCCAGAGACGCGACGCGATCCCGATCGGCATCGTCCAATTTGATAGTGACAGATCCGGAACGAGGCTTTTCTGCCAAGGATGGTTTCATGGTGTCACCAAGGATTACAAAGTAACACCTAGTGTAGTTAAGGCACCCTTTGGCGTCAATGGCCAATTCTGGACCATCGCCAGAAAACACGGGAATTTGCGGGTTCTGTTGCTGCCCGCTGCAGAAAGCGGACGCAGATTCGCTTCCCGCCGCCCCCACCATTGACCAAAATACCGGCTCTTATCAGGTGCGCTTTTGGGGCCGTTCCCTCAGAGGAAACACCATTGGCCACGAGCGAACAGTCGTATCGTTGGCTCAGTCGATGATGAGGCTTGTCCGCCGACCTATCGGCAGGTCGCATTCACCGAGATGGTCGAGATGCGATTTGAAGGGAAAGCCTACGAGGCTGCTTTGGGTCTCATCGAAAAGAGCCAACAGGCTGCTAGCCGACGCGCAAGGCGTCGATCAGTTCTTGCATTTCCGGCAGTGTCTCAAACCGCGCGCACAGCGCGACCACTTTATCCGTCTTGGCCTGCCCCAGCACAGCGGTCGCGAGCAGACGGAATTTATTTTCGATGTCAGCATCGGTGGGCGTGAGGTAACGGCCGCGCTCGCTGCGATCGACCACCGCCGAATGCGATAGCCCATTGCGCAGCTTGAGAGTAACGCGCGCGAGGCTGCGCGCCGGATACAACTGTTCGTATTCTTCGTTCTCGGTAATTCTGACCTTGCTGGCGTTGGCACGGATCACCGGGTCGCGCAGCACTTCAGGACGAAAGCCCGGCCCCAGCAGCGCAGCGGGATCGCGCTTGCATACGGCCAGCGCGAGGCAATACGGCAGGCTCGCGCGCGCGGCGACATCGTTTTCGGGATGCACGGTGTTGAACACGGCAGTGCGCTTCATCGCGTCAACCTGGATTTCAACAATGTCCCCGGCCTCAATGTTGTGCTGCGTGATGAGATCAAACGTAGCATCGAGCGCAGCTGTAAGCGGCCCCACCGTCGCATAATGTTTGGTGACGATGCCACTGGTGATCTCCCACTGCGTGAAACGCGTGCGGTTAGCCTCTTCCGTAATCCCCTCCGTGAGTCTTTCCGGCAGTGTTTCATTCGCGAGCACCGGCAACCAGCCGCCGATCACATCGCGCATGCCCTTCACCCCGCGCGCCGCCATCTCCGCCGCTACCAGGCCGGCGGCGCAGGATTGCCCGCCGAGCAGCCACTTGACGGTTTCGCCTTCTTCGTTGGCACGCATCATGGCCGTGGGCAGAAGGTTGAGCGCGATGCCGATGGTGTTGTCCATCGCCGTAGCATCGAGTTTCATCAGCTGCGCCGCAGCCACTGCCGAGCCGATGCCGCCGAACAAGCCGGGCGTCCACCAGCCGCGATAGAACGCACTCGGAAACAGCGCGCGCCCAAAACGAATTTCGATTTCGTAGCCGGCGACCAGTGCGGCAAGCACCGCGCCACCGCCGCGACCCAGTTTCTCCGCCATCGCCAGCGCAGGCGGCACGATTTCATTGCCCGGATGACAAGTGCCGCGCGGCGCGGCATCGGTCAGTTCCAGGCCGTGCATGTAAGTGGCGTGCGCCATGCACACGTGCGACACCGTGGTTTTTTGTCCGCCCGGCAACAGCGTGGCCTCCGCGGCGCCGCCCTGCGCCAGCGCATAGTCGCGGATTTGAGCGGCGATGCCCGCGTCGTAACCTGCAACCAGACAGCCGAGGGTGTCGAGCATGCGCTGCCTGGCGCGCATCAGCACATCGGCGGGTAGATGCTCGATGCGCAATCCGGCAGCGGCGCGTCCGAGCAGCGGTAACACATCCTTGTAGGCAGCGTGGCTCACCCGTATTCCTTTACGTTCCCATGGACCAACGAATCTATCCAAACAGCGCCAAGACGTCCATCACAAGACCGCACCCTGAACTTCCACATGAACGCCGCGCTACGGCACCGCTACCGGCGTAGGCAGGGGCAGCGTGTAACCGTTTTCACCGGCGACGCGGCGCAGCACATCGGGGTAATCACTGATGATGCCGTCGACGCCGAGCGCCAGCATGCGGCGTATTTCGCATGCGCTGTTCACCGTCCACACCACCACTTGCAACCCCAGCGCTTGCGCTTCCTGCACGCCGGCGGCATCCACATCGTTGGAGCAGGGCGACCAGATTGCGCCACCGGCCGCATGGATCATGCGCGGCACGGGGTTGCCCACTGAGCCGCCAAACTGACTGACATGTAAGCCGGCGTTCCACGGCGACGCCCCCGCCTTGGCGCAAATATTGTCCATGAAGGGCTGCTGTGCGCTGAGATAGGCGGTGGCGATTTCAGGCGCCTCGCGTTGCACCGCTGACAGCGTGCGCCAGTCAAACGACTGCACGCTGGCGCGATGCGTTAAATCATTGTTTTTAATCACGTTTATTAGCGCTGCCGCAAAGACGTCCGGGGTCACTGTGCGCTGCGGATAGAGCGGCGAGATTTTGCTCTCGAGGTTAAAGCGCACGCTGTGATTGCCCGCCTTGCGCGCCAGCGCGAACACGTCTTCGAGTCTCGGCATGCGCGTGCCGTCCATGGCTTGCTGCTGTGGAAAGCGCGCGGCGTAATCCGCTGCCGGATCCATACGCCCCACATCAAAGCGTTGCAGTTCATCGAAGGTGAATTGTGAAATGGGCAAATCGGCGCGCTTGATCCAGCGGCCTGCGTTTTGTCCCGCCGTATCGCGTGTAATTTCGGGGTTAAGTGTTGCATCGTGACTGACCACCACCACCCCGTCGCGGGTGATCGCGCAATCGAGCTCCAGTGTGGTCACACCGATGGACAGCGCGCGCGCGAATGCCGGCAAGGTGTTCTCCGGCATCAGCCCGCGTGCGCCGCGGTGGCCTTGGATGTCGAGTGAGCGCATCGCGTGATGGTGCTACGGGCTGGTGATCGGGCTAGCCGACTACCCACGGTTTAATCCGCACCGCCCAGATATTCGATACCCAGCACATATTCCTGCAGCCGCCACCCGGCGGCGGTTTTGGCGAAACACGCGCGATGCTCGACGGCACTGCGTATATGCTCATCGGGGACATAACCGTCGTGAGCGCCAAAGCGGATTTTCACCCAGCGTTGCTGCGCCTGCTGCTCACTGTCGGCCACTTCCCAATCGCGCACCGCGATGATGTCGAAGCTCAGGCTGCCCAGCGTTTGTGCGCCGTGCGAAGGCGCGTCTTTGACCAGCGCCTCTTTCACCACGATGGCACCGCTCTGGTACGGGTCAACGTCGTTCAGCGGCCACTTGATCGGCACATAGGGCGCACACAACAAACGCACGCGTTTGGGGGGCTGATACCACGCGCTGCCCAGTTGCAGTATCGCAGACAGCTCCCGCAGCAGTTGGTTGTCCTTGCCATCCAAATCCCATTGCTTGCGAAACTCCGCGATGCCGCGCGGCGCCTCCAGTGCATTGAGCACGTTGGCATCGATGATGCCCGCCAGCGCGCGCCGGTCACCGCGTTGCAACACCTCCAGCAGCCACGCCCGGAACTGTACCCAGGTCGGGTCCACCGCACCTTCGTCCACCAACGGTAGTTTGCGCAGCGCTTGCGGGTTGGCGGCAGGCTTGCCCTCGGGTGTGGTGACGGGCTGGGCGGCCGGCGTAGCGACGGGCGACTGCGCATGCGCGGGCAAGCCCAGCGCCGATGCCAGTGCGACAGCGGCGATACGCCCCAGCCAGGATGGATGCCAAAGTTTTATAGGCGCTGACATGCTGTGTAAAACACCTCTCACCAGAAAGGCGCTTATGTTAAGCGCTGCGGGTGATCGATACAACCGCCCGGCGTGCCCTGGCGTTCAATCTGCTCCGGCGCGACGGTCGCGCGCGAAGACGGCTTATGATTACGCCATCAGCCTCCATGCCAGTGAGGGGCGGGATATCGGGTTTGGCACTATTACGACACCATGACTGAACGACTTTTAAAGGAGTCAGCAACCATGATTACCCCTGTTACAGCAATACTATCCTTCGATCAGGACCACCCCGGCGCCTTGCCCGCGGGCTGGCGCGCCGGCGTCACCGGCCGCGGCTCGCCACAGTGGGCGGTGGCCACTGACGCCACCGCGCCCAGCACATCCCAGGTGCTCAAGCAATCGGGCAGCGGCACTTTTCCCTGGTGTGTAAGGACGGATGCGTCATTCGTCGACGGCCATGTGGAGGTCAAGTTCAAGGCCATCTCCGGGCGTGAGGATCAGGCCGGCGGGTTGGTGTGGCGCTTCAAGGACGGCGACAATTATTACGTCGCGCGTGCCAATGCACTGGAGAATAACGTGTCGCTCTACTACACCCAGGACGGCCGCCGCAATACGCTGCAGTATGTCGATGCGCCGGTGCCGGGAAATACCTGGCACACTTTGCGCGTGGCGTTTTGCGGCAAACGGTTACAGGTGATCTTCAATGGCAAAGCTTGCATTGAGATGGAAGACGCGCACTTCGCGGAAGCGGGTGCGGTCGGCGTGTGGACCAAGGCCGACAGCGTCACCCTGTTCGACGATTTCACCTACACCGCCGCGCGATAGCCCGGCTTGGCAGGTATGATGAGCGATGACCCCCAACCGGGGATGCTGGCCATATGACCGTCAGTTGTCATTAGCAGCGGGGCTGTGCGCTCCGTCGTTTTATAGGGTCCTGGCAACGTGAACTATCTGTGGAAGCTGCGCGCTTATTTCCGCCAGGTCGCGGGCCAGCTGGTGCTCGGCTCGCTGGGTGGCATCGTCATGAATACGGCGGTGATTCTTCCGGCCATCCTTCTCGGCAATGCGATCGACCAGGCGCTCGCGCTGGAGCGCGGCGAGGCGAGCCCGCACGACGTGACGCTCGCCGCACTGCTGCTGATAGCAGGCACGCTGCTGACGGAGGGGCCGCGCGTGTTAAAGCGCTGGTGGCTGATGACCGCCAATGCGCGCATCCGTGCCAATCTACGCGCCGATGCCTTGCGCGGCGCGCTGTCGCGGCCGCTTGCCGATCTGCACCAGACTTCCATCGGCGAGCAGATGGCGCGCATAGTCGGCGACGTCGAGGTGCTCGGCGTGGGCCTGCGCGAGTTCACCATCGAGACCTGGGATACCGTCCTGTTCTCTCTTTCGTTTGTGGTTGCGATGTTGGTCATCGATGCGCAATTGACACTGCTGGCGCTGGCACCGGTGCCGCTGGCAATGATCATCGCCCACGCCTCGGGCCGCTGGGTAAGAGCGCGCACCCTGCGCGCGCGGGAGGCGAATGCCGCGCTGACCGCGAGCATCCATGAATTGCTGTCCGGCTTGCGCGTGCTGCGCTTGTTCGGTCGCGGCGCCGCGGCGACCGGCGTAATCGAGAGCTTTTCCCAGACCTTCGCCCAGCGCAACCTGAGCGCGACGCGCCTGCGCCTGGGCCTGCCGCCGCTCTACAACACCCTGATGATGTCCGGCATCCTGTTCGTAATCTGGCAGGGTGGTGAGCGCGTGGTCACTGGCGCCATGAGCGTCGGCGTTTTCGTCGGCTACCTGGCGTTGTTCATCCGCTTTGTCGAGCGCGGCTTTCGCATTCCGCAGATGGTCAATTCCATCCAGAGCGGCGGTGCGGCCTACGAGCGGCTGGCACCGATGCTGGCGCCAGCGCTCGGCGTGGCGCACGAGCCGCCCTACGCATCGTTCAAGTCTGGCCATGTCGCCGGTATCGGCAGCGCGGCATTGGCCAGTCGGCGTAGTGCTTCCGGTGCGCTCGGCGTCGCGCTGAGTAACGTCACCTTCCGCTACCCCGGTGCGACGCAGCCAGCACTGCTCGACTTCTCGCTGGCGATTGCGCCGGGGAGCCTGGTGGCGGTGACCGGCGCGATAGGCTCGGGCAAGAGCGCACTGGCGCGCGCCCTGCTCGGCATCTACCCCATCGCATCAGGCAGCGTGCGGCTGTCTGCTGCAGACGGCTCGACAGTAGAGCACCAGGAGCGCTGGGGTCTCGTCGGCTACCTGCCGCAGGACGCGCATCTGTTCTCGGGTTCGGTGCGGGAGAACGTGCTTATGGTAACTACGGTAACTACGGCAACTACGGCGATAGCAGCCGCTGACACGGAGTGTGCCGCGCAGGCGCTGCGGCTGGCGGCCCTGGACAGCGACATTGCAGAATTCCCGCGTGGCATAGACACCGCGATCGGCGAGCTCGGCGTGCGCCTGTCGGGCGGTCAGCGGCAACGCCTGGGTCTGGCGCGCGCGATCGCGGCCTATGCCCCGCATACACCCGGTCTGCTGGTGCTGGATGACCCGTTCTCCGCGGTCGACGTCGAGACCGAGACGCGTATCGTCGCCGCCCTGCGCGAGGCCTTTGGGCCGCAGCAACCCGCCCACCAACGCGCAACCCTGGTGCTGTGTTCCCAGCGCCTGGCGGCCTTTCCCCAGGCCGATCGGGTGTTGGTACTCGAACACGGCAGCATCGCGGAGCAAGGCACGCATGACGAGCTGGTAGCGCAACAAGGCCTGTATGCGCGCATATACCGCGCCCAGGCGCGTAGCGGGCTGGCTGTGCTGAAGGGTGAGGGCGCGCTATGAGCGTCGCCGCGGCGAGCGTTTCCGCTGCCACGGCGCGCGCGGGCTACCGGCGTCAGCTCGTCGCACTGGTGCGTCCCAGTCAGCGCATGCTCATCATCATCGCGCTGCTGGTGCTGACCGGCGCGCTGTTCGAATTGCTGCCGCCGCTGCTCATCCGCTGGATCGTCGACGATCATCTGGCAGTCGGCAAGCGCGACGGTTTGCTGCAATTGGGGCTGTGCTACCTGGGAGCGATGGCCTTGGGTCAGGGACTTGCCTTCGTTTACGGCTACCTCGCGGCAGCCGTGGCACAAGGCGTGCTCAGCGATCTGCGGGTGACGCTGTTCGCGCATCTGCAGCGTCTGCCAGCGGGCTATTTCGATCACACCCCCCTCGGCGACACCATCAGCCGCTGCACGGCAGATATCGACACCCTGGACACCCTGTTTACCAGCGGTGTCGCCACTTTGGTAGCCAATCTGTTGCGCCTGCTCACGATCGCGGCGGCGATGATTATCCTCAGCCCCATGCTGGCGCTGGCAGCGGCGCTGGTGTTGCCGCCGCTGATCGTGGTCACGCGTTACTTCCAGGTACGCATACGTGTAGCGGAACGCGCCAACCGCAAAGCGGTGGGCGAAATGAACACCCACCTGCAGGAAACACTGCGCGGCGTCGAGGTCATTCAGGCCTTCCAACGCGAGGCGGGCTTCGTTGCGCGCTTCCGGCAGGTGCTGGCGCGGCTGCTGCAGGCCGCGAACCGTGCCACAATTTATTCCTCCTTCTATCCGCCGGTGACCGCGCTGATGACCTACAGCGCGATTGCCTTTCTGCTTTGGGCGGGCACGCGCGATACCTGGGTTACCGCTGGCACCGTGGCTGCCACGGGGACGTTAGGCATCACGATCGGCACGCTGATTGCGTTCGCGTTGCTGTTGCAGCGCTTTTTCACACCGCTGACCGCGCTCGGTGACGAGTGGCAGACGGTGCAGGGCGCGCTCTCCGGCGCGGAGCGCATCTTCGAGGTGCTGGCGCTGCCCGCCGATCAGCAGCCGCTGCCGCCACCACCGCAGCAGCCGCGCACCGGCGGCCTCCTATGCGAGGATGTGGTCTTCGGCTATGCGCCCGGCGCGCCGGTGCTGCACGGCGTGACCCTGCACGTTGCGCCCGGCGAACACGTCGCGCTGGTGGGACGCACGGGCGCAGGGAAAACCAGCATGGTCCATCTGCTCGCCGGCCTCTACCCGCCGTGGCGCGGCACGGTTCGTGTCGCGGGACACGACCCGCGCGCACTGCCGGACGACGAGAAGCGGCTCACCTTCGGCATAGTGCCGCAGGCGGCGCAGTTGTTCAGCGGCACGGTGCTGGAAAATCTCACCCTCAAGGATGCAACGGTAACGCAAGCTGCGGTGCGGGAAGCGGCAGCCATCAGCGGTGCCGACGCCTTCATCCGCGCCCTGCCCGACGGCTACCACACCGTGCTGCGCGGCTCGGGCGGGGGTCTCGGCGTACAGTTGTCCGCCGGCCAGGAGCAACTGCTGACCCTGACGCGTGCGCTGGTGTCGCGGCCCGCAGTGCTGCTGTTCGACGAGGCCACTTCTTTTCTGGACGGCGCCGGCGAGGCGGCATTGCGCGAGGCGCTGCGCGCCACCGTGCTCAAGCGCGGCGCGGCGGTGCTGACGGTCGCGCACCGGCTGGCAACCGCCAGAGAGGCGCACCGCGTGGTGGTAATCGATCACGGCCGCATCGTTGAAGATGGTGCGCCGGCGGATCTCGTCGCACGCGGCGGGCGCTTCGCGGCGCTGCTGGAACTGGAGGCCGCGGGCTGGGACTGGCGCGCAGCGAATTGAGTACCTGTGCCCCTGACGATGGGGGGGTGCATGCTATAATTTTTGCCCCACTTCACCCACCCACAGAAACACGCACCTAGCGCGTGACAGGAAAATCATGGCACGCATCGAAGTCAAATCAGAAATCACCGGCACCGTGTGGCAAGTCAAATCCAGCGTGGGCGACAAGGTCGAATCCGGCGACACGCTGGTGGTGATCGAATCGATGAAAATGGAAATCCCGGTGATTACCGAAGACGGTGGTGTGGTTACAGAAATCCTGGTCAAGGAAAAAGACCCAGTGGCCGAGGGGCAGGTGGTTGCCCTTCTCGAAGGTTGATGCATGAACCCTTTGCTGGATTTCAGCGGCCTGCCGCGCTTTGCGGACATCAAGACCGAACACGTCACGCCCGCAGTTGACACGCTGCTCGCCGAATGCGCGGCGGTGATCGGGCGCATCGCCGCCGATGCCACGCCCGCGACGTGGCGTGATTTTGTCGAACCACTGGAAAACGCGAATGAGCGCCTCGGCCGCGCCTGGGGCCAGGTCGGCCACCTCAACGCCGTGATGAACAGCGCGGAACTGCGCGAGGTCTATAACGGCAACCTGCCGAAGCTCACCGCGTATTACACCGAACTCGGACAGAATGATAAATTATTCAGCAAGTACAAACACTTAAAATCAACTCCCGCATTTGCTGCGCTGTCGCCGGCGCAGCAAAAAATCGTCGCCAATGAACTGCGTGATTTTCGCCTCGGCGGCGCTGAATTGGCGGCGGATAAAAAGGCGCGCTTCAAAGCGATTAGCGAAGCGCTGTCTACGCTGTCGTCGCGCTTTTCGGACAATGTGCTCGACGCCACCAACGCGTTTGCGCATTTCGTGACCGATGAACAAGGCTTGTCGGGCCTGCCGGATGACGTGCGTCAAGCCGCGCGTGTAGCAGCGGCTGACGCCACTGAGGCGGAGCTGACGGCCGACAAAAAGTCCGGCTGGAAATTCACGCTGCATGCACCCTCGTATCTGCCGGTGATGCAATACGCCGATGACCGCACCTTGCGCGAGTTGATGTATCGCGCGTCGGCTACGCGTGCATCGGAGTTTGGTGCGCCCGCATTGGATAACACGGCGCTGATCGCGGAAATTGTGGCGCTGCGCCGCGAACTGGCGCAACTGCTAGCCTTCAACAACTACGCCGAATATTCGCTCGAACCGAAAATGGCGGAAACGCCCAGTCAAGTGATCGGTTTTCTGAATGAGCTCGCGCTGCGCGCCAAGCCCTATGCCGAGCGCGACCTGCAGGAACTCAACGATTTCGCGCGCACCGAGCTCGGCATGAACCAACTCGAAGCGTGGGATATTCCCTACGCCTCGGAAAAACTGCGGGTAGCGCGTTATGCGTTTTCGGAACAGGAGGTCAAGCAGTACCTGCCCGAGACCACCGTCGTGCCCGGCATGTTCAAGTTGATCGAAACGCTCTATGGTTTGACGATTACGCCGACCGCGGCGCCGTGCTGGCACACGGACGTGCGCTTTTATTCGATTCACGATAAAGCGGGCGCGCTGATCGGACAGTTTTATCTTGACCTTTACGCGCGCAGCAGCAAGCGCGGCGGTGCGTGGATGGATGACGCCATCACCCGCCGGCGCACGGCGTCGGGGGTGCAAACACCTGTGGCGTACTTGAACTGCAATTTTTCGGCGCCGCTGGACGCAACCGCCGCGAGCAGTGAGCAGGGACCCGCGACGCCGGACGCGAACGGCGGCCGCCAGCCCGCACAATTCACCCACGACGAAGTGATTACGCTGTTTCATGAGTTCGGACATGGCCTGCATCACCTGCTGACGCAAGTCGAGTACCTGGGCGTGTCGGGCATCCACGGCGTGGAGTGGGATGCGGTCGAGCTGCCCAGTCAATTCATGGAGAATTTTTGCTGGGAATGGGACGTTCTGCGACCGATGACGCGTCATTTTCAAACCGGCAAGCCGTTGCCGAAGTCGTTGTTCGACAAAATGCTGGCCGCAAAAAATTTCCAGAGCGGCATGCAAACCGTGCGGCAGATCGAATTTGCGCTGTTTGATCTGGAGCTGCATTCGAGCATTGCGCCCGGTCAAACCGCACTCGGCCTTATCCAGGAGGTACGCCAGCGCGTATCGGTGCTATTTCCGCCTGACTACAACCGCATGCCGAACAGCTTCTCGCACATTTTCGCCGGCGGTTACGCGGCGGGTTATTACAGCTACAAATGGGCGGAGGTGCTGTCGGCCGACGCGTTTAGTTTGTTCGAGGAACAAGGCGTGCTGGATGCGGCAATCGGCCAGCGCTTTCGCGATGAAATTCTCGCGGTCGGCGGCAGCCGCCCGGCGCTGGAATCGTTCACCGCGTTTCGCGGGCGTGCGCCTTCGATAGACGCGCTACTGCGACACAATGGCATGGCGGCGCCCTGAAGCTTTGCGCTATGCTGTTGCTGATTTTGTATGAAATGGCACGCCTCATGCCTTACGCTTCACGAGGAGAATCCTTATGCAAGACGTAGCAAAAGTCCTGTGCCTGCTGCTGCTGGGTGCGGCCCCTGCCAACGCCGCCCAGTTGTATCGCTGGGTCGATGCCAAAGGCCATGTCGAGTGGCGCGATACGCCACCACCGGCGTCCGTGCCGACGAAAAATATTGAGCAACGGCGTGTCGGTGACAATGTGATCGGCACCGGCGAGGCGTCTTTCTCGCTGCAGCTTGCGATGAAAAACCATCCGGTAACCCTGTGGGCCACCGCTTGCGGCGCGCCGTGTAACAACGCACGCGCGCATTTGCATCGACGCGGCACACCGTACACCGAAAAGTCGCCGCAAGCGGAATTAGCCGCCTTCAAAAAACTTTCGCCGGCGGCGGAAATTCCGCTGCTGCAAGTGGGCACTATCACCGTCAAAGGTTATCTGGAATCTGAGTGGGAAAGCACGCTCGACGCGGCCGGTTATCCGCGCACGGCGCTGGCAACGCGACCCAAACCCGCAGCACCGGCCGCGGCCAAACCGGAAAAAAATCCGTAAAATCAATTTATTATGCGCATAGCTACCTGGAACGTGAATTCGCTGAAAGTGCGGCTGCAACACGTCACGGACTGGTTGGCCACGCATCAGCCGGATGTGTTGTGCCTGCAGGAAACCAAAACCGAGGATGCGAAATTTCCGCTGGAGGCGATCACCCAAACAGGTTATCAAGCGGTGTTCAGCGGGCAAAAAACCTACAACGGCGTGGCCTTGTTGTCGCGCACCGCGGCGGCGGAAATCACTGCCGGCATACCCGGCTTTGACGATCCGCAGAAACGCGTGCTGGCGGCAACCTATGGCGACACGCGCGTGATCTGTGTTTACATCCCCAACGGCGAAGCGGTCGAATCCGACAAGTATCAATACAAGCTGCGCTGGCTCAACGCACTCACCGCATGGTTGCGCAGCGAACTGCAAAAATATCCCAAGCTGGCACTCCTCGGCGACTACAACATCGCGCCCGAGGATCGCGATGTCTATGACCCCAAGGAATGGGCAGGCAAGGTTTTATTCAGCGACCAGGAACACGCCGCATTCAACGGCTTGCTGGCGCTGGGGCTTAGCGACAGCTTCAGACTGTTTGAACAAGCCGAACGCTCATACACCTGGTGGGATTACCGCATGAACGCGTTCCGCCGCAAGCTCGGCGTACGCATAGATCACATCTTGCTGTCGCGCGCGCTCGCGGCCACCTGCAGCGCGTGCGCGGTGGACATCGAACCGCGCAAGCTCGAGCGGCCGTCGGATCACGCGCCGGTGTTTGCTGACCTCAGCGCCTGAAAAAATCGGATCGCCGCCTAATCGTTGGTGTCGATCCCCAACTCCTGCACTTTGCGCGTGAGCGTGTTGCGGCCTATGCCCAGCAGGTTGGCAGCCTCGATACGGCGACCGCCGGTTTGCGCCAGTGCTTTCAGGATCAGCGCTTTTTCAAACTGATTCGTCAATTCATCCATGATGCGCGTTTCACCGCGCGCGAGGCGCACTTCAGCTTCGCGCTCCAGCGCGCTCACCCAGTTTTGATTTGGCAATGCCGGTGACTCATCGCGTATCTCCGGCGGCAGATCGTCGATTTCTATCTGCGCGGCCGGCGCCATCACAGTGAGCCAATGACACAGGTTTTCCAATTGCCGCACGTTGCCGGGAAAATCCATGGTGGTCAGATACTTGACCACCGATTCCGAAAAGCGCTTGGCTTCGACATTAAGCTCGGTGGCACTCTTGCGCAAAAAATGCCGCGCCAGCAGCGGAATATCTTCGCGGCGCTCGCGCAGCGACGGCAAGCGCAAACGAATCACATTGAGCCGGTGAAACAGATCTTCACGAAACAGACCCTGCTTCACGCGCGCTTCGAGGTCCTGATGCGTGGCGGCAATGATGCGCACGCTGGCCTTGATCGGCTGATGGCCGCCGACGCGGTAATAGTGGCCGTCGGATAACACGCGCAACAAGCGCGTCTGTAACTCGGCAGGCATATCGCCGATTTCATCCAGAAACAGCGTGCCCCCCTCGGCCTGCTCAAAGCGCCCGCGGCGCGTGGTTTGCGCGCCGGTGAAGGCGCCTCGTTCGTGACCGAAAAGCTCCGACTCCAGCAACTCTTTCGGAATCGCGGCGGTGTTGATGGCGATAAACGGCTGTTTCACCCGCGGGCTGTGCCGATGCAGCGCGCTCGCCACCAGTTCTTTGCCACTGCCCGATTCGCCGGTGATGAGTACCGTGGCGTTGGATTGGGCCAGGCGGCCAATGGCGCGAAACACATTCTGCATGGACGGCGCCTGGCCGAGAATTTCCGGGGTGCTATCCTGTACTTCCGCCGCAGCCTGGGGCGCCTGATTCTCACTCATGGCGCGGCGGATCAGCTCCACCGCGGTATCCACGTCAAAGGGCTTGGGCAGGTATTCGTAGGCGCCGCCCTGAAACGCGGTGACGGCGTTACCCAGATCAGAATACGCCGTCATGATGATCACCGGCAAGGTGGCGAAACGTTCGCGCAATTTTTGCAGCAGTACGAGGCCCGACTCACCAGGCATGCGTATGTCGCTGACCACCACACGCGGGGTCTCGGTTTGCAGCGCCTGCAGCGCTTCCAGCGCAGATGAGAAGGTGCGGTGCGCGATACCCTCGCGCGTTAGGGCTTTCTCGAACACCCAGCGTATCGAGCGATCGTCGTCGACAATCCAAACGGGGTCTAGTGACATGACGGGCCTTTTTCCTGGTACAGCGCCCGCGGGCAGGTTATTGAATGCGGCTGTGGCGATGGCGCAAACCCTGATGAAACGCCTTGCCCGCTACAGCGCGGGAAGCAGGTCATGTACCCATGACGCACCGCTATCCGCGTTGCAATCATTGCACCGCAGCCGGCGCACTGTGCTCGGCGCTATCCGCCACCGGCAACAGCAAGGTAAAGCAGGTGTGTCCCGGCGCGCTTTTAAAAGAAAGTACGCCATTGTGCTGACTGACAAAATTTTGCGCGATGGTGAGCCCCAGACCGCTGCCGCCTTCGCGCCCGGACACCAACGGATAGAACACACGCTCGCCGATTTCGGACGGGATGCCGGGGCCGTTGTCGATGATGCTGACTTCGATGGCAGTACGATAGCGTTTGCGTGCCAGTGTCACCTGCCGCGCAGCGCGGGTTTTCAGCACTATCTCGCCGGGCGACACCTGTGCTTCGGTGAGCGCCTGCGCCGCGTTGCGCGCAACGTTAAGCGCGGCCTGGATCAGTTGTTCAACGTCGCCATACACCTGCGGCAGGCTAACGTCGTAGTCGCGGCGGATGAAAATTTCTTTTTGATACTCGGCAAGCAACACGCTGCGCACGCGCTCCAGTACCTCGTGAATGTTGACGTAATCAGGGCGCGCGACACGATGCGGCGCGAGCAGCCGGCTCATCAGCGCCTGCAGACGATCCGCCTCTTTCATGATGACCTGGGTGTACTCGTGCAGCGCGGGATTTTCGAGTTCGCGCTCGAGCAACTGCGCAGCACCCCGTATGCCGCCCAGCGGGTTCTTGATTTCATGCGCTAGGTTGCGCATGAGTTCCCTGTTGGCGACACTTTGATCAAACACACGCTCTTCGCGTGCAATGCGCAGTTGCTGCTCGATCTGGCGAAACTCCACCAGGCAGCCCTCAATGTCATAGGCGCTGTTGCGCTCTATGGGTGTCACGGTACACGCGAAATGCATGCGCGGGCGGCCACTGACGGCGATCATCAGATCATGTTCAGAAAAACTGCAATTGTGGGTGCGCGCGTAGTGCAAAGCCGCAGCCAGCACATCGTGATCGGCAAACACCTCGCTAATGCCCTGTCCCACCATGTGAGAGTGACTCAATTCCAGCAGATTTTCAGCAGCGGGATTCATATGGCGCAAAACCCCCGCGTTATCCACAAGGATCACTGCGGTTGCCAATAAATCCAAACCTGAAAGTGCAACGGGTGTCATGGTGGCGATATCTCACTCCCTATACGAGCAAAAAGCAGGCCAGATGGGGCAGCTTCGCCGCGCGCCGGCCAAACGCCTGCGGTAGCGCTGGCGGCTGAGGCGTGGTGACTATCGGATATTGCTCAGCTCTTTTCTGAGATTGGCAATATTGTCTTCGTGCAGTTTGACTTTTTTCTGATACGGCTCGATGCGGTCGAGCATGCGCTGCGCGTTGCGTTCGCTGCCCAAGCGGGTATTTTCCTGCGCCGCCAGTTCGAGCTTGGCATCCTGCAGGTTTTTCTCCTCGTTGATCAACTCGGTTTCGAGGATTTTCTTGCGGTCGTTGTCGCGTGTTTGCTGTACTTGCGGCGTAACCTTGGGAAAACTCTCGGGCGAGGCCGACGGCCGCCCTTCGCCTCGTGGCGCGGCCTTGGCTCCAGGTGGCGGAGGCGAAGAAACGATATTGGGCGTGACGGTTAATTGCTTGCAGCCCGTAGCCTGGGTTTTAATATTGGTAAAGCGTTTGCCGCCGCCGGGTTCTTCGCATTCCCAAATGTCCGCGTGTAAGGGCCCCGCCAGCACCAGCAGCATTAAAGCGCCAGACAAACTTCGCATCGTTAACCCCATAAATTCATGACCTATTGGAATAACGGTTTGCACTGTAGGTGGTTGACCGTACGACTTCAATATAGAGGCGTAACTATTTGTTATTAAAGAATAATTATATGGGCACTGCTTTGGTGCGTCAAGACTTCGAATGCTTACCGCCAACACAACGCCGAGAACGGCAACAACAAATTCATCAATAAAAACGGCGACTCACCGCTCGGATGACTCGCCGTCTTATGCACTGGTCAGTGCGCCTCCCCGCGTCTTTGCGCCTCCGCAGTGAGGCCGTTGATTTTACAAGCTGTAATACAACTGAAACTCCAACGGATGCGTGGTCATGCGGAATGCCGTGACTTCCTCCATCTTAAGCGCGATGTAGGCATCGAGCATGTCGTCGGAAAACACGCCGCCGCGCGTGAGGAACTCGCGGTCTTGGTCCAGATGCTCCAGCGCCATGTCGAGCGAGGAACATACATTGGGCACTTTTTTGGCTTCTTCGGGCGGCAGATCGTAGAGGTTCTTGTCGATCGGATCGCCAGGATGAATTTTGTTTTGCACGCCATCGAGGCCGGCCATCATCATCGCGGTGAACGCCAGATACGGATTCGCCGTCGGATCGGGGAAGCGCACTTCGATGCGGCGCGCTTTCGGGCTTTGCACGAACGGAATACGAATCGATGCCGAACGGTTGCGCGCGGAATACGCCAGGTTAATCGGCGCTTCGAAGCCGGGCACCAGACGCTTGTAGGAATTGGTGCCGGGATTGGTAATGGCGTTCAGTGCCTTGGCGTGCTTGATGATGCCACCGATGTAATACAACGCGAATTCCGAAAGACCAGCGTAACCATTCCCGCTGAACAGATTTTGTCCAGCTTTCCAGATCGATTGATGCACATGCATGCCGGAACCGTTGTCGCCAACCACGGGCTTGGGCATAAAAGTCGCCGTTTTGCCATAGGAATGCGCCACGTTATGCACCGTGTACTTGAGTATTTGCAGCCAATCGGCGCGCTTCACCAGGCTGTTAAACAGCGTGCCGATTTCGCATTGCCCCGGGGCCGCGACTTCGTGGTGATGCACTTCGACCGTTACCCCTTGTTCTTCGAGCGCCAGGCACATCGCTGAACGAATGTCTTGCAGCGAATCCACCGGCGGCACCGGAAAATATCCGCCCTTGACCGGCGGACGATGGCCCATGTTGCCGCCTTCGAAATCCTTGCCGGTTGACCACGGCGCTTCGCTCGATTCAATTTTCACGTGCGAGCCCGACATATCCACGCTCCACGTCACCGAATCAAACACGAAGAATTCGGGTTCCGGTCCAAAGTAGGCGGTATCACCCAGGCCGCTGGACTTGAGGTACGCCTCGCCGCGTTTGGCCAGCGAACGCGGATCGCGGTCATAACCTTTACCATCGGTCGGCTCCACCACGTCGCAGGTCAAGATCAGCGTGGGTTCGTCGGTGAAGGGGTCCATGCGCTGCGAATCCGGGTCCGGCATCAGCAGCATGTCCGAGGCTTGAATGCCTTTCCAGCCGGCGATCGACGAGCCGTCGAAGGCGTGGCCATCGGTGAACTTGTCCGCGCCAAACATTTTGCTCGGCACGGAAACATGCTGCTCCTTGCCGCGGGTATCCGTAAAACGCAGGTCTACAAATTTGACCTCGTTTTCCTTTAGTAACTTCAATACATCAGTGGCGTTCGCCATTTTGTTGCTCTCCTGACCGGTAAGAATGTTTGAAACTGTGCGCGACGTAAATCAGCACGATTAGTAATACCCATCTCAGCACGAAGCATGCCAAGCTGATGCGCGGGAGTGGCATTGTGCCATAACGGATAAACCATCTAAACCCTGCGCTGCTCGCACTGTATTGATGCGTTTGGCGGAATTATCGCACTGCTATGGAGCGTCGTCGCGCTGAAGCCGATGAATTTATCGACGCACCGCATAAAATAAATAATATTCCTTTAAAAACAATTAGTTATGTTGGGGAGTGGCAACTAAGCCTGTGACTACTCCGTTTGCATAGGGGCCACCTCGGTTAGACTTCAACCTTTATTCATTCTCCACTCAGTGTGCCTAACGATGAACACCCACGACATCCTCAACGCTGCCAAACTGCGTGGCCAACAATTGGGCCTGCCCTATGCGGGCGCGCTCACCCCCACGGAGGCGCATGAACTCATGCTGCATCACGCCAACGCGAAGCTGGTGGACGTGCGCACGCGCGCGGAGTGGGATTGGGTCGGACGCGTGGCGGGCGCGATTGAAGTCGAGATCATGAGCTATCCGGGCAATCGCCCGAATCCCGCGTTCATCGAAGCGCTGGAAGAAAAAGTGTCTAAGGATGCGCTGGTAATGTTCCTGTGCCGCAGTGGCGGCCGTTCGCACAACGCGGCGGGGGTTGCGACACAGGCGGGCTACAGCCATTGCTACAACGTGCTAGAAGGTTTTGAAGGGGATCGTGACGCCAACGGCCAGCGCAACAAAATCGGCGGCTGGCGCGCGGCGGGCTTGCCGTGGTTACAGGGTTAGCTAAACCGGAGTTTTTTTATGAAAGCTGCATTGGTCCTTTTCGAGCGCATGACCGCTCTCGATTTCATTGGTTTTTATGACGCGGTGACGCGTTTGAAATCGATGCGGATTATCGATGACTTTGCATGGAAACTCTGCGCCCAGAGCGCGCACATCAGCGATGATCACGGCCTGAAAATGAGCGCTGACAGCGTGGGCGAATCGCTCGCCGACTACGATTTGTTATTCATCCCCGGTGGCTTTGGCACGCGCGCGCTGCAACACGATCACGGCTTCGTCGACTGGATCGCCACCGCGCAAGAGGTGCCGTTGAAAACTTCCGTATGCACCGGTGCGTTGCTGCTCGGCGCAGCCGGGTTTTTGAAAGGCAAACGCGCCACCACGCATCCGGGCGCGTATCAGGAGCTCGCGCCTTATTGCGCCAGCGTCGTACCGCAACGCATCGTGGATGAAGGCACCATTATCACTGGCGGCGGTGTCAGCACATCCATAGATCTGGGTTTGCATGTGGTGCAGCGGCTGGCGGGTAGCGACGCACGCGCGCGTATTGCGAAGCAGATGGATTATCCGTATCAGCATCACCTGGCGTGAAGATAGCGCGTTGCCGGACACACCCACGGTGACAGTAAACCGAGACCTGGGCAAAGGGCGCGTAGGCTGTCGCTGCAAACTTGGCGTGGTAGCAGCGCGCTAAGCGCAAACAGCCCGCCTACTGGCCAAGACGCGCGGTAAATGGCGCGTAAAAACGTCCTGCGCCGCCCACCGCTGTTTTCGCGGCATCGATGGTACTCGCATCGAGAACCACCAGCGCCCGGTAGCGCGTGGTTTGATGCAGGCCCACCGCTTTCAGCCACAGTGGCTTTTGCGCCAGCGGCAATTGGCGATCATCGCTATCGCTGTCGAGCGCATACACGCACTGCCCTTCATTCACCACCGGCACCTCGACAGCACCTTCGAACAGGTTGCGCGTCCATAGTTGATAATCAGCATGAAAGCGCGCACTTTGACTGCCGCCGCCGCCGATGTTTTTGTAACCCTGACTTTCGTAAACCGCAGCAGATTCCACCGCATACATCGCCAGAAACCGCGACGGTGTTTCGGCGATAGCCTTGAAACGCTGCGCGCTGCCAAAGCCTGGCACGCTCAGCAGTTTTTGCAGGTACCCCATATACCATGCATGCCAGGCGGGCTCGGTTTGTGGATTCGCAAAAACATGATCGACCATATAAATCATAGGGGCTACCTTTCGTATGGACTTGAATTTTAACCCGACATCGCGAACCGCCCGCGCGCTGGCGACAGCCCGCCCCGCCCTTGTGTCAGAATCCGCTGCTTCTATTTCGTCATGGCGAACTTCTCATGCCCAACAAAACAGTATTCTGGTTCGAAGACGGCAAACGGCCGAACGTCGCTGATGCGCTCGACAAAGACAAGGAAATCACTCTGCACCGCCTCGCCTTCAGCGGGCCGCAGGCGGACAACTGGGGCGCCATGTCGGCCGCGCACGTGTATTGCATTACTTCCACCCGGCAGGAAGTGCCCAGGGAATACCAATGCAATGCGGCACTGCTGGCACGCTGCCCCGATCTACTGGCAGTGTCGACCAGCGGCGCGGGTTACGACACCGTCGATGTGGCGGCGTGTACAGCGGCAGGTGTGCTGGTGGTGAATCAGTCGGGCGGCAATGCCGATGCGGTGGCGGAACATACGGTAGGGATGATGTTGTCGCTGACTAAAAATATTCCGCAGACCGATCATTCATTGCGCACCGAACGTGGCATCCCGCGCGAAAGTTTCAAGGGCCGCAATGCCAAAGGCCGCACCGTGGGCCTGGTCGGCCTCGGCGAGGTCGGCACTCGTGTCGCGCGCATCTGCGGGCTCGGGCTGCAGATGCGGGTGATTGCGTGCGACCCCTATCTCACGGCGGAACAGTGCCAGACGCGCGGCGCGACCAAAGTCGATCTCGCAACACTGCTGGCTGAATCACGCTTTGTCTCGATCCACTGCCCCTACGACGACGATAGCCGTGGCATGATCGACAGCCATGCGCTCAATGCCATGCAGGCCGGTTCGTTCGTGATTACCACCGCACGCGGCGGCATTGTCGATGAAGCTGCGCTCGCGGCGGCACTGCAGTCGGGACACCTCGGGGGTGCGGGCGTCGATGTGTGGAACGACGAACCGCCGCCGCTCACGCATCCGCTGCTCGCGTTGAACAACGTAATTGCCACCAATCACACCGCCGGCGTCACCCACGACTCCCGGCACAACATGGCCGACTGGAACGCGCGGCAAGTTGCCGAAATTCTGCGCGGGGAGCGCCCGCCGCGCCTGATCAATGCAGCCGCGTGGCATGGCTACAGCAAACGCTTCGAACGCATCTTCGGCGCGCGACCGCAATAGTCAAGGCTGCAGGACGCGCGCCCTACTCACTACGCCGAACGCTCAACGCCAGACGCCAGACGCCAAACTCACTTCATATAATGCGCGCCCACCACGTCAAGCTTTTCCGAGTGCGGAATCACTACCGCAATCAGCGCTGCAATACCCGCAGCGCCCGCCGCCGCTAACAGTATCCACGCGGGCGCGAGCGTCTCGGCCAACACGCCACCCAGCGCGATGCCGCCGCCGATGCCACCGAGTAAACATGTGCCGCCCCAGGTAAAACTCTCCGCCAGTTTGCCTGGCGGCGCGAGGCGCGACAGCAGCAGCGACTGCGTGGCAATTACGCTGGCCATCGGTGCACCGGCAAGCAAATTCGCGGCCAGGAATAAATAACTATTGTTGATCGGCGCAACGATCAACGAACCGGCGGCCATCAGGCCCAGGGCAAGCAAAAACTGTTTGCGCAGCGGTGCCTGCCAGTGCCGCGCGCCGTACGCAAAGGCACCAAACGCACTGCCGAGGCTCGCCAGCGCCAGAGCAATGCCAGCGATGGCAGGCGTGCCGCGCAGAGTGGCAAACGCGGTAACGGCGACTTCGTATAAGCCAAACGCCACGGCATAAAACACGGTTGCCGCGAACAATACCAGCAACCCTGGTTCGGTGAATATGCCCCATGGGGCGTCGTCGCTGAGCGGACGTATCTCCCAATCGCGTATTGCCGGGGTGCGGTTGAACCACGCTGTGCCGACCACGGCGGTGAGCGCAGCCAGCAGTACCGCGCCTTCGGGATAACCCGCCGCAAGAAACAGCGCCACCAGCGCAGGGCCAATAACGAACACCGATTCGACGATGACCGAATCCACGGAATACGCGGTTTGCAGCAGCGCCGGATCCGTGAGCGCGCGCGGGTACAGCGTACGCATGCAAATGGTGATGGGCGGCAACGCCGCGCCCGCAACATAGGCGCACAGCGCGATGGCCAACGCATGCGCCTGCAGGCTCACCAACGCCACCAGGGCTGCCAGCATCACAGGATAAACCAAGGCGCACAGGCGCAGCACCGGACGCGGCCCGGCGCGATCCATCGCGCGACCGATCAGCGGTGCCACACTCGCCAGCCCCAGCACGTAAAGCGCGCTCGCCACGCCGGCGGTGATGAACGATCCCGATTTACTTTGCACCAGCAGCAGAATCGCAAAACCGGTAATGCCGATGGGCAGGCGTCCGGGAATCGACGCGAGCATGGTGGCGTGAATGGCAGGCACGCGAAACAGCTCGCGATACCGGTCCAGTAACATATTGCTATTAAACGTTTTTTAGGCTGGCCACGGCACCACGCCGCCGTAGCTGGTAGCGAGTATCAGCAGCCCAAACGCGATGCGATACCACGCGAACACGGTGAAATCGTGGGTGGTGATATAGCGCAGCAGCCAGCGCACGCAGATAAATGCGGACACAAATGCAGTGAGCGAACCCACTGCAAAAAAGCCGATGTCGTCCACGCTCAGCAGCGCGCGATTTTTGATCAGGCTGTAAGCGCCCGCCGCCACCAGCGTGGGCACGGCGAGGAAAAAAGAAAATTCGGTGGCCGCCTTGCGCGACAGCCCGAACAGCATGCCACCGATGATGGTGGCGCCCGAACGCGAGGTGCCGGGAATCAGCGCACAGGTTTGCGCGATGCCGACTTTCAGCGCGTCCTGCCAGGTCATGTGGTCTACCTCGAGGACGCGATCCACGCGTGCCGTTTGGCCGGGCCGCTCCACCCACAAGATAATCACGCCGCCAGCAATAAACGCCAGCGCCACCGGCACGGCGAAAAACAAATGACTTTTGATCAGACTGCCAAACGTCAGGCCGAGCACGGCGGCGGGAATAAATGCAACGAGCACATTGATGAGGAAGCGCTGCGCGAGGGGATCGCTAAACGCACCTTGTGCCACGCCGAGAAAACGCCGCCGATACTCCCACACTATGGCCAGCATGGCGCCGGTCTGAATGACGATTTCAAAGACCTTGGCTTTTTCGCTGTGATAACCGAGCAGCCCGCCAGCGAGGATCAAGTGCCCGGTGCTGGAAATCGGCAGAAACTCGGTCAAGCCCTCGACGATGCCGAGGATGACGGCGACCAGATAGGATGCAGAGGATTCAGGCATGCGCGCGCAAAAGTGGCGCATGCTAACACAGTGGCGTGTCCGCCCGGATCAACGGCGAACGGCGTTGCAACGCCGTATGAGGTCATTTTGACGCCGCTAAGGCTGGGAAATTCGCGGTGTGGGGCAAGGATGCCCTTGCGCCCACACGCCACACCAGGATGCCGCTCAAACCTTGTGATAGACCTCAGCACCTTTTTTCACGAACTCTATCGACTTCTGTTCCATGCCTTTTTCTAGCGCGTCCTTTTCGTCTACCCCCAGCTTCGCGGCGTAGTCGCGCACGTCCTGCGTGATTTTCATCGAACAGAAATGTGGGCCGCACATCGAACAGAAATGCGCGAGCTTGGCCCCTTCCTGCGGCAGGGTTTCGTCGTGGAATTGCTTGGCCTTGTCGGGATCAAGACCCAAGTTGAACTGATCGTCCCAACGAAATTCAAAGCGCGCTTTAGACAGTGCGTTATCGCGGATTTGCGCGCCGGGGTGGCCCTTGGCGAGATCGGCGGCGTGGGCGGCAATCTTGTACGCCATGATGCCGTCTTTCACGTCGTTTTTGTCGGGCAATCCGAGATGTTCTTTGGGTGTGACGTAGCACAGCATCGCGGTACCGTACCAGCCGATCATCGCTGCGCCGATGGCAGAGGTGATGTGGTCATAGCCCGGCGCGATGTCGGTGGTGAGCGGCCCCAAAGTGTAGAACGGCGCTTCGTGGCATATTTTCAACTGCAAATCCATGTTCTCTTTGATCATGTGCATGGGCACATGGCCGGGGCCTTCGATCATGGTTTGCACGTCGTGCTTCCACGCGATTTTAGTCAGTTCGCCCAGGGTCGCGAGCTCGGCCAACTGCGCTTCGTCGTTGGCGTCATAAATCGAGCCAGGACGCAGACCGTCGCCCAATGAAAACGACACGTCGTACTGCTTTAAGAGTTCGCAGATGTCTTCGAAATGGGTGTAGAGGAAACTCTCTTTGTGATGCGCGAGGCACCACTTGGCCATGATGGAGCCGCCGCGTGACACGATGCCGGTCATACGCTTGGCGGTCATCGGGATGTACGGCAGCCGCACGCCCGCGTGCACGGTGAAGTAATCCACGCCCTGCTCGCATTGCTCGATCAGCGTGTCGCGATAAATTTCCCAGGTCAGTTCTTCGGCTTTGCCGTCGACTTTTTCCAGCGCCTGATAAATCGGCACGGTGCCTATCGGCACCGGCGAGTTGCGCATGATCCATTCGCGCGTTTCGTGGATGTGCTTGCCGGTGGACAAATCCATCACCGTGTCGCCGCCCCAGCGTATCGACCAGGTCATTTTCTCGACTTCTTCCTGAATACCGGAAGACAACGCCGAGTTGCCGATGTTGGCATTGATCTTCACCAGGAAATTACGCCCGATGATCATCGGCTCGATTTCTGGATGGTTGATGTTCATGGGGATAATCGCGCGCCCGCGCGCCACTTCATCGCGCACAAATTCCGGGGTGATCGCCTTGGGAATACTCGCGCCGAAATCGTGACCGGGATGCTGCTTGGTGAGCAGCGCGATCAAGCCTTCGCAACGCTGATTTTCACGGATGGCAACGTATTCCATCTCCGGCGTGATGATGCCGCGGCGCGCGTAGTGCATCTGCGACACGTTCATGCCGGGCTTGGCGCGGCGCGGCTGGCGATGCAGATTAAAGCGCAGGCTGGCGAGCTTGGGGTCCGCCAGACGCTCACGACCATAGTCGGAACTGGGGCCGCTCATCACGACGGTGTCGTTGCGTTCTTCTATCCATTTCTGGCGCAAGGGCGCTAAGCCCGAGCGGATATCAATCTTCACCGCCGGATCGGTGTAAGGCCCGGAGGTGTCGTAAACAAATAGCGGTGGATTTTTTTCATGGCCCATGCCCGCCGGCGTGTCGGACTGCGAAATTTCGCGCATCGGCACGCGGATATCAGCGCGTGAGCCTTCGATATAAACCTTGCGCGAGTTGGGCAGCGATTTCACCGCCGCTTCGTCGACATGCGCAGTGGTATTCAGAAACTTGGGATTGGCGTTCATGATGGCTCCTCAACTAAGAAAAAGTGAAGGGAGCATGAGGCGGCAAGGTTGACGATCAAGACCACACTTGGCGCGCCACGCTTCCCTACGGCGGCATTACCCGCATCAGGTTCCGAGGGTCTTTCTCACCCCACCTTACTTTGGTGACTATGCAGCATGGGGACCCCTAACGTGTACGCTTACGCTAATGGAATTGTGGGATAATTGCAAGCTAAATCAGCCTCTACTCGAGATTTCCGGAGTGCGGATTTTCCTTTTGGTATTAAAGCGTTGCGCGCATTTACCCCCTTTTCTATGGGCAATTCATGAGCATGGATCTAGAACGTGCCCGCTTCAACATGGTCGAACAGCAAATCCGCCCGTGGGATGTGCTGGACACGCGGGTGCTGGACCTGCTGCACCAGGTGCGGCGCGAAGATTACGTGCCCGATAGCCGCAAGTCACTGGCCTTTGGCGATCTCGAGATCCCCATCGGCCACCATGAAAAAATGCTCTCGCCCAAGCTCGAAGCGCGCATCTTGCAGGAACTGGCGGTAAAGGCCACAGACCGCATTCTCGAAGTCGGCACCGGCAGCGGCTACTTGACGGCGCTGCTCGCCAGCCAGGGCGCACATGTTTACAGCGTGGATGTGATCGCTGAATTTACCCAAAGCGCCGGCGCGCGGCTGGCGCAACACGGCATACACAATGTAACGCTGGAAACCGGTGACGCAGCGCGCGGCTGGGATAAGCACGGCCCCTACGACGTCATCGTGTTGACGGGGTCGACACCGGTTTTGAGCGACGCGTTCCAGCACAGCCTCAGCACGGGCGGGCGGCTGTTCGCGGTGGTAGGCGAAGCACCGGCAATGGATGCGCGGCTGATCACCTGCGCCGGCGCAGGCGCCTATGGTACGGCTAGCCTGTTTGAAACCTGCATACCCATGCTGCGCCATGCGCCGCAACCCGCGCGGTTTGTTTTCTAAGGCGGATGGGCGCGACCCACCGCCTGCGCGCGGCCGTCCTCGCTGCTAGCCTTTGCGCAGCGCAGGCAGGAGGCGCCGATCTGCTTGAGGTTTACCGGCAGGCACAAACCGCCGACGCGCCATACGCCGCTGCGCGCGCCACGTGGCTGGCCACGCAGGAAAAACTGCCGCAGGGCCGCAGTGGATTATTGCCGTCAATAGCACTCTCCGGCTCCACGCAATATAACGATCGCGACATCAGCTTTCGCGACCCCGCCATCGGCAGCAGCAGCGCGCGTTTCAATACCAACGCTTTGTCGCTTTCGCTCACCCAGCCTGTTTACCGCCGCCAAAATCGAGTGGCGTACGAGCAAGCCAAAACGCAGCTCGAGCAGGCTGATGCCGTGCTGTCGCAGGCCGAGCAAGACCTGACCACACGCGTGGCACAGGCCTATGTGGATGTGCTGCTGGCACGCGATAACGTGGCCTTCGCCGGGGCGCAAAAAACCGCGATTGCGGAGCAACTGACGCAGGCCAAAATCAGTTTTCAGGTGGGCACCGCAACCATCACCGATACCCACGAGGCGCAGGCGCGGTTCGATCTTTCCGTATCGCAGGAAATCGCCGCACAAAGCGATGGGGAGCTCAAACGGCGCGCGCTGGAACTGCTGATCGGTAAATCCACGCCCACGCTGGCGCCGCTGGGCGCGTTGCAACTCATCCTGCCCGAACCCGCCGTGCTCGAAAAATGGGTGGACGAGGCGCGCATCGCCAACCCGCAAGTGCGTGCCGCGGAAATCTCGGTAACGCTGGCGCAGCAGGAAGTCCTGCGCAACCGCGGCGCGCATTATCCGACGCTGGATGCGTTTGCCGGCTACAGCAGAAACGCTGCGGGTGTCGGCACCCTCGGCGGCCCTGGCACCGATATTGACAGTAGAAACATAGGGCTGCAGCTTTCCGTGCCTGTATACCAGGGCGGCCTGGTGACTTCACGCGTGCGCGAAGCGGTAGCCAACGAAAGTAAGGCGCGGCAGGATCACGAAACCACGCGGCGCAACGCTGAACTGGTGGCGCGGCAAAGTTATCTCGGTGTGACCAGCGGTATCGCGCAAGTGAAGGCGCTGCAAGCCGCACTCACCTCGTCGCAAAGCTCGCTCGACTCCACGCGCCTGGGGCGTGAAGTCGGCGTGCGCACGCAAGTCGATGTGTTGAACGCGCAGCAACAACTCTACTCCGCGCGGCGCGATCTGGCTCAGGCCAAATACAATTACATGATGTCCACCTTGAAGTTGAAAGCGGCAGTCGGCCGGCTCACCGAGAAGGACATCGTCGCGGTCAACGCCTGGCTGGATCGCACGAAATAAGTGGCGCGCGGCCACCCCGCGCCCACGTGGAGCACGCCACGGCCTTGATGCAAACACCTCACACCATCAGCGCAGCAA
This sequence comes from Bordetella parapertussis, assembly GCA_945906815.1. Classification (GTDB taxonomy): domain Bacteria; phylum Pseudomonadota; class Gammaproteobacteria; order Burkholderiales; family SG8-41; genus UBA5216. The sequence continues at coordinate 115,459 of CAMDRT010000009.1, forward strand.
AAGCCGCGCTGCGTACACCCATGCATGCGCGGCGCAACGCACTCACCCCCGCGACGCGCGCGCACTTGAGCGCACGTATCACCGCGCGCGTGCTCGAACTGGACAGTTATCGCGCAGCGAAAACCGTGCTCGCCTACATGAGCTTTGGCAGCGAGTTCGATACCCGCGCGCTGATCGATCACGCCTTGTGCAACGGCAAACATTTATTATTGCCGCGCGTGGATCGTGGGTCCGGCAAGCTGATATTGCATCGCGTGCATGACCTGGCGCTAGATCTGCAACCTGGCGTGTGGGGTATTCTCGAGCCGCGCGCGCAAGCCACAACGCAAGCACCCGTATTTGATGCGGACTGGGTTTTGGTGCCTGGGCTGGTGTTCACGGCGAACGGCGAGCGGCTGGGTTATGGCGCGGGATATTATGACCGGCTGATCGCGAGCTGCACGCACCAACCCGCGCTGGTGGCTGCCGCGTTTGCCCTGCAAGTGGTTGCTACCGTGCCGTGCTCGCCGACAGATATGCGCGTCGATTGCGTGGTGACCGAAGACACGATTTACCGCTACACCTAACCGCAAAGGCGCGCTTTTTAGCAGCGTATCAAATCCAGCAATTTCTGTGTCGCCCCCCGATGTTCTCCGCTGAACGCCAGCGCCGCCACGCTCATGCGCTCGGTAACTTTGGGATTATCGAGCAGCGCTGCCGCTTTGCGCTGCAAGTCCGCAGCGTCCATGACGCGCACCGCCGCGCCCGCGGCGACCGCGCGTTCCGTGGCTTCGGCAAAGTTATGGGTGTGCGGGCCGATCAGCACCGGTTTGCCCACGGCACAGGCCTCAATCAGATTCTGCCCACCAAACGGTAACAAGCTGCCGCCGATAAACGCTACATCGCAGGCGGCATAGTACGCCACCATTTCGCCCATGCTGTCGCCGAGCAGCACACGCGTGTCAGGGTGCAGCGGCGCATTGGCGCTGCGCCGCTGATAACGGATGTGATGCTGATCCAGCACAGCCGCGACTTCATCAAAGCGCTGCGGGTGCCGTGGCACCAGCACCAACAGGGTTTCAGGCAACGCATGCAGCTTATGATTTATAAACAATAATTCTTCACCCTCCCGCGTGCTCGCTGCGAGCAGCACGCGGCGCGCACCAAAACTTTCGCGCCAATGTTCGCCCAGCGCCCGCTGCACCGGCGACGGTGCGACATCAAATTTAAGATTGCCGGTGATGGCAACGCTGGTTGCGCCCAAGGCTTCAAAACGCCGCGCGTCATCAGCGCTTTGCGCGGCTATGGCGGTGAGCGCGCGCAACGTATCCGTGCTCAGTGTGCCGACACGCTGATAACGCGCGAACGATTTTTCAGACAGCCGCGCGTTCACCAGATACAGCGGTGTCGCGCGCGCCTGGCATACCTGCACCAGATTCGGCCAAATTTCGGTTTCCATCAGGATGCCGGCGCTGGGACGAAAGTAATCGAGAAAACGCGCCACTGCGCCGGGAAAGTCGTAGGGCAGGTAGCAGCGCATCACCGTACTGCCGAACAGGGCCTCGCCCGCTGCGCGCCCGGTAGGCGTCATGTGCGTGAGCAAAATGCGGTGCTCGGGATAGTGCGCACGCAGCGCGTGCACCAGTGGCTCGGCGGCGCGCGTCTCGCCGACGGAAACCGCGTGCAGCCAGATCAGCGGCATGGGCGTGGTGGCGTGGGTGACGTGGGTGGCGCCGGAATCGCCAAAATAACCAAAACGCTCGCCCACATGCTGCAGGTATTCCGGCTGGCGCCGCGCACGCCACCACAACCGTATCAGCACCAACGGCGCGGCAACATATATGAGCAGCGTATAGATTATTCGCATCCTGTCCTCATGGCATGACTTGCCTGATAGCCGCGATGACCTGCTGCACGGTGGGCGACAACCCTATACCCCCCACATTGACCCCACGCGCACAGGCATAGATGCCGGTCGCCGCAGCATCGGTGGCACAATAAATACCCACCGTGGGCACATTCAGCGCCGCTGCCAAATGCGTGAGGCCGGTGTCCACGCCCGCCACCACCTGCGCCTGCGCCAACAACGCCGCCATCGCGTCGAGCGCGAGCGCGGGCGCAATCACAGCATTGGACATAGACCGCGCCAGACGCTCGCTGCGCGCGCGCTCATCATTACTTCCCCAAGGCAGGACCGAAATAATATTGTTTGAAAACAAATAGTTAGAGATGTCACGCCAATGGTTTTCCGGCCACAACTTGGGCGCGGCGCTGGTGGCGTGCAGCAGCACGGCGTAACGCGCCGCGGGCAACCACGCGAACGCGCGGCGCGACGCCTGAATGCCGTAACGGGCTGGCGCGGCGCTGGCATAAGCCAACGCCTGCGCCGCAAGACTGCGATTGCGCGCGACGGCGTGCTGGCCCCACGGCACACTGAACGTGCGCTGATAAAACAGGCGCAGCGGCTCGCGCGAACTTGTCCAGTCAAGGCCGCAACCCGGGCCGCGTGCAGCGCAGGTGACCAGGGCGCTTTTTAACAACCCCTGCGTGTCTACGATGGCCTCGTATTCATGCTCACGCAATTGCGTTAGAAATGCGCGGCACTCACGGCGCGTACTGGCGCGTGAAATTTCTCGCCGCCAGCGGCGTATCGCCACCGGGATAACCCGGGTTACGCCGGCGTGCAAACGTGGGATCGCCGCAAACGCATCCTCTACCACCCAATCAATGGCAACACCAGGCACACCGTCGCGTATATCACTCACCACCGGCAGGTTGTGCACCACATCGCCCAGCGAAGATGTCTTGACCAGCAGAATACGCCGCATTGGATACTGCATGTATTTGTTATAATTGACTTTTCAGCCGGTGCGCCCAAGTAGCTAGAGTAGCATCGGTGGGCGCAATTGCCTACTGCCACTGCTTGCGCTCACGCCACTACGTTTCCCCTATGATTCTTGTCACCGGCGGCGCCGGCTTCATCGGCGCGAATTTTGTGATTGACTGGATCGCAGCCGAAGGCTCGCCGGTTGTCAATCTCGACAAACTCACCTACGCCGGCAATCCCGAAAACCTGGCGCTCCTTGCCCACGATGCGCGTCATATTTTCGTGCGCGGTGATATCGGCGAGCGCGCGCAGGTTGCCGCACTGCTCAGCCAGCACCAGCCCGAAGCGATCGTGCATTTTGCCGCGGAAAGTCATGTGGACCGCTCGATACTCGGCCCCGGCGAGTTTGTGCAGACCAATGTGGTTGGTACCTTCCAACTGCTCGAAGCGACGCGCGCTTATTGGTCGGGCTTAGCAGAACCGCACAAGAGCCGCTTTCGTTTCTTACACATTTCTACCGACGAAGTGTACGGTTCGCTGGCGCCGCACGATCCCGCGTTTGCGGAAACCACCGCTTACGCGCCGAACAGCCCTTATGCCGCATCAAAAGCCGCCTCGGATCACCTGGTGCGCGCCTATCACCATACCTACGGCCTGCCCACTGTCACCACCAACTGCTCGAATAATTACGGGCCGTTGCAGTTTCCCGAAAAATTGATACCGCTGATGATCCGCAATGCCTTGCTCGGGCAGCCCTTGCCGGTATATGGCGACGGCAAAAATGTGCGCGACTGGCTGTACGTGAGCGACCATTGCGCGGGCATCCGCGCGGCGCTGAAAAAAGGCCGTCCCGGCGAAACCTACAACATCGGTGGCAACAGCGAAAAAACCAATCTCGAAGTGGTGCATGCGCTGTGCGCCATACTCGATCAACTGCATCCTGCCGGCGCGCCGCACGCCAGGCTGATCACGTTTGTGCAGGACCGCCCCGGCCACGACTGGCGTTACGCCATTGATGCCGCGAAAATAAAAAATGAACTCGGCTGGCAGCCCACGGAAAAATTTGAAAGCGGTCTGCGCAAAACCGTACAGTGGTATCTCGATCACGCGCCATGGGTGGAAAACGTCACCAGCGGCGCCTACCGCAACTGGATCTCACAAAATTACGGCGCAAGGAGCGCGACATGAAAGGCATCATCCTCGCCGGCGGCTCCGGCACGCGCCTGTATCCGGCGACGCAGGTCGTCTCCAAGCAACTGCTGCCGGTGTACGACAAACCGATGGTGTATTACCCGCTGGCTACGCTGATGCTTGCGGGTATCCGCGACATACTGCTGATCTCAACGCCGCAGGATACGCCGCGCTTTGAGCAACTGCTCGGCGACGGGCGCAAATGGGGGCTGACTATTTCCTATGCGGTGCAGCCCCGTCCTGACGGCCTGCCGCAGGCTTTTATCATCGGCGCCGACTTTATTGCGGATGAACCCTGCGCGTTGATCTTGGGCGACAATATTTTTTACGGCCATGATCTGACGCGCGACATGAATCTGGCTATGGAAAAGGCGACGGGGGCCACGATTTTCGCCTACCAGGTGCAGGACCCGGAACGCTCCGGCGTAGTGGAGTTCGACAAGAATCACAAAGTGATCTCGATTGAGGAAAAGCCCAAGCATCCGAAATCCAAGTATGCAGTCACCGGGTTCTTTGTTTATGACCGCACTGTTGTCGACCTCGCGCGCGCGCTCAAACCCTCCGCCCGCGGCGAACTTGAAATCACCGACCTCAACAACGAATACCTGCGACGCGGCGCACTGAGCGTCACCCTGTTGGGCCGCGGCGTCGCCTGGCTCGATACCGGCACCCATGCGTCTTTGCTCGAGGCCTCATTGTTCATCGAGACCATCGAAAAACGCCAGGGCCTCAAAATCGCGTGTCCGGAAGAAATAGCCTACCGCATGGGCTATATCTCCGCGGAGCAACTGCTAGCCCTGACCCAATCTATGGGAAACAACGGCTATGGCAAGTACCTGAACGACCTGTTGCTGGAATTCCCTGCCCCATGAACGTTACACCTACCCGCCTGCCCGAGGTGCTGATACTCGAACCGAGGGTGTTTGGCGACGCCCGCGGTTTTTTCTTTGAAAGCTACAACACACGCACCTTCGCCGAAAAAACCGGCATCAGCGCACACTTCGTGCAGGACAATCATTCGCGCAGCGCCCACAACGTTTTGCGCGGCCTGCATTACCAGATACAGCAGGCGCAAGCGAAACTCATCCGCGTATTGGCCGGTGAGATCTACGATGTGGCGGTGGATATACGCAAAAACTCCCCGACCTTTGGGACCTGGACGGCACAGGTGCTGTCCAGCGAAAACCGCAAAATGCTGTGGATACCCGAAGGCTTTGCGCATGGTTTTCTGGTCACCAGCGCGCATGCCGAAGTCGAATACAAAACCACGGATTACTGGGCGCCGCAGCACGAGCGCTGCATCCTGTGGAACGACCCGCGCCTCAATATTCCGTGGCCGCTACAGGGGCTACCCTTGTTGTCGGCCAAGGATCAACTGGGTGTAAACCTTGAGCAGGCGGAGTTGCCGGGGTGACGCGCATTCTGCTGACCGGGAAAACCGGTCAGCTCGGCAGAGAATTGCAGCAGGCCCTGGCACCCTTAGGCGCAATTGCCGCTCTCGATCGCACGCAAATGGATTTGACCGACCCGGATGCGATACGCCGGGCGATACGCAGCCACGCGCCTGACATCATCGTCAACGCAGCGGGTTACACCACGGTCGACCAGGCCGAGAGCGAGCGCGCACTTGCGCACCAGATCAACGCGGTGGCGCCCGGCATCATGGCCGAGGAGGCACGCCGCATTAACGCCCTGCTGATTCATTACTCGACGGACTACGTCTATGACGGCGCTAACAGCGCACCCTACGACGAGAATGACACGCCCAATCCCGTGAACTACTACGGCCGCTCGAAACTTGAGGGTGAGCGCGCCATCACCGCCATCGCTGGTGCCCACCTGATACTGCGCGCAAGCTGGATCTACAGCGCCTACGGCACGAATTTTGTGCTCACCATGCTGCGGCTGGCGCGCGAACGTAAAGAAGTTTTCGTGGTAAACGATCAGGTGGGTTCTCCCTCCTGGGCGCGATCACTGGCGGCGTCCTCGGCGCAAATTTTGACACGCATCAAAGACCGCTCCAGCGCATCGGGCATCTATCACCTGTCAGCCGCCGGTCACGCTACGCGCTTTGATTTTGCAAACGCGATCATCGCAGCCGCCAGGCAATCCTCGGCGCCCACAACACAGTGGGCGGAAATCCGCCCCACCACCACTGCGAATTACCCCTTGCCCGCCGCACGCCCGCTGAACGCGGCAACCAGCAAGGCAAAACTCAAACGCGATTTCGGCGTGGAGATGCCGGGCTGGCAGGAACAAATCCATTCATTCATGAAGAGCAGGCCCCTGCTTTAAAACGGCAATTCCGCCACCGAGCAACGGAGAGAAAACAAGTGCTTGCACTCGCTCGTCACCCGCAGCTGTTCGCGGGATTGGGAGACTTTGTGGCCAAATGCTTTTTCTAGGATTACTGATACCAACAACGCTCGTCTCCCCGGCGTACGCCGGGGTCCAGAAACGTACTGGATGCTGGCCTACGCCAGCATGACGAGGTGGTTTTAGTGAGAGCTGCGGTAAAGTATATAAACGCTATTATTCACTACCTCGCCCCATGTTTCTTTGCGAACGCCTGGCCCGCGCGCGGGATTGGGAAACTCTGTGGCCAAATGCTTTTTCTGGGTTAATACGCCTTAATGCCCTGACTTTGAATCAGCGGCAACCACTTCTTCTTTTCGCCGGCAAGATACGCCGTCAATTGCGCAGGCTCGCCGCCCACGATATTGACGCCGGACTGGGTCATGATTTTTCGATACTCAGACTCCTGAAATATGGCGTTGATGGTGCGATTGATGGCGGCGATGATGGTGGCGGGCGTGCCGGCGGCTACGAACACGCCATGCGGCACGCCGGAGTAGAAATGGGCGATGCCGCCTTCGTCGAAGGTCGGCACATCGGGCAACACCAAGGCGCGCGCCTTGCTGGCAATGCCCAGGCCACGTACCCGCCCGCCGCGGATATGCGCAAGCGCCGTTGCGCCGTTATCGAACATCATCTGAATCTCGTCTCCCAGCAATGCGGTAACTGCGGGCGCCGCGCCTTTGTAGGGAACATGCACCATGTCTATGCCCGCAATCGTCTTGAACAATTCTCCGGCCAGGTGCAGCGAAGTGCCCTGTCCACCCGAACCGAAATTCACCTTGCCGGGTTGCGCCTTGGCGTAGGCGATGAGTTCGGACAGCTTGCCAGCGCGAAACGCCGCGCTCACCAGCAGAATGTGGGGCGTGTCACTCACCAGTATCACCGGCGCGAAATCGCGTTCCGCATGGAACGGCAGTTTTGCATAGAGCAGGGGGTTGGTGACCAGGATCGGCAGCGACGCAAAAAACAGTGTGTAACCATCGCGCTCGCTGTTGGCCACCGCATGCGCGGCAGTGTTGCCCGCCGCACCCGCGATATTGTGCACGATGACCGGCTGCTTCCAGCGGTTGTTCAGCCGCTCCGCCAGCCGCCGCGCCGCCAAATCAGCCCCGCCGCCGGCGGCAAATGGCGCAATGACGCGCACCGGCCGTGCCGGATATTCCTGCGCGCTGGCGGGTATTGCACCACCCAGCAGGGTCACGCTCAAAACGCCTAGGCTCAACCGCGCTCGCTGCTGAGTGCCTGTCAACAACTTCATAGGTTGCGCCTCCAATAGGGCTCGGGTGTATGCAAAAACCTGCGCTGAAGGTTAAGCAGCTAAGACGTGGCGGTCAAGCAAGTTACGCAGGGTTACAATGCACCGCAAGCGGCGCACGTCGCTGCCGCCACTACCCATTACCCCCATTGCCAAAAATACGCGCGATCACCCTCGACCTCGACGATACCCTGTGGCCGTCCGCGCCCACGCTCGAGCGCGCCGAGCAGCGCACCTACACCTATCTCACCGCACAGGCGCCCGCCGTCGTCGCGATGTGGTCGATACAACAATTGCGCGAACTGCGTCTATCCCTCTTCAACCAACACCCCGAATTGCAGCACGATTTTCTGCGCATCCGGCGCATGGCGATGCGCGCCGCGTTCGAAGCAGCGGGATTGTCCGACGCGACGGCCCATGAGCTGATCGAGCGCGTGCTCGAGGTATTCATGAGCGCACGCAATCAAGTCGATCTTTACCCGGAGGTTCGCGACTGCCTCACGCGGCTGTCACAGCGCTATGCGCTGGCATCGCTCACCAATGGCAACGCCGACGTGGCGCGCATCGGCATCGGTCACTATTTCAAAGCCGCCATCTCCGCGCATGCGCACGGTGCCAGCAAACCCGATGCGGCGCTGTTTCACATAGCCTGCCGCGCGCTCGCGTGCGCTCCCGCAGAAGTGTTGCATGTCGGCGACGACATCGAGCTCGACGTGCGCGCTGGGCACGCCGCCGGGCTGCGCGTGATCTGGATGAACCGCACTGATGCCGTGTGGGTAGGCGACGATCGGCCGGTGGCGGTGGGTGATTTACTGGGGCTGGAACAGTGGCTGGACGCGAACGCTGAATAACGGCATCTGCGGCGCCAAAAAAATCAGGCGGCGAGCGGGTCTTTATCGCTGGTGAACGTGCGCAGCAGCCTGCCGTAGCCGGCGATACTGCCGGTGTAACCGATTTTTTTGAGCGCCCCCCAAATACTAACCTGGGTAGTACTCAACACCGGCTTGCCGATGGCTAGTTCCAGGCGCTCGATGATCGCCATGCTTTTCCAGTTGGTGCACGCCAGCACCACCGCCTGCGCCTCGGGGCAATCCACTTGCATGCCGAGATCGTAGGCACTCTGCACCTCGAGCCGGCCGATCTCAAGGTTGTCGATGACGTTGAGGCCGTCCTTGGCCACCACCTTGATGCCATTGGCTTCGATAAATTTGGCGCAGATATCGTTCACCGTCGGGCTGTAGGCGGAACCCAGCGCGATGCGTGTGATACCGAGCGCCTTAAACGCTTCCAGCAGCGCGGTGGAGGTGGTGGTTGCGGGTTTGCCGGTGACCGCTTCAATGCGTAGGCTGACTTCACGGTCGTAGCCCAAACCCTTCAGAAAACTCGGCGCCGTCGCGCCCAGAATAATCACATCGACATCCGCGCTGGCGAGCAGCTTCGATTCGACATCCAGCGAGTCGGCCATCTTGCCGATGGATTCCGGCGTCACCGTGGTGATCGGCAGGCGCGCGGTGTGCAGCGTGACGCCGTCGGGCAGCACCTTGAAAAACTCGGTTTCGACGGTGGTGTTGGATGAGGGCGCGAGCAGCCCGATACGGCCAGTAAACGACATGATGGAACTCTCCTGGTGTGCATAGGATTACGTGGGCGGCAAGTCTAGCAGCAAGCCGTGCATTACAATATGCCTCTTGATGAACACAACCTTCGATGTGGTGGTGGTCGGCGCTGGCATCGCCGGCCTTTGTGCCGCCAACCGCGCCGCGCAACAGGGATTGAAAGTTGCGGTGTTGGAACGTGGCGCCGATGAGCGCTACCTGTGCAACTCGCGTTACTCGGGCGGTGTACTGCACATCGCGTGTCATAACGCCAAAGACCCCGCACAGAAACTGCTGGCGGTTATTCAGGACGCCACCAGCGGCAAGGCCGATGTGGAACTGGCGCGCGCGCTCGCCACCACCGCGGGCCGTGCCATCGACTGGTTGCGCGATGAAGGCGCCAAGTACATCCGCGTGGGTAACATCGTGTGGCAGCAGCATGTACTGGCGCCGCCGCGACCGATAGTGGCCGGTCTCGACTGGAGAGGCCGCGGCCCCGACGTGACGCTGCGGCAACTGGTGGCCAATCTTGAAAAGCGCGGCGGAAAAATGTTTCGTTTGCCTGCCGTTGCCTTGCTGGAAAAGGAAGGCCAGTGCATCGGCGTTGAGGCGGGCGCTGCCTCGGCCAAACAACATTTCCACGCACGCGCGGTGGTGCTGGCCGACGGCGGTTATCAGGGCAACCCCGCGCTGGTGCGCGAGCACATGGGCATCGACTTGATTAAAGTTAAAACGCGCGGGGCGGGCACCGGCGTCGGCGATGGCCTACGCATGGCGCAGGCGATGGGCGCGCAGATGTCGGATTTGAAATACTTCTACGGTCACATGCTGTCGCGAGATTCGTTCACCAACGACCGGGTGTGGCCGTATCCGCAGCTTGACGAACTGGGCACCGTCGGCATCGTCGTTAACGACGCGGGTGAACGTTTTGTTGATGAGGGACAGGGTGGCGTTTTCGTCGCCAACACCATCGCGCGGCTGGCGGATCCGTTATCGGCGTGGGCCATTTTCGACCACGCCATCTGGGAGGGGCCCGGGCGCGCGGCGCGCATTCCGGCCAATCCGCAACTCGCCAATGCGGGCGGCACCATCATCAAGGCCGACACGCTGCTTGAACTCGCGGCAAAAACCGGCATAGGCGCAGAGCGGCTGGAACTCACGGTTGCCGCCTACAACCATGCGCTGGCGTCCGCGCAGACCGCCAGCCTCATGCCACCGCGCAGCGTGCAACCGCTGGTGCCGTCGCCGCTTGCCAGGCCGCCGTACTATGCCGTGCCCTTGTGCGCGGGAATGACCTATACCTTCGGCGGCATTTTTACCGACGGCGACGCGCGCGTGATGAGCACGCGCGGCACACCCATCGCAGGACTCTACGCTGTAGGTGCGACTACCGGCGGACTGGAGGGCGGCACCGGCGGCGGCTATGTCGGTGGGCTGATCAAGGGCGTTGCGTTCGGCATGCGCGCGGGCGAGCACATTGCGCAAGCGCTCAAGGGCTGACGGTGTGAGCCTCAGTTGGCACTTAGTTATCACTCACTTAAATTATGTAAGCATCTGTTTTTATGGATAATTTGAACGGAGCAAAGATGATGTCCGAGCAGGATTCCAGCGAACACCGCGCCATGCTGTCGAACAGCGTCACGGATTTTGCGCGCGGAGTCGATGTCGCGCGCGTGCGCCGCCTGCGGGTAAGCAAAGTCGAATGCGACCGCGCAGTATGGCAACAGATGGCCGATCTGGGCTGGCTGGGCGTGCTGGTGCCTGAACAGTATGGCGGCATGGGATTACAACTGGCTGACATGGCGATCGTGGCACAGGGTCTGGCGCGCGCGCTGGTGCCGGAGCCGTTGACGGCGGTGGCGGTGCTGGCAGCGCGCGTGCTGACGGACAGCAGTAACGCGCCATTGAAGAAAAAACTGCTCGAAGGTTTGGTGGCAGGCGACATGCTTCCGGCAACCGCATGGCAGGAATACGCGGGCACCCTCGACCCCGGCAAAATCGACATGCAGGCCACGCCCTTCGAAGGCGGCTTTCGGGTAACCGGCAGCAAGCACTTTGTGGTGGGCGCCGCCCATGCCGACGGATACATCGTCTCAGCGAACGCCGCGGCAGGCATGCAACTGCTGTGGGTGCCGCGCGATGCCGCAGGGGCTACGACGCAATTTGACACGCTGGCGGACGGGCGGCTGTCGGGCACGCTGCATCTGTCCGAGGTAACCGTAGCCAAAGAAAACGTCATCAACAGCGGCACGGCAGCCGCGGCATCACTCGCGCGCGCGCTCGATCACACGGCAGCCATCGCCAGCGCGGAATTGTGCGGCGTCATGGGCCGCTCGCTGGAAATGACGCTCGAGTATTTAAAGACGCGGGTGCAATTCGGCAAACCCATCGGCAGTTTTCAGGTGCTGCAGCACCGCGCAGTGGATCTGTATATTCAGCAGGAACTATCCCATGCGGTACTCGCGGATTGCCTGGGCGTGCTCGACGGCGAGCACGGCGTCGAACCCGCGGCAAAGGCACGCAGCGCTGCTGCCAGCCGCGCCAAAGCGCGCTGTACCGACGCCGCACTATTGATCACCCGCCAAGCGATACAAATGCACGGTGCGATTGGCTTTACCGAAGATTGCGATGTCGGCCTTTACGTCAAGCGCGCCATGACACTGGCGGCGTGGCTGGGCAACGGCAACGCCCATCGGCGGCGCTACGCCAAAACGGAAATTCTGGAAGGAGCGGCAGCATCATGAGCAACCGCACTGCCGATTGGAACGCCATGACTGACGACGCGTTCCGCATGGATCTGCGCACCTGGTTTGCGCAAGAGTATCCCGACCACCTGCGCTTTCTGCCGCGCCGCCTGCGCTGGGCGGAAAGCCACGAGTGGTGGGTGAAGCTGTCGAAAAAAGGCTGGCTCGCACCGAATTGGCCCAGTGAACACGGCGGCATGGGCCTTGCCCCCGCCAAGCTGATCATTTACTGGGAAGAATCCGAGCGGGCGGGATTGGGCCGCATGCCCGATCAGGGGCTGACCATGGTGGGGCCGACGCTGATACGTTTTGGCACCGATGCGCAACGCGCGCAATACCTGCCGCAAATCATCGCTGGCGACAACGTATGGTGTCAGGGTTACTCCGAGCCGAATGCCGGCTCTGACCTCGCCAGTCTGCGCACTGAAGCGGTAGCCGATGGCGACGACTACGTCATTAACGGCAGCAAGATCTGGACCTCGATGGCGCATGACGCCACCCATATGTATGTGCTCGCACGCACCGACAAAACCGTGAAACAACAGCGCGGCATCAGTTTTTTACTGCTGGACATGAAAACGCCGGGTATTACGCTGCGCACCATACGCAACATCGCGGGAGACGAAGAGTTTTGCCAGGTGTTTTTCGACAATGTGCGCACGCCCAAACACAACCTCGTCGGCAAACTCAATGAAGGCTGGACCATCGCCAAAGGACTGCTCACATTTGAGCGCTTGTCCATTGGCAGCCCGCGGCGGCCGCTGCAGGCGTTTGAACAACTGGATGCGCTGGCGCGCGCACAGCATCTGTTCGATGATGCGGGTTTCGTTGATCGCTATACGCAGTTGAAGATGGATCTGAACGATCTGAGTTCGCTCTACCGCCGCTACGTCGATAAAGTGCGGCGGGGCGAAGCACTGGGACCGGATGTATCGATGCTCAAAGTGTTTGCGATGGACACTTATCAGAAAGTTTCCGAATTGCTGCTGGAAGCCGGCGCCGAATACGGCGCCTACGCTGATGAGATCACCCTTGGTGACGAAAAAATCGACGTGCTCTCGCCGTTCTACGTATCGCGCCCCGGCACGATTTACGGCGGCTCGAACGAAATTCAGCGCAATATCCTGTCGAAATACGTGTTGCAACTTCCGTCATGACCAAAAAAACCATCCACAGCGAACTCGCCCCCCAAGCCATCGGCACCTACTCGCAGGCCGTGCGCGCAGGCGACACCGTGTACTTCGCCGGCCAGATCGGCCTCGATCCGCAAACCATGCAAATGGTTGACGGCATTGATGCACAGATACACCGCGTGCTGGAAAATCTCAAAGCCGTGGCCGAAGCCGCGGGCGGCACGTTGAACGACGTGGTGCGCTTCACCGTTTATCTCACCGATCTCAAGCACTTCGCCACAGTGAACGAGATTATGGCGACGTATCTGAAGGCGCCGTATCCAGCACGCGCGGCGGTGGGCGTTGCAAGCCTGCCGCGCGACGCGCTGGTGGAGATTGATGCAGTGATGGTACTGCAGGACTGAGGACTTAGGACTTAGGACTGAGTGGTCAACTGCATGGCGCTCAAACAAAGTAACACTAGCAGCACTATAGGTGCAAACAACAACACCCCTAAGTCCTCCGTCCTCAGTCCTCAGTCCTCCTTAGCGGGTCTCACCAAGCCCACTCTGGACAAACTCGCCAAGCTCGGCATCCACAGCCGCTTCGACTTAGTCCTGCATCTACCGCTGCGCTATGACGACGAGACGCATCTTTATCCGCTCAAGGATGCGCCTGCGATGCGTGAGGTGCTGATCGAAGCCACTGTGCTCGAGACCAGCATCAAGTATCGCCCGCGCCGCCAACTGGTGTGCCAGCTTGAAGACGGCAGTGGCAGCGTGACCTTGCGGTTTTTCAGTTTTTACGGCAGTCAGGTAAAACAGCTTGCGCCGGGTGCGCGGGTGCGCGCCTTCGGCGAAATCCGCCAGGGTTTCTTCGGTGCGGAAATGGTGCATCCGCGCTACCGCATCGTGCAGGCGGGCGCGGCGGTGGCCGCAGCGCTGACGCCGGTGTATCCCACCACCGCTGGCCTGGGGCAAGACAGCTTGCGCAAGTTGATCGAGCGCGCACTGGCCGCAGAGGAACTGCAAGACACCTTGCCCGCTACGCTGATCCGGCAACACCACTTTCCGGCATTTCGGGAGGCGGTATTTTTTCTGCATAATCCAGCGCCCGAAGTTTCTCAGCAGGCGTTACAGGAGCGCACGCACCCCGCGTGGCGGCGCATGAAGTTCGACGAACTGCTGGCGCAGCAATTATCGATGCGGGCGCATCAACAACGGCGGCGCGGCGTAGGCGCGCCGGCGCTACGGCCAAAAGGTACGCTGGTCAGCCGCCTGTTGCAGGAGCTGCCGTTCAAGCTGACCGGCGCGCAACAGCGCGCGGTGGCGCAGATACGCGACGATTTGTCACAGCCGCACCCGATGCAGCGCCTGTTGCAGGGAGATGTCGGCAGCGGAAAAACCGTGGTGGCGGCGCTGGCAGCGCTGCAGTGCGTGGAAAACAATTATCAGGTGGCATTGATGGCACCCACCGAAATACTGGCCGAGCAGCATTACCGAAAATTTTCCGCTTGGCTCACGGGGCTTGGCATCGCAGTCGCGTGGCTAGTGGGCGGAACAAAAAAATCAATTAAAAAACAAATGCTTACCGATATTTCCGCCGGGCACACGCCGGTGGTGGTGGGCACCCACGCCTTGTTTGAAGAGGCGGTAGTGTTTCACCATCTCGGCCTTGCCATCATCGATGAACAGCATCGATTTGGCGTACGCCAGCGGCTCGCACTGCGCTTAAAAGGCACGCAAGCCGGCGAGCGCGAGTCCGTAGTCAGTACCCAACCGCATCAATTGATGATGAGCGCAACGCCGATTCCGCGCACGCTGGCGATGAGTTATTACGCCGATCTGGATGTGTCGGTCATCGATGAACTGCCGCCCGGACGCACGCCGGTGACGACAAAACTGGTGTCGGACACTCGCCGCGAAGAAGTGATCGCGCGTGTGCGCGACGCCTGCAGCACGGGCAGTCAGGCGTACTGGGTATGTCCGCTGGTCGAAGAGATGGAAGCCGAGGAAACGCCCGCAGGACACGCGCGCCGGCCCGCACGCGCTGCGCGCGCTGGTTTGGAGGCATTGCAACTCAAAGCCGCCATGGCAACCTACGAAACACTCAGCGCGGCGTTTCCCGAGCTTAAAGTGGGGCTTGCGCATGGCCGCTTGAAAAGCGATGAAAAATCCGCAGTGATGCGTGCCTTCCAGCGCGGCGAAGTGCAATTGCTGGTGGCGACCACCGTGATCGAAGTGGGTGTCGATGTGCCCAATGCGTCGCTGATGGTGATCGAAAACGCAGAGCGCATGGGGCTCTCACAGTTGCACCAGTTGCGCGGCCGCGTCGGGCGCGGCGCCGCGCAGAGCGCATGCATCCTGCTGTATCACGCGCCGTTATCGGTGATGGCGCGCGAGCGACTCAAAATTATCTTTGAAAACACCGATGGCTTTGAAGTGGCGCGTCACGATTTGCGCATGCGCGGCCCCGGCGAGTTGTTGGGCGCGCGGCAAAGCGGTGTCCCGCTACTGCGCTTTGCCGATTTATCCGCCGACGTGGATTTGCTCGATGCCGCGCGCGACGCGGCAGCGGCGCTGCTCACTGCGAACCCGCAAGCGGTGCGTGCGCATCTTGAGCGCTGGCTGGGCGGGCGCGGGGAGTTTCTCAAGGTTTGATCGCGGAAATCCTCTATACTGATGACTGAGATTTTCCCGCCGGGGGTGATCACGACATGACGCAACAGCAGCCACTGACGCTCGCGCAACGGCTAGACGCCTACGAAAATCTGATGCGGCTCGACAAGCCCATTGGCATTCTGTTATTGCTGTGGCCAGCGTTGTGGGGTCTGTGGTTTGCCTCGCCGCTGTACCAGCGCATTGAAATTGTGGTGATCTTCGTGTTGGGCACCGTACTCATGCGCAGTGCGGGCTGCGTGATCAACGACTATGCCGACCGCGACATAGACCCTCACGTCAAGCGCACCGCGCAGCGGCCGCTGGCGAGCGGCGTGATCCATCCCAGGGAAGCGTTATTGCTGGCCGGCGCGCTGGCGCTGCTGGCATTTGGTCTGGTGTTGTTTCTGAATAAGCTGACCATTGCGCTGTCGTTTGTGGCGCTGTTGCTGGCGGCAACGTACCCCTACACCAAGCGTTTTTTCCCGTTGCCGCAGGCCTATCTGGGTATTGCGTTCGGGTTTTCGATACCGATGGCGTTTGCCGCGTATCAAGACACAGTACCCACGCTGGCGTGGGTGCTGCTCGCGGCCAATATCTTTTGGGCGCTGGCCTACGACACCGAATACGCCATGGTGGATCGCGACGACGATATGAAATTGAATCTCAAATCGTCCGCGCTTTTGTTCGGTGTATTCGACGTGGCGGCGGTCATACTGTTTCACGGTCTGTTTATCGCCGTCATGGCGGGGGTAGGCGTGTGGCTAAAGCTGGGGCTGATTTATTTTCTGGGCCTGCTGCTGGCGCTGGCGTTGATCGCGTGGCAAGTGCAACTGATCAGAAATCGCGAGCGCGAGCGCTGCTTCAAAGCCTTCATGAATAATAATGGGGTGGGCGCCGCAGTGTTTGGCGGACTGGCGCTGGACTACTGTTTCCTGCTACCCGTGATCAACTAGCTCTCAACCTGACGCCACTTGCGCTGTAGCATCAGGTTGCGAATGGTGTTCACCACAGCCTGTCGTTAATTGTACTGGGTTACATGTTCATTCCCTCCCCTTCAAGGGCACACTTGAAGCGGAGCAGAGGGCTAGGGTGGGGATGGGGTGGCAACGCGAATTACCCCACCCCCATCCCCACCTTCCCCCTGAAGGGGAAGGGGTGTCGGAGTAAGGCGCTTTACGTTTTCTAACACAGAACAATTAATGAATAAATACAATAACTTACGAGATTTTATCGCGCAGCTTGAAGCGCTGGGCGAGCTAAAGCGCATCACCGTCGAAGTCGATCCGAAGCTGGAGATGACCGAGATCTGCGAGCGCGTGTTAAAGGCCGGCGGCCCCGCGCTGCTGTTTGAAAAACCCAAAGGCCACACCCTGCCGGTGCTAGGCAATCTATTCGGCACGGTGAAGCGGGTGGCGCTGGCGATGGGCGCAACACCCGACGAAGAGCCGCTGGCACGATTGCGTGAGATCGGCGAGACGCTCGCCTACCTGAAAGAGCCGGAGCCGCCGAAGGGCCTGCGCGACGCGTGGGATAAACTGCCGCTGCTGAAACAAATCATGAGCATGGCGCCGCGCGTCGTATCCCGTGCAGCGTGTCAGGAAATCGTGTGGCAAGGCGACGCAGTTGATCTCGCACGCCTGCCGATACAAACTTGCTGGCCAGGTGATGTGGCGCCACTGATTACCTGGGGCCTGACGGTGACACGCGGGCCGCATAAGGCGCGGCAGAATCTGGGCATCTACCGCCAGCAGGTGATCGCCAAAAACAAAGTCATCATGCGCTGGCTGGCGCATCGCGGCGGGGCGCTGGATTTTCGCGATCACTGTCTCGCGCATCCGCGCGAGCCCTACCCGGTGGCGGTGGCGCTGGGCGCCGATCCGGCCACCGTGCTGGGCGCGGTGACGCCGGTGCCGGACAACCTCAGCGAATATCAGTTTGCCGGATTGCTGCGCGGCGCGAAGACCGAAATCGTCCCGTGTCTGACACACCGCTTGCAGGTGCCGGCGAGTGCGGAGATCGTGCTCGAAGGCTACATTTACCCGAACGAAACGGCGGTGGAAGGCCCTCAGGGTTACGAAACGGCCCTTGAGGGGCCGTTTGGAGACCACACCGGTTACTACAACGAGCAGGAGAAGTTTCCGGTGTTTACCATCGAGCGCATCACGCAACGGCGTGATGCGATTTATCACAGCACCTACACCGGCAAGCCACCCGACGAACCGGCGATGCTCGGCGTGGCGCTCAACGAAGTATTTGTGCCGCTGCTTAAAAAACAATTTCCGGAGATCGTTGACTTCCACCTGCCGCCCGAAGGCTGCTCCTACCGCATCGCGTGCGTCAGCATCAAAAAACAGTACCCCGGCCACGCCAAGCGCGTGATGTTCGGCATCTGGAGCTTTCTGCGCCAGTTCATGTACACCAAGTTCATCATCGTCACCGACGACGACATCAACGTGCGTGAGTGGAAAGAAGTGATCTGGGCCATGACCACCCGCGTCGATCCCCGACGCGATACGCTGATTGCGGATGCCACACCGATGGATTATCTCGATTTCGCTAGCCCGGTGGCGGGCTTGGGCTCGAAGATGGGCATCGACGCCACCAACAAATGGCCCGCCGAGACCGATCGGCACTGGGGCACACCGATTGCGATGAGCGAGGCCGTGAAACGCCGCATCGACCTGCTGTGGCGGGATCTTGAATTATAAAAAAAGCCGGGATTTCCCCGGCTTTCAATCAGGACTCCTCTGTATTTTCCCTTTAGAACTTGAATACGACTCCCAGGCTTAACAGGTCGACATCGCTCTTGCCATTACCAGCACCATTACCGACGTTGGTGTAGCGCTGCCATTCCACACGCGCAGCAATATTTTTCGTGAAGTGGTACTTCAAACCCAATCCATAGGTGAAGTCGGTGCCAGTGTCACTTAACGAGCCGACTGCGAAAGCTCCTGGAACTGCCACCGACGCAGTAGCCTCGGCGTCCCATCTGAAGAAGCCGAGTTTGCCGTAAGCCGAGAAATTGTCGGCAATGGGCAGCGTGCCCACGCCCATCAGTTCCCATGCTGTAGCTTTGATGCTTGCATTCACGGTTACCCCGCCGACCGTTCCTGCGGCAGTTGCTTGGCCCAGATCCACGTAGCCCAGTTCCGCGCCAAAATGCTTGTTGATCTGATAGCCACCGAAAATCTTCCAGCCTGTGTCCTTGTCGTCGCAGGAGATAGGGACGCCTTGGCATGCGTCCTTTGCTTTGGTTTGTCCAAAGGCACCGCCCGCATAAAACCCTGAATCCTGGGCGAACGTAGGAACACTGCTCACTGCTATGCCTGCTATACACCCTGCAGTTGCTATGGCTCTAATCAGAGATTTCATTTTCGACTCCATGTTGTTTATCGACCGTTAACTAACGAACCCCGCCACAGCCCTCCAGACGTTGAGCGACCAAAAGACTATGGCTGCCTTATTGATTTGAAGGTTAGGCTTATTCTATTTTCGGGGGGGGGGGGGGGGGG
>CAMDRT010000010.1 GCA_945906815.1 Bordetella parapertussis
GGGTCATCGCGACTTAGTGTGGGCGATTTTTGGTTAAAAATGTCGTGAATTGCCTATGAAAACAGTGATGTTCAAAGTGACCTGAAATCTGGCACGATTATGGGATGGCAAAATCAACGAGAAGACAGCGGCGGCTGTGGGATGCGTATTCGTTTCCCGGCTTTCGTCCGCTACACACCGTGCGCGGCATTTTCGGAGACCGGGAAGCGCGTGTCATTACACTTGTTCGGCGCTCAAAAAAACAGCTTGCGGGGTCTGCGGTCGAATTCACCGGGGCTGGTACGACCGCAGCAGGCGCCAGATTCGAGACCTGTCCAGCGCCGACACCCGAATCCATCTGGAGTTCGAGGTGCGGCGTGTGCAGTGCCGCAGTTGCGGTCAAGTGAAGCGCGAGCATCTGGCGTTTCTGGCCGACAACCCGTTTTATACCAAGCGTTTTGCTTTCTATGTGGGGCGGCGCTGCGTGAATGCCACGATCAAGGACGTGGCGCAGGAATTGCATCTGGATTGGCACGCGGTCAAGGAGCTCGACAAGCAATACATGCGAGCACAACTGATCAAGGCAGGAAAGCCCGCGCCCAAGGCCATAGGCATCGACGAAATCTCGATCCGCAAGGGTCACACCTATCGTATCGTGGTAAGCGACCTGATTCGCCGCCGCCCGATCTGGTTCGGAGGCGAAGACCGCACAGAGGCGAGCATGGCGCTGTTCTATGACTGGCTGGGAGAGAAGAAGGCACACGGAATGCGTCTGGCGGTGATGGACATGTGGAAGCCGTTTCGTAACGCCACCCGCGCGGCGGCGCCACAAGCAGCCATTCTGTTCGACAAGTTTCATATCATTAAACACTTGGGGGAGGCGCTCGACAAGATACGCAAGACGGAATACGCGCGTTTGTCGGGAAGCAGCCGGCGCTTCATCAAGGGGCAGAAATACACGTTGTTGTCCAACCGCGAGAACCTCACCCTGGAGGGCAGAAAGTCGCTCAAGCTCCTGCTGGCGGCCAACAAGCGGCTGAACACGGCTTATCTGCTGAAGGAATCCTTTGGGCAATTGTGGAGCTATCAAAGCGAGGCTTGGGCGCGGCGCTTCTTCGACAATTGGCGCGCGAGCCTGAAGTGGCAGCGCCTTCCGCCTTACGAGAAATTTGCCGAGATGATTGATCGTCATTGGGATGGCATCGCCGCTTACTGCAAACCAGAGAACAAGGTATCGCTCGGATTCGTTGAAGGCTTGAACAACAAAATTCGCGTCATCCAACGTCGTGCATACGGACTACGCGATGAGGAATATCTGCGACTGAAAATACTCACTTGCATGTTGCCAGTGCTCTAAAATGCCCCAAATTCGCCCACACTCTTACGCGAAGACCCTAAAAAATAAATGTCTCTATCTGTGGTTGTTCATAGTGGCGCTGGGCGCGGCCGTGTGTGTGGGCGTTGCGCACGCAGCCGACGGCTTGTTTGCGCACCCGACGGTGATGGCGCCGCCGCCGCAACCCACGAAAATGCCGCCATTCGATTTCGCCAATCTGCACGGTGGCACGCTGAAATCTCTGGAGATGAAAGGCAAGGTGATCATCATCCGCTTCTGGGCGACGTGGTGAGACATCTGCCGCAGCGAAATGCCTTCCGTGCAGAAGGCACATACGAACCAGAAGGAATACCCGGCGCAGGACGTGGTGGTGATGACGATTTCGCTGGACGGTGGCGACGGCACTGCGGCAAAGAAATTTCTGGATCAGTACCAATACTCCATGCCCGCCGCACACGACAAAGGCATGGCTTATGGACGCGCCATCAATGCGCGTGGCGTGCCGATGACGTATATTATCGATCGCAAGCAGAATATCGTTGCGCGCGGGTTGGGACCGTTGGCCCTTGACCGGCCCGATGTGAAGCAATTGATTCAAACCCTCGTGGCCCAGCCACGAACCTAAAGGAGGCAGCAATAATGTTTCTGCGAGTTTTGAAAACGCTACTGGCGGGTGCGGCGCTCGTGCTTGCGGCCCACTCCAGCTATGCATTGCAGGTGGGCGACAAGGCGCCGGATTTCTCGCTGCCTTCGACCCAAGGGGCCAATATCAGGCTGAGTGATTTTGCAGGCAAGCAGTCGGTGGTGATTTTTACCTACATCGGCGCGTTCACCAAGACCTGAACGCAGGAAGCCCTCGGCTTTCAACTTGATCTTCCCAAGTTCGAAGCCGTAAACGCCCAGGTCCTGGGCGTCAGTGTGGATTTCCTCGATGCTAACCGCGCGTGGGGCGAGAAAATGGGCGTCACCTATCCCTTGCTCTCCGATACGCCGCGCGCGATGTTGCGCGCCTATGGTGCGCTGTTTGACGATCCGGAAATGAGCAAGACTGCGCGCATTTCCGCTTATCTGCGTGCCCAGCGTGCGTGGTTCGTGATCGACAAGCAAGGCTTCGTACGCTACATGAAAGTCGGATCCTCCTCGTTGATACCCAGCGACGAGTTGGTCGAGGTGGTCAAGAAGTACAACTAGCAGGTAGGGCGCGCGGCGGCTAATCCACCCGCGCGCCCGAGAGTTTGATCACCTGCGCCCACTTGCTGATCTCGGATTTCACGTGCGCGGAAAACTGCTCGCGGGTGCTGCCCACCGGTACCACGCCTTCCTCGGTTAGCCGCTGTTTAATCTCGGCGTTGTGCATGATTCTTGCGACTTGCGCGTTGAGCAGATTGAGAATTTCCGCTGCGGTTCCCGCCGGCGCGAACAGCCCGTACCACTGACTCGATTCGTAACCTTTTAATCCCGCTTCGGCGACAGTAGGCAGATTAGGCATCACCGGCAGCCGTTCGCGGCTGGTGACGGCGAGCGCGCGCAGGCGCGCGGTCTTGATGTGCGGACCGGCGTTGATTGCGGGCAAAAACATGATCATCGCTTCACCGCCCATCAGTCCGATCATCGCCGGGCCGGAGCCGCGATAGGGAATATGCACCATCTTCACGCTGGCCATCACATTGAAAAGTTCGCCTGCAAGATGCGGTGTGCTGCCGCTGCCCGAACCCGCGAAGGTGATTTCGCCGGGCTTGGCCTTGGCCAGCGCGATCAGTTGGCTAACCGATTTCGCCGGCAGCGACGGATGCGCCACCAGCACATTGGGGCCGAACGCAATCAGGCTGATGGCTTCGAAATCGCGTAGCGGATCGTAGGGCGCTTTGCGATAGAGGCTGGGCGAAGTGACGAAGTTCGCGCCGTTCACCATCAACGTATAGCCATCTTTGGCGGATTTCGCGACCAGCTCACTGCCAATCATGCCGTTGGCGCCGCCACGATTTTCAACCACGAAGGTGCGTCCAAGATTTTCGGAAAGCCGTGCCGCGGTGAGGCGGCCGAGGCTGTCAACGCCGCCGCCCGCAGGGAAGGGGACGACGATGCGCACCGGGGCGGTGGGGTAGGGCTGCGCGTGAGCGGTAAAAAAAAGCGAACCTATTGAAACAACAGATGAACACAGATGAACACAGACAAGTGCAACACCCCACACCGTCATTCTGGCGCAGGCCAGAATCCAGCGCGTAACCAGCGGCGCGTTTTTTAGCGCCGGTATATTGGGTGGTGTAGTACTGCAATATGAGGAACGAACTGGATTCTGGCCTGCGCCAGAATGACGAGGTGGCAGGTTTAATCTGTGTTCATCTGTGTTCATCTGTGGTTCAAGAATTTTCGTTATTTTGCGCGCTGCCACGCCTTCACCAGCATGCGCGCCGCCCACTCCACTGCCATTTCGCGTTTGTATGCCGCCGAGCCGCGCACATCCGACAGCGGTTGCGCCAGCGTGCGCAGCGTTTGCACGGCATCGCGTATGCTCTGCTCGGTCAGGGGTTTGCCACTCAGTTGCGCGAGATCAAGCACCAGCGGTTTCCAACTCACGCAGCCCACCACCACACGCGCCGTGCTGCAATGGCCTGCGGCATCGAGTGTCACTTTCGCAGCGACGTTGACCGTCGGAATTTCCAGTTCGCCGCGTAGCATATATTTGTGAAAGGCCGAGCCGGTGCGCGCGGGCAACGCATCCACTTCGACACTCACCACCAATTCATCCTTGGCAAAACGTTGCTCGAAAGCTTCGCCGAGTGCCAGCGTGCGCCGGGCAGCAGTACCAGAGGCACCAGAGGGGCGGGCGACGGTGACGCGTGCGTTGAGCGCCAGCAGGGCAATCGGCAGATCGAAACCACTGATCAGCGGGCCTAGGCTGCCGCCGACGGTAATCATGCGCCGCAGGCGCGTGTGGCCGACGGCTTCGAGCGCATCGTGGATGGCCTGCCAGCCGCGTTGCACTTGCGCATCGTCGTATATGCGCTGTTGGTTCACCGCTGATCCGATGTGAAGCACACCTTGTGCATTCACAGCCATGGCGAGTAGTTCCGGCACCCGCGCCAGCGACACCAGCCGTTTGGCCAGCGGATAACCGCTGCGCTCGCGGCGCAGCGCGTGCGACATGCCGCCGGATACCAGTGCGGTGTCCCCGTCGGCGTAGAGCGCTGCGGCTTCAGCTACCGATGTCGCGACGATGAATTCGGGGTTGAACGGGCGCGGCCCCGACGGTTTGCCGGCGGACAAGCGCGACCACGTGTTGCCTTTGGGTTCAAGCGCAGGCGCAATTTTTTCATCGGCGTACAACGCGGGATGCAGCGCGCGGTGGATTTTTTCCGAGGTGATCGGCAGTGCATGGATGCGCACGCCCACCGCATCGGCAATCGCATTGGCGATGGCCGCCGGTATCGCATCCAGACCGATTTCACCCAAGCCCTTGGCGCCGAAGGGTCCTGAGGGTTCATACGAATCCGCAAACGCCACGTGCATCAGCGGCAGATTCGCCGCGCCCGGCAGCGGGTAATCCTTCAACTGCGGGTCGGTGGGCTGGCCGTTCCACAGATCAAAATATTCCGTCATCGCGAAGCCGATGCCCTGCACCATGCCGCCATGCACCTGGCCCTGGGCAGCGGCGGGGTGGATCACCGTGCCGCAATCGACCACGGCGGAAATCTCCTCCAGTTTCACCATACCCGTGCCGCGATCGACTTCGACTTCCACGCACTGCGCCGCGAAATTGTAGGAGCCCGATTCGTTGCCAAAGCGGCTGTGATCCGGAAACTCCGAAGGATTGTCGAAATTGCCGACGCCGATGATCGGCTGCCCGCCTGGCTTGTAGATGTTGGCGCGTACGATCACCGACACTGGTTTGTACGCCGACTCCGGCCCGGCTTTGGGGCCGATCTGGCCGCTGATGATGGTGAGGTCTTCCACCGGCAGCTTGAACTGCTCGGCGGCGGCGGCCATCAACTGTTTGGACGCTTCGCCAGCGGCACGCTTCACCGCGTTACCGGCCACATAGGTCACCCGGCTTGCCAGCGCGCCCAGCGCATAGGGATGTACGTCGGTGTCGGGGCGCGTGATGTCCACGTCCTCATATGGCAGGCCGAGTTCTTCGGCCGCAATCTGGCGCAGCACGGTCAGCGTGCCCTGGCCGATTTCGCCTTCGCCGCTGATGATGGTGGCGCGTCCGTCGTCGTTGATGCGCACGATGGCCGAGCTGCCGTCCCAGTCGCCGAAACTGCGGCGGCCATTCACGTGCAGACTGCAACCCATGCCCAATCCACGATTTGCGCGATTGGCTTTGTTCTTGTGCTTCGCCTTCCAGTCGATGAGTGCAGTGGCTTTGTCGATGCACTGTTTCAATTCGCAACTGGTGATTTTGTGATTGTGCGGCGACACGTCGCCCGGCTCCACCGCGTTCATGCGCAACAGGTCGGCGATGTCGATGCCGAGTTTTGCGGCGGCGAGATCCCACGCCTGTTCCACTGCCCAGTCGGCCGATGGATTGCCAAAGCCGCGAAACGCGCCGGTCGGCACCAGGTTGGTATACACCAGCCGCGAATGCGCGCGCGCGTTGGGATACTTGTAGAGCGCGTCATGGCGCACGGTGGCCGCACCCAGTATCGCCTGCGACTTGCCGGTGTAGGCGCCATTGTCGGCCCACATTTTGATTTCCTTGGCCAGCACCTTGCCGGTCTTGCTGAATCCCAGCCGCACCCAGTAGCGCATGGGCATGCGCGGGTGGCTGGCCAGAAACTCTTCCTCGCGTGTATGTATGAGCTTGACGGGTCTGCCGCTCTTGCGTGCGAGCAGGGCGCAGATCACCGAGCAGTTGTCGTCGCCGGATTTACCGCCGAAGCCGCCGCCAACCTCGGTCTGGATCACGCGCATTTGCGATTCGGGGATGCCCAGCGCCACACAGTAGCGCCCGCGCGCCAGGTACGGTGTTTGCGTGTTGCACCATAGCGTAAAACGGCCGTCGGAAAATTTTGCGACGCAGCCGATGGTCTCCAGCGAGGTGTGCCACTGGCGTTGCGATTCCCAGGTGCCTTCGACGATGCAATCACTGGCCTTGAAGCCGGCATCGACTGCGCCGCGCTCGAATGAAAATTCATGCGCGATGTTGCCGGGCGTGTCGTCATGCACCAGCGGCGCATGGGGCGCCATAGCCTGATCCATCGACAGCACGGCGGGCAACACTTCGTATTGCACCAAGATTTTGTCGACCGCAGCGCGCGCGATTTCGGGTGTGCTTGCGGCCACCGCAGCGACTTCATCGCCCACGTAACGTACGCGCCCGATGGCCAGCGGATACAGATCAGGACGGAACGCGCCCCATTTCTTGTGTGCGGTGTCCTCACCGGTGATCACCGATTTCACGCCGGGCATGGCGCGCGCGGCACTCAGGTCGATGGAGACTATGCTCGCGTTCGGGTGCGGGCTGCGTAGCACCGCACCGTGCAGCATGCCGGGCAGCTGGATGTCGGCAACGTATTGTGCCGCGCCGGTGACTTTGGGTATGGCGTCGGTGCGCTGTACGTCTTTGCCGACGATCAGCAGGCCCGCAGCGCGGGGATCGGGCGCGTTCATGCGGCTACCTTTGCGGTTTTCTGCGCCGCTATGGCCTCTTTATACGCCTCGAAAATCCGGTGATAACCCGTGCAGCGGCAGTACACGCTGTCCACGCTGACCTTGATCTCCTCTGCCGACGGCTGCGGATTTTTCTCCAGCAGCGAACACGCCTGCATCACATGACCCGGGATGCAGATGCCGCATTGCAACGCCGTTTGCTTGACGAACGCCTGCTGCACCGGATGCAAACCATCCGGCGTCGCCAAACCTTCGATGGTGCGAATGTCGGCGCCGTCACACAGTGCCGCCAGTTGCAGGCACGCGGGCGTGGGTTCGCCATTGACAATAACCGTGCAGATGCCGCAGGCGCCGATGCTGCAGCCGAGTTTGGCGCCGGTGAGTTGAAAATCCTCGCGCAATACATCGGCAAGCAAACGGTCGGTGGGGTTAAGCGTGACTTGCGCCGCATCGCCGTTGAGTGTGAATTTGATGAGCATGGTTCGAGCCTTTGAAGTGGGCGGCATTATAAGCGTTGCGAGTGAATTCGTCCTACAATATGCGCCCTTTTAGCAGCGTGGAGCAGCAGTGTACGACAGCCATTTTCACATCATCGACATGCGTTTTCCGGTGCAGGAGAACCAGGGGTTCTTTCCGCCTTCGTTTCCCGCGCCGGATTATCAGCAGCGCACGCAGGGTTTGGGCATTAGCGGCGGCACCGTCGTTTCCGGGTCTTTTCAGGGCTTCGATACCGGTTTCATGCACGAGGCGCTGCGCGTGCTCGGCCCCACTTTTACCGGCGTGATTCAGATTCCGCCCACGGCCACGAACGAAGAAATTCTTGCGCTCGATGCCATCGGCGTGCGCGGCGTGCGCTTTAACCTGGTGCGCGGTGGTTCAGCGGATGTGGCCGATCTGGAAAACGTTGCCGCACGTGTGTGGGCGCTCGCGCGCTGGCACGTCGAGCTGTACGCCGATGCGCGTGATCTGGCGCCGATAGTGGATGCACTATCCGCGCTGCCTGCGGTCAGTATCGCGCATCTGGGTCTGTCCGATGAAGGCTTGCCCACACTGGTGAAACTGGCGGAGCAAGGCATGAGGGTGAAGGCCACCGGCTTTGGCCGCATGACCCTCGATCCGGTGAAAGGGGTGCGCGCATTGGCTGCAGCGAATCCGGATTGTTTGATGTTCGGTAGCGATCTGCCGTCGCAACGCGCGCGCCGTCCGTTTCTGCCTGCGGACATTGATGTGCTGCGCGATAACGTCGACGCCGCTTTGGTGCGCAAGGTTTTGTTTGATAACGCCGTGACGTTCTATCGCCCGCGCCAGATCCCGGATTACAAAACTAAAAATAGTGAATAAAAACAAATACATACAATCAGAGTCGAACGGTGTCGTGCGCCATGCGCACGACACCGCGCCGGCGCAAGGCGCGCGCTACCTGGCGTGCCTGATAGCGGTGCCACTGTGGGCGTCGGCAAACGCATGTGCGCAAAGCGCGGCAGCGCACTATCCGATACGCCCGATACGCCTCATCGTGCCGCAAAGCGCGGGCGGGTCCACCGATCTGGTGGCGCGTCCGTTGGCGCAACGTGTGGCCGAAGCGATGAAATCGTCGGTGGTCGTGGATAACCGCCCCGGCGCCGGCAGCATCATCGGCTCCGACATCGCAGCCAAAGCGCCGCCGGATGGCTACACGCTGCTGGCGGTGGCGGCGTCGTTCACCATGAGTCCGAGTCTTTACAAAAATCTGCCGTTTGATCCGCTGAAGGACTTCACGCCGATCTCGCTGTTGTCGTCGCTGCCGAACATACTGGTGGTGCATCCCGCGCAGCCGGTGAAATCGCTGAAGGATCTGGTGGCACTGGCGAAGGCGCAACCGGGAAAACTCAACTACAGCTCCAGCGGCATCGCCACCGGCACGCAGATGTCGATGGAACTGTTAAAACACATGAGCGGTATCAGCCTCACGCACATTCCGTACAAAGGCGGCGCACCTTCGGTCACCGCCTTGATCAGCGGCGAAGTGCAAGTGTGCTTCGCCACTATTTCCACCGCGCTGCCGCATGTGAAGAGCGGCAGACTGCGTGCGTTGGCGGTGTCCAGTGCACGCCGCGCCAGCGCTGCCCCCGAGGTGCCGAGCATCGCCGAGGCCGGCGTGCCGGGCTATGACTACGCCTCGTGGATCGGCCTGCTCGCACCGTCAAAAACCCCGCCTGCCATCATTGCGCGCTGGCACGCGGAATCCGCGCGCGTGATGCAGATGGCGGAAATGAAAATGCTGCTGCAACACGAAGGCGCCGAAGCGGTCGGCAACTCGCCGCAGGAATTCAGCCACATCATTCGCACCGAGCTGGAGCGGTGGAAGACAGTGAGCAAGGCCGCAGGGATTAAAGCGGAGTAAGGCGTCTCATCCAGCCACTGCGCTGCTTCGTTGAAGCTGGAGACTGACTATTTGAATGCGTCTGGGTAAATTTTCCTTTGAATTTGGTCGAGTAGAAATTCATTGTGCGTGTCAACGGAAACCCCAACGCCGGGAACCAGCGCCTTGAGCCAGCGATCCAGGCTATCGATGGCTTCTTTGTTTTGCAGCGGGTTGTGATTGGTACCCTCTTGCATCAAGAGCGTGAAGTTCTTCTGGTGGCCTTCTGGGAAATGGTGACCGCAACCCCCTCTCCACGCATCCTGCGCCCAGGGGTCATTTTTTTCCAGGATTTGCCAGGTCTTGATGGAGGGGTGCAGACGCCACAGGTGATCATAATCTGCCGAGCAGGATTGATTATGTAAAACGGCACCCACGATCTGTGGATCCACTTGATCCCAGTGATACGTCGTGCGTGCGCCTTCGGAGTGACCGCTGAGGATGATCGGCTTATCACTGAATGACTTGATGTAGGCGATCACTACAGCCAGGTCATCTGTTCTTGCATCCAGCCGCGCTGGATTTCTGGCCGTATAAATGCCCTCTCTGAAGTTCTGACCGCCCCCCCTTAGCGCATCATCGGCACCTTTGCCCGGACAGCCGGTTTTATTACCTGGCCGGGTCACAAATTCGGGGGTGATGACCGCAAAACCTCTACGGTAATAAAACTGGGCGACGTAGGTTTCCCATCCCCACATGCCGCCACAACCATGGTTGTGAATTACCACGCCTCGGACATTGGGATCGGACTTGAGCAGGGCTTCGAACTTGGCTCGATAAACGCCACCCCAGCGTGGGCCATAGAATACGCTACGCTCCAAAACCCGCTCCGCATACTTTTTTTCGTATGCATCAACCATCCTGGCTTGTTGTGAAAAAACCGGGCCAGTCACGGCAGAGAAAAAACAAACCACACTGCTAACCAGCCATTGCCGCATCGAGAAACGCATTGTCACCTCCCTCCAGTCCATGCTCATTCTGACATGCTGTGCCAACGCACGGGGTCAGGGTTTTGATTATCACATCCCCTCCCCTTTTTTGGCTGCTAAAGAAGTGAATCACTTGCCCACGCCCGCCATCGCGGCGTAGTTACAGCGGCCGTCGTCAGTCACTGACGCTATGACGCTGCGGCCACTTCCCCATTGGTGCAAGGCACCCGATCCCGCGCTACTTCGGTGGTACTGGTGGCGCCATCAACTGGCGGACCGCCTCGACCACCACCGCGAATTTCTCATCCGTGTTAGCCTCCAGCCCGCTTGGGCTTGCAAGCCCCACATCAACGCTGTGTCACGTGCGCACGTTGGGGTTCGCTACGCTCACCGCCAACCTACGGTTTTCGATGGAGTCTATTTAGGAGGTACCCGTGTATGAACGCAAGCACGCCCGCATTACCCATCATTGATCACATCGTCGACGGCGCCAAGGCCTGGGTGCGCGCCGGCATACAGCGTGACGACTGGTTCCTGCCGCTTACCCCCGCATGCCTGGCCGAACTGCGGGCGATCCTGGTCGAGTTGCGCGCGCACCCGTGTGCCGCCGAGCGCATCGATGTGGCGCGCTTCGCGATGCCGGCCTGCCGCGCATTGATGCGCCGCGTGCAGGCTGTGCTGGATGAGGGTGTGCGCTTTGCGGTGGTCGACCGCCTGCCGATGGATGAAATCAGCGACGATGAGGCCAAGGCCCTGTATTGGATACTGTCGTCGTTGATCGCGCGCCCGGTGCAACAAAAACTGACCGGCACCCTGCTCTACGACGTTCACGACACCGGCAAAAAAGCCACGCCGGGCTCGGGTGTGCGCCCGGACCAGACCAATATGGAGCAGTTTTTTCATAACGACAACGCCTACAACACGACGCAGCCGGAATATGTGGCGCTGTTCTGCGCGCGGCCTGCGAAGTCCGGCGGGCAGAGCCAGTTGATGAGTTTTTACACGCTGCATAACGCCTTGCTCAACGCACACCGGCAGGTCATCCCGCGTTTGTATCAGCCTTTCTGGTTCGACCGGCAAAAGGAGTATTTGCCCGGAGAACCGGAAGTGATTTCCGCGCCGATATTTTCCTACGACGGCAGGCTGAAGGTGCGGCTCAGCCTGCATCAGGCGAGCGGCGGCTACGCCCTGATGAAGCAACCCCTGGACGCGGCGGCGGTGACGGCGATGGCGACGCTGAAAAGTCTGTTTGCCGATGCCGCGCTGCGCGTTGAATTTATGATGGAGCGCGGGCAGATTCAATACGTGAATAACCTCGAGACCTGCCACCGCCGCACCACCTTCGAAGATTACGCGGAGCCGCACCAAAAACGTTTGATGGTACGGCTATGGTTGCGCAACGCAGGGGACGTGCGGTATCAGGGTTAGACAGCATGAACAGAGCTAAAGCAAAACTGCGCAACGGTGGTACGGTGATGGTGTTCAATCCGAACTTCCCGTCGCCCGCCCTGGTGGAGCATGCCGGCGAACTGGGATTCGATGTGGCGTTCATCGACTGCGAACATGGCGCCGCGGATTTTGAGCGCGCGGAAGACCTCGCGCGCGCGGCGCGCGCCGCGGGCATGACCTCGCTCGCGCGCCCGTGGACCAATGAGCGCGCGGTGGTCACGCGTTTTCTCGACTGCGGCGTGGGCGGCATACAGTTTCCGGGCATCGAGGATGCCGCGGCGGCGCGCGAGGCGGTGGCGATCGTGCGCGCGGCGCGCGGCAAGCGCTTCGACGATACGCTGGTGGTGGCCATGATCGAATCCGCCACAGCGATGCACAACCTGCGCGAGATTGTCGCAGTCGAGGGCCTGGATGCCGTGGTGATCGGACTGGCCGATCTCGCAACCGATCTGGGCCACGCCGGCGACAACCAGCATCCTGCGGTGCGCACAGCGGTACATCAAATCATCGGCATCGCCAGCGCAGCAGGTGGTGCGGTGGCGGGTTTTAATCTGCATCACTGGGAGGAGGGCCGTGCATTGCGCGAGCAGGGTGTGCGCTGGTTTACCATCCATGCCAAGACCATGCTGGCGCGCGCCACACGCGAGCTTGACAGCTTATGGGCTGATGCGCGCGGCGGCACACCGTAGCCCGTGTCTTGCCGAGGGTTTGCAAGCATAGGTATTTGTTTTTTAAATAATATTTCGAGATTAAATTGATCTTTACTACTGGGACGCTCAGCATGTCATCTACAAAGTTTTCCCCTACCGCTGCGCTCATGATCGCGGCTCTCGCCACCGGCACGGCATACCACGCCAGCGCACAGCCATATCCCGCGCGCACGGTGCAGATCGTGGTGCCGTACGTGGCCGCAGGCTCCATCGATATCATGACGCGCACGGTGGCCGCACGCCTGGCCGAACTGTGGGGCCGCAACGTGGTGATCGACAACCGGCCCGGCGCTTCCGGCATGATCGGTACCGAACAAGTGACCAAAGCCGAGCCCGACGGCCATGTGCTGCTCGGCCACACTTCGTCCTATCCGGGCACCGTTGCCGTGCGCGCGAAGCTGCCGTTTGATCCGGCGCGGGCCATCATCCCGGTGGCGGGCATCGGTAAATCGTCGCTGATATTTGTGGTGCATCCTTCGCTGCCGGTGAAAACCGTGCGCGAGTTCGTCGAGCTGGCGAAAAAGAATCCCGACAAGCTGAATTACGGTTCATCGGGCATCGGCGGCAACAATCACTTTGCCGGCGCGCTGTTCGATATGGCGGCGGGTACGAAAATGACCCATGTGCCGTACAAGGGCATCTCGCTGGCGATGACGGCGGTGGCTTCCGGTGAGGTCGAAGTGGTGATCGCCAGCGCGGCTGCGGTCAATTCACAATTGCGCGCGGGTCGCGTGCGTGCGCTCGGCATGAGTGGCACCAAACCTTCAGCGCTGATGCCGGGCCTGCCCGCCATCGCCGAGAACGGTGTGCCAGGCTACAGTTACGAATTGTGGTGGGGCCTGTTCGCGCCGGCGGGCATGTCCGCCGAGCGGCTCAACTTTATCAATCAATCCGTGAACAAGGTGCTCGTCAGCCCGGAATTGAAGAAATTTCTCGACAACGAAAGCGCTGAAGCCTGGATCGCCACGCCGCAGCAACTCGCCAACCTGCTGCCGGCGGAGATCGCGCGTTACCGCAAGATTGCACTAGCCGCCGCAATACCGCCACAGTGAGTCACTATGTAATTTGACCCTGCGGGAAAACCGCAAGGATCAAAACGCGACGCTAGTTGCAATGCGCCGTTCAGTAGCGCGGGTCAAACATTTGCGATTGCACGTCCTGCGCCAGATCGGTGGGTCTGGCCTTGCCGGCGAGTCCGCGCCGGTAGGCGGTGTCGGCGATATCGGTAGCGATGGCCGCTGAGACTTCGCGTATACGCGGTAGCGCTGGGTACAAACTGCCCTGCTCCAGGTCGGATTCCGTAACCAGATGCGCCAGCGTATGCGCCGAGGACATGAACATCTCGTCGGTAATGGCGGTAGCGCCACAGGCGATAGCGCCCAGGCCCACGCCGGGAAAAATGTAGGAGTTGTTGCCTTGCCTCGGCACATACGTCTTACCGTTGAACTCCACGGGATCGAACGGGCTACCGCAGGCAAACAGCGCGCGCCCGTGGGTCCAGCGGTAGGCCTCCTCGGCCGTACACTCGGCCTGGGAGGTCGGGTTGGAGAGCGCAAACACGATCGGTTGCTGATTGATGCGCGCCATTTCTTCGAGCACTTCGCGTGTGAAGGTGCCGCCAACCGCGGCTACGCCGATGATCGCGGTCGGCTTGAGCGCCTTGATGGCGGATACAAAATCACCTACCGCTGGATAATCGTGGGCGTAGGTCACTTTGTGCTCGGCAAGAGTCGCGCGGCCGCTGACCACCAGCCCTTGCGAGTCAAACAGCCAGCAGTTGCGCAACGCCTGTTCGCGTAATAACCCTTGTGAAATCATCGCCGATACCAACAGATCGGCGATGCCGGTCGCGGCCTCTCCCGCGCCCAGGAACAATATTTTCTGTTCAGTCAGCGGCGCGCCGGTGACGCGCAGCGCGGAAAATATGCCTGCCAGCGCAACCGCCGCGGTGCCCTGTATGTCATCGTTGAAGGTGCAGACGCGGTCACGATACTTTTTCAGGAGACGAAAGGCATTGTGATTGGCGAAGTCCTCGAACTGTATCATCACGCCGGGGAATACCTCCTGCGTGGCAACGATGAATTCCTCCAGAAAGTCGTCGTAGGCAGCGCCGGTGATGCGCCGCTGCCGCAGCCCGACGTAGTAGAGTTCGTTGCGCAGAGCGTCGTTGTTGGTGCCCACATCCAGCGTAATGGGCAGGCACAGCGACGGATGTATGCCGGCGCAGGCGGTGTACAAAGCCAGCTTGCCCACCGCTATGCCCATGCCGTTAGCACCCAGGTCGCCCAGGCCGAGTATGCGCTCGCCGTCGGTGACGACGATGATGCGCGCCTGATGCGGCCAGTTGCGCAGTATCTGCGCGATGTTGCCGCGGTCGTTGGCGCCGATGAAGAGCCCGCGCGGGCGCTCGAAAATCTGTCCGAAGCGCTGGCAAGCAAGGCCCACTGTCGGCGTGTAGACCAGCGGTTGCATTTCGTCGATGTGATCACACAGTACGCGAAAGTACAGCGACTCGTTGCGGTCGTGCAGCGAATTGAGTGCGACAAATTTGTCGAGCGGGTCGCTCAGCCTGCGCAGATTCTCCAGCACCCGTTGCACCTGTTCCGCCTGGCTCAGGACATGCGGCGGCAACAGGCCGCGCAGCCCCAGCGCGTCACGTTCCTTTGCAGTAAAGCCGGTGCCTCGGTTAAGCAAGGGATCACGCAGTACGGCGAGCCCTTGCGGCGTGCCCGCAGGGGGACTGTTGGTGTCAGTAGACATGAATTACTCCTTTAATGAGGGTATTGTGCGCCATAGCGTGCCTTTTGCGAAAGGGCTTTTAGTGCGCGCTTGCGCTGGGCGGGATGCCGCTACGCCGGACCCGCCCTGTAATCGTCAATGCCGAATCAGTTGCTGATCCTGTCAGCAGGCAGTGTGTGCTGCGTTACTTTACCCCACCGGCATAGAGCTTCCGGATAAACCCGCTCTGCTCCAGTTCATCCACAAACGATGCATCCACAAAATCCGCTTCTTGCAGCTTTTGTGCGGCTGGATATTTAGGGGCGAAAGTATCCCTGATCGACTGCATGCCCTCCACGCTCAAGGCCATGCGCGGTGCCTGCGCAAACAGCGGCAGGTAGTAGTGGTACTGGTCTGCCGCGAGTTTGCGGTCGCTGACCTTCAGAAAGCGCTGCAGCAGCGGGATATACACATCGGGCTGGGTCTTGAATGCGTGAACAGTCTCGATAAACCCTTGCGCCACGCGCATGACCAGTGCGCGGTTGGCGGCTATCCGTTTTCGCGTGGTGGCAAAAACCGACGGCACCGCCCCGCCAAACGCCAGGCCAAAAATGTTCCAGCGATATTGCCGTTCGCCGGTAAAGCGCAAATGCAGGGGCAGCGGGCCGGCATCGATTTCGCCGGCAATCAGCGCCTGGTAAATATTGCCATAGCTGCCGAGGCCCACATAGGTCGCCGAGGCACCGGCCCGTTCTATGGTCAGGCGCGCATTGATGCCGGTTTGTCCGGAGGTGGCATCCGACAGTACACCGATGCGTTTGCCGTCGAGCGCGGCCAGCGTTTTCAGCTCGTGCCGTAATGCGATACACAGATTGTCGTGCGGTAAGGCGTTTCTGAACAGCGCCACGACATCGCCGCCGCACAGAAAGTTCTCCACCACTGGCAGTGTGCCAGTCTGACAAAAATCCCAGTCCCCTCGCGCGAGGCCCGCCACTGCTTCGGGTCCGGTGGTTTCGATCACCGGGAAGCTCACCTCCAGCCCCTGTTTTTTGAATACGCCGCTTTCCATGCCACACCACGCCATGCTGTGGGTGGGCGCACGCAATGCGGTGGTCATGCGGACTTTCATTTCCATAGCACGCGCCGATTCCATAAGATTACTTAATCAGTGACGCCCTCAACGCCGCACGATCAATCTCCTGACCCTGGATGAACACCTGGGCGATACGCCGCGTGTTGCGTATGTCATCCAGCGGATTGGCGTCCAGCACCATAAAATCCGCGCGTTTGCCGGCCACCAGAGCGCCTGAATCCGCAAGCTGCAAATATTCCGCGCCACGGCTGGTCGCCGCAACGATCACCTGCATCGGCGTCATGCCTGCCGAAGCCATCAATTCAAGCTCGCGCTGCTCGGCATAGCCATGCAGATGATCGGGCAGCCCGGTGTCGCAGCCCAGAATGATGCGCGCGCCGGCGGCATTGAGCTTGCTCAAACTGCCATGCACACTGCGGTAATTGCGGCGCACGAGCTCCATCACCTTGGGATCGCGTGGCGAGAATAAACCCTTCATGCGCTCGATCACTTCCGGCGACGCCGTGTCGCGTAGCAACGCGCTCAGATGGGGATCGCTGTACCAGCCGGGCGTGGTGGTGTGTGTATTGCGTTCTCCGCCGCCCATGTTGGGCATCACATACACACCATTTTTGACCACCGACGCCACCAGCGCATCATCCATCACCTGATCACGCACCAGGTGCGCAAAACTATCCACGCCTGCCACTGCCAATGCAACCGCATCCTTGTGATAGAACACATGCGCGCTGATGCGCAGTTTCAGCTTGTGCGCTTCGTCGGCTGCCGCACGCGA
Source organism: Bordetella parapertussis (assembly GCA_945906815.1). GTDB lineage: Bacteria > Pseudomonadota > Gammaproteobacteria > Burkholderiales > SG8-41 > UBA5216. The sequence continues at coordinate 17,004 of CAMDRT010000010.1, forward strand.
TAACGCCGGCGACAGGCTAGGCGCGCGTCCGCCGCGATCATCGACCCAGAGTTTGATGGCGTTGACTTTGCGTGCCGCCTGCTCGCGCACTGCGCGGCGGATTTCATCTTCGGTGCTGACTTCATAGGCAATGCCCTTGTACGCCATGGCGCCCGGCCCGGCGTTGGGCGCGCCGATGCCGCGACCCGCCAGCATCAAACGTGCGCCGCCGATTTTGCCGGCCGCCTGCTCGTCGCGCAGTTCAAATGCGAGGTCGCCGCGCTCGATGCCTTGCGACATCACCACCGACACCCCGTAATACAGCGCGAGGTTCAAATCATTGCGTATGATTTCGCGCGTGTAATTGCCTGCACCGTAACTCAAACCTTTTTGAAAACCGGGATGCACATGCGCGCTGATCAGCGTGGGCATTACCGTCTTTTGAGTAAGATCAATGCGCGTTGCATGCGGCGGCGCGGACACCTCACCCTGGCGGCCGACGCGCGTGATCACGCCGCTTTGCACGGTGAACGCTGAGGATTCAATGGCGGCGCTGCCATCGCCCCGTATCAAGCGCGCACCCTCATACAGCGTCACTGGCGATGCGGCTTCGGGTGTCGCGGCAGGCGGGCTGGCGCAGCCGCCATAAAGTGCTGCGGCCAAAAGCAGCATGGCTCTGGTGGCGAGTGATCGAAACATTTTTTGCGCCTTGCGGTGAACGGAATGGGGCTTAGTATAAGCGCTCGCTGCGCATGCACTGCGCGCCGCGTCGAGCCGGGGTGGCGCGCTAGCGATTTCGCGTCTATCTTGAGCGGTAAATAAATGTGTAATAAAAACAAATGCATACTCGGTTTCGCGTTTCGAGGATTAGCGGTAGACTTGCGCGGCGCAGTATCCTCACCCACCTTTCCCGGAGAACAGCATGGCAAAAGCCTATTGGATCGCATTCTATAAATCCGTCAAAAATCCCGATCAATTCGCGGCCTATGCGAAAGTCGCACCTGCCGCGATTCAGGCGTCGGGTGGAAAATTTGTGGTGCGCGGCGCGCCTGCCAAAGTCTACGAACTCGGCATTAACCAGCGCGTGGTGATGATCGAATTCGATAGTCTGGAAAAAGCCCTCGCCGCGCACGACACGCCCGCTTATCAGGAGGCGTTACGAATTTTGGGCGATGGGGTTGAGCGTGATCTACGTATCGTTGAAGCCATCGCCTAATACGCGTGATCATCAAACTTGCGCCTATCGTTACCGGAGTGAACATTTGACCACCACTATCCCTGCCGCCGCGCGCGCGGAACTCACGCCCACCGCCAAACTGCGAGCGGGCATCAATTTTCAAAACACGCTGCTGACGTCGCTCGGCCCGAATGGAGAACCCGGCGGCGTCGCGGTTGATTTGGTGCGCGAACTGGCGCGGCGGCTGGATGTGCCGCTGGAAATTCTGCATTACCAATCTGCCGGCGCTCTGGCGGATTCGGTGAATAGCGGCGCATGGGATGTCGCAGTACTCGCCGACGAACCCGCGCGCGCGAAAGAAATCGCGTTTGCCGGCGCCACCACCGAAATCGAGGCAACCTATATGGTGCCTGCAGGCTCGCCGCTGCAAAAAATAGACGATGTGGACAGACCCGGCGTGCGCATCGCCCTGGGTGCGAAAAGCGCCTACGATTTGTATCTCACCCGCACCATCCAGCACGCGCAGCTGGTGCCGATTGCGGGTTCGCCCGCCGCCTTTAAACACTTTGTCGCCGAGAAGCTCGAAGCGCTGGCCGGGCTGAAAACAGAATTGCTCAAATGTGCAGCGGAACTGCCAGGGTCACGCATACTCGATGGCCGCTTTACCGTGGTGCGGCACACTGCGGGAACGCCGCGAGGCCGCGATGCGGGTGCGGCTTACCTGTGCGCGTTCGTCGAGGACGTCAAGGCCGAAGGGCTGGTGACGCAATGGATCGCGAACAGCGGTGTGCAAGGCTTGTCGGTGGCGCCCAAGGCGGGGCTATAAGCGGGTATGTGGCGTGCGCCATGCGCACGATTTGTGGCCTGTGGCAAAACGCTGGCGCGCACAGCGACCCGATCCACCAGACACTCAGCACCCCATTGCGTGTTTTGATTAACGTTATCAGGGAGGACTGCCCATATGGATCGACGCACATTTAATACCGCACTGGCGAGTGCGGCCGCAACGGCTGTGGCGGGCTGCGCCACTGGTGGTTTGGGTTCGGACAGTGGCCGCAGCGCGTTTTATCAGGCTGTCGGCGACCGCCTCACGCAGTTTGATGTGGATGTTGACGCCGCCACGTTGACGCCGCGCGGGTCATTAGTTTTTCCCTCCAATATTCAGTATGTGTGGCCCGGTCCAAAAAACGCGTCGCGGCAAATTTTGTATGTCTCCAGCACCGACGCCGCATCCGGCAACGCACCCAATCCTGGCAAGGTGCATCGCCTCGCCGCTGCACGGGTGGATGCGAGCGGCGCATTGCAGATGCATGGCGAGCCGGCGGTGCTGCCGCAGCGCCCGATACACACCAGCGTGGACGCCACCGGCTCGTATGCGTTCAATGCCTACAATAATCCCAGCAATCTCACCGTGCATCGCATCAACAGCGACGGAACCCTGGGCGCGCAGGTGCAGCAGACAGCCAAACTCGACCTGGGCATTTTCGCGCATCAGATACTGCCCACGCCTGCCAATCGTTCGGTCATTCTGGTCACCCGCGGCAACCGGCCCGAAGCCAAAAAAGCCGAAGATCCCGGCGCGCTGAAAATCTACAACTTAAAGGATGGCCAGTTGTCGCCGTTAGCCAACCTGCCTGTCGGCGGTAAGGGCGGCTTGGGCTACGGCCCGCGCCATGTGATTTTCATCCGACGCGCCCCTGGGTCTATGTCTGTGTGGAATCACAGAACGAGATGCATATGCACCACATGCAGGGCGATAGTCTCGCGCCGGAACCTGCGTTCAAAAAGAGTACCACCATTGGCAACTACGATATCCATTTCCCACAAGCCACCGGCGCGATACATGTGCATCCCAATGGCCGCACGGTTTACATATCGAACCGTGCCAACGCCACCGTGGATTTTGGCGGCAAGCGGGTATTTCGCGGCGGCGAAAACAACATCGCGGTGTTTTCAATCAACCCGACCACCGGCGAACCGACGCTGCTACAGCATATTGATCCGCAGAGCTATCACATCCGCACCTTCAGCATCGACCCCAGTGGCCGCCTGATGGTGGCTGCCAGCATCAACAGCCTAATGGTGCGCGACGGCAACAACGTGCGCCAGGTGCCGGCAGCCATGACGGTGTTCCGTATTGGTGACGATGGGAAGCTCACTTTTGTGCGCAAATACGATGTTGATCTGGGTGGAAAACTTCAGTGGTGGACGGGGTTTGTGGGGCTGGCGTAACGACAATTTGAACAGCGCAGGCCATCCGTAGCGATGTGCGCACGAATCGCAGCCTCTGTTTACCGCAAGCGCAATCGCGCGCACAGCGCACTACGAGATGCAACATTGTAACTATTTGTTTTTATTTGTATTTTAACGGGGAATCATCATGAGCAGCAATTCTGCAGCGCTGTACCAAAGCGTCGGTGACCAGCTCACGCATTTTGCGGTGGACATCGATGCCGCCACGCTGACGCGGCGCGCTTCCATCACGTTGCCCTCCAATGTGCAGTATGTGTGGCCGCATCCTTCCAAAAAATTTCTGACGGTTTCCACCAGTGACGCAGCGTCGGGCAACACGCCCAATCCCGGCAAGATGCATCGTTTGTGCGCGGTGCGCATCGATGCACAGGGGGCGCTCGCGCTGCATGGTGAATCGCAGCCGCTGCCCTCGCGTCCGATACACCACTGTGTCGACCGCAGTGGCCGCTATGCGCTGACGGCTTTCAATAACCCCAGCCATATCACCGTGCATCGCATCGAAGCCGACGGCACGGTGGGCGCACAGGTGCCACAAACCTCACCGGTCGATGTCGGCATCTACGCGCATCAGGTCACGGTGACGCCCTCGAACCGCCTGGTGGTTTTCCCCGCACGTGGCAACGACGTGCGCCCCGATAAGCCGGAAGATCCCGGCGCGATCAAGGTGTTCAATTTTACGGAGGGGCAGCTCACCCCCGCAGCCAATATTGTCGGTGGCAAAAACGGTTTTGACTACCGTCCGCGTCATGTCGATTATCATCCGACGCGACCGTGGCTGTACGCCAACATCGAAAGCCAGAACGAGATGCACATGCACTGCATCAACGGTGACAGCATCGCGCCCGAACCGGCTTTCATGAAAACCACACTGGCGGCTCCGCGCGATCCCAAAATGCACCAGACCACCAGTGCAATCCACGTGCATCCGAATGGTCATTTCGTTTATACCGCCAATCGCGCGGACAGCACCGTCGAATGCGGCGGTAAAAAAGTTTTTGCCGGTGGCGAAAACAGCATCGCGGTGTTTGCCATCAACCCGGATAGCGGCGAGCCCACGCTGATTCAAAGTATCGATCCGCAAACCCACCACGTGCGCACCCTCGGCATCGACCCCAGCGGGCGGCTGCTGGTATCGGCCAGCATCCGCGACATGTGGGTGAAAGTGAGCGACAGCGGCAGCGAGGTGCGTGTCGCGCCCGCCGCCATGAGCGTGTTCCGCATCGGCGACGACGGCAAGCTCACCTTTGTGCGCAAGTACGATACTGAACTGAACGGGAAGCTGCAGTGGTGGGCAGGGATGATGGCGCTGTAGCCCGCAAGTACTGGCCCGGCAATGCGCAAGTTCGCAGAGCCGACTACAAGTTCGGCCGCATAAAAAAGGTACGGTTCATGATGGGCAACGCATATGGGATATCACTGACGGGTTTCCTTTCCTGCTTTGCGCTAATCGTGCCTGCACTTGGCGCATCGCATGTCCTCCCTATCATCGATGCCCACAGCCAGTTCGATGAGAGCGTGCCGGTTGCGCAGGTGATCGAGTACGCGGCCCGCGCTGGCGTGACCCAGGTCCTGCTGTCGGCACGGGGACGCGTGACGACGGCACAGGTTCTCGATCTGGGCTCGACGCACCCCGCCTGCGTCGTGCCGTCGGTGCGCACGAAAGGCCGTGCGTTCGACGAGAACCGGCCTGGGTACTACACACTGCTCGACGAGCAGTTCAGGGAGCCCGCGTTCAGGGCGATAAGCGAGATCACTCTCGTGCACGCGCCCAAGGGTAAGCGAGCGCCCGAGGTCAATGTGGCGGCGAACACGCCGCAAGTTAAGGAGGCAATAAAGCGCGCCATCGCAAAAGGCTGGCCGGTAGTATTGCACTACGAATTCCGCTGGCTCGCCAGCGCCTATGGCGCCAGTGTCCGCGCGAAGCGCATGGCCGAGCTCACATCGCTGCTCAGTCAGCATCCCGAGCATCGGTTTGCGCTGATCCACATGGCGCAACTCGATGCGAGTGATGCAGGCGCTCTGCTGGCGGCACACCCCAATCTGGTGTTTCTCACCTCGCATGCCAACACGCTGGTGGCCAACGAGAGCCGGCAGCTGTGGACCAACATGTTCGCCGACAGGGAACTTGCTCCTGAGTGGAAGGCCCTGCTACTGCAACACCCCGACCGCTTCGTGCTCGCGCTCGACAATGTCTGGCCCGAGCACTGGTCCGAGAAGTATGTGCAGCAGGTCGACCTCTGGCGTGAGGCGCTCGGCAAGCTGCCGGCCGAAGTCGCGCACGCCGTAGCCCACGGCAACGCTGAGCGTCTTTGGAAGCTGGCACCCGCGATGGTTGGCCAGGGCTGCGGGGCACTCAAGCACCCACCCAGCCAATAAATGGGCGCTGATGTAACGGCTATCAAATGTTGGAAGTTCATGCAATGCAGGCTGGGCAGTTGTTGCGTGATGCGCAACACGGTATAATGGCGCGTGATCAAGACATTCCTGCACAAGGGCCTAAGGAGGTTTTTCGAGTCGGGAAGTGTAGCCGGTATCCAGCCGCATCATGCCTCTCGCCTGCGCATGCAACTTGCGGCGTTGGATACCGCCCAAAAGATCGAGGATATGAACATTCCTGGCTATCGCCTTCATCCATTGAAGGGACGCGAAAAGGGTCGCTGGTCCATGTGGATCAATGGAAATTGGCGGCTGACCTTTGAATTCCGGGATGGAGATGCTTACGTTCTAGATTATGAGGATTATCATTGATGGCTATGCACAATCCCCCGCATCCGGGTGAATTCATCACTCAAGTCTATCTTGATCCCAATAAACTGAGCGGCCGAGAGCTTGCTCTCAAGCTAGGCGTTGCCGCTTCGACGTTAAGCCGCATCCTTAAAGGGTCGAGTGCGGTGACTCCGGAGATGGCGCTGCGGCTGTCGAAGGCGCTTGGACGCACGCCTGAAAGCTGGCTCTCGATGCAATACAACTACGATCTTTGGCATGCGCGGCAGCGCGTTAGTCTTGCGAATGTCGAAAAGGTTAAGCTCAACGCGGCATAACGCATAAGCTTAGGCACCTACGCCGGCACTGCCACCCCTTCCTGCTCGCAGGTATTGGCAATATCGCTCACCGTTGCGCGCCGCATATCGCGCACGAAGCGCATGTCATCGAAATCGGTGCCGCGATGCATGGTGCAGCGGTTGTCCCACATCACCAGATCATTGGGACGCCAGCGATGGGTGTGCACAAACTGGCGCTGGGTAACGTGCGCCAGCAGTTGCTGGAACAGTGCTTCACCTTCGGCGGCGGCCATGCCTAAAATGCGCCCGATGTGCGAAGCAACGTAGAGCGATTTTCTGCTGTTCTGCGGTATCGTGCGCACCAGCAGCTGCGGCACCGGTGGCAGGCGCTGGGCTTCTTCGGGCTCAAAGTTCGCGAAGCCGGTGCGCCGGCGCGACGCCGCTATCGAGTGCTCCGCCACCAGGCCGGCGAGCTTTTGTTTCATGGCGTCGGGCAGTGCATCGTAGGCCGCGCGCTGGTCGGCGAATTCGGTGTGGCCGCCGATGGGCACCACCGTCTTTGAGTACAGCAACGAGCACAGCCCCGGCTTGTATTTGAAAGAACTGTCGGTGTGCCACAGTTTGTTGCCTTCCTTGTACATGCGCTGGCGGCTGTCCTTGTCCCAGATTTTGCCTTCAACATTCAGATTGGAAATGTCGGCAAAAGCCGCACCCAGGCGCGGGGCCGCGTTCTCCATGGCCAGCACGCGGTCCATTTCGATCGGGCCAAATTGCTGGGCGAAATCGACGTGGTGCTGCGGCGACAGTTTTTGATCGGGGAACACCAGCACGCCGTATTTCCAGAATACCTGCTTGATCGCATGCATATCTTCTGCAGACACCGGCTGCGACAAATCCACATCATAGATTTCCGCGACGAAGTGGGGCGTATAGGCGTTGATCGCAATGGTCATGTGGGCATGTCCCTAGGCTGGAGGATGAACTATTATAGTCCTCGCCATGTACAAATTCCTGCCGAATTCCCCCACGCTGCATGAGGCGGGGTGTAGATATAAGCAGTTGTTTTTAAAAAATACTTAAGGAACACAAATGCCCAGTCCCGCCCGCGCCAAAAAAGGCCAACCGCATCTGCAGCGCGACAATCAGCAATGGTTCTTTGACTGGATGGTGAAAGAAACCGGCAAGACTTTCCATTTTCAGCCCGATGGTCGCGGGCGCTTGCCGCGCACTGTGCGCAGCCACGACATGATCGCCAAACACCTGGGCCTGGCGGCGAAAAAATCCGAACGTTTGGCACAGGCGGAGATGGAGGCGGGTCACAAGGAAACGGCGATGGAACTGTATTACTCGGCGGCGCTGCAGTACGCCGATGCCCAGCACGTGGTGTTCGAGACCGCCGATGAGAAAAAATTTCTGCATGGCGGGGTCATGCGCTGCTACGACAAGGTGCGCGAACTGGCGCCTTATCGCATTGAGCATGTGGATGTGCCGTGGAACGGCACGGTGGTGTCGGGTAATCTGCATTTGGCGCCCGGCGATGGCGCCAAGCCGCTGATTTTTTATGTGCCCGGTTGCGATCAGACCAAGGAGGCGTGGCCGCATCCGTACTACAACCAGGCGCTGCAACGTGGCATGCATGTGTTTTCGTTTGACGGCCCCGGGCAAGGCGAGAGCAATCTGCGTGGCATCCGCCTCACCGACGACAACTATGAAGATGCGGCGGGCGCGGTGATCGATTATTTGATCCAACGCAAGGAGGTCGACGCCCAAAAAATCGGCGTCTATGCACTCTCTTTCGGTTCGTTCTGGGGTATGCGCATCGCCGCGAAAAATCGTCACATTGCTGCCGCGGCTGCACCGTGGGCGTCGTTTGTCGACAAATACTATTTGATGACCGAAGAATCGCCGCGCTACAAGCAACTCTTCGCCTATCTCACGCAATCCTCCAGCGAAGACGAACTCGATGCGGTGTGGCAAAAAATGACCATGGATGGGCTGATGGATAAAATCACCTGTCCCACGCTGATTGTCACCGGCGAATACGATCCGCGCGCGCCGGTGGGTGAGGTGTACCGCTTGTTCGATCAGATGCAGGCGCCCGCCGAACTGTGGGTGCTGCCCGATCAGCATCACAATGGCTCGATCACGCAAAAGGGTCGCAGTTCGGTGTGGGAGGCCGACATCCACGCCTTCGTGTGCGACTGGCTGCGCGAGCGCTTTAACGGCGTGCCGCTGAAACATCCGGGCAAATCACTGTGGGTAGACCCTGCGGGCGCAGGGCCGAACGCGCCGGGAATTAGTTACAAGCGGCGGTGGTTTGATTAGCGGAATGCAAAGCCAGTGCCAGAGGGTAGGGGGGGCACGGTGCCCACGCGTTGCGGCATAGGCTGCGTCATCCCGGCAGGTTTGCCAACGCACTGTCCGGCGCCGTGCCCGCCACGGTGGTGCGGTGCATGTTGCGGCGGTACAGGGTTTTGTCGAATGTGGTGGCGCGGTGCAGCGCACAGCGGTTGTCCCAGATCACCAGGTCGTGCTGACGCCACGCATGGCTGTAGACGAATTGCGGCTGCGTGCAGAACGCGGTGAGCTCATGCAGAAGTTTTCGCGCATCCTCGTGCGGCATGTCGACGATCTCCTGCGCATGTGCACCGACGTAAAAATTCTTGCGGCCATTCACCGGGTTGGTGCGCAGCAGGGGGTGGGTGACGGTGAGACGCTGCTTTTGTTCTTCGTTATAGGCAGGGTCATCGCTATTGCCGGGCTCCGCTACGCGGTGGATCACGGTCTTACCCTCCAGCGCTGCCTTGCGCGCTGCGGGGAGTGCCGCGTAGGCGGCACGTGCGCTGGCGAAATCGGTATTGCCGCCGGCCGGCGGCACCTGCCTGCCCGACAGCAATGAGCAGAGTGCGGCGACAGACTTGAACGAACTATCGGTGTGCCATTCCTCATTGCGCAGCCGGTGGATCATGCTGGGATGGTCCAGCGGCAACAGCTTGCCCTGCGCGTCCATATTGGTCATCACCGCGATAGCGCCGGGCTGGTAGTTATTTGCCGCGTGCGCCTCCGTCGTCTCCAGCGTGCCGAAGTTGCGGCTGAATGCAATCTGCGACGCGTCATCGAAGGGCTGGTCGCGAAACACCAGAATCTGGTGCTGGTTAAAGGCTTCCCAGATGACGCGGAAATCCTCGCGCGCGACCGGCACGGTCAGGTCGATGCCGGTGATCTCGGCGACAAACAGCGGGTGCAGGGGCTTGATGGTGAGTCGATTCAGAACTGCGGACATGGGCATCTCCTGTCGAGAAACGATCGTGTATAGGGGTATGGCACCCGGCGCAGGCAAGCCTAATGCGCCGCAGGCCGGGCCGTCAACTTAAAGCCGCACGCAGGCGCCACCTCAAACCGGCAGGATGCGTTCTTTTCTGTCCGCCGGCAGGTCGGCATCGAACGCGTTGACGAGCAAGGCTATGCCATTGTAGTTGCCCAGGATCAGGCCCAGTTCGATCACGCCCTGCTTGCCCAACTGCTCCAGCGCCAATTGAAATGCGCCGCGGCTCACGCGATGGGTGCGGAAGAATTCCTGTCCGAAGCGCACCACGGCGCTCTCGTCATCGGCAAGCTGCGGTAGCGGCAGGCGGTCGCGCAACGCGTCGACCAGCGCGTCACCGACACCGCTGGCGCGTGCCGATGCTGCGTGCGCGTTCCAGACGTACTGGCAATCCATCTCGCGCGCGGTGACCAGCATCGCCAGTTCCTGAATCTTTTTCGGCAGCGAGGATTCGTTGCGCAGATAGAGATTCACGGCATTCATCATTTGGTGCACTTTGGGCACGTGGATCATGATGGAGCCGGGGCCGGAGCGCGGAACCGCGCCATACCCTTGCACCAGTTCATCGAACGCGCCGCGCTGTTTTTCGGGAACGCTGTCTCGGCTTGCTGGGGGTAGTCTTGCCATTGGAGCCTCCTGTGGCTGGTTTATTTTCATTGCGCCCATATGCACAGGGCATTCTATATTGGATGAAACCCCAACTGGAGACAAACATGGCGCGCGTACCGTATGTAGAGCGGGATGAGATGAATGCCGAGGGGCAGGAGATTTACGACCGTATCCGTCGCGACCGCAATGCGGACAAAGTGGGCCTGCAATTCCGGACTTTGCTGAATAGCCCGCAAGCCGCGAGTTATCTGACCTCGATGGGCGCGGTGCTGCGATTCCAGAGCGCGCTGCCGGAAAACCTCAAGGAATTCGCCATTACCGTGCTTGCGCGCGAGTGGAACTCCGACATCGAGTGGACAGCGCACGCCGCACTGGCCGCGAAGGTGGGTGTCAGCGCTGCCTCCCTCGAAGCTATCCGTAGCGGGGCTGGGTTGGCAGCGCTGAGCGCTGATGAACAGCTCATCACCCGTTTTGTGCACCAATTGCTGCGCGATAAAAACGTGACCGATGAAGTTTTTGCCGCCGCCCAAAAGTTATTAGGAACCCGGGGCGTGGTGGACCTCACGCTCACCTGCAGTTATTACAGTGCGATCAACATCGCACAAATCGCACTCAAGCCGGAGATGGATCCGGGGAAGGCCTCGACCCTGTAAGGCGCTGCCGCACCAGAAGTTCCGCCACCGCCACCGACCACAGCCAGGAGCACAGGGTGAATAAACCGCTAGCGCAATCCGTAACCGATCCCCAGCGTATGCCGTATCAAAAGCCGCAGCCGCGCGACATGCGCCCCGACCTGGTGATTCACGACGCGATAGGTCAGCACGACCCGCGCCTGTGGGTGCCGCTGTCGGAGCACATCGCCGTACGCCCGTTGCAATTTAATGTCACGCAGGGCCAGTACACCCACGTCATGCGCGTCACCAAGGCGGGCATGATCGCGCGCCATCGCCACGCGGGCGCAGTACACGCGTGGGTGTTCAAGGGCCGCTGGCTGTATTTGGAGCACGACTGGGTCGCCGAGGAAGGTAGTTACATCTTCGAGCCGCCGGGCGAGACGCACACACTGGTGGTGCCCGAAGGCTGCAGCGAGATGGTGACCCTGTTTCAGGTGACCGGCAGCCTGATGTATGTCGACCCGCAGGGGGTTGCCACCGGATACGACGATGTGTTCACGCGCCTCGACAAGGCCCGCGCGCACTACGCGGCGGTAGGCCTGGGCGAAAATTATGTCGAGCAGTTCATCCGCTAAGCAGCAGAGTCCATCATAAGGGGATGCGCTGCTGCGGCAGATTTTCTCAATTCGCGCATGCGATAGGCTAAATCGAGGCTGGCTGTTCCCTATTGTTATCGCTTGAGTCATAATCTTTACAGTTCGATGTTCCATCGTCAGGAGGGGGCAAATTGTCCGCTACGTGGATACTCAATATCGTGGGTCTACTCGCGATTACTGTGGGCACTCTCCTGATCTTGTTGTACTTGTGGAAAAGTCCAAAGACTGCCGAGGAATGGCTGCAATCAGAGGTCAAGCGCGACTACGCAAAACACAGAGCCTGTTTGATCGTGGGTGTGGGGCTCGTCACGGCCTGGCTCGCGGTCCATTATTTGGCGCTCATTCTGACGTAGCGTGTTGCGAAAGACTTAGGCCGAGACTCTGGTTCGCCAGAGTGGGTGCCGCTGCGCTAGAAACATCCGGCAGTGCGATGGTATCTTCCGCTATGATGCCAGCGCTGTAAGCTGCCTTGCCCATGCTTTGGGGAGAGCAACGCGCAACGCAGGTCTCGCGTGTGCGCCGATCCGGCACTTGCCGGCGCCGGGTGAACATCTCGTACCGAATTAGACCCCAACCCATACCATTGAAGGGATAGTTACCATGGCAGCACAGAACGAACATTCCGCTTCCGGCCCCGCATCGCTCGCCGGCATACGCGTCATCGAGTTCGCCGATGAAAAGGCCGAATACTGCGGCCTGACACTGGCTGGGCTGGGCGCTGATGTGATCAAAGTGGAACCGCCCGGGGGCAGCCCCACGCGCCGCATCGGGCCTTTTTATCAAGACAAAGCCGATACCAACGGCTCGTTGTTCTTCTGGCAGTACAATCGTGGCAAACGCTCGATAGAACTCGATCTGAAGCAGGAAAAAGACCGCGCTAAATTTCGTGAGTTGATTGCTGGTGCCGATATCCTGCTGGAATCCTCGCCCAAAGGGGAGCTCGACGCTTATGGATTGAGCGCGGACACGCTCAAAAAAGAATTCCCCACGCTGATTCACGCACGCGTCACACCCTTTGGCGACAACGGCCCGTGGGCCGAGTTCAAGGCCTCGGACCTGATCCACCTGGCGCTGGGCGGGGTGATGATGAACTGCGGCTACGACCCCGCGCCCGATGGCAAATATGATCTGCCGCCGATTGCGCCGCAGATGTGGCACGCCTATCACATCGCGGGTGAGCAACTCAGCATGACGATACTCGCCGCACTGCTGTATCGCCTGCGCACGGGCAAAGGCCAGCAGGTGTCATGCGCGATCCACGAGGCGGTGGCGAAATCCACCGAAGTCGATCTCATGACTTGGGTCATGCGCCACGCGATTGTGCTGCGCCAGACTTGCCGTCATGCGCGTGAGGGCGTTGCGCCCAATCCCTCGATCGCGCACACCAAGGATGGGCGCTGGGTGATGGCGAACCTCGGCAACCGGCCCGACGATGGCGAGCGCCTGATTAAATTATTGGAGAAGCACGGCATGGCCGCTGGTTTCACCGCGGAAACTGCTGCCCCGGCCAGAGGCGGCCGTTTTATCCCCGGCACCGGCCCGGTGACCGCGACACGCGACGAGGGGATGGAAGCCGTGCAGCGTTTTGTGCGCGCATTCACCTATGAGAATGTGCCCTGGCGCGAGGCGCAAGAGGCCGGCTTGTTGTGCGCGCCGCTGCGCAAGCCGCACGAGAATGCGCTCGATGAGCACTGGCTCGTGCGCAAAAGCGTCACCGATGTAGAGCATCCCGAGTTGGGAAAATCGTTTCGCTACGCCACCAGCAAGTGGATCAGCACGGCGAATCAGTGGGTAGTGGGCCGCCGCGCGCCTCTGTTGAATGAAGACGCCGCGTCGGTGATGGCCTCGCCCTCGTCACCACGGCGTGCGCATCCGGTGATCAGCCCCAATGCACGGGTGGATCCCCAAGAGCCGCCGTCCCAGCGCGGCAAGCCGTTTCCGCTGCACGGCATACGCATAGTCGATTTCACCTGGTTTCTGGCCTCGGCCGGCGGTACCCGCTTTTTGAGCGCGTTCGGCGCGGAGAGCATCAAGATCGAACTGAAAAGTCATCCGGATACGCGCCTCGCCGCCATGGCGCCGGTCGGCGGGCGCGAAGCACGCGACAAGGCTACTGCGCCGCTGCCCGGTGTTACCGATGTGAACATGGGCGGACAATTCAACAATAAGAATCCGGGCAAGCGCGGCATTTCGCTTAACGTGCGTCATCCGCAAGGTCTGGCGATCGCCAAGCGCCTGGTCGCCATGTCAGACATCGTGGCGGAAGGTTTCTCGCCGGGCGTGCTCGACAACTGGGGGCTAGGCTACAGCGAGTTGTGCAAGATCAAGCCCGACATCATCTACGTGCAGCAGTCGGGCATGGGCGCGCAAGGCACCTACGGGCGCTTTCGTACCGTAGGTCCCATCGCCAATGCGTTCGCGGGCTTGTCCGAGATGTCCGGGCTACCCGAACCGGCGATGCCGGCGGGCTGGGGTTATTCGTATCTCGACTGGATGGGTGCCTACAGCTTTGCGCTCGCCATGTTGAGTGCCTTGTTCCATCGCGATCGCACCGGCCAGGGGCAATGGATCGATGCGTCGCAGACCGAGGTCGGCCTTTTCATCAACGGGCCGGCAATTCTCGACTGGTCGGCCAACGGCCGCATCTGGACACGTACCGGAAATCGCTCGCCGTACAAACCGGCAGCGCCGCACGGTGCCTATCCGTGTGCCGGCGACGATCGCTGGATCGCGATAGCGTGCTTTAACGAAGCCGAGTGGGCCGCGCTGGCGCAAGTTGCCGGGCATCCCGAGTGGACGCGCGATGCGCGGTTCAAGGATCTTGCGTCGCGCATGGCCAATCTGGACGCGCTCGACAAGCTCATCGGCAGCTGGACCAAAACGCAGGAACCGTACGCCGCGATGCATGCACTGCAAAAAGCCGGCGTGCCTGCGGGCGTGTGTCAGCACGCGGGAGACCGCTGCGATAACGATCCGCAACTGAAGTCACTCGAATGGCTGACCGAAGTCACCGGCACCAAGATCGGCCGCTGGCCGATTGCCGAAGTGCCGGTAAAAATGAGCGAGAGTCCGGCCTACATCGGCGGACGCCTGGACCGCGGTGCCCCGTGCTACGGCGAAGACAACAACTATGTGTTCGGCGAACTGCTGGGGTTTTCGCCGCAGGAGATCGAGGCGATGGCAGCAGAGGGCGTGATTTGAGCTAAATCCGCCTAGCCCGCGGGCGACAGCACATGTATTACGCGGCCGGCGAGCATGTCCTTGACCTTGGCCGCGTAGGCGGCCATGTGCGGCGCGGCGGCGTGCGCCTTGAGCGCGGCAACGTCGCGCCATTTTTCGATGACCACAAAAGTGTCAGCGCCGAACTGGGTCTGGAAACCGCCCAGCCCTTCGGCATCGATGGCGGGGCCGTACTCAATACAGCCGTCTTCCGCGATGACCGCGGGAATGTTGGCGCGAAACGCTGCCAGCACGCTGTCACGCATGCCGGGCTTGGTGGTGAGGATGGCTACGACGTGGATCATGGTGTTTCTCCTGTGAGCAAGGGCTGAGACAAGGGCATGCTATAGCGGCGGTGCTAGCGCCCTAAGTGTGGATCAGATAGTCTGAACACGAAGTATAGGCGCTCGCCATTGTAAGATACCATCACCTATGACAACGTGCATGATTGTGATGCTGATGCCATCACTTGATTAACGGGTATTTCGTGGCCAACACCAAAACAACCCAAACAGCTGGGGGACGATTCGATGGCAAGCATTGATCAGTGCTACAACATTTTTGATCTGCGCGAGGGTGCGAAGCGTCGCCTGCCCAAGGGGATCTTCGAGTACGTCGATAAGGGTACTGAGGACGGGATTTCGCTCGAGGAAAACCGGGCGGCGTTTCAGCGCCTTAAACTGCACACGCACTTTCTCAACGATTGGTCAACGCGCGACCTTGGCACCGAGATCTTCGGCAAGCGCATCAACCTGCCGTTCGGGATCGCGCCTACGGGCAGCGCTGGACTGATGTGGTATCAAGGCGAGGTGGAACTGGCGAGGGCCGCTGCCGCGGCGGGCATTCCCGTTACGCTGGCCATGGGAGCGCTGACCTCGATGGAGGAAGTCACGAGGGCGGTGCCCGATGCGCGCAAGTGGTTCCAGCTTTATCCCTGGGAGGATGAGGCGGGCAACTACGAAATGGTCACGCGTGCGCGCGACCTGGGTTGGGAAGCTCTGGTGGTTACGATAGACCACGCGCCGGGCCGTGGGCGCGAACACAATGAGCGCAACGGTTTCTCCTTTCCGTTCCAGCCCAATGTGACGGCGGCGGTGGACATGATGATGCATCCCGGCTGGATGTGGCGCGTGATGCGCAAGTACCTCATGAACGAAGGCATGCCTACCAACGCCAATTACCCTGAGCGCTACCGCTTTTCGGTCATCGACGGCAAGAAGCGCATGCGTCCGCAGCGATTCGAGGCGATGACCTGGGAACATATCAGGAAATTCCGCGACTTCTGGCCGCGCAAGCTCATCGTCAAAAGCATACTGAGCGGTGATCAGGCGCGGGCCGCCGTCGATGCGGGCGCCGATGCCGTGGTGGTGTCAAATCACGGCGGACGCGCCTTCGACAGCGCCATAGCGACCATAGACATACTGCCGGAGATCGTGGCGGCGGTCGGCGACCGCTGCACGGTCATACTCGACAGCGGCATTCGCCGCGGCAGCGACATCGTCAAAGCGTTGGCCCTAGGCGCCCAGATGGTGTTGGTCGGCAGGGCGACGCTTTACGGCACGGCCTGCGGCGGGCAGGCGGGCGCCGCGCGGGCCATCAAGATACTTTCTGATGAAATGGAGCGCTCCTTCGGCTATGTGGGGGCGCGGCGGGTTGCCGAAATCGGCCCGCATATCTTCGCGCCTAGCAACCTCGGGAAGTAATCAGCCCGCCTGCCGCATTACGGCCGCCAGTTTATCGAGCGTGGCGAGTGTCTTGTCCTTGTCCTCCGAGGCAATGGAGAAGACCACGCGCTCGATGCCGGCGTCGCGGAAACGTTTCAGGGTGTCAGGCTCGGCCGGCGGGTTGAAAGTCGTAATCGGGATCGCTGCCGGATCGCGCCCCGCCGCTGTTGCCATCTCACGAAACGCCGGCAAGTGCTCAAGGATGTCGCTCCCCCCATACTCGGGACGCGTCGCGTGCGGAATCCAGCCGTCGCCGAACGCGATGGCGCGCCGCGCACCGTACGGATACATGCCGCCGACGATCACTGGCAGCGGCTTTTGTAGCGGCTTTGGCCAGCTCATCATAGGGCCGAACTTGACGTGGGTCCCGTTGAATTCCGCTTTTGGCCGGGTCCAGATCTCGCGCATGGCCCGCACGCGTTCCTCCATCAGCTTGAAGCGGCCCTTGAAATCGCTGGTGCCGTGGTTAGCCATCTCGTCTTCGTTCCAGCCGGCGCCGATGCCAAAGAGAAAGCGGCCCTTGGAGATCTGGTCAAGGCTCGCCACCGACTTCGCGGTCTGGATGGGATCGCGCTGCACGACCAGGCAGATGCCGGTGCCAACCTTAAGCTGCTTCGTCACCGCAGCAGCCGCCGCCAGCGTCACGAAGGGGTCCATCACATCGTAGTATTTCTTCGGCAAGTCGCCTCCCTGCGGGTAGGGCGATTTGCGGGTCAGCGGAATGTGGCTGTGCTCCGGCGCCCACAGGCTTTCAAAGCCGCGCTCCTCGAGCGCGGTGCCGATCTCGACTGGTCCGATCGAATAATCCGTAAAGAAAATCGCAACGCCGTAGTTCATGTGTTTGCTCCTTCAGTCCATCGTCATCGGTTGCGCCGTGCCCTGAGCGGCGAAAATAGAGCGATAGCCGACCTGGTCCCAGCGCGGCGGCAGGCGCGCCGGATACGGCTCCATGTGGACGTGCAAAGGCTCCTCGCCGCGCACCAGCACGCCTGTGCGCGTGGTGGGCGCTGGCGCCGGCGTGAGCGGCAGCGTGTCGGCCGCGGAGTACACGTTAAGGAGCAGCGGGCGAAAACGCGACGAGTAGTTGATGGCCGAGCCGTGTACGACGCGGCAGTCGATCAGCACTACCGTGCCGGCCGGCCCGCACATATCGGTGCCGCGGTCGGTCGGCAGGGTCGCTGCATCGCGCGCTGAAAGCGCTCCGCTCCAGCGGCCGCTGTCGTCGAACTGCTCGAATAGCGGCCCGCGGTGCGTGCCAGGTAGCGCCGTGAGCGGGCCCTGCTCGGCGCTGGTGTCGTCGAGGTAGACGCCGAAGGTGAGCACGCTAAAGCTGGTGTGCGGCCATGCCTGGATGTCCTGGTGCCAGCGCACCGCGTCACCCCCGTCCGACCACTTGAAGTTCAGCTTCGAACTGTGGAAGCGCACATCCGGGCCGAGTACGTCCGCCACCAGATCGACCACCGTCGGATCCTGCGCGAACGCCCACAGCTCGGGATGCTGATCCACGGCTTTGCGCAGACGGCGGATGTTCGGCTTAGCGGCGCAGTGATCCGGCGCCAGGTCGAACTGATCATCGGAGGCCGAGAGCGCCCGTGACGCCTCGACCTTGGTGGCGACAACGGCACGCAGCCGCGCTAGCCACGCGGCGCCGATGTAGCCTGGCACAGTCAAAAAGCCGTCCTCAAAGTAGCGCTCGCGCGCCCGCTGATCCAGCACCAGCGGGGCCCGCTTCAGTACCCGTTCCTCGATCATCGCGAACCTCTTCTCCATTGCAGTGGATCAGCGCGTCATTGCGTACCGATGGCGAGCGATCCTGGCCGCCGGCAAGCATGGCCTTTCCCCAGAAGCATCTTGCCATATTTTCACTGTGATCGCTTGATGACAGGCACATGGGAAGGGAGGCAGCAGTGTCATCAGCGGCCGCGGCCTGCGCGTCAAGCTGGACAGGCAGGCCCGCCGTCTGTCACAGTATCCGCATCGCTACATTCAGATTTCTGTTTGCCTGTAGAGGAAGGTGAGACATGGCAGTTATCAAGACGCTAGGGCTCGATCACGTCGTTCTCAGGGTTGCGGATATTCCGCGCGCGTGCGCATGGTATGCGGCCGTGCTGGGCTGCAAAGTCGAGCGGGTGCTGCCCAGCCTCGGGCTGACCCAGCTACGCGCGGGCGCGAGTCTGATCGATTTGGTCGATGTGAGCGGGCCGGCCGGAAAGCCAGGCGGCGCAGCGGCAGCATCGAAGCGACGTAACATGGATCATTACTGTGTGCAGCTTGCCGAATTTTCAGAGAAGAAAATCATCGCTTATCTGCAACGAAAAGGCATCGAGCCCGGTAAAGTCGCGCGCCGCTATGGCGCACTGGGTCACGGTCCTTCGCTGTATCTGACCGATCCGGACGGAAACACCGTCGAGCTCAAGGGGCCACCCGATGCAGACCAAACCGAGAAAATACCGGATGCGATCTTGCCCGCGCGACGACGCAAGAAGAATTCCTGACTCACGCCTGACTCACGCCTTGCAAAAGGTGGATGATTGCGGAAGAATCATCAAGCCTACGCCGCCCTCTCATTCCACACTCATGCCACGTCCTCCACAACTTTCGAGCACAACCCCCGGCCATCCCCTATGGAAGATACGCTCGTGAGCGCGCCACGCCTCGCGCTCCCCCAGACTTCGTTCACGGATGCGTTGTGGGTATCGATTGCGCCGATCTACGCTACCATCCTGCGCCACCCGTTCATCGTGGGGCTAACCGACGGATCGCTGTCGCGCGAGCGCTTCGAGTTCTACGCGGTCCAGGACGCGCTCTACCTGCGTGAGTTCGCCCGGGCGCTCGCGATTGCCGGGGCACGCGCGCCGAAGGATGACTGGATCGTGATGCTGGCCGAACACGCAGCGGGCGCGCTCCGCGTCGAGCGCACGCTCCACGAAGGCTTCTTCCGCGAGTTCGGGCTGACCGCGCAAGCTGCGGTCGCCACGCCGCTCGCGCCAACCACCAGCGCGTACACTAACTATCTGCTCGCGGTCGCCTACGGGGCACCCTTTCATGAGGCGCTGGCTGCGCTACTGCCTTGCTACTGGATCTACTGGGAGGTCGGTAAGGAGCTGGCGCGTGCCGGTTCTCCGAATCCGCTGTACGCACGCTGGATCGGCACCTACGGCTCTGCTGAGTTTGGCGCCGTTGTGGGTGCGGTACTTGAGGCGACTAACGAGGTCGCCGCCCAGGTGGGTGACGCCGAGCGCGCGGCGATGCGCCGCCATTTCCGTGCGACCAGCCGTTACGAGTGGCTGTTCTGGGACATGGGCTACCGCTGTGAGCAGTGGCCATTCGATAATGCGCCGTCTTCACTGTCAACGATAGCCTCATGACCCGCTCCGACACTCGCCCCCTGAGTGTCCTCACCATCGCCGGCTCTGACTCCGGCGGCGGTGCGGGCATCCAGGCCGACCTGAAAACCTTTGCGGCGCACGGCGTGCACGGTGTGTGCGCGATTGCTGCGCTCACAGCGCAGCACACGCGTGGGGTGATGGCCGTGCACGTGCCCTCTGTGGCCTTCCTGCGTGCGCAGATTGACGCCTGCTTCGACGATTTTCGTATCAGTGTGGTCAAGCTCGGCATGCTTGCTAACATCGAAGTGATCACCGCGGTTGCCGATGCGCTGGAGCACCACCAGCCGTCGCATATCGTGCTCGACCCGGTGATGGTGGCGACCAGCGGCGCGCGGCTGCTGGAAGCCGATGCGCTGGACGCGTTGTGCGCGCGGCTCATCCCACTGGCGACGATCCTCACGCCGAACATTCCCGAAGCGGAGTTGTTGCTCGGCCATCCCATCGCTGACGATGCGGCCGCGGATGCCGCTTTGGCCGAACTGTTGGCGCGGGGTGCGCGTGCGATGTTGCTGAAAGGGGGCCACTTGCAGGGTTCAGCCGCAATGATCGATCGTTATTACGACGGCCACACACGAGCGGGATTTGCCCACGAGCGTCTCGACGTCGAAGGCCATGGCACCGGCTGCACTCTCGCCGCGGCGATCGCGGCC
Source organism: Bordetella parapertussis (assembly GCA_945906815.1). Classification (GTDB taxonomy): domain Bacteria; phylum Pseudomonadota; class Gammaproteobacteria; order Burkholderiales; family SG8-41; genus UBA5216. Next base: position 37,601 of record CAMDRT010000010.1, read on the forward strand.
CAGCTGTGCCTAGGTATGCCGTTGCGCGCCGCCTGCGAGGCCGCGACGGATTACGTGCATGGCGCGCTGCGCCACGCCACGCGTCCGGGCCGCAGTCTGATGGCGGTGCTCGATCACTTCTGGCAGTCACCCGTGGTCCCGCCGATCTCCGGCTGACCACCTTGTGCGCGGTGCTGTTGGATGTAGTGCGTAGGGATAGTTCGCTGCCGCTCAGTCGATCTTAATGGCGGCCGCTGCAACGACGCGCTGCCACTTTGCGATTTCGCCGCGAACGTATTCTGCGAATTGCTCCGGCGTATTCGCCACCACCTTGCTGCCGCTCGCTTCGATGTTGGCGCGCACCTGCGGGCTTTCCGTCAAGACCGTTGCGATCTCCTTATGCAGTCTGCGCACTAGGATTTCGGACGTGCCCGCGCGCACGGCGATACCGTTCCAGGATGCCGATTCGAAACCCGGATAGCCTGATTCCGCGACCGTTCTGGTATCCGGCAGCACACGGGAGCGCTCGAGCGAAGTCACCGCCAGCGCACGCAGCCGCCCCGATTTTATGTGCGGCAGCAGGCTGATCGGCGGAAACAAGGCAATCGCAACCTGACCCGCGACCAGATCGATGGTGCCCGGCGCATCCCCTTTGTAGGGGACGTGCAGGAGCTTCATGCCGGTCACGCTGCTCAGATATTCGGCGTTGAGATGGGCCCCGGTGCCATACCCCGGCGACGCATAGCTGATCGATGCGGGTTTCGCGTGTGCGAGTTTTACCAACTGCGGTAAGGCGTGCGCAGGCAGCGAGGGATGAGCCGCAAGCACATAAGGCAGCGTGGCGATCTGCGTTACCAGAGCGAAGTCTTTCAGCGGGTCATAACTTGGCTTTGTCTGCACCAGCGGTTGTACCGCAAGCGTGCTGATGGTGGCGAAGGCGAGCGTGTAGCCATCGGGCGGGAGCTTGAGCACCGCTTCGGCACCGATGAGACCGCCGGCACCCGGGCGATTCTCGACTACGACCAACTGTCCCAGGGGTTTGGTCACTTCGCGGGCGACCAGACGCGCAATGGTATCGGTGGTGCCGCCGGCTGCGAACGGGACCACGAGGCGCAGCGTTTTCGAAGGGTAATCCTGTGCGCCGGCACTGGCGCATACCAGCACCGATGCCGTGAGACAGCGCAATGTCCGATAAGCAATGGCCCATAAGCGCGTAGCCTGCCCGCGACGCTGAGTGCTTTGGGTTTTACACTGGAGGGCTACGTCATTCATGGTAGAGGCGTGAACTCAGGAATTATGCGGCTGGTATAGGCCGAACTCTGAAGTGCGCTACCCTGCCGCGCAGGGTGTTGAACGAAAATTTATTATAAGTCAGAAACTACCCGTATAGCGGGCGGCCGGCGTTTCTTGTGGTCGGGCAGGTCCATGCCTGATGTCCAGGCCGATCACGGGCGCGGCACCACAGTAAGCGTCACCAGGCTATGTCGCGGGTGTGGAATGACATTGCCATGCGTTGACCGGCTTGGTGCGGGGAGGTAGAGTGCCTGCATAACAGTCCGCAGGGTTTCCATAGCGCTATGCAACCAGGGTTTGGCATCCCCAGACAGGCAGTCCTCGCCGCAATGCCATTACTGGCGGCGATGCCGCTGCACGTACTGGCACAGGACGCCTATCCCACCCGGCCGCTACGCATCATCGTGCCCTCCACGCCTGGTGGCGGCAGCGACATCAGCGCGCGCCTGATTGCGCAGGCATTCACCCAACGCTGGGGCCAGTCCGCGGTCGTGGAAAATCGTGCTGGTGCAGGCACCATCGTCGGCACCGATCTCGCCGCCAAGGCGCCGCGCGACGGCCACACGCTGTTGATGGCGCCGGGCGCTTTTGCCACCAACCCCTCGACCTATAAGAAACTACCGTTTGACCCAGTACGCGATTTCGTGCCGATCTCTCACGTGATGTCGATGCCGCAATTGCTGGCAGTGCATCCCGCCGTACCAGCGAAAACCGTGCAGGCATTCATTGCGCTCGCCAAAGCGCGTCCGGGCCAGATTCATTACGCAGCAGCGGGGCACGGCACGTTGCCGCATCTGAGCATGGAATTGTTCGCCAACATGGCGCAGATACGCATGATCAACGTGCCCTACAAAGGCAACTTGGGCATTGTAGATCTGCTCGGCGGGCGTATTGATGCGACGGTGTCGAGCAGCATGTACGTGGTGCTGCCTCATGTGCGTTCTGGAAGGCTGCATGCGCTGGGCGTGACGGCCGCCGCGCGCATGCAGGCGCTGCCGGATGTGCCGACGATTGCCGAGGCAGGCGTACCTGGTTACGAAGCGCTGCAATGGGCGGGCTTGCTTGCGCCCACGGGGACGCCGCGCGAAATCCTGCTCAAGCTGCACCAGGAGACGGTTGCTTACCTGCGCCGGCCAGAGACCATGGAGTACCTTGCCCGGGACGGCAATATCGTTGTCGCAAGTTCAGCGGAAGAATTCTCCGCTTTCATCAAAGCGGAAATTGCCAAATGGGCAAACGTCGTAAAAGCCGCTGGCATTCAGCCTGAGTGATTGCGCTGGACCTTAAGTAGGGAATACCCTGCAACCGCTTAACACAGAGGAGTTTTTCCGATGACGATCATTGATTCCCAGGTTCACGCGTATGCGGCGAACACGCCGCAACGGCCTTGGCACAATGTGCCGAATTGGCCCGCCCACGTCACGGGTGACGAGATGGTGGCGGCGATGGACAAGGTCGGCGTCGATGGTGCGATCTTCATCTCCGCCTTTTCGCTGTACCAGTACGACGCCAGCTATGCGCTGGAAGTGCAACGCGCCCATGCCGGCCGGCTCGCTCTCGTCAAGCCGGTCAATCCGGAGGATCCGGCGGTGGCCGAGACCATCGCCGACTGGAAGCAGACGCCGGGCACGGTCGGCATTCGCATCATGCTGAGGAAGGAAGTGGGGCGCGGCCTGAGCGACCCAAGCGACCCGGGCCTAGACCGCATCGCGCGCGCAGCCGTGCGGCATGACTTCCCGGTCAACCTGTCGTGCGCGGGCAACCTGGATGCGGTGCCGGCGCTGATCGACCGTCACCCCGACACGCGCTTCATCATCGACCATCTGGGCCTTGTGCAGCCGCGCACGCCGCCCGCCTCGCCGCAGCCCTGGGCCGAGTTATCGAAGCTGCTGGACCTCGCCAAGCGCCCGAACGCGGTGGTCAAGGTGAGCGGTGCTTGCACGCTGTCCAAGGCACCGTATCCCTTCCCGGACATCTGGGAGCCACTCGCGCGCGTGTTCGACGCCTGGGGTTTTGAGCGCTGCCTGTGGGGCACAGACTGGACCCGCGCCTACGCCGTCGTCAATTACGAACAAGCGGTCGAACCCTTCCGCCTGACCGACCAGCTGAGCGACAGTGAACGGGCGCTGCTGATGGGCGGCGCGTGCGCCAAGGCCTACGGCTGGTCGCCGCAGAAAGGCTAGCTCGCGGCGAACGCAGGCATCACTTCGCGCGCAAAGCGGCGCAGGCTGTGGCGGCCCCGTTCGCCGCCACCGGACCCGCCGCCGTTGAGCAGCAGATAGCCGGCGCCGGCCGCGTGTAGCGCCTCGATCTTGCGCGCGATTTCATCCGGCGGGCCGTAGATCGCACTGTTGAGGTTGATCTCGACCGGATCACCGTCCGCGCGATCCGGTCCGCCGAGCACCCTGCCGTCGGGTGTCGTCGCCAGCTTCAGTTGCCGCAGCCGGTTAGCCAGCCGTCGTTCCAGCGCTTCCTCGCGTTCGCGCGCATTCTCGGTCACGTAGAAGGCGCGGGTCACACCCACGCGCAGCGGATCCCAGGTCTCGCCCTTGGCCTCCACCGCGCTGCGGAAGATTTCGATGTTGCGAGCCACATCGGCCGGCGAGGCGTATTGGCCCAGCAGCAGATTGAAGCCGCGGCGGGCGACATCGCGAATCGAGCTTTCGCTGCCGGCGCCCATCCACACTGCCGGATGCGGTCTGCGGAACGACTGCGGCTCGACGACGATGTCCTTGAAGTTCCAGAATTTTCCTTGGTGCGAGAAGCGTTCGTTCGATGTCCAGGCCTTCAGGATGACGTCTATCGATTCCTCGAATTTCTCCCGCGCCTCGTTCATGGCGACGTCGAAGCCGACGAATTCGTTGTAGCGATAGCCGGTGCCGATACCGAAATCCAAGCGGCCGCCGGACAGCAGATCGAGCGTTGCCGCCTGTTCCGCCAACAACACCGGGTTGTGCCAGGGCAACACCATCACGGCGGTGCCGAGCCGTAGTGATTTCGTGCGCGCGCCCAACCAGGTCAGCAGATTCAGCGTCGCGGAAACCTGACCGTAGCCGGTGAAATGGTGCTCCACGCAGAACGTGCTGCGAAAGCCCAGTGCTTCGGCCTCGACGTTGTATTCCATCCAGTCGTGGTAGCCCTCTGTGCTGTCGAACTCGCCGCTGCCTCGTCGTGCCGAGGCGCTGCCGAACAATCCGAACTGCATGAAACTCTCCTCAAAACTTTAGCGACACGCTGGGACCCCGTTGGGCCTTCAAGTCTTTGATTATCTCACCCTGACGCGGAATTGCTACCTTGCCGTAACAGCAGTCCACAAAGGCAAAGGCCTCGAAGCAGGAAGCGTTGTTCAAGCAAGTCGTAAAGTGCGTTGAGCGCCGCGAGACAAACCCGCTTTCCCTATCTCAGTAAACGCATGCCCGCTTTTGCCGCGGCCTTGTCAAAGGTCATCACTGCCGAACAACCTGCTGCGAGCGCCAATTGCTCGACCAAGTTATCTGCGAAATCCGCCTTCGATCCCTCGAATTGCCGCAGGGCCTTCCATACGACTTCGGCTTGCTGGACGACCAGTTGCCGGATGCTGAGCAGTCGCCGCACAATCTGTGCGATGTCAGTACGGGAGGCGCCGTAGCAACTTTCGCTGACCCAGGCCAATTCAACCAAGACGATCAGGCTGATATAGCCCGGTGTTGATGGGCTGCATTCAGCTTCGATCAGGTGCGTTGCCAGCTTCGACTGGGCTGGATCATCCTGGGCGATGTAACGTACCAGAATATTGGTGTCGATGCCGATCATTGACGTCGAGCGGCCCGTTGCCGTACGGCCGCATTCATGGTGTCGACGCTCACCGGCCTAGTTGGCTTCAGCAGCAAGCCCTTTAACGAGCGAACATCGTCATTGGCAGGTTTGATCGCAAACCCCCCTTCAGCCAGCTCAACAAACTCAAGCCTATCGCCTGCTTCGATGCCCAGGCGATGTCGAATGTCGACTGGAATGGTGATCTGGCCCTTGCTCGTCAAAGTCGCTGTCGTCATGGCGGGGCTCCGAAGTGTGATACACCTTACTATACTGTAAGGCGGTTGTCGGATCAATCGCACGCGCGCAACAGTAGCGGACTTCTTAAAGGGGGAATTCAGGGTGGGGCGAGGCTTTCGGCCGCTCCGTGTGGTTGTATACAGTGCAGGTCACGGGTCGTCCACCTAAAGCAGGGGAAACCTCTTTTTCCAGTCGCTGCCGCGTGGCTTGCGTATGCGATGCCGATCAGCGGTCACGCTTGGTTTCCCACCACTCGCGCGCCACGCCTGCAAACGTAATGCCGCGACCCGCTTTTCTGCTTTACGCTCAATTTGCCGGAAACGGAAGAATACCCCCGGACGGCTGGGATGCCGGTTTCGTAGTTTTCTCTATGAGAATCTACGAGCTACGAGACTTTATTGGATGTTTTTGACTGTAGATCTGGTGCCGGGAGCCGGAATCGAACCGGCACGCTGTTGCCAGCGCGGGATTTTGAGTCCCGTGCGTCTACCAATTCCGCCATCCCGGCAAGGGAAGTCAACGGGAACACAAGTGACAGGCGCGGATTATAGCGCCGACCGCCAGCAATCGCCACTGCGCGGCATACCCGCCACGTATAATCCGTCCGATGTTTCTGCAAGATTTTAATTTTGAGCTGCCGGCGGAATTGATTGCGCAGGCTCCGGTGGCGGCGCGCACGGCGAGCCGATTGCTGCGCCTGGATGGCGTCAGTGGTGCGTGCAGCGATGGCCAATTTACCCAGTTGCCGAGCCACCTGGCGCGCGGTGACGTGATGATATTCAACGACACCCGCGTGATCAAGGCGCGTCTCACCGGGGCCAAGGACAGCGGCGGTAGAGTGGAAGTGCTGATCGAGCGCGTGCTGGCAGGTGACCGGGCACTGGCGCAGGTACGGGCGAGCAAATCCCCGCGCAGCGGGAGCCAGCTATTACTGGCCGGTGGTGTTATGGCCAGCGTAGTGGCCAGGCACAGCGAATTTTTCGAGTTGCGGTTCGAAAATTGCGCGGACATTTTTGCGCTGCTGGATCAACATGGCGCGGTGCCGCTGCCGCCCTACATTACGCATGCCGCAGAGGCGGCGGACGAGGCGCGCTATCAAACCGTTTACGCGCGCGCACCCGGTGCGGTGGCCGCGCCTACCGCGGGCCTGCATTTTGATCACGCGATGCTGGAAGCACTGAGCAGGCAGGGTGTGGTCATCGCGCACGTGACCTTGCACGTGGGTGCGGGCACTTTTCAGCCAGTGCGGGTTCACGATTTGCGTGATCATCAGATGCACAGCGAGTGGTACCAGGTGCCGCCGGCCACGGTGGATGCGATACAGGCGGCGCGTGCGCGCGGCTCACGGGTGATGGCGGTGGGCACCACCAGCTTGCGCGCGCTGGAGTCGGCCGCCGCGGACGGTCATGTGAAAGCGGGCACCGGCGACACGCGGCTTTTTATCACCCCGGGCTACACCTTCAAAATAGTCGACCGGCTGCTCACCAACTTTCATTTGCCCAAATCGACGCTGCTGATGCTGGTGTCGGCGTTTGCGGGCGTGGATAATGTGCGCCGCGCTTACCAGCACGCAATCGCCCAGCACTACCGTTTTTTCAGCTACGGTGACGCCATGCTGATTGAAAGAGGTTTGCCGTGACACGAACACAACCCGAGCCTCGCGACGCTTTCCGGCACTTCATCGCCATCACCACGCGCTGGATGGACAACGATGTCTACCGGCATGTGAACAACGTTGTTTATTATTCGTTTTTCGATACTGCAGTCAACGCCTATATGATGCGCCAGGGCGTGCTCGATCTTGAGGTTTCGCCGGTGGTGTGTCTGGTGGTGGACACCGGCTGCCAGTTTTTTAGCCCGATTGCGTTCCCGGATGCGGTGCATTGTGGCTTGCGGGTTGCGCATCTGGGCCACAGCAGCGTGCGTTTCGAGATCGGCATTTTTCGCAACGATGAGCCGCTGGCTGCGGCGCAAGGCCACTTTGTGCATGTGGCGTGCGACCGGCACACGCAGCGCCCGCTGGCAATGCCCGCCGACATGCGTCGCGCGCTTGCAGCCTTGGTGAGGTAAGCAGCGATGGAATTCAAGGTCTCCCACAGCGATGGCCTGGCGCGGCGCGGCCTGTTGCGCACGGCGCATGGCGACATCGATACGCCGGCTTTCATGCCGGTGGGCACTTACGGCACGGTAAAGGCGATGAACCCCCTGGAGCTGCGCGACCTCGGTGCGCAAATTGTGCTGGGCAATACCTTTCATCTGTGGCTGCGGCCGGGGCTGGAGGTGATCGGCGCGCACGGCGGGCTGCATCGTTTCATGGGCTGGGACGGGCCGCTACTCACCGATTCGGGTGGTTTTCAGGTGTTCAGTCTGGGTGCGCTGCGCAAGATCACCGAGGAAGGGGTGAAGTTTCAGTCGCCGGTGAATGGCGATGCGTGTTTTCTAACGCCCGAGGAATCGATGCGCATCCAGCGCGTACTCAACGCCGATATCGTCATGGTGTTCGATGAATGCACGCCGTATCCCGCGACACTGGATGAAGCACGGCAATCGATGCAGCTGTCGTTGCGTTGGGCGGCACGCTCAAAGGCGGCGCATCACGGCAACACCAATGCCTTGTTCGGCATCGTGCAGGGTGGTGTTTACGAGCCGCTGCGCGATGAATCGCTCGCCGGACTTACCCAAATCGGCTTTGACGGTTATGCCATTGGCGGCCTGTCGGTGGGTGAAACCAAGGCAGAAATGCTGCGCATATTGCGGCACACCGCGCCGCGGTTGCCCACGGACAAGCCGCGCTACCTGATGGGCGTGGGCACCCCCGCGGATATTGTGGCAGCGGTGAGCGCGGGCGTCGATATGTTTGATTGCGTGCTGCCCACGCGTAACGCGCGCAACGGCTGGCTGTACACCAGCGCGGGCGTGATCAAGTTGCGCAATGCCCGCTACCGCAACGATCTCCAGGCGCTGGATGCGCAATGCGATTGCTACACCTGCACGCATTTCACGCGCGCTTATTTGCATCATCTGCAAAAAACCAACGAAATACTCGGTGCGCGGCTCAACACCCTGCATAATCTGCATTTTTATCAGCGCCTGATGCAGCGCCTGCGTGCAGCGATTGCCGCCGGCACGCTCGCTGCGGTGGCTGCGGCGTGGGATAAGAATGAAGGGCAGGACGATGAACAAATAGGTTAAAATGCAGCGGTTTTTCGCGGCCAGCTTGAAAACGCAAGTCTGTGCCGTACTATCATCAAAAGCGGGTTTCCGGGGGAGTTGCAGCTATGTTTATCAGTCAGGCTTGGGCTCAAAGCAGCGGTGCGCAGGGCGGCGGCATCGAAAGCATGGTGCTCATCGTGTTGATGTTTGGCGTGCTGTATTTCATGATGATCCGTCCGCAAATGAAGCGCGCCAAAGAGCACAAGGGGATGATCGAAGCGCTGCAAAAAGGCGACGAGGTGGTCAGCGGCGGCGGCATCCTGGGCCGCGTCACCAAAATCAGCGAAGCCTACGTTACACTCGAAGTCGCGCAGGGTGTGGAGATGGTGCTGCAGCGTTCCGCCGTTCAGGTGGTGCTGCCCAAGGGTACGCTTAAGAATATCTCGTAAGGCGTAAGGCGTGAGGGGTGAGGCGCGCTCGCGCGCATCCCCTGCGCCTCGCGCCTCACCTCCCCTACGCCTCACGAAAAAATGAACCGCTATCCCCTCTGGAAATACCTCCTGATCGCCGTTTTGCTGGCGATGGGGTCTCTCTACACTGTGCCGAATTTTTTCGGTGAATCGCCTGCAGTACAGGTTTCACCCATCAAACCCATGGCGAAGATCGATCCCGCGCTGTTGGGCCGTGTAGAAGAAGCGCTGACCCAAGGCGGTTTCAAGCCCGAAGGTCTGATGCAGGATCAGACCGGCATCAAGGCGCGCTTCGGTGACACCGATACGCAGTTGAAGGCCAAAGAGTTGCTGCAGTCAAAATTGGGCGAAGATTATGTGGTCGCGCTCAATCTGCTGTCGCGCAGCCCGCAGTGGCTGGCGTCTATCGGCGCGCTGCCGATGTACCTGGGGCTGGATTTGCGCGGCGGCGTGCATTTTCTGCTGCAGGTGGACATGAAAGCCGCGCTTAACAAAAAAATCGACACCACGGTGGGCGATATCCGCGGCACCCTGCGTGATAAAAAAATCCAATATAGCGGTGTGACGCGCGATAAAGACAGTGTGGTGGTGCGGTTTCGCGACAAGGCGACACAGAGCAAAGGGTTGACCGAGATCGAAAAAGCGTTTCCTGATCTGGAATTGAAAACGCAGGACGACAATGCTGAATTCAGGATCCATGCCAAGCTCAAGCTCGAAGCCGTCACCCGCACCCAGGAATTCGCGCTGCAGCAGAATATCACCACCTTGCGCAATCGCGTCAATGAACTCGGTGTGGCTGAGCCGATCATCCAGCAGCAGGGCACTGACCGTGTGGTGGTGCAACTACCCGGGGTGCAGGACACTACCCGCGCGAAAGACATTTTGGGCCGTACTGCAACGCTGGAAATCCGCATGGTTGAGGCGCACGGCAGCGATCCCGCCGGGCGCAACTATGATCCACAAAAAATCGAGCTGGCCATCAAAGGGCAGGTGCCGTTTGGCACCGAGCTGCATTATTCGCAGCGCGACAGCGGCAAGGAAGCGCTGCTGTTAAGCAAGCAAGTGGTGATCACCGGCGAACGTTTGACCGACGCCTCTCCTGGCTTTGATTCCACCAGCAACACGCCGATCGTGAGCGTGACGGTGGACGGGCAGGGCGCGCGTGTGATCCAGCAGGTGACGCGCGAAGGCGTCAAGCGCCGCATGGCGATATTGCTGATCGACCGCGGCAAACCCGAAGTGCTGACCGCGCCGGTGATTCAGTCCGAGCTCGGCGCACGCTTCCAGATTACCGGTTTCAAGACCACTACCGAAACCAAGGATTTGTCATTGTTGCTGCGCGCGGGTGCGCTGGCGGCGCCGATGGAAATTGTGGAAGAGCGTACGGTCGGTCCTTCGCTGGGTGCGGAAAACATCAAGATCGGCTTTCAGTCGATGTGGTACGGGTTTGCCGCGATTGCGCTGTTCATGATCCTTTATTACACCTTGTTTGGTGTGATATCGATAGTGGCGCTTTCGTGTAACCTATTGTTTTTAATAGCATTGTTGTCCATGCTGCAAGCGACACTGACACTGCCCGGCATCGCCGCCATAGCACTCGCATTGGGCATGGCGATAGACGCCAACGTGCTGATCAACGAACGCGTACGCGAAGAACTGCGCAATGGCGCTACGCCGCAGGCCGCGATCTACGCCGGTTACGACCGTGCATGGGGCACGATTTTCGATTCCAACGTCACCACCCTGATTGCGGGTATTGCGCTGTTCGCGTTCGGTTCCGGACCGGTGAAAGGGTTTGCGGTGGTGCATTGTCTGGGCATATTGACCTCGATGTTCAGCGCGGTGATGCTGTCGCGCGCGCTGGTCAACTTGTGGTACGGCACGCGGCGCAAGCTGGAAAGCGTGTCGATTGGGCAGGTGTGGAAGCCGACGGAGCACAAGGCCTAAGGCAATCACGCCTGAGCGCCTAGGAAAACCATCATGGAATTTTTCAGATTCAAACGCGACATACCGTTCATGCGCCACGCGCTGATCTTCAACGTGATTTCCTTGATTACGTTTTTGATCGCCGTGGTGTCTCTGTCTACCAAGGGCCTGCATCTGGGCGTGGATTTCACTGGCGGCACGGTGATGGAAGTGCGCTACAGCCAGCCCGCCGATCTGAATAAGATACGCGATGCCATGGCCAAACTCGGCTTCACCGAGGCCAGCGTGCAGAATTTTGGAACGACCCGCGATGTGCTGATTCGCCTGCCGGTGAAACAAGGCGTGACCAGCGCAAAATTGTCGGAGCAGGTTTTGGTGGCGTTAAAGCAAATCGACAGCACGGTGGATCTCAAGCGCGTCGAGTTCGTCGGCCCGCAGGTGGGCAAGGAATTGCTGGACAACGGTGCGCTGGCGTTGCTCTTCGTGTCGCTCGGTATTGTGCTCTACCTGTGGCTGCGCTTCGAGTGGAAGTTCGGCGTGTCGGCGATCGTCGCCAACTTGCACGACGTGGTGATTATTCTCGGCTGTTTCTCGCTGTTTCAGTGGGAATTTTCACTGCCGGTGCTGGCGGCGGTGCTGGCGATTCTGGGTTACTCGGTCAATGAATCGGTAGTGGTGATGGACCGGGTGCGCGAGAATTTCCGCAATCGCAGGTTCCGCGCCACGCCCGTGCCGCAGGTGATAGACAACGCGATTACTGCCACCATGTCGCGCACCATCATCACCCACGGTTGCACGCAGTTGATGGTGTGCTCGATGCTGATTTTCGGCGGTGAGACGCTGCATTATTTCGCCCTGGCGCTGACCATCGGCATCTGCTTTGGCATCTATTCCTCGGTGCTGGTCGGCAGTCCCTTGCTGATGTGGCTGGGCCTGCGCCGCGAAGACCTCGCCCGCGCTGAACACAAGCCCGCCGACGCTTAGGGCTAGGACTGAGTCCTCAGTCCTCAGCACTTAAAATTAAGGTCTACGTGGAACTCCTAGCCACCTTTATCGATATCGTACTGCATCTCGACAAGCACCTGCAGCTGCTGATCCAGAACTATGGCGTGTGGATTTACGCGATTCTGTTTCTGATCATCTTTTGCGAAACGGGTTTGGTGATTGCACCATTTTTGCCGGGGGATTCGCTGCTGTTTGTCGCCGGCGCACTGGCGGCTTCGGGCAACATGTATGTGCATACGCTGTGCCTGGTGTTGGTCGCAGCATCCTTTCTGGGCGACAACACCAATTACTGGATCGGGCGGTTTTTCGGGCCCAAATTGTTTTCGCGCAAAGGCTCGCTGTTGTTCAATCCCAAGTATCTCGAACAAACGCAAGGCTTCTATGACCGGCACGGCGGCAAAACCATCGTCATCGCGCGCTTTGTACCGATTGTGCGCACCTACGCACCGTTTGTGGCAGGCATAGGGCGCATGCTGTATCCGCGCTTTGTAACGTTTGCCTTCGGTGGCGCGGCGCTATGGATAGGCTCGCTGGTCTACGCCGGCTATTTTTTCGGCAACATTGCGTGGGTGAAAAGCAATCTGTCGCTGGTGATCGTGGGCATCGTTGTGCTGTCGCTACTGCCGGGCATCATTGAGTTCGTCAGACACAGACTGGGCCAGCGAACAGTCTAGACGCAACGTGTGTTGCCTACGATCCCGAGCGCTTAGTTGAGCGCGCCTGCCAGTTTGCGCCGGTAGTCGCCCACCAGCGGGTGATCGCTGCCCATGACGCTGAACAGCTGCAGCATGGTTTTGCGTGCGCCGTCGTCCTTGTATTTGCGGTCACGGCGCACGATTTCCAGCAATTGATCCAGGGCCTCTGCGTACTGCGCGAGTGCGATGTGCTGACGGGCGAGTCTGAGCCGCGCATCGGAATCGTTGGCATTGGCCGCTATGCGCTTGAGCAATTCATCGGTGTTGGCGCCGCTGTTGGCATCGGCGGCAAGGGCGAGCCGCGCGTGCAGCGTTTTTACGCGCTCATCCATCTGCGTCAGTGGTGACAGCGCCGCAAGCAACTGCCGCGCTTCCTCATGCCGCTTCAATGCTATCAGCAACGCCGCGCTGTCGATGCGCACATTTTCGTTTGCCGGATCGAGTTGCGACGCCTCGCCCAGCATGGCCAGCGCGCGCTGCGGGTCACCGCTTGCGGCGTACAGTGCGAGTGCATCCAGACGCATCTTTTCCGCAGGCGCAGGAATGATCTTGTCGAGAAACGCACGTACCTGCGGTTCCGGCAAGGCACCGGAAAACTCATCCACCAGCTCGCCGTTGACGAAGGCTTTGACATTGGGAATGCCGCGCACGCCATAACGTTGCGCGAGCGGCTGGTTGTCGTCGGAATTGACTTTCGCCAGGCGGAATTTTCCCTGGTATTCCGCCGCCAGCTTTTCCAGTACGGGTTTGAGCGCGAGACACGGCCCGCACCATGCGGCCCAAAAATCAACCAATACCGGAACTGTTTTCGAGGCTTCAATGACCGCCTGCTCGAAATCCGCAGCAGACACATCCAGGCTGTGCGCAGACATCAGATTTTCCTGGCGAGTTCGGCCGCTTTGCCGATGTAGGTCGCGGGTGTGAGCGCTATCAGGCGCCGGCGTTCGGCCTCGGGTATGTCGGTAAGCTGGTTGATGAAGGCTGCCAGCGTGTCGCGGTTGATGCCTGCCTTGCCGCGTGTGAGTTCCTTCAGTTGCTCATACGCGCCGGTGACGCCGTAGCGGCGCATCACCGTTTGTATCGGTTCAGCCAACACTTCCCAGTTGGCGTCGAGATCCGCGGCGAGTTGCGCGGGATTGGCCTCCAGTTTGTTGAGGCCTTTCAAGCAGGAGTCGTACGCCAGCAGCGTGTAGCCCAGCGCCACCCCCATGTTGCGCAGCACGGTAGAGTCGGTGAGATCGCGCTGCCAGCGCGAAATCGGCAATTTTTCGCTCAGGTGACGCAACACCGCGTTGGCGAGTCCGAGGTTGCCTTCGGCGTTTTCAAAATCAATCGGATTGACCTTGTGCGGCATGGTCGATGAGCCGATCTCGCCCGCTTTGGTGCGTTGCTTGAAATAGCCAAGTGAAATGTAACCCCAGATGTCGCGATTCAGGTCGATCAAAATGGTGTTGACGCGCGCGTAGGCGTCGAACAATTCCACCATCGTGTCGTGGGGTTCAATCTGTGTGGTGTAGGGGTTGAATTCCAGACCGAGGCTTTCCACAAACAGACGCGCGAACAATTCCCACTGCACATCCGGGCAAGCGCTCACATGCGCGTTGTAATTGCCCACCGCGCCGTTGATCTTGGCGAGCAGTTTAACGCGCGCAATGTTGTCGCGCGCGCGCCGCAGCCGGTGCACCACATTGGCAAGCTCCTTGCCGAGCGTGGTGGGCGAGGCCGGCTGGCCATGCGTGTGCGCGAGCATGGGCAACGCCGCCAACTGATGTGCTTGCGCGGTCAGCCGGCTGATGTTGCTGTCCAGCGCCGGCAGCATCACGGCGTCGCGCGCCTGCTTCAACATTAGCGCGTGGCACAGATTATTGATGTCCTCCGAGGTGCAGGCAAAGTGGATGAACTCGGCGACCGTTTCCAACTCGGCGTTGCCGGCGAATTTTTGCTTGAGAAAATACTCTACCGCCTTGACATCGTGATTGGTCGTCGCCTCTATCGCTTTTACCGCTGCACCATCGGCTTCGGAGAAAGTTTCGACCAGCGCGTCCAGCGCAGCAATAGCGCTTGCGGAAAATGGTGGCACTGCGGCGAGTGTGGGCTCGGCGGCGAGTGCCTTGAGCCACTCCACTTCGACTTTCACGCGAAAGCGTATCAGCGCCCATTCACTGAACAAGGCGCGTAACGGAGCAACCTTTGCCTGATAACGTCCGTCGAGCGGCGACAGGGCGGTGAGCGGATTGAGGGTCATGGATATCTTGTAGAATTAGCGCGTACTTTAACATACGTACACTACAAGCGATCCCATGACCACCGCCAGCCAGACGCTCGCGCGCTACGCCACTGATCTGCAGTACGAGGACATACCCGCCGAGGTTGTGGAGCGCGCCAAGGATTGTTTGATCGACACCGTGGCCGCCTGCGCGCTGGGTGCGCAAATGCCGTGGACGCAGACCGTGATCGAATACGCCCAGCGCAACAGCGCGGCGGGGGCATCGAACGTGCTGGGCACGGAAATCAAAGTGCGCGCGCCTTTTGCGTGCCTGTGTAATGGCGCGGCGGCGCACGCATTCGAACTGGATGCCTTGTGCGAGCCGAGTGTGGGCATGCATCCGGGCGCAGCGCTCGCGGTGCCGGGGCTGGCGGTGGCGCAGGGGCGCAAGCAGAGCGGCAAGGCATTGATCACAGCGTTTGTTGCGGGCTTTGAGGTGCTGTATCGCATCGGACAGGCGACGCGGCATACGCCGGAGAAAATCGGTTTTCACGCGCCTGCGGTGATGGGTGTGTATGGCGCGTCCTGTGTGGTGGCCAAACTGTTTAATGAAAGCGCTGAACAGATGGCGCACGCGTTGGGTATTGCGGGCTCGCTGGGTTCGGGATTGATGGAGTTTTCGCGCAGCGGCGGCTTGGTCAAGCGCCTGCACCTGGGACGCGCCGCTGAAAGCGGCTTCCTGGCCGCGGCGCTGGCACGCGATGGCTACACCGGGCCAGCTGCAGTGCTCGAGGGCAAATACGGCGCGTTGCAGACGTTCTGTCGCGACGCCGAGCCGGAACGCCTGACGCAAGACCTCGGCGTGGTGTGGCATACGATGAAAGCCAAGCTCAAACGCTTTGCCTGCCATTCCAACGCACAAGTGCCGGTGTCGCTGGTGCTTGAGCTGAAGGCCCGGCACGGCATCAGCGGTGACGAGGTGGCGCGCATTGCGCTGGCAGTCAATGAAAAATCGCTGAGTCATCACAACATCCCCGAGCCGGTTGACCTGGCGATGGCGCAATACAGTGTGCCGTTCAGTGCCGCGCTGGCACTTTATGCCGACCCCACGGATCCATGGGTGTTCTGTGACAGCAACGTCAACGACCCGCGCATCCGCGCGCTGTCAAAATCCGCAACGCTGACACCGATGCCGTCGACGGCCAGCCCGGCGGGCATGGCGGCGCGCGTCACCTTGCATCTGAAAAACGGCCAAACGCCAAGCGCTGCAGGCGACCATTTCAAAGGTGCGCCCGCGCTGCCGCTCACGCGCGGCGAATTGCTGGAAAAATTTCTCAAGCTCACCGCCCATCGCACGCGCCCGCATGCCGAGCGGTTGTTCTCGCAACTGGCTGATGCGGAAAATATCAAGGATATCAGTGCGCTGAATTTCGCGTTGTAGGCGGTGACGCGCCTGAACCCGCGCTGCCTTCTGCGCCGGCGTGCTACAGTGACGGCGCAAACGCATGTGAGTTTTAACCCGGGAGAATTGCCATGATGCACTTCGCGATGGTTGCAAATAGCGCGCTACTTTTATTGTTTGCTGCAACCGCCATGGCGCAAGGCGGCGCGGCGTCGGCGAATTATCCCGTGCGTCCGATACGCATCATCGTGCCGAACACTGCGGGCAGTGCTACCGATGGGGTGACGCGCATCGTCGCTCAGCGTCTGACTGACACTCTGGGCCAGCAGACGGTGGTGGACAATCGGGCCGGCGCAAGCGGCATCATCGGTCACGAAATCGCCATGCATGCCGTGCCCGACGGCTACACCGTGCTGGTCTCCACCTCAGCCGGCCTGGTGCTCAATCCGCTGCTGATGAAGGTGCCGTACGACGCACACCGGGACTTCGCGCCGATTTCGCTGCTGGTGATGAGCCCCCAGATGCTGGTCAGCCACGTGGGCCTGCCCGCGCGTAACATCGATGAGCTGGTAGCGCTCGCACGCGCGCGACCGGGGCAGCTTAACTGCGCGTCACCGGGTTTTGGCACCTCCAACCATCTCGGCTGCGAAATGATCAAGACGATGACCTCGGTGAACTTCCTGCACGTGCCGTACAAGGGCACTGCGCCCGCGATCACCGATGTGGTCGGCGGCCAGGTGCAGTTCATGTTCAACAGCATGCCTGCGGTTTACCCGCTGGCCAAAGCGGGCAAGCTGCGCGCGTTGGCGCACGGTGGGACCCAACGTTCGCCCGCCGCGCCGGAAGTGCCAACGGTGGCCGAGAGCATCCCCGGATTCCAGTGCATCACCTGGTACGCGCTGGTGGCGCCGCGCGGCATTCCGTCGGCCATTGCCGCCAGGCTGAATACAGAAGTGGTGAAAATGTTCGCCGATGCGCCCTTCGCCCGGCGCATCATCGATCAGGGTCAGGAGCCACAATCCAGCACGCCGGCGCAACTCATCGCGCACATGCGGGCCGAGACTGTGCGTTGGTCCGAGGTGATCAAGCGCGCGGGGCTTAAGCTTGAACGATAACAGGCCCTAGCTACCGCGGCAAAGCATCGTAGTTCTCTGGCGCCGGCACTTCCAACGCGCTGGTAATGCCGCACAACATGCCGTAGTAATTAATCACCGCGGTGAGTTCGACCACCCACTGCGCGCTGTGCCCGCTCTTAAGCGCGTCAAAGGTGGCCTGCTCGACACGGTTGGTGCGCATCAGTTGTTCGACGTAAGCCGCGATCTCACGGTCGCCGGCGGGGTAGCGCGCAGGTTCAGCCCGCTCGCGTATCAGGTCGATCACCGCTTCCGGCACGCCGTTGCGGCGCGCGCCGTTGACCTGCGCGCCCCACACGTAGACACCCTGGCGCTCGCGCGCCGCAATCAGGATGCCAACCGAACGCGCCCGCGGCTCGACGATGGAGTGCTCGCGAAAATAATCGCCCATATCGAACACCGGTGCAGCCATCTGCGGGCTGTGCAGCAGCATGCTGAAGGGGCCGCGGATGCCGCCGAATTGTTTTAATACTCTGTCCACCAGCGTGTGGTGCTCGGCGGGCACTTCGGACTTGGCGGAGACGGGCGGGATTCTGGACATGAGGCTGGCTTCCTGGGGTTGGGGTTCACTGCGTGTCAACGGGCAGCTTTATTCGACCTTGATGCCCGTCGCTTTGACTACTTTGGTCCAGCGCGCGATTTCCGACGTCAGGTATGCGCTCAGTTCCGCAGGCGTGCCCCCTACCGGCACCAGGCCGTGGCCATTCAAGCGCTCGCGCACATCGGTTTGCTTAAGCAGGCGATTCAATTCGCTATTGAGGATGTTGACGACGTCTTGTGGCGTGCCTCGCGGCGCTAACAGGGCGGTGCGTGACATCACCACAGAATCGGGCACGCCTGCTTCGCTGAGGGTGGGCACGTCGGGCAAATCGGCTACGCGCTTGGCGGCAGTGACGGCCAGCGGGCGCACCTTGGTGCCGGTGCGCAAGTACGGCAGGCTTTCCGCTATCGGGCTGAAGATCACTGGCATCTGGCCGCCGAGGAACGCCAGCAGCGCCGGCGCGCCGCCTTTGAACGGCACGTCCTGCATCTTGATTTGCGCGTTCATCATGAAAAGCTCGACCGTCATGTGGGTGATGGTGCCTTGCCCGGCCGAGGCATACTGGATGTAATTGGGTTTCGCTTTCGCCATGGCGATCAATTCCTGCACCGTGTTGATGCCCAGCGACGGCTGCACGATCAGCACGTAAAACGATTGCCCTACGGTGCCGATGGCGGTGTAATCCTTGACCGGGTGAAACGGCAGCTTGGGATACAGGGGTACATTGGTGGCAATCGACGCGCTGGCGAACAACAGGGTGTAGCCATCGGGTGCAGCGCGTGCCACCAGTTCGTTGCCGAGCGAGGTACCGGCACCGGGCCGATTATCGACGATGACGGTCTTGCCCAAACCCTCGCTGAGTTTTTGCGCCACAATGCGCGCGAGTATATCCGTGGAACCGCCCGGCGGCAGGGGCACTATCATGCGGATGGGTCTGACCGGATAGCGAGGTGCCTGCGCGGCAGCCAGCGCCGGGCAGGCCATTGTAATTGCCATCACGGCTGCGCTACACGCTGTGTTGACCCGCGGGTTTGTTGTCATCGTGGACTCCTGATTTGAGGCAAAAAGTATAGCAGGCAAACCTTCCATCGCAGTACTGCGCAGCCGCTAAATCTAATGCCTACGGAAAATCGATGAAATGGCTGCGGTACGTTAAGATTACTCGTGCGCAGTATTTCAGTTTCACCATCCCCATTCATTTCGCTGGAGAAATCGATGACAGATTCAAAGACCGCAGCTCCGGGTTACCTGGCAGGAGTCCGGGTTCTGGACTTAACGCAGTTTGAGGCGGGCACCTCCTGCACCCAGGTAATGGCGTGGCTGGGCGCTGATGTGGTGAAGGTTGAAAATCCTACCGGCGGCGATCCCGGCCGCCGCACCGGCGACACCAAACCGCACCGCGATGATCCTTATTTTCTGAATTACAACTCCAACAAGCGCTCGGTTACGGTCAACCTGAAATCCCCGCGCGGTTTGGAGATCGTCAAGGACCTCGCGCGCAAGGCCGATGTCTTCATGGAAAATTTCGCGCCTGGCGCGATCGAACGCCTGGGATTGGGCTACGACGTGCTGAGCAAGATTAATCCCGGCATCATCTATGGGCAGGTGAAGGGCTTTGGCGAAGGCAGTCCGTATGCGAATAATCTGGCGTTCGACATGATCGCCCAGGCCTGCGGGGGCGTGATGAGTATTTCCGGTCAGCCCGACGGTCCGCCGGTGAAGCCGGGAGCGACGCTGGGGGATACGGGTACCGGAATGCTGATGCTGATCAGCATTCTGTCGGCGCTGTATCAGCGCAAGGAGACCGGCAAGGGCGTGCATTTGCAAGTGGCGATGCAGGACGCGATGCTGCACTACATCCGCAATGCGTTTGGCGTCACCATCAAATCGAACAAGCCCGCGCCGCGCGCCGGGGCGCAATCTGGCAGCGGTGTTAATCCGCCCTGCAATATTTATCCCTGTGCGCCGGGCGGGCCCAACGACTACGTCTACGTCTATACCAGTCGTGCCAACGCGCAGCATTGGCCGCGGCTGCTCGAGGCGATTGGACGCAAAGATCTGATCGGTGATCCACGCTACGACAAGCGGGAGGAGCGCGCCAAACGGGAGAAGGAAGTCGACGCCATCATCAGCGAATGGACGATGAAGCACGACAAGTATGAGGCGATGCGGGTGATCGGCGCCGCCACGCCTGCGGGCGCCGTGCGCGACACACTGGAACTGCTGAACGACCCCAATTTCGAGGAGCGCGGCATCATTCAGGCCATACAGCACCCGACCGGACCGTTCAAGATGGCGGGCTGGCCGGTGCGCTTTAACGGCAAGACAGCGCCGGTGATACCCGCGCCGCTCCTCGGCCAGCACAGCGACGAGGTGATGAAGGATTGGCTGGGGCTGGATGCGGCGCAGGTGTCGGCACTACACAGCGACAAGGTGCTTTCGTCGTAGCTTAACGGCGTGAAGAGTGAAGGGTGACGCGTGAAGAGTAACGGCAACCCCAGTGGTTTGCCGTTACTCTTCACTCTTCACCCTGCACCCTTCACGCCCTCACAAACACATAAGGAGAAATAACGATGGCCGATACCACCGGTAATGAAATTCTGGCGAAAGCCCTGAAAAACGAAGGCACCAACCACATCTTCTACATCATGGGCGGGCCGATGCAGCACGCCGAAACCGCCTGTGCCAAGGAAGGCATCAGCATGATCGACGTGCGCCATGAGCAGGCCGCAGCACTGTCGGCGCAAGCCTACAGTCGGCTGTTGCAAAAGCCCAGCGTGTGCATGGCGGCGAGCGGCCCTGGCGTGATCAATCTCACCACCGGTGTGGCCAATGCGCTGATCGACTGTGCGCCGGTGGTAGCGATCGGCGGTTCCAGCTCGATCCATCAAATTGGCCGGCAGACGTTTCAGGACATCGACCAGGTTGCCATCATGCGCGGCTGCACCAAGTGGACCGACCAGGTGATCGACGTCCGGCGCATACCCGAAATGGTCAATACCGCGTTCCAGAAAGCGATGGGCGGCAAGCCTGGGCCGGTATATCTGGATTGCCCCGCCGACGTTCTGTACGAGACAGTAGCCGAAGAAAAAGTGCAATGGGACCTCTCCGGCCGCGCGCTACTGCGGCCGCGTCCGATGGGCGAAGCGGCGCAAGTCGAAAAGCTACTCGCGACGCTGGCCAAGGCGAAAAATCCGCTCATCCTCACCGGCAGCGGCGTGATCTGGTCGCAGGCGTGGCCGGAACTGCAATCGTTCGTCGAACAAGCCGGCATACCGTTTTACACCACACCGCAGGGCCGCGGCGTGTTGCCCGACGATCACCCGTTGTCGTTCCTCACCATGCGCTCCTCGGCGTTCAAAGATGCCGATGTGATTCTGATCATCGGTACCCGTATGAATTACATCATTGGCCACGCCGCACCGCCGCGCTTTGCCGCCGGTGCGACGATTGCGCGCATCGACATCGATGCGGATGAAATTGCATCCTCACCGCGCAAAGTGGATATCGGCATCGTGGGCGATTGCAAAGCGGTGTTGCAGCAACTGCTGGCTGCCATGCCCGGGCGCATCGATGCAAAAAACTATGCGTCATGGCGCGACATGCTGGCCTCGGGCGAAGCGAAAAAGCGCGGCGAAACCGGCGGTGGCATGGCGATGAACAAAATGCCGATCCATCCGCTGCGCCTGTGTGAGGAAGTCAAGAACTTCATGAAGCGCGATGCCATCCTGGTGGTGGACGGCCAGGAAATATTGAACTTTGGCCGCCAATCCATGCCGACCTTCGCGCCGGCGCACCGCCTGAACTCCGGCCCCTTCGGCATGATGGGCGTGGGCATGCCGTTCGGCGTGGGCGCCAAGGTCGCGTGCCCCGACAAGCAGGTCATTGTGGTGCACGGTGATGGTTCATTCGGCCTTAACGCAATGGAACTGGATACCGCGGTGCGGCACAAAATTCCGATACTGGTGGTCATCAGCCTGAACGGTGGCTGGACCGCCGACCCCAAGCGCGAAAAAACCGGGCGCAATCTCGGCTTTACGCGTTATGACAAAATGGCCGAAGGGCTGGGCTGTTACGGCGAATACGTGGAAAAACCGGAAGATATCGCCGGGGCATTGCAACGTGCGCAGGCAAAAGTCGATCAGGGCATGGTGGCTGTGGTCAACATCAAGACCGACGACACCGCGCGCGCCGGCACGGTGGCGTTTTCGTCGCATTCGACGTAGAGTGGTGTTAAGAGTTAAGAGTTAAGAGTTAAGAGTTAAGAGTTAAAAGTTGGGCGTGCGGAGTTGGGGTTACTCCAGACTCTGAACACCCAACTCCAAACCCGGTAATCGCTAACTACTAACCGCAAGGAGACCATCATGATCGACATGCATGCGCACTGGAGACCTGCTGAAGTTATCGACGCGCTACGCGCCCGCACCCGCGAGCCGCACATCGTGCGCAACGCCGATGGCGTCGAAGTGTTGAAAACACGCAACGGTGAAGAGCCACTGTCCAAGGCGTTTGATGACGTGGAATTTCATCTTGCGCGCATGGATCGCCAGGGTGTGACCACCAGTGCGCTGTCGCTGGTGGGTGGTTTCTGCTGGATCGAATCGCAGCCGGTCGAGGTTTCACTGCCGCTGTGCCGGATGGTCAACGACGCGCTGTCGAAGATTACCCAGAAATACCCAGGGCGCTTTGCGGCGTTTGCCGCACTGCCGCTCGCGGATATGGCCGTGGCCGCCGCCGAGCTGGATCGTGCGATGTCTTTGCCGGGTGTCATAGGCACGCAAATACCGGGCAATCTGTTTCTCACGCGCAAGCATGCTGAAGCGGCGCGCCCGCTGCTGGAGGTGGCGAATCGCCAGCGTGGCATCCTGTTTGTACATCACGGCCCGCGCCCGGGCGATGCCTTTCCCAAGGTCGCCGGCGATACCGACAACGCGCGCCGCCGCAACGGCACGCTCGACATGCAGGCGAGCCTGTCCTCGGTGATGGTGACACTGTGTCTGACCGACCTCCTCGCGCCGTACCCTGACGCAACGTTGCTGGTTCACAACCTCGGCGGCAATATTCCGTATGAGATCGAGCGTATGGATCATCGCTGCCTGCTGGATACGCCGAAGGAAGAACTGCCGTCCTCGCGCTTTCGCCGCGCCAAGGTGTACGTGGATTGCAACTCGTTTGGTCCGCGCTCCATCGAGGCTGGCGTGCATCTGTACGGCGCCGAGCGCATAGTGTGCGGCACCGATGGCAGTGAATTTGGCTGCGATTGGACCAGCAAGGCACTCCAGGAAGCGAATATCGGCGCCGCTGCGCGCGAGGCTATTCTGCACGGCAATGCCGGAGCGATGCTGTCGCGTGCGGCCAAGATCGCGCCGCGCGAAACAGTCGCCGCATAGTCCGTGCGCGCCCGCCGGGGCGCGGATGGATTGGGTAGTTCTACGTACCGCAACCGATAGGCATGCCGTAATCTGCATATGATTACGGCATGGCGTGCTAGACTTTAATGGAACAAGTGCAGAGGTGACGGGGCAAGCGCAGAGGTGACTTAAACAGCTCAAGGGGTAATCATGGATTATGACCTTCTGATTAAGCATGGCCGCATAGTTGATGGTTCGGGGATGCCGGCTTTTCGCGGTGATGTCGGGGTGCGCAACGGCAAAATTGCCGAGCTCGGAAAATTGAGCGGCTCTGCCAAACGCACGCTGGATGCCGCGGGGCGGGTCATCGCTCCGGGCTTTGTCGATAACCATTGCCACTTCGATGCCCAGGTCACCTGGGACCTGCTCATTCTCTCCGCAATACGGCGCCACCACGCTGGTGTTCGGCAAGTTGGCCCGCAACACCTACTACCACGCACACGCGGCCTGAGCGCGGCGCTGGTTTCATCCTGGATCAATTGATCAGCCACAGAACGCAGAGTTCACCGAGGAATATCAACCATCCAAGTCATTTAATATGCCACGCCAATGGGGTGGATTTATAACGCTGTTGCCATCCCTTGATCGATCTCTTTGTGTTCTCCGTGGCTGAACTGCTGTTTTTGATTCATTTCATAAACTGTCACTAGGGAGATTTCAATGAAAGACAATCTACGTTTCGTCGACTCCGATATGCATGTGATGGAGCCGCCCGATCTGTTCGAGCGCTACCTGGACCCGAAGTATAAAGATCGCGTCACCGTAAAGCTCGGCGCCAATGGTCGCCCGACGCGCGGCGCCACCGGCTTGATCCTCATCGACGGGCAGCCCACCTCGGACAACGATCTGCAGCAATACCGCAAACCGCGCAGTGCAGCCAAGACCAAAGTGCTTTCGCCGCTTGCCGGATCGCGGCTGCAGGA
This sequence comes from Bordetella parapertussis, assembly GCA_945906815.1. Classification (GTDB taxonomy): domain Bacteria; phylum Pseudomonadota; class Gammaproteobacteria; order Burkholderiales; family SG8-41; genus UBA5216. Next base: position 61,770 of record CAMDRT010000010.1, read on the forward strand.
GACGGACCGGCTCGATTTCGCGATTGCGCGTGATTACGATCCTGAGGCGCAGGTCATGGGCATGGCGGGGGAAGGCGTCGATATTGCGGTGCTTTTTCCTACCATGGGCCTGGGCCTGCTCGCGCGCAACGGCATTGAGCCGCGGCTGTCTTTGGCGATATGCCAGGCGTATAACAACTGGGTGCACGAATTCTGCCAACACAGCCCGGAGCGCCTGAAGTTCGCGGCCATGCTGCCGATGCACGATGTGCATTTGGCGTGCAAGGAATTGACGAGGTGCGTGACGGAACTCGGCGCCGTGGGTTCCTTCATCCGGCCGAATCTGGTGAACGGCCACTACTGGCATTCGAACTACTGGGACCCGCTCTACAGCGTGCACGAAGAGTTGAACGTGGCCTGGGGATTCCACGAAGGCGTGAGCGCCCAGTACTCGCACATGATCGAGCTCTACGGCGAGAATCGCTTCTACCGTCACGTGGCCGCGCACTGGATCGAGATGCAGCAGTCGATGATCGCGATGATCATCGGCGGCGTGTTCGAATTTCATCCGAAACTGCGGGTGGCGTTCCTGGAAGCGAACAACTCCTGGGTGCCCGGACTGCTGTCACGCATCGAGAACGACTATCCGCAGTACCGCGACACGCACGCCCCTTACCTCAGCCTCACCCCGAAGGAGTATTTCCATCGCAACTGCTGGGCCGCGGTCGAGGGCAGCGAACCGGAGATCGAAGCCACTGCCACCTTCATCGGTGCCGAGCGCATGTGCATCTCCACCGACTATCCGCACTTTGACTCCAACTACCCGAACGTGGGCAACAACCTGCTGAAGAACTGCAGCCGTGATACAGCGGCGAAGATACTGGCGGGCGGCGCAGCGCTTTACGGCTTCACCGAGGCCGACTTCCGCAAGGCAGACAAAGCGGCGGCTGCGGGCAGCAATGGCAAGGCCAAGCCGGCCGTGAAGCGCAGGGCAGCGATGGTGGCGTGACGCGCGCAGGGCGCATGCCAAAGCGGAGGGAATCGCTGATTGCCGCGGTAGTGGTAGCGCTGGCCTGGCTGCCGGCGGCGGCGCACGCACAGGCGTATCCGGTGAAGCCCGTGCGTATCGTCGTCTCGTGGCCGCCGGGCGGCTCCAACGACGTCGTGGCGCGCGTCATGGCGCAGAAGCTCACCGAAACGCTGGGTCAGACCTTCGTGGTCGAGAATCGGGGGGGCGCGACGGGCACCATCGGCTCCGACCTGGTAGCGAAAAGCGCGGCGGATGGCTACACGGTCCTGGTCAACTCGGCCACCCACGTTGCGAACCCGCATATCTACAAGAAGCTGCCCTACGACACGATGAAGGATTTCACTGGCGTGCTGCCGCTCGCCGTGCAGATCGGAATGCTCGTCGTGCATCCCGCGCTGCCGGTGAGGTCGGTGACGGAGCTGATAGCGCTCGCCAAATCCAGGCCGGAGCAGATCGCATGGGCCTCCACCGGCACCGGTAGCTACACCTGGCTCGCCATGGCGCTGCTGCTGCAGATGAGCGGAACGAAAATGCTGGAGGTCAACTACAAGGGCGGCGGTGCTGCCGTCATCGCCCTCACCGCCGGCGAGACCCAGGTGTTTTTTGTGGGTATCGGCTCTCTTGCTGCAGCCCTCTCGGCGGGGCGGGTGCGCGCGCTCGGTGTGGCGTCCGACAAGCGCTTAAAGCAGTTCCCCGAGGTGCCGACGATCGCGGAAAGCGTTCCCGGCTACGAGCTGACCGCGTGGATCGGCTCGTTCGTGCCGTCGGCCACGCCGCGCTCGCTGGTGGAGCGTCTCAATGCCGAGTTCCAGAAGGCGCTGAATCATCCCGACGCTACCAGGATACTCGGCTCGCAGGCGCTCGACCCGATGCCTATGACGGTCGACGAATTCGCCCGGCGTTTGCAAGCGGACTACGACAAATACGAGAGCATCATCAGGACCACGGGCGCACGGGCGCAGTAAGCATCGCATGAACGCTGCGAGCAGACTTAATGAGGAGCGATAAATGGCACGCGAAGGCTATATGATTCTGGATAGTGATCTGCACATGATGGAGCCGGACGACCTGTGGGCACGTTATCTCGACGGGCCCCATCGGGCAAACCCGCCGCGCTTCTTTGGCGGACGGCAGCAGCCGTTGACGCACAGCGCCGCGGATAAGGGCAACGCCGACAGGATCAAAGGCATGGAGGTGCAGGGGTTGTCGATTCCGGCGTTCGCCAAAGCACAGGGTGCGGCGGCCTCCAGCCGTGAATTGCAGCGGCGCAGCCGTGCGCGTCATCCGCATTTTAATGTGGCGCGTGCGCGCGGCTTCGATGCGGCGTCCACCCTGACGGCAATGGATATCGAGGGCATCGACGTTGCGGTGATGTACGGCACGCGCGGACGGCAGATCCTGTGCCACGACGATTTGGCACCCGACTACGCCGCGGCATTGGCGCGCGCCTACAACAACTGGGCTTACGATTATTGCAAGGAGGATCCGCAGCGCCTCAAATTCGCCGCGCAGATTTCAATGCACGACGTAGGGATGGCGGTCGAGGAAGCGCGCCGATGCGTCAGGGAACTGGGCGCGGTGGCAGTGATCGGCACGCCGAACCCGGTCAACGGCCAGCATCTGCACGATGCAGCGTGCGAGCCGCTGTGGCACGAGCTCGAACGACTCAATGTGCCGATCGGTTTTCACCCCACCGGCAACAGCTCGCTCAAGGATGACGCCGGCGCGCGTTATGTCGGCCACGCCAATTTTCATCCGATCGCGCATGCCATACGCAATCCGGTCGAATTGATGGGCGCGCTTGCCAGCATGACCACCGGCGGCATACTTGAACGCCATCCTCAGCTGCGCTGCGCGTTCCTCGAAGGCACGGCCGGCTGGCTCTACTGGTGGCTGTGGCGGCTCGACGACCAGTGGGAAAAGTTCGGCCCCGGCTGCGAGCAGCAACTGACGATGCCACCGAGCGAGTACTTCAAGCGCCAGTGCTACATCGCGCTCGATGCCGACGAAGAGCCGGCGGTCGACGTCATCCACAAAATGGGCGCCGAATACTTCGTGGTGTCGAGCGACTATCCGCATGGTGACGGCGCATTCCCCGAGGCGATGCAGCAGTTCTTCGGCCTGGCGCTGAATGATGAACAGCGGCGCAAGATACTGTGGGACAATTGCGCAAAGCTTTATGGCATCGCCAAACCGGCGGCAGCGTTGACCCGCGATGTGAGCGTTTCCAGCGCCGCATAAAACCAAAGTAAAATGGGGTCAGACTCGAAATAAGTTGTAACTATTTGTTTTTATTGGAATTTTTTTAATGCGTAGTGGCGCGGCATGAGCGCCCATGCCCACCCGGCATCTCCTCTGAACCCACCGAAAGCAGGCGCGCCATGCGGTTGTCAGTACTCGATCAATCCACGGCCTCCAGGGGCCGGGATCAGGACGCAGCGATACGTGAAACACTGGCGCTGGCGAAGCATTGCGACGCACTGGGTTATCACCGCTACTGGGTGTCAGAGCACCATAACTCCGGCAATATCGTGGGCACCGCGCCCGAGGTGCTGATGGCGGCCATCGCGGCCACCACGCCGCGTATCCGCGTGGGCAGCGCGGGCGTGATGCTGCCGCATTATTCTGCGTTGAAAGTGGCCGAGCAGTTTCGCGTGCTGGAGGCCATTGCGCCGGGCCGCATCGACCTGGGTGTCGGGCGCGCGCCCGGATCGGATCAACTGACGGCGCGCGCGCTGAATCCTTTTCCGCAAGACGTAAACGATCAGTTTCCGCAGCAGGTGCAGGAACTGCAGCACTGGGTGTCGGGCACGCCTTTGCCCAACGATCATCCGTTCAGGCGCGTGATCGCACACCCAACCGGACAGAGTTCACCGCAGATGTGGATACTCGGTAGTTCGGATTACGGTGCGCAACTGGCGGCCTATTTTGGTCTGCCGTATGCGTTTGCCTATTTTTTCAGTTATGGCTTTGATGTAGACCAGGCCCTCGCGCTGTATCGCAAGAGCTATCGCCCCAGCGACCGTTACCCCAAGCCGCAGACCACGATCTGCGTGTGGGCGCTGGCGGCGGACAGCGAAGCCGAAGCGCTGTATCAATTCAAATCGCGGGAACGCGCGCTGATTGAACGGGAATCGGGCATACGCCAGCCGCTGATGTCGCCGGAGGAAGCAACGGCACGCACCTTGTCGCCGCACGAGCAGGCGTTTTCACAAAAGCTGTTGCGCCAAGCGGTGGTGGGAACCGCAGAGCAGGTGAAAGCGCGCTTGGATGAACTGGCGCAGCGGCTTGACCTCGACGAGTTGGTGGTGGTGACGTGGACCTACGACGCCGCGCCGCGTATGCGCTCGTATGAGTTGCTGGCAGAGGCGTACGGCTTGAAGCCGTCATAGGCGCGGCCGCTGCCGCACGCGAGGAAAGTTCAAGCATGCGCATAGGGCATAAGTGCCGGGCAACGCTAGCGGCTTTAAGCGTAGGGCTTGCTGTAATCGCCACCCCGTACTCTACGCTACCGGCGCACGGCGCCGCTGTCGATGCGGCTCGCGATTACCCCAACCGTCCCATCCGTTACATACTGCCGGGCGGCCCCGGTTCCAGTGCCGACGTGTTCAGCCGCATACTCACCGCGAAGTTGAGCGAGATTCTCGGGCAGCAGGTGGTGGTGGACAGCCGCCCCGGCGCGGGCGGCATGCTGGGCATCGACATCGCGGCGAAAGCAGCGCCCGACGGCTACACCCTAGCGCGCGGCAACCTGCCGGGGCTGGCGATCGCGCCACATGTCTATAAGAAAATGCCCTATGACGCGTTGCAGGATTTGCTGCCGGTGTCGTTGACGGATACCAGCCACAACCTGCTGGTGGTGCATACCTCAATTCCAGTCAGTACTATGCGGGAACTGATTGCGTTGATGAAAGCTAAGCCCGACCAGCTCATCATGGCTACAGCCGGCGTTGCCTCCGGCGGGCACCTGGCCGGCGTGCTGCTCACCAGCATGGCGGGCGTGCGCGCGCTGCATGTGCCGTTCAAGAGTGCCGGCTTGTCTATCATCTCGGTCGTCGGCAACGAATCTCACTGGAGCTTCACGTCGATAGGCGCGCCGCTGCCACACGTGCGCTCAGGGCGCTTGCGGGCGCTGGCGGTGGGTGGTGACAAGCGCGCCATTCCTTTCCCCGAGGTGCCTACCGCCGCCGAGGCTGGGCTGCCGGGGTATTTCTCCATGGGCTGGGCCGGCGTGGTGGTGCCGAAGGGCACGCCGCTTGCAATCATCGCCAAGCTCAATGCGGTCATCGGCACAGCGCTGCGTGCGCCAGACTTGAGAGAGCAGTTCCTCACGCAAGGCGCCGAACCTGCGCCCGGCACGCCCGAGGAATTCGCGCGCTACATCCGTGCGGATTACGAGCGTATCGCGAAACTGGTGAAGATTGCGGGGCTGACGGTGGATTAGAAGGGGTCAGGCCTTGCCTTTTGCCTCCAGCTTTGCGATCAACCTGCTCACCCAGGATAAGAAAAGCTCGGTGGCTTCGGCGATCGCAGTTTGTGTAGGCAAAAGGCAAGGCCTGACCCTACAGCTTTTAAGCCAGTAAGCGCATCACCTCAGTCACATCCGCTTGGTTTTCCAGATCGCGCACCAGCGCAATCATGCGCTCGATGTTCTGCGCTGCCAGTGGTTGGGCGGCGAACGACACACAGTCGCGGAATTTCCGTTCAACCCCATCCCAACCCACGCGCTGATGGGGGCCGCCGGGCACGCTGTCGGGGGTGCTGGTGAGCAGGCGGCCGTCTTTGGTTTTGATTTCCACGGTCACGTTGCCGATGGAGCCGGATGAACCGCCGCGCTCCATCTTGGCGCCGGGGATCGCACGGTAAAAAACCCTGTCGGCCATCGCCAGCGCCGCCGCATCGCGCAGGCCCTCGCGGGTGTAATCACGCAGTGTGACGTCCCCACGCGCCATCATCACGCCGGTGGTGAAAGGAATACTGTACTTGCCGTCGATGCTCACCTGCGGGCGGCGTTTTTCGGCTAGCGGCTCGCATAACAGTTGCGTGCCGCCGGTGCCGCCGACGATGGTGATCGATTCGATATCTTCCGGTGTGAGCCGGTGCGCGTTGCGCAGAATCAAGATCGCCGCATTGGTCGGGCGGGTGTAGGCGCAGGCGGGCCACACCTTGAAGCCGTGCGTCTGCAGCAGCGGAAAACGCGTGCCAAGCTCGCCAACGATGGCGTCCCAATCCGGTGTGGCGGTGCGCACGTAGTTGTGAAACAGGCCATAGCGGCCTTCAAGAAACGCCTGGTCGCCGATGATGCCGCGCCGCGCCATTTCTGCGCCGGCGGTTGCCGCCTGTCCGGAGAACCCCGCCTGCATCGCGCGCATATGGGTAGCCGCGCCCACCGCCATCTGGCGGCTGCCGCTCATCTGGTTGTAGCCGATGCCGAGCGCGTTTTCCATTTTCTCTGCGTCTAGACCGAGCAGGCGTCCCGCCGTGGCCGAGCCGGAAATGTAGCCGAACAACTGCGTCGCAAACCAGCCCTCGGCCATGGTCCAGTCGGGAATGTCGATCGCCAGCGACAGCCGCGTGTGGATGTCGGTGCCAGCGGCGATGGCGGTGAGAAATTCTTTGCCGCTGATTTTTCGCTCGCCGGCGAGTTTTTCCGCCACCGCAAATGCGGGTGGGATGGTGGAGATGCTGACATGGCCGCCGTCACTCACGTCGTCGTAGTCGAGCATGTGCCCGAGGCTGCCATTGACGAATGCCGCCCACGGCGCGGGCGCTTTGCCGCCAAATCCCCAGATCGTGCTTTCTGCTTTGCCGCCAAGATCGCGCACGTATTCGTATACCAGCGTCGCTTCCTCGGCGATGCCGCTGGCGCCGATGGCCACGCCCAGCGTGTCGAGCACGCATTGCTTGGTGAGTTCAATTAACTCGCGCGGCAACGCTTGATAACGTAAGGTCGCCGCGTGGCACGCGAGTTTCAACGAGGCGTCGGTGCCGGCGGACTGGACGGTAGGGGAATACACACTACGCATGGCGGATCCTTCGATTGCGGGTGCAGGTTGAGGTCAACGATACGCAACGCGCCGTGCGCGGTCAACCGCCAAAAAACCGCGCGTGGGCGTAAAATCCCTGGCGCATCCCGCATGCCTATACGAGCAACCTTCATGGATTCCAAACAAAAATCCGCACGCCTGCAGCAACTCATACACCGTCAAGGCCAAGTGCTCGCCATTTTGCACACGCCGACTGCGGCACACGCGCGCATCATGCAGCAGGCGGGCTGTGAAGCGGCGTTCGTCGGCACCAGTGGCGTGGTGGGCACCTACACCGGCATGTCGGATGTGGGCACCGCCACCATGACCGAGTGCGTGCAAATCGCCGGCTGGATCGCCAACAGCGTGGATTTCCCCATCATCATCGATGGCGACACCGGCCACGGCGGCATCATGGCGGTGCGCCGCCTGGTGCGCGAGAGCATACACGCGGGCATCGCCGGCATCCGCATCGATGATCAGCCGATCGAAGGCAAGCGCAAGACGCAGAGCGCCGGCGTGGAAGTGGTGCCCATGGCGCAGGCCATTGCGCGCTACCGCGCGGCGGTGGACATGAAGAATGAGCTGGATCCCAACTTTGTGGTGATGGCGCAGTGCTACGCACGCGATGCCGCCAACAGCAATCTCGAAGATACGCTGGCGCGGCTGAAGGCCTACCATGAAGTGGCCGGTGTGGATTGGGTGCAGCTGGAATCGCCGCATACGCCCGACGAGATCACACGCGCGCGCGCGGCTGTGACTTGTCCGCTGTCGTTCATGAAAGGCAAACTGGGGCGTTATCTCACGCTGGAAGAGCACCTGGCGTTGGGCGTGACCATTGCGTGGTATCCGGGCTTCACGCATCACGTGTTGTGGGCGGCGCTGTGGGATTTTATGCAGGATTTCAATACGCGTGGCATCGCGGCGTGGGAAGATTTTGTCGCCAGCCGCAAGGACAAGCCCTATCCCCATCCTGTAGTTGGGCCGGAAGGCGAGGGCGCGGAGAAGCAGCGTGCGCTGGAAGAGAAATACTTTCCGCAGGAGATGTTGAAGAAATATCAGAACTAAGTCGACGAAATCCCCTCCCCTTCAAGGGCAAGGGTACACTTGAAGCGGAGCAGAGGGTTAGGGCGGGGATGGGGTGCGACGCAGTGTTAACCCCACCCCCATCCTAACCTTCCCCCTGAAGGGGAAGGGACTCCGTTGTTGAGTGACACTGTGGCACAAGGAGACCCCATGGCAAAAGACGGCTACAAAATATTCGATTCCGACACCCATGTCGGCCCGCTGATGAATGTGCTGGATCCGTTCATGACGGACGCCGAGCACAAGAAGCTCGAAGGCTGGTCGGAATTCAAGGCGGTGAACAAGAAAGGGGATATCACCTACAACCGCGGGCAACGCCGCTATCGGCGCAAGCTCGGCACCGCCGAGGCCGACCCGAATCCCGGCGGTTACATGACGGGCTTCACCGGTGTCGCGAAAAAGCGTGAAGTGTCGCCGCGGGTCGATGCCGATGCCGGCGAACGCATCAAAGACATGGATTTTGAGGGTGCGGACGTCAACCTCACGCTGCCTTCGGGCTGGTTTGGCACATGGACAGCCACCGAGGATGTGGCGCTTGAAGCCGGCATGTATCGCGCCTATCACCGTTGGATGGAAGCGTACTGCGGCCAATTTCCGGATCGCCTGGGTGGCGTCATCCTCGCGTGCGGCCGCGATATCCCAAGCGCGGTGGCGGAAATCAAACGCTGGGGCAAATCGCGCTGGGCGTGGGGCGTGCTGCCGTATGCGCCGTACGGCATGCCGCTCGATCATCCGGATTTTGAGCCGGTGTGGGCGGCGGCGGCCGAGCATGATCTGGCGATCACCTTGCACACCTTTACGGTGATGCCGCCGTATGCGCCGGGCGGCACCGACAACTGGGAAAATCTTTTTCTGCAACGCTCCGCTTCGCATCCGTGGTGCGGCATGCGCAATATGGCGTCGCTGATAGGCTCGGGGCTCATGGATCGTTACCCTCAGCTACGCATCGGCACGCTCGAGGCCGGTCACGGCTGGCTGCCGTTCTGGATGGCGCGCATTGATGAGCATGCGCGTACCATTCGCTCCGAAATTCCGGAGCTCAAAATGCTGCCGAGCGAGTACGTGTTGAGCGGGCGCTATTTTCAGAGCATCGAAATTCCCGAAGGCCTGAAGCTCACCAATGCGGTGATCGACCTGGTGGGCGAAGAGGTGTTGATGTATGCCTCAGATTATCCGCACGGCGAAAGCCACTTCCCGGAATCGGTGGGCATGGTGCTCGATTGGGAGATGCCGCGCGCGCGCAAAAACAAGTTGCTGTGGGACAACGCGGTCAAGCTCTACGCGCGCTGCGGGCTCAAGTGAGGTGCCGGGAGTCGTAATGTAAGCAATTGTTTTATTTAAATAATAATGGATGCCGTCAACCGAAGTGGCGCTGACGCATTCTTATATTCGGCTCCCTTTGCCTTCGGGCTTACATCATCCCCACCCTTTAACGGGCATTCTCGTAAACCTGATCATGATTTCTCTGCTTGCCACGCTCTGCCGCAGTGCTATAGCCGCCCTACTACTTTTCACTTTCCACGCAGGGGCGCATGCACAAGCGCCGTCTGCGAAGCCCGCGGCCAGCGTCGCGCTAAGCGTAGACGCGCGCGCCACCGCCACCGCGCAAGTCATGGCGGGCATCCAGCCCGCGCCGGGCGATGCAGTGATCGACAAACTGGTCGCCAGCGAGGGCTGGAAAAAACACAAAGAGGTGATGGAAGCGCAATGGAAATCCGTGCGCGCACGTCTGGACACCATAGAAAAGTGGCGCGATCAGGAAATCAAACTCAAGGATGTGGCGAGCCGCACGTTGCTGTATCCGTTCAGCGGGCCGGACTTCATCAACGCGTGGGCGCTGTATCCGCATCACGGCAAGTATGTGTTCTTCAGTCTGGAAAATCCGGGCACGCTACCCAATCTCGAAGCCATGGGACCCAAGGAATTCGACGCCCTGCTGAATGACGTGCGCAATGCCTTCACTGAAATTTTTAAGCGCAACTATTTCATCACCTCGTACATGGGCAAACAGCTCACCACGCCGCACCTGAAAGGCGTGCTACCCATTATCACCACCATGATGGCGCTCAACGGTCTGCGCATCGCGAAAATAGAAACCGTCGATCCCTACCCCGAATTGAACAAAGCCTACGCAGAGCCCAAGGCCAGGCGTCCGGGCAAAATGCTGCGCGGGGTGAATCTCACCTTCATTACCGCCGCCAACAAGGCGCATGAATTGAGCTATTTTTCGCTCGATGCCACCGACAAAGCGCTGACGTTCTACCCTGATTTTTTGGATTCGATAGCCCGTCACAAACCCGCATCGGCGTTGGTTAAATCGGCTTCGTATCTGCTGCACGACCACCAGTTCTCCAAAATCCGTGCCATGATTCTCGCCTCTGCCGACATCCTGGTACAGGACGATACCGGCGTGCCTTATCGCTACATCAAGCAGGCCAACTGGAACACCAAACTGTTTGGTAAATATCACAAACCCATTGCGCCCATGCAGTGGGGTTATCAGAGTGATCTCGACAAAGCGTTCAAGGACGCCCAAGGTGAGCCGCTGCCGTTTGCGTTTGGCTACCACTGGAAAGGGCAGGAGTCGGGGCTGATTTTGGCGACGCGGCCGTAGCCATAGCCGCGCTCGGAGCAACGGGCGGCACCCGTGGCACCCCTGCTACCCAACGCCGCCGCATAATCACCAGCGACGGCGTTGCACTGTCGGTCATGGCGTCCGGTGCGGGCAAAGCCGCATCCCCGCTCACCATTGCACTGATCCCCGGCTGGTGTATGCCCGCATGGCTGTGGCAGGCGCAGCTCGAAGGGTTGGCTGCGCACTATCCGGTGATAGCACTCGATCCGCGCGGGCAGGGCGAATCCGCGGTGCCTGAAAGCGGCTACACCTACGCACGCCGTGCGACTGACCTGCACGAATTTTTGCAGCCCTATCCCAAGGTGCTGCTGGTGGGCTGGTCGCTCGGCGCGCTGGAGGTGCTGGAATACGCCCATCGCTACGGCGAAGAAAAACTCGCTGGCATGGTGCTGGTCGATAGCTCCGTTGGCGAACTGCCGGTGCCGCCGCCGGGCGGCACGTTTCTCGATGCGCTGCGCAGGGATCGCGACCAAACGCTGGATGGTTTTGTGCGTGAGATGTACGCGCAGCCCCGTCCGGAAGACGAGGTCGCCACGCTGCTACGCGACGTCAAACGCATGTCACTGGACAACAGCATAGCGCTGCTCTCATCCGGCATCCCGCGCGAGCACTGGAAGGCATGTGCCTACGCTTGCAAAAAGCCGCTGCTGTACGTGGTGACGCCGCAATTCGAGGAACAGGCGCGCAATCTGCAGCAGCATCGACCCGGCACGCGCATCGAGGTGTTCAATGACGCGGGGCATGCCTTGTTTGTGGATGAACCGCAACGATTCAACGCGCTGCTACTGGATTTTGCCGCAAGCCTATCCGCTATGGGCTGAGCGGGTGTAGCCCAACGCCAAGGCACGGCGCTAAGCGTGGGTGATGCGGGAGCGATGGTGTTGGGCGGGATTGTGCTACACCAGCTCAGCGCCAAGCTACGAACTTCGCGCTAATCCGCCTTGCTGTTCGCCCCCATCCGACGTGACTCGTGCCCCCATGGCTGCTGCTGCAATAGTTGCTTGCCATCAATTCATATTGTGCATACAATCAGAAGGTGCGCATCACTTTCGACCCCGGCAAGAATGAGCAAAACATTCGTGAACGCGAACTGCCCTTCGAATGGGCGGCGGCGTTTGATTTCGAGACTGCGTACATCGAGACTGACTCGCGGCGTGAGTATGGCGAAATGCGGTATATCGCGCTCGGCGGGTTGCGTGGCCGGTTACATGTGTTGTGCTTCACGGAGACAGCCGATGGCATACGTGTCATCAGCTTTCGCAAAGCAAACAAGAGGGAGATAAAACGTTATGCCAAAATCCAGACCGCTGATTGACGTCCACGGCGAAGTCCGCGAACTGACCGCCGTGGACATGAAGCGCTTTCGTCCCGCAACGGAAGTGCTGCCTAGCGCCTTGCTTGCAAAACTAAACGTACGTGGCCCGCAAAAGGCTCCCACCAAAGAACGCATCACAATTCGGCTTTCGCCGGAGGTCGTTCAGCGATTTCGCGCTACCGGCGACGGATGGCAGACACGTGTCGATGCAGCACTCAAGGATTGGCTGAAATCTCACAAGTCCGTCAAGGCCCGTCGCCATGTTCTTTGACATAGGCAATGTGCCCGCTCTTCTTCGGCGTCATTTTTTTACTTAACAGTGCTTGCAGCCACTCGAGCACACGGCATGCGGGCGCGGGATTGTGGGTAAAATGGCGTAGTGAATTTTAAGGGACCCTTATGTCTTTCTACGCCGAACGCCTCGACCGCATCAAACTTTCCCCCAGCACCGCTGCCACGCAGCGCGCACGCGAACTGCGCTCACAGGGGCGCGACATCATCGCGCTCGCCATCGGCCAGCCTGATTTCGACACGCCACAGAACGTGAAGCGGGCGGTGAATGAGGCATTGGAGCGCAATGAAACCAAGTATCCGCCGGTCGATGGCATACCCGAATTAAAGGAGGCAGCGCGCCGCAAGTTTCAGCGCGAGAACGCACTGCAATACACTACCGATCAAATTATGGTCGGCACCGGCAGCAAGCAGATTATATTCAATGCGATGCTGGCGACCATCGGGCCGGGTGACGAAGCGATCATTCCCGCGCCCTACTGGATTTCGTATCTGGATATGGTGCTGGTGGCCGACGGCACACCGGTCGAGGTGGCCTGCACGGCGGAAAGCGGCTTTAAGCTCACGCCCGCGCAACTGGAAGCCGCGATCACGCCGCGCACCAAATGGCTGCTGCTCAATTCACCGAACAACCCGACCGGCGCGGTGTATTCGCGCGCGGAAATACGCGGGCTGGCGGATGTGCTGCTGCGTCATCCGCAGGTGTGGATTTTGACCGACGACATTTACGAGCACCTGCGTTTTGACGGCATTGAATTCGCCACTATCGCGCAGGTGGAACCGAAGCTGTATGACCGTACGCTGACGGTAAATGGCGTGTCCAAGACCTACGCCATGACGGGCTTTCGTCTCGGTTATGCCGCGGGGCCGAAGGAACTCATACGCAATATCGTCAAGCTGCAATCGCAAAGCACGGCGGGCGTGTGCTCCATCAGTCAGTGGGCAGCCGTTGAAGCGTTGAACGGGCCGCAGGAATTTATTCCCGGACGTGCCGCGGCGTTTCAGGCGCGGCGCGACCGCGTGCTGGAAATGTTCAGGGACATACCGGGCTTGCAGCCAAACTATCCGGAGGGTGCGTTTTATTTATTCGTGCGCTGCGGCGATTTGTTCGGCCGCACCACGGCGCATGGCAAAGTGCTCAAGGACGAGGCCGATGTGGTGATGCACCTGATGGATCACGGTGTGGCCGTGGTGCTGGGCGCGGCCTACGGCATGAGCCCCTATTTCAGAATGTCGATTGCCACCGACATGGACAAACTCGAAGAAGCCTGCCGCCGCATGCAGCGCGCGGTGGCGGAGTTGAGGTGACTGATACTCCAACCGCTGCTATGCACTGTGGCAACGATGCAACCTTGCGTCTATATTCTGGCAAGCGCAAGAAACGGCACGCTTTACATCGGCGTTACGTCCGACGTAGTAAAGCGTGTGTGGGAGCACAAGAACGATTTTGTGGACGGATTCACTAAACGCTACGGCGTGCATAGGTTGGTGTGGTACGAGGTGCATGAGACGATGGCGTCCGCTATTGCGCGAGAAAAAGCTTTGAAGAACTGGAAACGTTTCTGGAAACTGGGGCTGATAGAAACCGCGAATCCAGAGTGGCTGGACTTGTATAGCGAATTGGTTTGATAAGTGAGGAGGGTACTGGATTCTGGCCTGCGCCAGAATGACGGTGCAGTTACCACCCCGTCATTCTGGCGAAGGCCAGAATCTAGTACGTAACAAAAATCAAAATCCCCAGAAAGACCCTCGTGGCCAAAGCAGCCAGACACGCCATCCGCATCGCCGTCGACATAGGCGGCACTTTTACCGACGGCCTTGCGGTGCTCACACCCGGCGGGCGTATCTGGGTCGCCAAGACGCTGACCACGCCGCGCGATCCGGGTGTGGCGGTAACCACGGTCATCGCCGATCTGCTGCGGCAGCTTAAAGCGGCGCGGGGCGCGGCGACACCCGGCGTCAGCGAAGTGGTGCACGGCACCACGCTGGTTACCAACACACTGATCGAGCGCAAAGGCGCGCGCACGGGGCTTATTGTCACCCAGGGCACGCGCGACGTGCTGAGCATCGGCCGCGAGATCCGTTATGAACTGTATGATTTGAATCTTGAGCTGCCGCAGCCGCTGGTGGCACCAGAGCAGCGGCTGGAGGTGATGGAGCGCATGGATGTGGAGGGCCGCGTGGTGCAGCCGCTGGCACCAGCGGAAATCGAGCGCTTGATGGATGCGCTCGCCGGGTTGAAGGTGGCAGCGGTGGGGGTGTGCCTGCTGCATGCCTACGTCAACGACGCGCATGAACTACAGATCAAGGCCGCCATTCATCAGCGCTTCCCCACACTCGCGGTGTCCATTTCATCCGGCATAGCACGCGAAATTCGTGAGTTCGAGCGCATGTCCACGGTGGCGGCCAACGCCTATGTGCAGCCATTGATGGCCGATTATCTGAAGCGCCTGGATGCCCGTGTGCATGAACTCGCGCCCGCGGCGCCGCTGCGCATCATGGTGTCGAGCGGTGGCTTTACCTCGGGCAAAGCGGCCGCTGAAACGCCGATACTGCTGCTGGAATCCGGCCCTGCGGGGGGCGTGTTGTCGGCGCTGAATACCGCGCGCAACGCCGGCATCGACCGCATACTGGCGTTCGACATGGGCGGCACCACTGCTAAAGCGTGCGTGGCGGTGGGGGGGGAGCCGTTGATTTCTCACAGCTTTGAATGCGCGCGCGTGGCGCGCTTCAAGCGCGGCTCCGGTCTGCCGATACTGATGCCGAGTATTGATTTGATTGAAATTGGCGCCGGCGGCGGCTCGATTGCGCATGTCAACGAACTGGGTTTGCTCAACGTCGGGCCGCAGAGTTCTGGCGCTGTGCCCGGCCCGGCGTGCTATGGGCAGGGCGGGGTTGCAGCGACGGTGACCGATGCGGATTTGGCGCTGGGCTATCTTAACGCCGACAATTTTCTGGGCGGTGAAATGAAGCTGCGGCGCGATCTGGCGCAACAGGCACTGGAAAAACTTGCGGCAAAGTTGAAACTCACCGCCACCGCTGTGGCGTGGGGCATCTGCAATATCGTCAATGAAAACATGGCGGCAGCAGCGCGCATCCACATCGCCGAAAAAGGCCACGATCCGCGCGCCTTTGTGATGGTGGCCACCGGCGGCGCAGGCCCCGTGCATGTGGTCGAAGTGGCGCGCAAGTTGCGGATTCCACGGGTGCTGGCGACGATAGCCGCAGGTGCAGGTTCATGCCTGGGCCTGCTCGCCGCGCCCGCGCGCGTGGATCGCGCGTGGTCGCAGCCGTGTTTGCTGAAAGACATCGCGTGGCAGCGCGTCGCCACCGCGTACCAGGACATGCGGCAGGACGCCGCATCCGAATTGACCTCGGCGGGCGCGGGCAGCGCCGCGATCAAATGGTTTATCGGCGCCGAAATGCGTTACGCCGGGCAGGGGCACAATGTGTCGGTGAGTCTGCCGTGGCGCAAGGTGGTGGCTGCGATGGCGCCGGCCTTGCTCAAAGCGTTTGAAACCAGTTATCGCCAGCTCTATGGTCATCTGGTGCCGGGGGCGACGCCACAGGTGATTACCTGGCGGCTCACGGGCCGCTCCGCGGTGCAGCGCCACCAATTCACATGGGGTGACGCGCGCGCGTCGGGCGCCGCGGTGCAGCGCGGCAAGCGTGACATTTATCTGCCGCTGAAAAAGAAATACGCTCCCGTACCGGTATACGAGCGTTATTCATTAAAGCCCGGCACGCGGCTCGCAGGCCCGCTGGTTCTGGAAGAGCGCGAATCGACGCTGGTGGTGCCGGTGAAAGCCGAGGTGCGCATTTTGCCGGACTACACGGTGTCGATAGTGATCCAGGAGTTTTGATGAAAAAATACAAACTCGATCCGATCACGCTGGAGATCCAGTGGAAGCGCCTGGTGTCGATGGTGGACGAAGCCTCCGCCGCGTTTGTGCGCACGTCGTTTTCGGTGCTGGTGCGCGAGGCGAACGATTTTGCCGTGGTGCTCACCGATGCGCAGGGGCGCTCGATTGCGCAATCGGTGTTGTCGATACCGTCGTTCATCGGCACGCTGCCGGCAACGGTAAAACATTTTTTGCAAAAGTTTCCAGCGCATACGCTCAAGCCCGGCGACGTGTTGATCACCAATGATCCGTGGATGGGCACCGGCCACATCCACGACGTCAACACCGCGATGCCGATATTCCACCAGGGAAAAATCATCGCCTATGCGGCGGTGGTGAGTCACATGCCCGACATCGGTGGACGTATCCGCAACGCCGGTATCCGTGACATTTACGAAGAAGGCCTGCAGATTCCGCGCATGAAGCTGATCAGCGCCGGCAAGCCCGATCAAAACCTGCTCGATGTGATCGGGCAGAACGTGCGCGTGCCGGAACAGACGTTGGGCGACATCTGGGCGCAGGTGGCGGCGTGCAAAATGCTGGAAGAACGCCTGCGACCCTTGCTGCGCGAGATCGACATCGCATCTCTGGGCGCGGAAATTCGCCGCCGCTCCGCAGCGGCGATGAAAAAATCCATCCGCGAGGTGCCCGATGGGGTGTACCACGGCCGCACCCAGCACGACGGTTTCGAGGAACCGATCCTCATCAACTGCACCGTCACCGTCAAAGGCGACAAGTTAGCGATAGACTACAGCGGCTCCAGCGCACAAGTGCCACGCGCGGTAAACGTGGTGCCGATTTACTGCTTTGCGTATTCCGCGTTCGCGGTGAAAGCGCTGCTGTGCCCCGACGTGCCGAACAACGAAGGCAGTTTTACGCCGATTACCACCTCTGCCCCACGGGGTTCCATTTTTAACCCGACCTATCCGGCAGCGAGCGGCGGGCGCGGCATGATAGGGCACATGATGGTGCCCGCAATCATGATGGCGCTGGCCAAGGTGCTGCCCGCACGCGCACTGGCGGAAGGTGCATCGAATTCGTCGATCACCGTCACCGGCGAGCATCGCGGCAGGCCCTATGCGGCGGTGAATTTCATGAACGCAGGGCAGGGCGCAACCCGCCACCGTGACGGTTACACCCTGCTGTCGTTTCCGTCCAATCTGTCGAATACGCCGATTGAAGTATTCGAGCAGATGGCGCCGCTGCGGGTGATCGAGCGCGCGATTCGGCGCGGCAGCGGCGGCGCAGGCACGCATCGCGGCGGCGATGGGCTGCGCTTTGAAGTCGAGGTGGTGGCCGACACGCCGATGATGGCTTCGATGATCATGACCCGCTACAAAACGGCGCCGCAGGGCATCTTCGGCGGCGCGCCGGGCAAGGTCGGCGCGCTGCTGCTCAACGGCAAACCGATCAATCCGGCGGATCACTGGGTGCTCAATAAAGGCGACCGGGTGGTGATGGAGACGGCCGGGGGCGGTGGCTTTGGTCGCGCGGGGTAGTATCTGTGGCGAGAATGGTTACGGCGGCAGGCCGGAAGCCCTCTATGTGGCATATGATCCAAGGTGGATATTGCGCTTGGCGCTGAGCGCGCCGCAATAGTGGGGAAATGCCGGCGCAGAACATTGCGCCACCTCAGAGCAACGTGCTGCGCACCCGTGCCACCAGTGCGATGCCGCCGATGATCATCGCCGCGCCCAGCACATGGTGTATGCCTATGCGCTCTCCCAGAAACACCATGCCCCATAAAGCGCCAAAGACGGGAATCAGATAGGTCACGGTGAGCGCTCGCGCGGCGCCGATTTGCCCGACCAGACGGAAGTACGCGACGTAGGCGATGGCGGTGCAGAGTATGCCCAATGCCGCGACCGCACCCCATGCCGCCACGTCCGGCGTTTCGCGCACGGGAAATGCCACCATCAGCGGTGCCGTCACCAGTGTGGCTATCCACAGACTGCCGAGCACATTGGAAAAAGCGTCCATGCCCTTGCCCGTCTGCCAGTAATTGGAGATCGCACCGTACAGCAGGCTGGCGAGAAACGCGGCGGCGATGGACAGCGCGGGCGGTTGATTGTCGCTGAGGCCTTCGCCGCCCACCAGCACGGCAACACCCGCGAATCCCAACGCCAGGCCCGCCACGCCGCGCGCGCCCATACGCTGGCGCGCCGGCTGCCATAGGAGCGACAGCAAGGCGGCGAACAACGGCGCGCTGGCGTTGATAATCGACAGCAGCGAGACGCTGAGTTGCTGCGCCGCGTAGCCCCACAGGAACAAGGGGAGCGCGGCGTAAAAAATGCCGGTGATGATGGCGGGCGTCCACTGCCTGCCGCGCGGCAGTGATTTGTTGATCGTCCACGCTACCACAGACAGGGCGAGCGCGCCGATGAAGATGCGCGCGCCCATCATCACCGATGGCCCCATGGCGGGCACCGCGATTTTCATGAACAGAAAGGAGGATCCCCAGATCGCCCCCAGCGCGATCAGCCAGGCGAGTTGTGCGGGCCGCAAGCAGTATTGGTGTAACTATATGTTTTTAAAGTGTTATTTCATCGTCCTAGAATAACTTCCAGCACGAACTTGCTGCCGATGTAGGCCAGCACCAGGGTCAGAAATCCGGCCAGTGTCCAGCGCACGGCGGTACGTCCGCGCCAGCCGTAAATCATTCTGCCGCCGAGTAGTGCGCCGAAAATCAGCCACGACAGCACGCCGAATACGGTCTTGTGCGACCAGCGCGCGGGTTTGCCGAACAGTTCCTCGGAAAACACTACGCCGCTGACGATGGTGAGTGTCAGCAGCACGAAACCGGCTGCGATAATGCGAAACAACAGGGTTTCCATGGTCAGCAGCGGCGGCATGCTGCGCAGCGACTGCGGCAGTGTGCCCGTGTGCAGCCGCCGTTCCATGATCGCCATCAGCAGCACATGCAGCGATGCAATGGTGAACAGACTGTAGGCGGCCATGGAAATCAACAGATGCGCTTTGAACGCCAGCGTTGCGGTATTCGCCAATGCCTGCGTGGAAGGAATTGCCACTGGCAGCATCACCGCCACCGCTGCCGCCGGCAGCACCAGTGCATGTAGACCGTCCAGTCGATAGCACAGACTGCCCATGCCGTAGATCAACACCGTGAGCCAGAGTATCAGCGACAAGGCGTTGCCCACGCCCAGAACCAGCCCCGCATCGCCGAACAGCGTAGTGGCCAGTAAGCCACTGTGCAGTGCAAAGGGCACCAGCAAGGCGGCGTGCTCGATGCCACGGCGTGAGGCGGACGCGTGGTCGGCGATGGCAGCGCCCGACCAGTGCCTGCGCCAGAAATAAAACGCCAGCGCAGCATAGAGCATCGCGCACAAAGCTGTACTGAGGAGATGCGGTAAAATGTCTGCAGCGCCTGACATCATTCGAGTCTACACCAACCCGGTATTTAGCACCCATGTTCGACAATCTGACCGGACGCCTGTCCCAAGTTTTAAAGACACTGCGCGGCGAAGCGCGGCTGAGCGAAGAAAATATTACTGTAGCGCTGCGCGAAGTGCGCATGGCGCTGCTCGAGGCGGACGTTGCGCTGCCGGTGGTGCGCGATTTCATCGCGCGCATCCGCGAAAAAGCGCTGGGGCAGGAGGTGATGGGCAGCCTCACGCCAGGGCAGGCGGTGGTGGGTGTGGTGCATCGCGAACTGGTCGCGCTGATGGGAGAGAAGAACGACGATCTGAATCTTGCCACCACCCCGCCGGCGGTGGTTTTGATGGCGGGCTTGCAGGGCTCGGGCAAAACCACCACCAGCGGTAAGCTCGCCAAGTGGCTGGCTGAAAACCGCAAGAAAAAAGTGCTACTGGTGAGCTGCGACGTTTATCGTCCGGCGGCGATTGAGCAACTGCAAACCCTGGCAAGCCAGATCGGCGCGGATTTTTTTCCCTCCAGTGGCGAGCAAAAACCGGTGGCGATCGCCGCAGCTGCCCTTGATCACGCGCGCCGCCACTATCACGATGTGTTGATCGTCGACACCGCGGGCCGGCTCGCCATCGATGACTTGATGATGGCCGAAATCCGCGAACTGCACGCGGCGTTGAACCCCATCGAAACCCTGTTCGTGGTGGATGCGATGCAGGGTCAGGACGCGGTGAACGTGGCGAAAGCGTTTGCGGAAGCGCTGCCGCTCACCGGCGTGGTGCTGACCAAGCTCGACGGCGACGCGCGCGGTGGCGCGGCACTGTCGGTGCGGCAGGTCACCGGCAAGCCGATCAAATTTGCGGGCGTGGGCGAAAAGCTCAGCGGGCTGGAAGCCTTCCACCCCGATCGTATGGCCTCACGCATCCTCGGCATGGGCGATGTGTTGTCGTTGATCGAGGACGTGCAAAAAACGGTGGATATTGCCGACGCTGAAAGGTTCGCCAAGAAATTTAAATCCGGAAAAGGTTTTGATCTGGAGGATTTCAAGCTGCAAATCGGGCAGATGAAAAAAATGGGCGGGGTGTCGGCGTTGATGGACAAACTGCCCGGTCACTTGGCGCAAGTGGCCAAGAGCGCGCAGGGCGCACAGGGCGCTACGCAAATGGACGACCAGGCCATGCGCCGCATCGAAGGCATCATCAATTCGATGACGCCGAAAGAGCGCACGTATCCCGATCTACTCAAGGCCTCACGCAAGCGCCGCATTGCGGTTGGCGCGGGGGTGAGCGTGCAGGAAGTCAACCGCTTGCTCAAACAGTTCGAGCAAACGCAGAAAATGATGAAAATGATGGCCAAGGGCGGCATGCAGAAAATGATGCGTGGGCTGAAGGGGCAGATACCGGGATTGCGCTAAGCCGCGCCCGCTGGTCTGAGCATCGTCGGCAGCGTAACCTCAAACCGGCAGCGCTCACTAAAACCATCTCGTCATGCTGGCGTACGCCAGCATCCAGTACGTTTCTGGACCCCGGAGTACGCCGGGGTGACGAGCGTTGTGGGTATCAGTAATCCAAGAAAAAGCATGTGGCCACAGCGTGCGTGCAAGCACTGGTTTTCTCTGTGTTCCTCGGTGCTCTCACAAGAAACAAAACACCCCGCCCCATGTTTCTTTGCGAACGCCTGGCCCGCGCGCGGGATGGGGAGACTCTGTGGCTGAGCTGCCGGTTTTAGGCTGAGGGCAACGCGGAGTCGATGAACTCAAAGCGCATCACCGGCGGGCGTTCGCCACTGCCGCGCTGCAAAACCTTCGGCGGCGAATTGTTGAGCTTGATTTCCACGCGGTAAGCGGCGGGCAGCAGCCGCTGGTAAAACGGCAGTATGCGCTGCGCGTATTCAAGCTGGCGGCGTTCATTGACGATGAGCCCCATGGTTTCCAGCAAGGTCAGTTTGGGCCACGCCTCGGCGTGCGGTCTGCCGTAGCTGACCACGTTAATAAAATGCACGTAGTCTTTGTGATACGGATCGCTCTGTGCAATTTCACGGCCGTTGGAATAAATGCCATCCATGAAGTAGGTGATGGTGCGGTCTTGTCGGGGTTGTTGCGCCCAGCGTGAGATGACATCCTGCAACGAATTGAGCAGGCATACTTCCAGATGTCCGCCGACGATATACAGATGCGCCGCGCGCACGTCGAACGCTATTTCGCCGTCTTTGGAATACACCCAATGGCTGGGATGACAGTCGTCTATGTAAAAACGCCCCGGTGATGCGTCCCCATCGTCGGCCAGATAAATCAGCGGCATGCGTTTGCTGCGCGCGTAGCGGATGGCCTGTTCTACGCCGCGCTTGGATGCGAGCCGCGCGTCATAGGATTCCGAGGCATGGGTAACGATCATCATCGCATTGCCTTGGACGTTGACATTGCCGGCGTCGGAGAATCCAGTTTTCGCGCACGAGGCAACGGCACTGTGCGGCAGCCAAGCGAGTGCCAGCACTGCCAGCATGGCTAACTTTGAGCTGAATGGACGCACAATACCGGGTCGCTTTATCGCAGAATACGAAACTACGTAATATTACGGATTCTACTGTGAGCGCTACCTAGGGATCAAGCGCCGCGCTTATGGACTGCGCTAATTGACCTTTCCGTATTTCATTACACCGTTCGGGCTGAGGTTTGGCGCTAACGCGAAAATCGGAAGGTAGACGAAGGCTCATCCATGCGGTCGCGGGGTTTGCGTATGCGGTGGGCCATTTCCAGCGCCGGTTGTGCGTTTTCGAGCAGGATGGCCATTTGCCGCTCGTTGAGATTGAGTCCGGCGCGCCGCGCCATGGTTTCCACCACGCCGCGTGTTGCCGCATCCACATCGGGCCTCGGCTCAAACACGCTGGTATCCACGGCAGGCGCCCTGGCCTGGGGATCGAGCGGCGGGTGGCGCGTGTGCCAGTCTGTCGCCTGCTGGTAGGCGTGCCCCACGGCAAGCACCTGTGCATCATTGTAGGGCCGCGTAATCAGTTGCAGCCCCAGCGGCAAGCCGTTGCTGGAGAGGCCGCCGCACACCACCAGCGCCGGGGTACGCGCGGCGTTTGACGGTGTGAAGGCGTTGGACTTGCGCCAGAAGTTGGTCACGCGGTAATCCTCGAAGCGCGGTGCGGGGCCGAAGCCCGCGGTTAACAGCACATCGTATTTTTGCAGCAGCGGCTGCATGTCGGCGATGTAGCGCCGGTGTTCGCGCAGCGCCTGCACGTAGTCGCTGGCCTGAAACAGGCACGCGGGCAGCGCGCGTCCGAGAAAATCGCGGCCGAAATCGCCGGGCCGCTCGATTAAATTCTTTTGCTGTATCGAGTACATTTCACTCTCGGCGATGATCACCTTCACGTCCAGTCCATCCAGCATCGGCCGCGCGCGGCAGTCTTCAAGCGTCGCGCCCAACAGCTTGAAGGTTCTAATCGCGTCTTCCATCGCCTGGCGCAGGTCTTCGTGTGCGGGCAGGTCTACTTCCCAGTAGTGGCGCAGCACCCCGATCTTCAAACCCTTGATGCTGCTGTTGAGTGCGGCGCGGTAATCCGGAATAGCTTGTTCGGTGCTGCCGCCATCGCGGGCATCGTATCCCGCCAGCGCTTGCAGCAGGATCGCGCAGTCTTCGGCGCTGCGCGCCATCGGCCCGCAGTGATCGAAGGTGAACGAATTGGGAATCACACCGGCGCGGCTCACCAGTCCGTAGGTGGGCATGAGCCCGGTGATGCCGCAGTGCGACGCCGGCCCGCGGATCGAGCCGCCGGTGTCCGAGCCCAGAGCGGCAGGCGTCAATCCAGCGGCCAGTGCCACGCCGGAACCGCTGGATGAGCCGCCGGAAAAATGCGCAAGGTTCCACGGATTGCGCGCGGGCGGCCACGGCAAATCGAAAGACGGGCCGCCATGGGCGAACTCATGGGTTTGCAGTTTGCCGAGCAGAATCGCGCCGGCGTCGAGCAGCTTTTGCGTGGTGGTGGCGTTGCTGGCCGGAATATTGTCGGCCGCGGTTTTTGATCCACCCGAGGTCAGGATGCCTGCGGTGTTGTAAATATCCTTTAATGCGAAGGGTATGCCGTGCAGCGGCCCGCGGTACTGGCCCTGCGCGATTTCCTGCTCGCTGGCCTTGGCTTGTGCGCGCGCAAGATCGGCGGTGATGGTAATAAACGCCGACAGTTGCGGTTGATAGGTCTCGATACGTTGCAATAAAGCGTCGGTCAGTTCCAGCGGCGACAGTTTGCGGGTGCGGATCAGATCCGCGGTTTCGGCGATAGTGAGGTAATGCAGGTCAGGCATGGTCATCCCCATAGTTTCGCAGGGCGGGAGTATCCCGCCTGCAAGAGCTTATCTGCCCGCGGCAATCAACCCCAGGTCCGTCAATATCACGCGCGTCTGCTCCTGCTCAACTTCAAGCTGCTTCACGAACGCGGCGCTCAGCAGGTAAGCGGGATTCCAGAATTGCTTCTCGGTCTCTTTGAGCCATGCGGGGCTTTGCGCGAGCTTCTCGAAGGTCGCATCCCAGTAGGCGATCTCGCCGGGTTTCATGCCTTTGGGGCCCATGAAGCCGCGCCAGGTGTAGAACACCGCGTTGCTGCCCTGCTCCTTGAGCGTGGGCAATGCCGCCAGCGGGCCTTGCTGGCGCTGGGCCGAGGAGATGCCGAGGATGTGCGCGCGGCCTTCTTTGTGCAGCGCAAACATGCTGCGTGGCGACGCCACGTAGACATCGATGTGGCCGCCGAGCAGCGCGGTCAGCGCTGGGCCGCCGCCGGGATAGATGACAGTCTTCACTTTGCCAGGATCGAGACCGATGGATTTAAGATACATGCTCATCACGATGTGATTGTGGTTGCCGCGCGCGGTGGCGAACGCCCAACTCAGTGATTGCGGGTCTTTTTTCATGCGCGCGGTGAGATCGGCGAGCGTCCTGATGGGGGAGTCGGCTTTGACCGCGAGCACCACGAACTCACGCGCCACGATGTTCAGCGGGGTGAAATGGGTGTAGGTGAGCGGCGAAGTGCCCATCAGCTTGTTGCCGATCAGCGCCGGCGAGATGGTGGCGATGTAATGCGCGTCGCCGGCATGCTGATTCAGATAGGCCCAGCCGATGGTGTTGGCGGCGCCAGGTTTGTTGACCACTGCTGAGCTGGGCACCAGACCGCTGCCCTGAAAAATATTCTGCACCACACGTGCCATCACATCGGGCGAACCACCGGGTGCGGAGCCGACCACCAGCTCGACGGTTTTGCTGGGCTTCCACGCTTGCGCGTGCGCGGTGCTTGCAAGGCACGCCAAGGTCAAGGCTAGCGAAAAACCAATCAAACGCATATAGTTGTTCCCATGCAGTTATCGTATTTTGTGCCGCTATCGTAGCGCCGAACCCGGCGCCTGTCACGACACTCCTTCACCGTTCACTCGTTCACGCCAAAGGCAACCCCCATGTCCTACTACACCCCCGCCACAGTCGGCATGCCGCTGGCTGAGGTCGATACCCCTGCGCTGCTGCTCGATCTCGATGCCTTCGAGCACAATCTAAAACTGTTACAGGGTTCGCTCGCCGGGCGCGATATCAAGGTTCGCCCGCACGCCAAGAGTAACAAGTGCCCGCAAATTGCATTGCGCCAGATGGCATTGGGCGCGGTAGGCGTGTGCTGTCAAAAGGTGAGCGAAGCCGAGGCCATGGTGGACGGTGGGGTGAACGATGTGCTGATCACCAATCAAGTGGTGGGTGCGACGAAACTCAAGCGGCTGGCGGCGCTGTCAAAACGCGCCAAAATCGCGGTGTGCGCAGATCACTGCGACAACGTCGCCGCACTCGATAGTGCGGCGCGCGAGGCGGGCGTAACGCTCAACGTGCTGGTGGAAGTGAACGTCGGCGCCAACCGCTGTGGTGTCGAGCCGGGTGAACCGGCTTTGAATCTGGCGCGGCAAATACACCACAGCAAAAATCTGCGCTTTGCCGGCCTGCAGGCTTATCAGGGCGGCGCGCAGCACCTGCGCCAGACCGACGATCGCCGTGCGGCAATCGAGGCCGCGTGCGAGCAAGTCAAAACCACCACGGCGCTGCTCGCGCAGGCGGGTATCCCCTGCGAGCGGGTGACCGGCGCGGGTACTGGCAGCTATATGTTTGAAGCGGCCAGCAGCGTCTATCACGAGTTGCAAACGGGCTCGTATGTTTTTATGGACGCGGACTACGCGCAAAACGACTGGACCGAAAGTGGCATCCCGCGCTTCGAGCACAGCCTGTTCGTGTGGACCACGGTGATGAGCTGCCCCACGGCAGAGCGCGCGGTCGTCGATGCGGGGCTCAAGGCATCGAGTGTCGATTCCGGCCTGCCGCGCGTGTTTGATACGCCAGGCGTCGAATACACCAGGGCGTCGGATGAACACGGCGTGCTGAAATTGTCGGACGGCGTGTCGTTGCCACTCGGCCATAAATTAAAACTGGTGCCCGGACACTGCGATCCGACAGTGAACCTTTACGATCACTTGGTGTGCGTGCGCGGTGGCGTGGTGGAGGCGTTGTGGCCGATCAGTGCGCGCGGCGCGGTGTTGTGACGGCGGTGAACGAGTGAACGGGTGAACAAGTGAACGAGAAGGACCGAGCACGGGTAGGGTTGCTCGTTCACTCGTTCACCCGTTCACTTGTTCACGATTGGTAACTTTTAAAGTGAAGAAAATCAATAATGGCACCATCCAAACTCATCTTCGGCACTGCCACGCCCGGCGGCGGATTTCCGGCCTATGGCTGGCCGTATGCCGAAGTGCTGAACGCGGCTGATCCAGCGCTCGGCATCGAGCCCATCCATACCAAGGGCAGCACCGAGAATATCGTAGCGCTGGAGCAAGGCAAACTCGATCTCGGGTTGGTCACCGGCGAAGTCACCTACGAGGCGATCCAGGGTATTGCGGGCCCGCCCGCGAAAAACATCCGCATCATCAACGCCACTTATTCGCAGGCGGGCATGTTTATGGTGCGCGCCGATAGCCCCTACCAGACTATCGCCGATCTCAAAGGTAAACCTATCGTGTGGGGCGCGGCCACCTCGGGCTTCATTGTGCTGGCGCGCTACGTGATGGATGGCATGGGCCTCGACTTTCAACAAGACTTTCAGCCGCTACTGCTGAAAAGCGCCGGTGAAGGCCCGCCGCTGGTGCTGGATGGCAGTGCGGCAGCGATGTGGGGTGGCGGTGTCGGCTGGCCGCCGTTCGCCAGCATCGCCCAAGGTCCGGCGGGCGCGCGCTTCATCGCGCCCAGCGCCGAAGAAACCAAGCGCATCATGGCCAAGCATGCGTTTCTCAAAGCGGCGAGCATGGCGGCGCACAGTTATCCTGGCCAGAGCGCGCCGGTGCAGTCCGTCGGCTCGTGGCCGTTTGTGTTGGCGCGTGCGTCGCTGCCGGATGCGGTCGCGTACCAATTGGCGCGTGCGCTGCATCAGAGCGAGCGCGTGTTCGGACAAAAATTAGAACAAGCGCGTGAATCCACACTGGCGCACACACTGGCTGCCGCGCCCAGCCGGGCGTTGATCCATGCTGGCGTTTTGCAATACATGCGCGAAGCAGGGTTGCTGCAGTAGTGCGGTCTGAGCGTAATGGCACTGTCTTAAGTTGAAGCCTATTGAGGAAAACAACCACTACGTCGTTCTGGCGAAAGCCAGAACCCAGTGCGTAACTCGATCCGAAGGATCTTTTTAGATGCTTCGCATGGCGACACGAACTGGATTCTGGCTTTCGCCAGAATGACGGGTTGGGATTTTTACGCAGGTTTCGCTAAATCCTGCGCCCTAAGGTAGTGACATTGCAGTCTGACCCAATATGGCCTCATGATTCGTCTTCATGCAATAATTGCGATATGACCGATAGATTGCATGCGGCTGAAATAGCACGCCGTCTTTATTCACGTTGATACGCGTTTATACCTGACCGTTTTGGCAGTACTGAAAATTCTTGCGACATTGCGGCATGGCCGAAACCCGCGTTGATCTGCTGCACCTGCTGGAGGATTTACGCGACGCGTATCCGGGTGCGCTCGAGGAAACCATACTCACTGAAATCCTTGCCAATGCGCTGGATTCTGGTGCGAGTCGCATCAGCATCACCACCGATACCGCTGGCGCGAGCCTGACCATTTCGGACAACGGCTCCGGTATGCCGCGGCACGAATTGCGCCGCTATCATGATCTGGCCACCAGCACCAAGACGCGTGGGCAGGGCATCGGTTTTGCCGGTGTGGGCATCAAGCTGGCCTTGCTCGCCTGTAAGGAAGTGATTACCGAAACGCGCCGTGGTGCCAGCCACGTGGCGACCCAATGGCATCTGGCCGCGCGCCACAAAGCGCCGTGGCGCTGGACACCGCCGCCGGGTCTGGTGGATACGCAGGGCACGGCGGTCAAGCTGTGTTTGTCGGATACGTTCTCGCCCTTGACCGACCCCGGCTATGTTGAAGCTGCCGTGCGCAAGCATTTTTTGCCGCTGCTCGATCCTGCGTTCGACGCGATGATGGCCTCAGTACACGGCCGCGACATCTGCTTCGAGGTGAATGGGCGCACATTCGATAAAACAGTGTGCAGCGCACCGGAAATAGCGCCGCTGGAAATCTACATGGGACGCAAGCGCAAGCCGCAGGCGTTCGGTTATCTGTATCGCGAACCGCTGCCGCTGTCCGAAGAGCGGCGCGGCATTGCCATCAGCACCTACGGCAAAATCATCCGTGCGGGATGGGACTGGCTGGGCATCACGCCCAACGCCTCCGAGCGTATCGGCGGCGTGATCGAAGTGCCGGCGCTGGCGGCTGCCCTCACCTTAAACAAGGGCGACTTCATACGCAGCGGCGCGCGCGGCGCGGCCTATCTCGCCTACCGCAAGGCGATACAGGAAACCGTGCTGCGCCAACTGACGGCATGGGGCGACAGCAACGAACCAAGCGAACCGCCGCGCCCGCGCGCGATGCGCACGCTCGAGCGCGACCTTGAGCGCGTGCTGCTCGACCTGAGCGAGGGCTTTCCCTTGTTGGCGGCATTGGTGGAGCACCGGCGCGGCGGACAAAAGCGTTTGCCGCTGGGGCCGCAAGCGGCTGATGGAGAATTGGGTTTTGCCAGTGCGGCGATACCGCAGACGGGGGAAGGCAGCGACGCAAGCCCCGCGCCCGATGCCGCTGGCGGTGACGCCCATGCATCACCGCCGCAAGACGCGACACCATCAGCGCAGCCGCCGGAGCCGCCGTCGGCAGCCACCACTGATCTGCCCGATGCCCGGCGCAAGTCGCGTCCCACGCGCCTGGGTCTGGGCGTGCAATTTGAAGAGCGTCCCGATGATCGTGAACTGGGCCGCCTGGTCGAATCCACCGTGCTCATCAATCAGGCGCATCCTGCCTACAAACGTGCTGTTGCCTCGCGCGCCGAGGGCTATCACATTGCGCTGACAGTGGCCCTTGCCTTGGCACCGCTCACCGTCGAGGCCGCAGCCGAGCATGGCTTCATCACCGAATTCATGTCGCGCTGGGGCGACGCAGTGGCGAAACCTGCGGGTAAATCGGCGCGGCGCAAAAAAGGCTGAAGGTTACGGCAAGTCGCGTGAAACGGTGCGGTGGCGGTACGGGTATATACCATGATATATGCTAAATGCAGCATTATCTCCGAGGAGTATGCCGTCATGGATCGAGCGCAAACCGCCAAGCTTTTCAAGAATGGCCGCAGTCAAGCGGTTCGTCTTCCCGCAAAGTACCGCTTTCAGGGTGATGAGGTATTCATCACCAAAGTGGCCGACCGCGTGATTTTGTCGGCCAAGCCGAGCTCATGGGACGACTTTTTCGCCGCAGAACACCGCGTTCCAACTGACTTTCTGTCGAACAGGAAAGACACGCTGCCCCAGAAGCGCAAGCGCTTCAAATGAAGCGCTACATGCTGGATACGGATACCAGCAGCTATATCATTCGCAATCGCCCTGAATCCGTCCGCGTTCGTTTGGGCAAACTGGATGGCAGCCAGTGGCTGTCGATGATGTCTCCGCGGCTGGTGCTGCGAGGGCAGTTAGACAGGGTGATTCGATAGGGTCGGATCAGAATGACGGCTACCGGTTTGCCGAGCGTTGGCTGGACATAACCATTTATAACCTTTAATATAACCCATGACCTACACGGTTGTAATCCGGCGGCAAGCGCAGAAAAAACTTCAAAGCCTGTCGCGGACCGAGCGGAATCGAATTGCCGAGAAAATTCATCAACTGGGGATCGATCCTGACGATGCAGCGCTTGATGTGAAACGGTTTCAGGGCGAGCCGTTCTTCCGCTTACGTGTAGGGGATTGGCGGGTGATCTTTGAGCGGCAGGATGCGCTCAGGATTATCTCCGTAGAGCGCATCAAACCGCGTGGGGATGCTTACAAATGACTTTGCAGAAAATCAGATCGCTGGATGGCCAAGACGAATATGTCCTGTTGCCGATTTCGGTTTATCGCACGCTGCGTGCGGAAATCAACGGCCAGCTTGCCGGTCGCAAGACTACGCAATCAAAGGAAAATGATTACGTGCCGTTCGAGTTGGAGGATTATGTCGACAATCCCGTTGCGCTGGCGCGGATCAGAGCACGGCTTACCCAATCGGAATTGGCGAAGCGCATGGGCGTGACGCAAGCGTATATCAGCAAGATTGAGGCGCAGAGCCACGTGAGCAGCAAGGTGCTTGCCAATACGCAAGCGGCGCTGGCTCAAAGCGCGGCGGCGCAACCATCACTGAAACGGCGCGCCGCGTAGTCCCGCGCGCGGTTCCGTCAGGCGACAGCCGTCTCCGCTTTCGCCAACCCCGGCATATCAAACCCCAGCTTCTGCAGCCCGTCCACCACCGTTTGCGCCTGCGGCGCGGTGAGCTCCACCAGCGGCGGACGCACGGTTGCCCATTCGGGGTCGCGTGCGTAGTGTGCGATCACCGCTTTTAAGGCGGGGATCATGATGTATTGGCCGGTGGTTTTGCGCACCACGTCCAGGTGCGCCTGCTGTGCATCGGCGTCGGCGTTTTTCCATTCGCGATAGAGTTTGTCGATCGCCGCTGGGTTGACATTCGCGGTGGCGGAGATGCAGCCGGCACCGTGGTTGCGCATGTTGGCGAGCAGGAAGGATTCGCTGCCCACAAACACATCGAAGCCCTGCTTCGCGAACGCATCGAGGAAGACTTTGGTGTTGTTCCAGTCGCCGGAGCTGTCTTTCATGCCGGCGATGGCTTTGGGGTAGCGCTTTAACAGCCGCTCGACCAGCTTGGGCGTGATGGCGACCACAGCCACCGGCGGGATGTGATACAGATAAATTTGCAGCCGCGCATCGCCTACATGTTCAATGACTTCGGAGAAGTGGCGGAACAAACCTTCTTCAGTGACATCCTTGTAGTAAAACGGTGGCAGCATCAGCACGCCCGCGCAGCCGGCTTTGACGGCGTGTTCAGTGAGACGTACGGTGTCGGTAAAGGCGCAGCAACCGGTGCCGGGCATCATGCGCGCGGGGTCCAGCCCTGCGGCTAGCAGTGAGTCGAGCAGCGCCATGCGTTCGTTGACCGACAGAGAATTCGCTTCGCTGTTGGTGCCGAACACTGCGAGGCCAGAGCCCTGGCCCAGCATCCAGCTGCATTGTGCGACAAAGCGATTGTGGTCGGGGCTGTAGTCAGCTCTGAACGGTGTGCATACCGGGGCGAGTACGCCTTTGATGCGAGCGGCTGGTGTCATGGGGGCTCCTCGGAATGAAGTTTGAAATGGAAGGCAACCGGCGCGAGTGTGTGGCACAAGACGGACGTGCTGCGCTGTCGATTACAATCAAGAATACCATAGAGTCGGGTGCGGGCTGATGTATTGACCGGCATAGATTGAAACGGGAGTCTCTGATGTCACTGAAAGTATTGTCGGCGGGCGCGGTAAAGGGTGGCGTGGCGCAAATTGCCGCAGCGTATACGCGTGCGAGCGGCTGTAAAGTCGAAGTCGAATTTACTCAGGTGCCCAAACTGCGCCAGCGCATCCTTGCGGGCGAGAGCGCCGATGTGCTGGTGGCAACCGCAGGCGCAATGGATGCGTTTGCTGCTGCCGGAAAAATCGTAGTCGCCAGCCGCGCATTGCTCGGCCGCTCGCGCGTGGGCGTGGTGGTGCACCAGGACGCGCCAGCGCCGGACGTGGCGGACACCGCCGCCTTTAAACGCGCGCTGCTGGCGGCCAGCGCGGTGGTGCATAACGATGCGTCCAGCGGTGTTTACCTGGCGGCACTGCTCGAAAAACTGGGGCTGACAGCGCAACTGGGAGACAGAATTGTGGTGGTCAACAGTGGCGCTGCGATCATCACCACGGTGGCGCAGCGCGGGCCGGGCACCGGAGGTACGAATGGCGCCGCTGGCGCCATAGGCCTGGGACAAATATCCGAGATCAGGGTGATGATCGACAAAGGTTGTGCGGTGAAATTCGTCGCGCCGCTGCCCGACGCGATCCAGAATGTTACGACCTACTACGCTGCCGCCACCGCAGCCAGTGCGCTGCCCGCTGCTGCCACAGCGTTGGTGCGCGCGCTGACTGCGGATACGGCGAAGCCCCTATTTGCTGCCACCGGCATCGACTGAGAGTGTGTAAACCATGAAAATCCTGATCACCGGCGGCGCTGGATTCCTCGGTCAACGGCTAGCGCATGAGCTGCTAAAACCAGAGCAAAAACAAATAGTTACTGAGTTGGTGCTGGCGGACATCGCGCCTCTGAGCGATGCCGCTTTGGCGGCCGATGCGCGCGTGCGCAGCGTGACCGGCGATCTGCAACAGCGGCTTGCGCAAGGCCTGATGCACGGGGTTGACGGCGTGTTTCATCTGGCGGCGGCGGTGAGCGGCGAATGCGAAGCCGACATCGATGTCGGCTTGCGCGCGAATCTCGATACCACGCGCGCCTTGCTCGATGCGTGTCGCGCCTTGCCGCATCCGGCGCCGCTGGTGTTCTCCAGCTCACTGGCCGTGTTCGGCGGCGCTATGTATGGTGGGCCGGAGGTGATCGCGGACAACACGCTGCCCATGCCGCAAAATTCTTATGGCACGCAAAAATTTGTGTGCGAGCAATTGATCGCCGATTACACCCGCAAGGGTTACCTCGACGGGCGCAGTGTGCGCTTGCCGACGGTGACGGTGCGGCCCGGCAAGCCTAACAAGGCCGCGTCGGGGTTCATGAGCGGCATTATTCGCGAACCGCTGGCGGGTGTGAACGCGATGTGTCCGGTCGATCCACAAACCGGGGTGTGGATTACCTCGCCGCGATTTGCCGTGGCGGGTTTGATGGCGGCTTATGAGACAGCGCAAGAGCGCTGGGGCGGTAGAACCGCGATGAATTTGCCGGGGCTGTCGGTGCGTGTGGCCGACATGCTGGCCGCGTTGCAACGGCACGGCGGTGCCGCGCTTACAGCCCGGGTGGATGTGGAAATAGACCCAACGATCTCAAACATTGTCGGCGGCTGGCCGTGGTTGTTTGACACGGCGCGCGCGCGTGCGCTGGGATTGTCCGGCCCCGCGACGATGGACGAATTGATTGCCGAGTATGTTGCGGATTATCCAGACGCGGTGAAACGGGAAGCGTGAGACCTGCGAAGCCGAAGGGGTCAGGCCTTGACTATTGCCTAGGTGACCCTACGTTTTGCACGGCAAAGGCAACAGCCAAGGTCCTGTGTCACAGTAAATTTGTTCTATGAAATTTATGATGAAAATCAATGAAGGTAGGGTGGGCACGCTTTTGTGCCCACGCGGATACCAAACCGCGTGGGCAGACGATAAACCTGTCTGCCCACCCTACGCTATTCTCTGAGAACAAATTTACCCTGTCCTGTGTCACCGCTCACTTGCGCGATCCGATACACCCGCGCAGCCGTGTCGTGAAACAAAGCTGCGCGCTCGCCGGCGGTATAGCCTTGGGACAGCCGCTTGAACGCGTTGAACAACACGGTGTAGGAATACGACACCTTGTCGACCGGGAAATTGCTTTCAAACATGCAGCGCTGGGGGCCGAATTTTTCAATGGCGTAGTGCATCAATGGTGCCAGTGTGCTCGCCAGTTCCTCCGAGCCGATGGGTTTTGCGCGCGCGAGCCAATCGAAGCCAAAGCGGCGCTGTCCCACCCCGCCGAGTTTGAGCACGACGTTCGGACACGCTGCTACGGCCGCCAGTCCGCGCCGCCACTCGGCGAGCACGGCGTCGTCGCGGTTTGCGTAGGAGCCCACGCGAACCAGGCCGCCGATGTGATTCAGCACGATGGTCAGTTCCGGCACCGCACGCGCCAGTTCCGCCAATTCATCCAGTTGCGGATGGTAGAGCGAATTGTCGAGCGTCAAGCCCATCTTCGCCAGCACCCGCGCACCGGCGCGGTATTGCGGGGTGGACATCACGCCCTGAATGTCGCGCTTTGCCAGTTCCGGGCTTGCATCCCACCCGGTGGCATGCCGTATGCCGCGAAAGCGGCCGGGACTCGCCGCCTGCAACGCTTCCAGCACGGGGGCGACGCGATCGCCCAGTTTCAAATCGGCGTGACCGACAATGGCGGCGGCGATTTTCGTGGGACCGTGTATTCCGCTTGCTGCTTCATGGGCAAGGCCATCGATGTGCTCGACTTCGCCCACCGGCTGCATCGCCTCCGGCCCATCGCTACGATAAAACGCCTTGACCTCGATGAATACCGTTGAGTGCACAGCATGGCCGCTCGCGCGGATGTCTGCAGCCAGGTCGGGCAGCAGGTAGCGCTGGTAGGCTGGCGGCTCATGCCGCTGCGCCCATAGGTGATGATGCGGGTCGCAGATGGGAAGCGCTGGTTCCAGCGCCGTTTCAGGCGTGAGTTGCAACCAGGCAGGGTCGCCTATGGGCATGGGTTACTCCTTGATGAACAGATCAGGAACTGAATAGGTCGCGCGCTTCATTCCAGCGGCACGTTCGCTTCCTTAATCAGCTTGCGCCATAGCACGAGATCGTTGCGGTTGATCGTCGCCAATTCTGCGGGCGTCGAGCCTTCGACGGCGTAACCAAACGAAAGGAATTTCTCGCGCACCTCACCCTGACCGAGCGCCAGGTTGATCTCCTTGTTGAGGCGGGCAACGATTTCCCCGGGGAGTTTCGCCGGTCCGAAGATGCCTGCCCAGTGCCGCACCGTCACCTGCGGGACGCCGGCTTCGTCTACGGTGGGCACATCGGGTAGTAGCGGGGAACGATTTTTCAGCAACACTGCCAGCGCCCGCAACCTGTTTTCCTTGTGCAGCGCGATCGCCGTGCCGGAGCTGTTGATGGAGGAATGCAAGCGGCCGGCGAGCAGATCTGGTGTCATCGGTCCCTCTCCCTTGTAGGGCACCTGCAGCACCTCCGTGCCGGTGGCGCGCGCCAACTGGATGTACTGAAAGCCGGACAGGGCATTGGGAATGCCGCAATTCAGTTTGCCCGGATGGGCTTTGGCGTGGGCGATAAATTCGCTCAGCGTTTTCGCGGGGACGCCGGGGTGCACGTACAGGAATTGCGTGGCACGCCCCATCATCGACACGGGCGTGAAATCCCGGGCAGGATCGTAGTGGGGTGCCTTGCGCAGCGCCACCGCTGCCGTCATCGCGTTGACCGAACCGAAGAGCAGGGTATGGCCATCCGACGGCGCGCGCATGGCGAGCTCCGCCGAGAGCGCGCCATCTGCCCCGGGGCGGTTGTCGACCACCACCGGCTGGCGCATTTGTTCGGACAGTGCGGCACCCAGAATACGGGTGGCGGGATCGGCGGAGCCGCCCGGAGGGAAGCCGACGATAAAGCGTATGGGCCTGCTGGGATATTGCGCGAGTGCTGCGCCAGCGGCCATGCAGATGGTGCATGCGTATATAAATGTCAGTCGTTTGCGCATCGCTTGCTCCAGAAAACATCGTCTTTAAAGTTGCAAAACCCCTGCTGTAGCGCAGGCTTGAGTGAACGCAACGTGCATCGCGCTGCCTTCGAAACTTACTTCGCCGGTATCACCGGCAGCAGCAGCGCCGCGGGATGCTGCGGGCCAAAGTGCAGCGTGACTGTGCCGCCGAAGATTTCTGGCGGGCGGTCCAGTGGATCGTCGTGCATGAAAGGGCCGCAGCCACTCATCGGATTTTTCATGTTGGAGAGCGAGGCGGCCGACTGGCCGTGGTCGTAGTCTTTGCCTTTGACGGTGAGCGCGACGCGATGGCCTTTGGGTACGACGATGCAGGAAGGCCAGATTTCTATATCGAGTTCCACAATCTCCCCCGGCGTCAGCGGCTGTTTTTCGTCGTGCGTGTGATAGGGACGATAGGGCAGCGTGAGCGCGCGGTCGAGTTTGCGGTGCGAGGCGCGTAGCCAGCCCTGCGCGATGGGCGTCTTGGGATCGAGTGCGCCTTGAAATAAAACTTCCTGATTCTGCGCATCGAACACGCGCAGGATGATGAATAGGTCGGCATCCGCGGTGGATGAGGACACAAATAATTTCAGCGCGGAGGGGCCGGTGATTTCGGTTTCCCTTTCCAGGGGCGGCGTGGAGAACGTAATACCATCGCCCATGGCCTCGTACGTTATTGTTTTTACGGCATTATTTATGGTTGTGCCGAGAGCAAGCGGTGCTGGGGCGAGGTAAAAATTTGTCCATTGCGTGCGTGCAAGCGGCCATTCATGTTCATGGCGCAGCACGAATTTTTCGCCAGGATGGCGAATTTGCAATTGCACTTTCGGTTGCTGCTCCCAGCCGTTTTGTTCGCCCTTGAGAAAATAGTCGAAGAATTTTTTCTGCAAGCCCACGCCGTAGTCGGTATAAAACGGCGCCCAGTGCGAGCCGCCGTGCGCTTCCAGCCATTTTTGGCTGGAAGCGGCACGCGTGTAGCCTTCGAAGTTGCCGCGCGGATGCAGTCCCTGCCCGCCCCAGTTGGCGGCGGAGAGCAGCGGCACGGTCACTTTCGACAGATCGCCGCTGCGCTCGCGGTAGTACGGCCCGTCCAGGGTGTTGTGGATGAGGTTGGACCACATGTCTTCGCGGTTCTTTACCAGCTCCGCATCGCTCAGCGTTTCAGGTCCGCAGGCGAGTTCACCGGTGAGCGCGCTGCGTGTGCCCTGTACGCCGACGCCGTGCTGCACGGTTTTCACCTGCATTTCCTGCCAGTTTTTGCGGAACACGCAGATGATGCCGCCGTGGTGGGTGGAGTCGCGGTAGTTATCGACCCAGCCTTCCCACACGCAGATCGCGGCCAGATGCGGTGGCTGGGTGGCGGCTGCGCGCCACTGGTTGGCGGCATAGTACGAAATGCCGTTTAATCCAATTTTGCCGCTGCACCAGGGCTGCACCGCTGCCCACTCGATGCAGTCGTGAAAATCCTGGTTCTCGCGCGCGTCGTTGTGGCGCAGGTAGCCCGGCGAACGTCCTGCGCCGCGCGAATCCACGCGCACACAGGCGTAACCGTCGGGCACCCATTTTTCGGGATCGACGACTTCCCAGTTTTGATACTGGTTGCTGCTGTTGGCAACCGCATCGGGATTTTCGCGGCACATGATTTCCCACGCGGTTTTATAGCCCTCCTGAAACGCGAGGCCTTTGCCGTACGGCCCGTAGCTCACCAGTGCCGGATATTTGCCCTCGGTCAGCGGGCGAAACACGTCGGCGCGCAGCACCGTGCCGTCGTCCATGGTGAGCGGCACATCCCAGTCGATGCGCATGTGGTCACGAATTTCGGATTTGTAGTCGGGCATGTTTATGTTCCTTGGACGATGCGCCGGGAATGCCGCAGCGGAAAAACTATTTTAACCACAGATGAACACAGATGAACACAGATCAGATCAACGACCAAAGGATGCTGTGATCTTCCGAGCTAGGCCATAGTATAGTCTGCCGGTTAGCGGGAATAATTCGCTGCGCACTGCAAGACTGCGCGTGTTGCAGGTGGTGCAGACATTAGTCAGCGCAGTGGTGGATGAAATAAACAACAGCGGAGGCACCGGCGTGGAATTCGGACAGACGTTGGCGGAATATGTGAAGCGCATTACCTTGGACCATGTTCCCCAGCGGGATATCGAGGTTGCGAAGCTGGCCATCCTGGATCAGATAGGTGTTGCTCTAGCCGGCGTGGGCGAGGCCCCGGCGGTCAAGGTGCAGGACCTAGTCAATCGCTGCACGGCCCATGAGGCCACCGTACTGGGCACGCCGCGAAAAACCTCCACCTGGCTGGCCGCGCTGGTCAACGGCACCCTGGGGCACACCCTGGACTTTGACGATTGCTCCAGCTTCGGGCATCCGAGCGTGGTGCTCGTCCCCGCGATGCTGGCTAGCGGCGAAACGCAGGAGCGCAGCGGGCGCGACTTGCTGGAAGCGTACATAGCGGGTTACGAAATTGGCGAGGCGCTGTCGCGCATCGTCCCGCGGCGTGCCGACCAGTTTCATGGCTTGCACAGCACGGCCATGTTCGGGCCGCTTACGTCTGCTACCGTGTCCGGTAGGCTGTTGGGTCTCACGCTCTCGCAACAGCGTCACGCCTGGGGCATCGCGGCCTCGCAGGCGGGCGGCCTCACCGGCAATTTCGGCACCCACACCAAGCCCTTGCATGGCGGCATCGCGTCGCAGGCTGGCGTGATGGCGGCGGAGCTGGCCGCGAGCGGGTTCGAGGCCAACCCTGACGCGCTCGATGCGCCGCTCGGCTACATCTCGAGCGTCGTCGCGGCAGGCAGGATGGAGGGCGTCGATGTCGGCAAGGCCACTGCGGAGCTGGGGCTATGGCACATAGCCGATACCTGGCGCTTGAAAAAATATCCCTGCGGCTACATTGCCCAGGGCGCGATAGACGCGGCACTGCGGTTTCGTGAGCAGAGCGGATTGCGGCTCGAGGACCTCACCGCGGTGGAGATTCGTGTGCCACACCTGCAGCCCTATTTCAAGGTCAAGCCGACGGGCGAGTTTGCCGGCAAGTTCGGCTATGAGTACCCGGTGGCGTGTGCCCTCCTCGATGGTGAGGTGCGCAAAAAAACTTTCTCGGACGCAGCGTTCAAGCGTGCGGATTTGCAGCGCCACCTCGGCAAGTTCAGGACGGTGGAGGACCCTGCCTGCGCCACTGATAAAGGCCCGCTGGGCGTGCTGGTGATCCAAGCCCAAGGCAGGACCAGCATGCAACCGATCGAAATACCACTGGGTGACGCCAAGCGGCCGCTCCCGCCCGCGCAGGTCGTGGACAAGTACCTGCGCAATGCCGGGGAGGTGATAGGCGCGGACGCAGCCAAACGCACGGCGCATATGTTGCTGGAAATCGAGACGCTCTCAAGCATGCGGCCTCTACTGGACCTGCTGGCGCAGCGCTCGTAGTGTATACAGGAAACCTGCGCGTAATTTTCAAAAACTCTGGGAGCACGACATGGCGGAACGGAATGGGGAACTCGCGGGCAAAGTGGCATTGATCACCGGCGCGGCGAAAAACATTGGGCGTGCCACGGCGCTGGAACTGGCGCAAGCCGGCGCAGCGGTGGCGGTGAATACCCGCTATTCGGTGGACGATGCAAAAAAAGTCGTCGCAGAAATACGCGCCGCAGGTGGTCAGGCGGAAGCCTATGTCGCTGATATTGCCGACCCTAAAGCGGCACAGGGCATGGTCGATAGCGTGATGCAGAAATTTGGCCGGGTGGATTTTCTGGTGCTCAACGCCTCGGTGCGCACCGAAAAACCGTTTCTGGAGTTGAGCTACGAGGAGTGGCGCGTGCCGCTGTCGATCACGCTCGATGGCGCGTTTTATCTGGCGCAGGCATGCCTGCCGTCGATGATCGCCAACGGCGGCGGCAGTATTGTCACGCTGGGCGGCATGATGTCCTTATCGGGCGCGAAAAAACGCATCCACGGCTCAGTGGCCAAACATGGCTTGGTGGGCTTCACACGCGGCATCGCGCGCGAGTTCGGCGATCGCAACATACGCGCGAATTGCATTGCGCCGGGGCAGATGAATACCGTACGCGCAGCGGGCCGCACCGCGCCGGTGGGCGCTGAATTGGTGCCCTTGGGGCGTAAGGGCGATGCGGAAGAAATCGCCACCGTGGTGCGTTTTCTGTGCGGGCCTGGGGCTAGCTATGTGAACGGACAGTCGCTGCAGATCAACGGCGGACAGATGATGTTTTGATGAGAGGCCACTATAGTGGGGTGGTAGGGTGGGTTAGCGCAGCGTAACCCACCGCAGCGCAAACGCAACGCGAACGCAACTGCGGGGAACGGTGGGTTACGGCGCAAAGAGCACGCCTAACCCACCCTACAGTTTGCCGTTAGGCGTGTGAGCTTGTAGTAGCCTGCAATTTTTCTTCCCAATCCTTCGGCAACTGAATTTTCTTGCCGGTCGGGAAGCCCAGAAACCCGTTATGCGCAAACACATACATATTGTTGCGTAGCGGGTCGCCGCTCACGGCAATCATGAAGTCCTCGGGTTTCCACACGATGGGCACGCGGCGGTTTTCGTCGTCGGATTCGTAAAACACTTGGGGGATGCGGCCATTGCGCACGTCGTCTTTCAAGTCCCACACGCCGCGGATGTTCCAAACGCGCAACTGGCGCTCGAACTCCCACGCCGGCAGCCGCGCGTGATCGAATAGATATTTTTTTACATCTGATTTCGACCAGCCCGCCTTGGCGAGGGTCTCGGCCAGAATCGGACTTAACACCACCAACGGGCGCAGCATGCCGTTGCCGTGGCTGGTGGTAAAGGTGAGCTGCCACATGTGGTATTTCAAAACGGAATCGGCCACGTACGGCAGCAGCATCTCGGGCGTGCTGCCCGATACCGACGAGAACGAGCCGCCACCGGTGTAGCGCGCGATGGTCACCGTATTGTCGCCTGCGTTATGGCCCATTTCCTCGGCGGTGTTTTTCCAGCCGATGTGCCGCAGCACGTCGTCGTTTTCGGCGAGTACCACGCGCCAGGTGTTGCCAAACGTTGCCTTGTCGGTTTTGTGCGGCAGAAAGCCCGCAACGTTGCGCTGATACAAGCGCCAGAAACGGCCGATCGACGTATTCGGCATGAAACCGTCGCGCAGCGCGCCCTGCGTGTAGTTGAAGCCCAACTGCTTGATGATCGGGCCGTTCAAAATCATCAGCGTGTCGCCGCCCGGCGTGTTGCCGCTGTGTTCGACGCCGTACTGCGGGTCGCACATGCCCTCGACGGCGGCGATCAACACCGGCATGTATTCGGGTCGGCAGCCCGCCATCACGCCGTTTACCGCAATGCTCCAGATGGTCGCGGCGCGGCTGTCGGGGAGTATCACACCCAGCACTTCATGCGGATCACGCTCGGTGAATTCGAGAAACGCTGTTATCGCCTCCAGCGTGGGCGGCACGATGGGCAGGCCGTCCGATAGCTCGTTTTCGTAGAAATACTGATTGACCGCGTTAAAGCCGCCTTTGAACACGATGTCGCGCGCGGCAGGCTCGTTGCCTTTGCCCTTCACTTGCGGTTGCACGGTGAGATTCTCGATCACCTGGCGCGCGGTGATTTCGATCACATCGCGCCGCAATTCGTCGTCGCTCTTGATGCCGATGTGTCCGGGCACCTGCGCTAGTGGAATATTCGGCATGCCCAGTCCGATCGAGGTCATCGCCGCCTGCCGCATAAAGCCTTCGCAGGTCAGCGACGAAGTCGGGTAGCCGAGTGCTTCACACGCCGCACTTGCCCGCAACACGGCGGGCGTGCAGGAGCCTCAACACGCCATGCCGGAGATCACGGCATCGACGCCCATCGCCTTGAATTTTTTCGCAAACGCGGCCAGCGCCTCTTTTTCGTCACCGCCATGCGAGCTGCCGAATTCGCGCCAACTGACGAACTTTACAGCGGGGTATTGTTGCCTGATCGCTGTCTCGAGATGCGCGAACACAGCATCGCCGCGAAACAGAAAGTCCCACACCTGCGCGATGGTTTTGCCGTTGAGTGTATCGAGGCGCTTGGCGAGCGGCTTGATGCCGGTCTGGCGCGGCGTGCGCGGCCAGTACACTTCGTAGTACCCGTCGTTGCTCATGGTAGTCCTGGTAGGTAAGTATAGGTTCTTATAACTGGAACAAGGTATCATGCCGAATTTTTTACAAGTGGAGTGTAATATGTCTGTTCGCAAAATAATTTTGTCGCTGCTAGTCGCAGGCAGTGCGTACGCTGCAGTGGGCAATGCGCTCGCCGCTGATGTGTGGCCGACGCGGGCGATTCGCTGGATCGTACCCTATACGCCTGCGGGCACCACCGACATTGTGGCGCGCATCATGGGCCAGCGCATGGCCGAGCGCATGGGGCAAACCATAGTGATCGATAATCGTCCTGGTGCCGGCAACAACATCGGTACTGAGATCGCGATCAAGGCCGCCCCCGACGGCTATAGCTGGTTTCTGACCAATCCGGCCAACGCCATCAACGCCACGCTGTATACGAAACTCACGTTCAATTTCCTCAATGACATGGCACCAGGCGCAGGGCTGATACGCGTGCCCAACGTGATGACGGTGACCCGGAATCTGCCGGCGCGCAACATTCAGGAGTTTATCGCCCACGGCAAGGCGAATCCCGGCAAGCTTAATTTCTCATCGGGCGGCGCCGGTACCTCGGTGCATTTGTCCGGCGAATTATTCAAGTCGATGACTGGCATCAATATGGTACACGTGCCGTACAAAGGTTCCGCGCCCGCGCTGATCGATTTGTTATCCGGGCAGATGCATGTGATGTTCGACAATATGCCGACCGTGCTCGCCTATGTACGCGGCGGCGAATTGCGCGGGCTCGGCGTCACCAGCGCCAAACGTTCCGCCCTCTTGCCCGATGTGCCCGCGGTGGCGGAATTTGTGCCGGGCTTCGAAGCCAGCGCATGGTTCGGTCTGGCCGTGCCCAAAGGCACGCCCGCCGCTATCGTCGCGCGCATCAATCGCGAAGTGAACGAGACGCTGAAAGAACCCAAGGTGATGCAACGGCTGGCGGATATGGGCGGCACTTCCATTGCCGGCAGTCCGGCGGACTTCTGGGCGCTGCATACCATGGAGACGGAGAAGTGGGCGAAGGTGGTCAAGGCGTCCGGGGCGACCATTCAGTAAACCACGCCACGGCCTACTTCGGCCGCAATCCCGCGTCGGCCACCACCTTGGTAAAGGCCGCGATATCGCTGCGCAACATGCGGTCGGTTTCCTCGGGGGTGGTAGGCGCTATGTGAAAGGCAAAATTCACCAGGCGTTCCTTGACCTCGGGCGCGGCGAGTGCACGCGCGACTTCCCGGCTCAGTTGTTGCAGGATGGCGCGCGGCGTGCCGGCTGGCGCGAGCCACATCTGCGAACCATCGCGGCCCGCGCCGGGCAGGACTTCCGGCAGCGCGGGTACTTCGGGCAACAACGGTGTGCGGCTGGGCATCAGCGCCAGCGGTAGCAGCTTGCCATCTTTGATCAAAGGCATGGCAGAACTCAGACTGGCCATGCCAAACTGCACGCGCCCGGCAACGATTTCAATAATGAATTCCGGCTGGCCCTTGAACGCCACATGCGTGGCCTTGATGCCGGCGCTGTAGCGAAAGCGTTCC
This sequence comes from Bordetella parapertussis, assembly GCA_945906815.1. GTDB lineage: Bacteria > Pseudomonadota > Gammaproteobacteria > Burkholderiales > SG8-41 > UBA5216. The sequence continues at coordinate 104,928 of CAMDRT010000010.1, forward strand.
GCGCTGATGTGCGTGCCGCTACCCGAACCCGCGGAACCGAAAAATATTTTGCCCGGTTGCGCGTGCGCGAGGGCGATGAGTTCCTTCACCGACTTCACGCCCAGCGCGGGCGCCACCACCAGTGCGCTGGTGCTAAAGCCGATGCTCGCGACCGCGGAAAAATCCTTGAGCGGATCGTAAGCCAGGTTCGGCTGCAGGGCCGCCGATATCGCCAAAGCATTCGATGTCGCCAGCAGCGTATAGCCATCGGGCGCAGCCTTGGCAACGATACTGGCGGCTATGGTGCCGCCGGCGCCGGGACGATTTTCGATCACGATCGGTTGCCCAAAAGCCTCGCCCACGCGCGGGCTCAGCAGGCGCGCCAGCATGTCGGGGACGCCGCCGGCGGTGAAGGCAACCACCAGGCGTATCGGTTTGGTGGGGTATTTTTGTTGCGCCTGCACCAATGTCGGAACGCCCGTGGCGAGCACTGCCGCTATCACTAAGCTGCGATTGATCTGCATGACGCCTCCTCTACGATGCCCTCAGTACGAGACCCTCAGTACGCGCATTATGCCGAATGCCTGCCTGCAACGGATTACAATTCGCGTTCGCACTTATTTACGTATCCAGGGAGAGCTGCACATGGTCACCCATCTCGACATCCAAGCCCGCGCCACCGTTCTCGACGGCCAGTCCTTCGGCACCGTCGGCGCTTACGAAAAAATTGCCGGGACTATGCGTTTTGCGGTCGATCCCGCGCACCCACTGCATCAGCAGGTTACCGATATGGGCCTGGCGCCGCGCAACGCGCAGGGCCGCGTTGAATTCCGCGGCGACTTCTATATGCTCAAACCCGTCGCTATGAGCAAAGGCAACGGGCGCCTGTTGATGGATGTGGCCAATCGCGGGCGCAAGGTGGCGCTCGGCATGTTCAACAGCACGCCGCGCGTGCCCGAGCCCACCAGCGCAGCAGATTTCGGCAACGGCTTTCTCATGCGTCAAGGCTATACGGTGGCGTGGATAGGCTGGCAAATCGACGTGCCGCGCCAAGATGGGTTGATGGCGCTCGATGTGCCGCGCGCGCAGGGCGTCAGCGGTGTCATCCGCTGCCGTCTGCGTCCGAATTCGCGCGTGGTTACACTGCCGCTGGCCGACCGTTATCACATACCGAATGCGGTAGCCGATCTCAACGATGCCGAGGCGCAGGTCACCATGCGTGAACACGGTGGTGCCGAGCCCGTGATACTGCCACGCTCGGCGTGGCGTTTCCCTGACGCTGGTCACATTGAAATGAAAGACGGATTCGCGCCTGGCGCGATCTACGATGTGGTGTATCGCTCGACCCATCCGCCGCTGGTGGGGCTGGGGATGCTGGCGGTGCGCGACACCGCCGCGTGGCTGCGTTGGGCCTCGGCGGCCGACGGTAATCCGTGTGCCGATGCGCTCGCGCGCGCGTATTTGTTCGGCGTGTCGCAGAGCGGCCGCTTTTTGCGCCAGATGTTGCATCTGGGGCTGGACGAAGATGAGCAGGGCCGCATGGTGTTCGACGCAGTGCTGCCCCATGTCGCGGGCGGACGGCGCGGCGAATTCAATCTGCGCTTCGGTCAGCCGTCGCTTAACTCGCAGGAGTCCGTGGGCAGCCTGCCGCCGTTTGACGATGCGGGTTTGTTTGCAAAGCTGATCCAGCGCAAGCACGCGGTTGCGGGCGTTCCGAAAATTTTCGCTACCAACACCTCGGCTGAATACTGGCGTGGTGACGCTTCGCTGATACACACCGACGCCACCGGCACGCGCGACACCGAGCCGGCGGATTTCGTGCGCAGCTATTTGTTCGCGAGCACGCAGCACACGCCGGGTGCGATACCGCCGCAAGACGCCGATCCCAACACCGGCAGCCGTGGCGCGCACCGTTTCAACACGACCGATTACGCACCGCTGTTGCGCGCGGCGTTGGTGAATCTGGATCGCTGGGTCAGTGACGGTGTCGCGCCGCCGCCGAGCGCGTTTCCGCGTTTGGCGAATGGCAGCGCGGTCGAAGCGGAGTCGCTGGCGGCGTTTTTCCGCAAGCTGCCCGGCGTGACGTTCCCCACGCGCATCGTGCGCCCAACGCGGCTGGACTTCGGGCCCGATGCCGCGCGCGGCATCGCCGCCTATCCGCCGCAAGTCGGCGCACCGTACAAAGTCTATGTGTCTGCGGTTGACGCTGACGGCAACGAGGCCGCCGGCATACGCCTGCCCGATACCACGGTGCCGCTGGCTACCGTGAGCGGATGGAATCCACGCCATCCCGAGCAGGGCGCGGCGGGCGATCTGATGCAGATGATGGGCACGACCATTGCGTTCGCACGCACGCGCGCCGAACGTGAGCAGAGCGGCGATCCGCGTTTGTCGATTGCCGAGCGCTACCTGTCGCGGGCAGTGTTCCTGGATGCGGTGCGCGATGCTGCGCAAAAACTGGTGGCCGCGCGTCATGTGCTGGCCGAAGATGTGGAAGGCATCGTCGAGCGCGCGGGCAAGCGCTGGGATTGGGTGCATGCTGCGCCTTGAATTTGCAGTGCGGCGGCTAACGCCTGGTGATTGCTGCGCACTGATCGTCGGTGCTGGCGTTTTTGCGGGCGCGGCTTGCGCGCAAGTCTACCCCTCAAAGACCGTGCGCCTGGTCGCACCGTATCCGCCGGGAGGCCCCAACGACCTCATCGCGCGCATCGTCGCGCAGCGCATGACGCAGGCGCTCGGTCAGCAATGGATCGTCGAAAACCGCGCGGGCCGCGGTGGCAATATCGGCACCGAGTTCGTGGCGAGGGCGCCCGCCGATGGTTACACGCTGGTGCATGGCGGCATGGGCACGCTCACGCTGGCGCCGTTTCTGGGCAAAGTGCCGTACGAGGCCTTGCGCGACTTTGCGCCGATTACGCTGACGGCGCGCGTTCCCAATGTGATTGTGGTGCACCCCTCGCTGCCGGTGCGTGACGTCAAACAACTGGTCGCGCTGGCGCGCGCGCAACCGGGCACTCTTAACTATGCGACCAGCGGCGTGGGCAGCACACCGCATTTGGCTGCAGCGTTATTCCTGTCACTGGCCAAGCTCAACCTGGTGCATATTCCGTACAAGGGCGGTTCGCCGGCCGCGGTTGACCTGGTGGCCGGCCAGGTGCCGATTGCGTTTCTGCCGGTCTCTCCGCTGTTACCTCACATCGAAGCGGGCAAGGTGCGTGCGATCGCTGTCAGCAGCCTGCAGCGCTCCGGCCTGTTGTCTGCGGTTCCGACCGTCAGCGAATCGGGGTTTGCCGGCTTTGAAATGAATCCGTGGTTTGGTGTGCTGACGCCGGCCGCAACAGCGGGCGCCGTCATCGCGCGTCTCAATACGGAAATCGTGCGCTTCCTCGGCACCGCAGAGGCGGTGAAGCAACTCACCGCGCTGGGGGCCGACGCTGCTGCCACCAGCACCGATGAGTTTGTTGCGCTGATCCAATCCGATCTGGCGAAGTGGGGCAAAGTGATTCAGGATAACGCTATCCGCGGTGAGTAGCGTTTTCCCGCATTGGTAGGTTGGGCTGATCTGGCGAAGCCCAACGCTTCAACAAAGGCAAGACGCAATCGGTACGCGCGGTTGTGTTGGGCTTCGCAGGCTCAGCCCAACCTACCTGTACTAGCGTCCGGATTCAGCACGTTGATCGGCTTGCCTGCCGCATACGCGAGCAACTGCCCCACGCCGCCGGCGTAGATGTCTTCGTAGCTGCCTTTTTCGCTGTAGCCCAGGTGCGGCGCGCACAGCGCATTTTTCATTTTCAGCAGCGGGTGATTGGCGCCGATCACCGGTTCTTCTTCGTACACGTCAACCGCGGCGAAACCGGGACGCCCTTTTTCCAGTGCCGCGACCAGCGCGCCATCGGCGATGATGGGTGCGCGGCTGGTGTTGACCAGCAGTGCGGTGGGCTTCATGCGCGCGAGGTCTGCTGCGCTAATGATGCCGTGCGTGGCGCTGTTCGACGGTAGGTGCAGGCTGATCACATCAGATTGCTCGAAGAAGGCCTCGCGGCTGGCGGCGGCTTCAAAGCCTTCCGCCTTGGCTTTCGCGAGTGAACCTTCACGGCCCCAGCACACCACGTTCATGCCGAACGCGCGGCCCACGCGCGCCACGCCGCTGCCGATGTGGCCGTAGGCGTAGATGCCCAGCGTGTGGCCATACAGCCGCATGCCCGCGGTGGAATGCCAGTGGCCCGCTTTGAGGCGCTCGACCTCGTAGGGAATATGGCGCAGCGAGGCCAGGATCAGCGCCCACGCCAGTTCGCCGGTGGTGGTGTAGGGGCTGGCGCCGTCATGCCCGCCCGCCGACACCGTGATGCCCAGATCGGTGCACGCCGCCACATCCAGGTGACTGACGTTGCGGCCGGTCTGGCTGATGAATTTGAGTTGCGGCAGTTGTTCGAGCATCTGGCGCGTGACTTTCACGCGCTGTTGCGTGAGCAGCAACGCCTCGCAGCCTTTGACCTGCGCCACCATGCGCGCGGGGTCGGTGTAAGCGTCGTTGTAAATTGTGACTTCATGACCCTGCAATTGCGGGTAGGCGCGGGTGTGGCGCAGTGCGTCGGCGTAGTCGTGGATGACGGCGATTTTCATAGGGAGTTCTTTCTAAAATTGTTGTTTAAAAACAAATGCTTGCGATATCGTTTCCATCACTTCAAGTGCTGCTCGAAATAATCCATAAACAAATCAAACGCCGCTTGCTGCGCGGGATGCGGCTGGTAGCAACCGTCTGCGCCGCGCTCGATAAACGGGTAGCCGTGGGCCGGATGATCGAAACTCGCCCAGGTGGAATCCTTGCCCGCTTCCAGCAGCCATTCGTGTGCGAGTTTGAATATGCCTTGCAGGTGATCGCTGTCGCGGCCGATATGCAGCAGCGGTGTGTTGATGCGGTGGATGCGCGCCATGGCGCTGGCCTTGTGGGCGTTTTGGCGCGCGACTTCGATAGCGTTGTATTGCACTTCGCTGCCGATGCGCGGCGCGGTGGGGCCGGTGTTTACCGAGAGGAATTCATGCGATGCGCCCTCGATCACGACGCCACAGGTGAAATCCATTTCCGCTGCCGCTTTCAAAATGGTTTCGCCGCCATGGCTGACACCAACCGCGCCGACTTTGTGCGGGTTGACGCAGGGTAATGCGCGCACGTAGCGGATCACCGACTGCAAATCGTCGTGGTCAACGATGGCGGTGGATTTCAGGGTGCGGCCTTCATTGGCAATATCGTCCGCCACGTTATGCGCGGCATGGCGCGTTGCGTAGTGATACGGAATCTCGTTGCGATAGTTCACATACACCACCACATAGCCACGCGCGATCATCCGCTCTTGCAGCGTGCTGTAGAGCGCAACCTTTTGCTCCACCAGCGGCAGCCCGCCACGGCCATTGCCGCGCCCCATGATGATCGCCGGAAACGGGCCGTTGCCGGCGGGTTTGCGCACCGCAATGGGCACATAGATTTCGTCGCGCGTAAGTACCAAGGTGTAGTCGGCGGGACTGTCCGAACCGGGCACCGCTTTGGTGATCACATAGCCGTGTGGCGGCAGTTCGGCGGCGACCGGGTGCAGGGTGCTCATGACTATCCTTTTCTGGAAAGCGTGCATAGTAGTCAATGCTCGCGAAAAATCCAAGGGCGCGTTAAGCTTGGGGTCACGGCAAAAGCCACAGGCTGATACAGAGGGAGAGCCGCACCATGCTTCGTGCGTTACGCGTTTTGTTGTGCCTGCTCCTTGTGACGCCCGTGTGTGCACAAGAGTATCCCTATCGTCCGCTACGCGTCATCGCGCCCAATCCGCCCGGCGGCGGCTTTGATCTGATCGCGCGCGTAGTAGCGCAAAAGCTGGGCGAACAACTCAGCCAGCAGGTGGTGGTCGAAAATCGCAGCGGCGCCGGTACGCTGGTGGGCACCGAGGCTGCTGCGAAATCCACCGCCGACGGCTATACCCTGCTGGTCGGCGGCCTGAGCAACATCGCCGCCAACGTGGGACTCTACAAAAAGTTGCCGTATGACCCGCTAGCGGATTTTGTGCCGGTGGGCATGGTGGTGAGTTATAGCTACTCGCTGGTTTCCCGCCGCGATCTGCCGCAGCAAAATTTGCGCGAACTGATTGACTTTGCGCGCGCGAATCCCGGCAAGCTTACTTATGCCTCGGGTGGCGTAGGCACGGGCCAGCACATTGCTGCCGCGGTGCTGGCGCATATCACCGGCGTAAAAATGCTGCATGTGCCGTATCGCGGCGCGCAGGCCGCGCATCTCGATTTGCAAAGTGGGCGCGTGGACCTGTTTTTCGACAATGCGGGCACGGCCAAGCCTTACGTTGATGAGGGCAGAGTCAAACCCTTTGCGGTGTCGAGTGCGCAACGCTTTGCCGGCATGCCCGGTGTGCCTACGGTCAACGAAACCGGTGTCGCGCAAATGGACATGGAGGCGTGGTTCGGCATCTTCGCGCGCAGGGGCACGCCGCCCGCCGTGTTGAAGCGCCTGCAAACCGAAATGGCCAAAGCCATCCAGGCGCCGGATGTGGCGAAGCGCTTCGAAAGCGGCGGCGGGCGCATACTGCGCATGAGTGCAGCGGAAACCGATGTTTTTGTGAAAGCCGAGATCCAGAAGTGGAGTACCTTGATACGTGCTGCGGGGATAACAGCGGACTAGAACGCGTAAAGAGGTACCCCGTTCACCTTTCACCTTTCACCTTTCACCTTTCACCTTTCACCGGTTCACCCGTTCACCCGTTCACCCGTTCACTGCCCTTATGCGCGACTACTACCTCAGCAAACTATTCTTTGATCTGCAGACACCGGCGGCGGCGGCGGAGTATCGCGCCGCGCGCGAGGCGGTGCTGGCGCGTTATCCGTTAAAGCCGGAGGTGCTTACGGCCATCGCCACCGATGACGTGGCGACACTTGCGCCCCTGGTCAACGCGTATTTGCTGCGCTTTTATTTTCTGGTGAGCGGCATGGCTGAAGAAGAATTTTTGCGGCGTATTCAGGCCACGGGCAAACACCATCATGGCTGAACTTGTCGGTATTTACGCCGCCAGTCACGGGCCGATGATAGTGCGCAAGTGGGATGCGCTGAGCGCGGCGTGCAAAGACACCATCACCAGCGCGTTCGACGAACTCGGCCGGCGCATCAACGCGGCGCGGCCCGAGGTGTTAATCGTGATTTCGCCCGATCACTGGGTAAATTTTTTTCTCGATAACCTGCCGTCGATTTGTGTCGGCGTGGGTGAGATGCACCAAGGCCCGCCGGAGCCGTGGCTTAGCGCGTTTCCCCACAAGCAGATGGCCGGGCATGCATCGCTGGCGCAACACATCGTCGCACATGCGTTTGCGCGCGGCTTCGAGCCGAGTGTGTCGTACAAGCTTGCGCTCGATCATGGCTTTTGCATACCGCTGATGAAGGCGGGCGTAGCACCCTTGCCGGCCCTAGTGCCGGTGGTGCTCAACACCGTGGAGCCGCCGTTTCCTTCGGTGCGTAGATGTTATGAGTGGGGTGCTGTTTTAGCGGAGGCCATCGCCAGCTTTGCGGGCAACACGCGGGTGGCAATACTGGCCACCGGCGGCCTGAGTCATTCCATCGGCGAAGCCACCATGGGTGCCATCGACGAAGCCTTCGACCGTGAATGCCTACTATACCTTGCGTCAGGTGAGCGCGATGCGCTGTTTGCGTTTTTGGATCGCCGTATGCAGGCCGCGGGCAACGGCACGGCGGAAGTGCGCAACTGGCTCGCAGCACATGGCGCTGCCGGTGCACGCGGTTTCGATTTGATTCACTACAGCGCGCTGCCAGAAGTGTACGTGGGCTGTGGATTTGCGTCGTGGAAAGTGGAGAGATAACTATGGCTGTTCCTGAATCCGGCGGGCCGCTCGAGCCCGCGTTAATGGCGGACCTCGCGGCAGCGGGCCGCATCCTGGCGGCGCAAGGGGTGATGGACGGCTTCGGCCACGTGTCGCTGCGCCACCCGCAAGTGCCCGGCCGCTATTTCATGGCGCGCTCGATTGCGCCGGCGCTGGTGACGCCTGACGACATCATCGAATACGATCTCGACAGCAACCCGTGCAACGCTAACGGCCGCGGCAGCTTTCTGGAGCGTTTCATCCACGGCGAGATTTACAAGGCGCGCCCCGACATTCAGTCGGTGGTGCATAGCCATTCGCCGTCGGTGATTCCGTTCGGGCTGGTTAATGTGCCGCTGCAGGCGATGTTCCACAACGCAGCGTTTTTGGCGGCGGGTGTGCCGGTGTTCGACATCCGCGAGAAATTCGGTGCCACCGACATGCTGGTCGGCAACAGCGCGAAGGGCGTAGCGCTCGCTGCAGTCATGGGCAAAAAAGACATCGCGATGATGCGCGCGCATGGCAGCGTGGCCTGCGGGTCGACCTTGCAGGCTGCGGTATTTCGCGCGGTCTACACCGAGGTCAATGCGCGCATTCAGCACTGGACCCTGGCACTCGGCGGCGGTGCGCCCGTCGCCGCGCTGGACAGTGAGGAAGGCCAGCTTGCCGATGCGGTGAATCAGAGCTCCGGCATGCGTGCGTGGGATCTGTGGCGCAGTCAGGTGCGCACGCAGGCAGGGTGGTGATGAAACGACAGACGAATGAATAGCGACGGGAATGACATGACAAACACCGAACAGCTTAAACAGCAACTGGTCGATTGCATACGCATGCTGGAGCAGTCCGACATCATCGACTACAACGGCCACGCCAGCGCGCGCGCGGGTGAGGGCCGCATGTTCATCAATATTGGCTCGTGCCAGCGCAGCAAGCTCACCCCCGCGGACATTTGCACCATCGACCTGGAAGGCAACGTGATCGAAGGCAACGGTAAGCCGCCGTTGGAGTTTCACCTGCACGCCGGCATCTACAAGGCGCGGCCAGATGTCAAGGCGGTGGTGCACGCGCATCCCAAGTGGTCCACTTTTCTCACCATGACAGGCCACGGTTACCAGCCGGTGTACGCGCAAGGCTCGCTCGTCTATCCGATGCCGTTGCTCGATTCACCGAACTCGATCAACAATCCGTTGATGGCCGCACGTCTGGCCGAAACGCTGGGAGAGCGGCCGGCGGCGATGATGAAATCGCACGGCGCGGTGACGGTGGGCAAGGATATCGTCGAAGCCTTCGTGCTGGCGAATTACATGGAAGAAAACGCCTACCGCCAGTACATGGCGCTGCAAATCGGCCAGCCCTACGTCTTCAGCGACGCCGAAATCGCGCTGTGCCGCGAGAAACTGTGGACCGCAACCTTGTTCAAGCGCAGTTGGGATCATTTTCACGCCAAACTCGGCGCATGATCGATGGCTGAGGGATGACTGAGGTGAGGCTCGAGGTGACGCCCCCGCGCTTTGTGCTTGCCGGCGTGATGGGCTGGCCCATCATGCACTCGCGTTCGCCGCTGCTGCACAACTACTGGTTAAATGAGCATGGGCTGGCCGGGACGTATGTGCCGCTGGCTATCCGGCCCGACGCACTCGCCGCCGCACTGCGCGCTTTGCCTGCGCTGGGTTTCGTGGGCTGCAATCTCACACTGCCGCACAAGCAGCAGGCGCTGTCCCTGGTAGATGAGGTGGACGAGGTAGCGCAGCGCATCGGTGCCATCAGTTGCATCAGCGTGCGCGCCGATGGTTCGCTAGCGGGAACCAACAACGATTGCTTCGGCTTCATCCACAACCTCAAGCAGGAACATCCGGGATGGCGCGCGGATGCCGGGCCGGCTGTGGTGCTCGGTGCGGGTGGCGGCGCGCGCGCCGTGTGTTACGCCCTGATGCAGGAAGGGGCGAAAGAGATACGTGTCGTCAACCGCTCGTACCCCCGCGCGCAGGCACTCGCCGCGGAATGGGGTGAGCCACTCCAAGCGCTACCGTGGGAACAGCGCCACGACACACTCGACGGCGCGGCGATCGCCGTCAACACCACCAGTCAGGGCATGGTCGGCCAGCCCGCACTGGACATACACCTCGACGCATTGCCGAAGACCGCCCTGGTTGCGGACATTATCTACGTCCCCCTAGCGACGCCGTTTCTGGTTGCGGCGCGGCGGCGTGGCCATGCCACTTCGAACGGACTGGGTATGCTGCTGCATCAGGGCCGCCCGGCGTGGAAATTGTGGTTGGGTATTGAGCCTGTGGTCAGCGTGGCATTGCGGGAGTGGCTAGAACGCAGTCTCTGACACTCTGCAAACACCACCTCATGCGCCTGCTGCACGCCCTGTCAACGCCCTTTATGCCCCTGCAAAACCGGGCTACACTGTGCACGGGTGTCGTTTTATAGCGGTTTCGTGGCAGGCCAACCGAACGTATGGAGGCAGCGATGAAAACAGTGAGGCAGTTGTTACAGGCGAAGGCTGGCGGCGGTGACGTGGTGCATGCGGCTGCTCCGCAGACGAGTGTTTTTGAGGCGATAAAGCTGATGGCGGAAAAGGGCATCGGCGCACTGGTGGTGCTGGACGAGGGGCGCCTCGCCGGCGTGGTATCGGAACGCGATTACGCGCGCAAAGTGATTTTGCTGGGGCGCTCATCACTAACCACCGAGGTGAGGGAAATTATGACCGCCACGGTTTGCACGGTGGGATTGGATGAAACGGTCGAGGCGTGCATGGGGATCATGACCGCAAAGCGTATTCGCCACCTGCCGGTGGTCGATGCCGGGAAACTCTGCGGCGTGCTGTCGATAGGCGATCTGGTCAAGGAAGTGATCGCCGATCGCGAAGAGACCATCAAGCAGCTAGAGAGTTATATACGGAGTTGACTGGGAGTTTAGAGTTCGGAGTGGAGAGTTGAGAGTAACTTTCCGTCTGCCGGGCGCGCTACACTCGCTACACCAAACGCTCAACTCCCAACAAGGCAACTATGAAATTTGGCGCAATCATCATTGGCGATGAAATTCTGTCCGGCAAGCGGCAAGACAAGCACATGGCGAAACTGATCGAAGCGCTTTCCGCGCGCGGGTTGGAACTGGCGTGGTCGCATTACCTGGGAGACGAACCGCCGTTGATTGTGGCCACACTGAAGCACGCGATGACGTTGCCGGACGCGGTGTTCAGCTTTGGCGGCATCGGCGCCACGCCGGACGATCACACGCGCCAGTGCGCGGCGGATGCGGCTAAGGTGAGTCTTGCGTTACACGCTGATGCCGAAGGCGAGATTCGCGCGCGTTTCAAGGACGACCCCAAGGGCGTCACACCGCAACGTCTGGCGATGGGCGAGTTTCCGCTGGGTTCCAGTATTATTCCCAACCCGTTCAACCGCATCCCCGGCTTTCATTTCAAAAACATCTACTTTGTGCCGGGATTCCCGCAAATGGCGTGGCCGATGATCGACTGGGTGCTCGATAAGCACTATCAGCACCTGTTCGATGCCCATCGTATCGGCGAGGCCGCGATCATCGTGCGTGAAGCCGGGGAAAGCCTGCTGATCGATTTGATGAAAGCGGTGCAGGGTAAATTCTCGGCGTTGAAGATATTCAGTCTGCCGCGCATGCAGCCGGAGCGTTTTATTGAGCTCGGCGCACGCGGGGACCCGCAGCAAGTAGCGGTGGCGCTCGAGGAACTCAAGCAGGGTGTGACGGCGATGGGCTTCCCGTGGAGCGATGCCCCGAAGTTCGGCGCAAAATAAAAAATGCCCCGGGGCGCGCGCCCCGGGGCATTTTTTGCTACTGCAGCTACTGCTTATTTCTTCTCTTTTTTCGCAACCGGCGCGGCGCGCTTGGTAGCGGCCTCGAGGTTGGTTTTTGCAGCGTCGTTAAACTGCTTGGCAGCGTTCGACATATTTTCGTAAGCGGCATGGCCGGTGGCGATTGCTGTTTTGAACGCGCTGATGCTGGCTTCCGAGCCGGTGGGTGCGGTTTGCGCAAACTTGTCGAGCGCAACCTCGAACTGTTGGTTGAAATCTGCAACTTGCTGTTCGATCAGTTTGCCGAATTCGGCTTGCGTCTCGCTCGCCACGTCGTAGATGCTTTGCACGTATTGCGTGGCTTTCTCAAGCGCCGGCTGCGTCACGCGGTCTTTTACCTCGGTGAATTGCTGCAGGTCTTTAATCGAAGCCAGGATCTTGGCCTGGTCTGCGCTGTCAGCCAGCACGCTTTTGGTGGCTTTCAACTGGATTTCGAACAGGCGTTCTGCGCCGCCCAATGCGACACTGGCAAAACGGGTAGCGGCATCGAGATTGGCTTTGTTCAGTGCGGCGAATTGTTCTGGTGCTGGATTCATGACAAATCTCCTGTTAAATCAACTAGGTAAACTGTAAAATTATATTTTTGCCGCAGCTGAATTACGATATTGCTGCGATGCACAATTAGAATTATAAGGTCTGAATCTGAGAAGTCAAGGGCTAGCATAAAATAGTTTGTGCGACGCAACAAACGTCAGTAAATGTGTGGTTTTTGACTCCCCAAGGGGTTGCCGCCAGGAGATCCGATCATGAGCACCATTTTCAGCAAAATCATCCAGCGCGAAATTGCCGCTGACATCGTCTACGAAGACGATCTGTGCCTGGCGTTTCGCGACGTCAACCCGCAAGCGCCTACGCATGTGCTGCTGATCCCTAAAAAAGAAATCCCGCGCCTGGTGGATGCCACGGCGGATGATGCCGCCTTGCTCGGCCATTTGATGCTGACCGCCAACAAAATTGCCCGGCAACTCGGTGTGGGTGATGCCTTTCGTCTGGCGTTGAATAACGGCGCCGATGCGGGGCAGAGCGTGTTTCATCTGCATCTGCACCTGCTTGCAGGGCGGGCGTTTAAGTGGCCGCCGGGGTGAGGTCGGGTGCAGCGGTATGGCGGCGTCCCACTATTTGACGCGCAGCCGCAAAACTCCGCCCCGCCCCCCTCCAGTTGCAGCTATCATTGCGCCCTTTCTTTAAACGGGCGGTTTGCAGGTGATCCAATTTCGTAATCTCACGCTGGCGCGTGGCGCGCGCAAGCTGATCGAAGACGCCAATTTGCAGGTGCATGCCGGCTGGCGCATCGGCCTTGCCGGCGCCAATGGTAGTGGCAAGACCAGTTTGTTTGCGCTGCTGCGCGGCGAGTTACATGCCGATGTGGGCGCCTGTGAAATGCCTGCGGCGTGGCGCATGGCCACGGTGGCGCAGGAAACGCCCGCGCTGGAAATGCCAGCCATTGAATACGTACTGGATGGCGACACCGAGTTGCGCGCCATCGAGCGCGAGCTGGCCGAGGCAGAGGCGCATCATGAAGGCGGCCATCTGCTCGGCGAATTGCATGGACGCCTGAACGATATCGGCGGCTACGGCGCGCGCGCGCGCGCGGCGTCGCTGCTGGCGGGGCTGGGTTTTGCCGCGAACGAGATCGAGCGGCCGGTGGCGGAGTTTTCGGGGGGCTGGCGTATGCGCCTGAACCTCGCGCAGGCGCTGGTCAGCCGCTGCGATTTAATGCTGCTGGATGAGCCGACCAACCATCTGGATCTGGACGCGGTGGTGTGGCTGGAAAAATGGCTGGCAAGTTTTCGCGGCACGCTGGTGGTGGTGTCGCACGACCGTGACTTTCTCGACGGCTGCACCACCCACATTGCGCATATTTATAACGAGCGGCTCACGCTCTACACCGGCAATTACACTGCGTTTGAAACCCAGCGCGCGGCGCAGTTGGCGGTGCAGCAGGCGATGTTCGAGAAGCAGCAGCGGCAGATCGCACATTTGCACAGCTATATCTCGCGCTTTCGTGCACAGGCTACCAAGGCGCGGCAGGCGCAAAGCCGCCTGAAGGCGCTGGATCGCATGGAAATCATCTCGGCGGCGCACGTCGATACGCCGTTTGATTTTGAATTCATGGCGCCGGAGCGCCCTTCCGATCCGATGTTGACGCTGGAAGAGGTGGATGCGGGTTACGGCGGCGTGCCTATCCTGAGCGGCGTGAAGATGACGCTGCGCCCGGGCGCGCGTATCGGACTTTTGGGTCCGAATGGCGCGGGAAAATCAACGTTGATCAAGCTGTTGTCGGGGGAAAGCGAGCCGCTTACAGGCAGACGCCTGGAAGCGCGCGGTTTGGCTATCGGCTATTTCGCGCAGCATCAGCTCGAACAACTGCGCCCGGAGGAATCGCCGCTGTGGCATATGATCAACCAAGAACCGCGCACGCGCGAGCAGGAATTGCGCAATTACCTAGGCGGCTTCGATTTTCGCGGCAAGATGGTTGAATCAGCGGTGGCGCCGTTTTCCGGCGGCGAAAAATCGCGCCTCGCTCTGGCGCTGATGATACGCACGCGGCCGAATCTCCTGCTGCTGGATGAGCCGACCAATCATCTGGATCTGGAAATGCGCCACGCGCTGAATGTGGCGCTGGCCGAATACGAGGGCAGTCTGGTGCTGGTGTCGCATGATCGCGCGCTGCTGCGCAGCGTGTGCGACAGCTTTTTGCTGGTGGCTGACGGCAAGGTGAGTGAGTTTGACGGTGATGTGGACGATTATCTGGCATGGTTGACGGCGCGCCGGCAGGCACAAAATACCAAAGTAAGTGCAAAAGTAAGTACAAAAGTAAGTGCAAAAGTAAGTACAAAAGTAAGTACAAAAGTAAGTGCGACACCGGCGGCGTTGCCGCAGCTTGTTGCGAAAGAAAAACCCGCGCAGAAAAAACCGCCGGGTAATCGCCGTCCGCTCGAAAAAGAGACTGAAAAACTGGAGCGCAATCTGGCGCAGTGGCACGACGAAAAGCGCGGGCTGGACGCGCGGCTTGCGGATCCGGCGTTGTATGAGGCTGCCAGCACGGCGGATTTGCGCCAGTTGGCGGCAAGGCTATCCGAGCTCACGCAACTGATCGATGCCGCCGAGCAGCGCTGGCTGGAGCTGCAGGCGGCGTTGGAAGCAGTGGGTATAACCTAAAAAAGGTAAATGAAAACAATAAGTTATGAGTGACTCGCCGGGCTCTGTACGCAGTGTTACGGCGACCTCAGGCTTGGCGCTGGCGCTGCCCACCGCACTCATCGGGCAAACCTTTACCGCTGCGGTGATGTTCGCACCGGCGGTGCTGGCGCCCGCGGCCAGCGTGGACATCGGCGTGCCGGCAACACTGGTGGGCGTGGTGACTGCGCTGATTTATCTGGCGTCGGCGGTGGCGGCACCCGCAGCGGGTGCGCGCGTGCCGCGCGTGGGTCCGGTGCGCATCACGCAGTGTGGCTTGCTGGTGGCGGGCGCAGGGCTTGCGCTGGCGGCGCTGGCCCATCCGGCGGCGGTGATCATTGCGGCGCTGGTTATCGGTTTGGGCTATGGGCCGTCTACGCCTGCAGGAACGGCGCTGCTGGCGGAGCATACGCCGCCGCGCTTACGCAATGTGATTATGTCGGTGCGTCAGACCGGCGTGCCATTGGGCGGTGCCTTGGCGGGCCTTGCGATTCCGTGGCTGATTACCACGGGCGGATGGCGCATGGCGGTGCTGGTTTTCGCGGGGGCGTGCGCCGTGATCGCTGTTGCCTTGCAGCCGTTGCGCGCGAAATTTGACCATCCGTCGGCGCGCGCGACCGCGGCGCATGCAGATTTCGGTGATGCCTGGCGGCTGCTGCTGTCGCATGCCGAGTTGCGGCGCATTTCGTTCACCGCATTCCTGTTTGGCGGCGTGCAGATGTCGTTCGCGAGTTTTCTGGTGGTGTTTCTGATGGAACGCGCGGACTTGAGCGTGGTGCGCGCGGGCGCAGTGCTGTCGGCAGCGATGCTGTCGGGCATCGCGGGGCGCTTATTGTGGGGCGCGGCGGCGGATTATTATCGCAATCCACGCGGGGTGTTGATCGGCCTGGGGGTGGCGGCCGCGGTGTGCGCAGCGGCGATGGCGCATGTGTCGCCGCAGTGGCCGTATGCGGCGATAGTGGGTTTGGCGAGCATTTTCGGTGCCGCCACGCTGGGCTGGAACGGCGTTTACATCGGCGAACTGGCGCGCGTTGCACCGCCGGGCAAGGTGGCGATGGTGACCGGCGTATCGCTGTCGTGCGCGTATTGTGGCGTGGTGGTCGCGCCACCGGTGTTTGCACTGGTGCTGGCGCTGTCTGGCAGTTATGTCGCGGGCTTCATGATGCTCGCGGCGCTGGCGCTGGCAGGCGTGGCGTCTTTGCTGCGACGGCGCTGAACCTGACGCTTAAGCCAGCACCGGAGGCAACTGCGGCGTGAGCTTGGCGCGCTCGGCGGTAGCCGTGCCGTTCAAGGCGAAACCCAGTAACTTTCCTGACGCATCCACAAACAACGACTTGACGCCATCGGCTGTCGCTTCGACTTGCCATGCGCCTGCGGCACCTGGCGCAGGCGGCGCAACGATGGTGGGACAAGCAGGCGTTTTCACCATCACCGGCATCGCCGGAAAATTCACCGCTGTAGGCTTGCCCGCGAGTGTTGCACCCAGCGCGCGCGCTGCGTGCATGATCGGCATCACATAAGGCATCACCAAACCTTCAATTTCCATGCAGTCGCCCAGCGCGTAGATGTCCGTGTCGCTGGTTTGTAGTTGGCGATTGACCATGACGCCACGATTTGCCGCGAGGCCCGCGTCACGCGCGAGGTCGGTGCGTGGTTTGAGGCCAACCGCAGATAACACGATGTCGGCCTGCAGCGTTGCGCCGTTGTCGAGCGTTACCCGCAGCGCGCCGCCACTGTGAACGACGGATTTTGTGCCCACGCCGAAGTGCCAGACGACGCCCAGCGCAGCCAATTTTTCCTGCAGTAGAGCGCCGCCTGCGGGCGGCAGCAAGCGGCCCAGCGGTTGCTGGGCGATATCGATCACCTCGACGTGATGTCCGGCGAGCACAAGATCATTGGCGAATTCGCTGCCGATCAAACCAGCGCCGATGATCACAATACGTTTTGGGCCATTGAGCAAGGTGTGGAAACGCCCGTAGTCATCCAGGTCGTTGACCGTGATGATGGCCGCTGCTGCATCGCCGGCGATGGGCAGCCCGATCTGGTCCGCGCCCAGCGCCAGCACCAGCTTCGAGTAGGCCAGTGTTTCGTCGCCGATTCGGATGCGGTGTGCGGTGGCATCGATCGCGGTGACGCGGGTTTGTGCGCGCACCGTGGCGTTGAGCTGCGTGGCCATCTGCTCCGCGGTGTTGAGCGCAATCGCGGCCGGTGCCTTTTTTGACGCCAGCGCGTTGGACAACATCGGCTTGGAGTAAAAAAAACCGCTGTCAGCGCTGATCACGGTGAGCGGTGTTTCCTTGTCGAGCTTACGCAGTTCTTTGGCGACGTTGTAGCCGGCAAGACCGCTGCCGAGGATGATGATGGGGTGCATGGGAGGTCTCGAGGCCAAGCAGAAAAAGCCCGCCGCCTGAGCGACGGGCGGCGGGAACTGAACGGTATTTTAAACCAGTTGCGTGGCGGCGCTCATGCCGCCAGCAATGCCCTTTTTCTGTCGGTAGATAAAAACGTTAATTTTTTAAAAACAAATACTTATAATAATTCACGTAGCGCAGTTCGGTTGCGGGATCTATGCCTTGTTGGTAAGACGCGGCCACTCGCCGTAACGCCGCGCTGCGAGTTGCGCCCTATAACGGCATGCGTTATGCTCGTGCATGATCATCAGATTCAAATCCAGGGAAACTGAAAAAATCTGGTGTGGTGATGTGTCGCGCAAGCTACCTCGTGATATTCAGCAAATCGCCTTGCGAAAATTGTTCATGCTGGATAAGGCGCAATTACTGAATGATCTCAGGATACCGCCAGCCAATCGGCTTGAAGCATTGAAGGATGATCGCAAGGGACAGCACAGCATTCGCATCAATGACCAGTGGCGAATCTGTTTTGTGTGGACGAAAAACGGTGCTGATGCTGTCGAGATCGTTGACTACCATTAAGGAGATGGAAATGGATAAGTTACAGAACGTTCACCCCGGCGAAATACTTCTCCAAGAGTTTCTACTGCCGATGCAGATCAGCCAAACCAAGCTGGCCAATGCGATCGGCGTACCGCCGCGACGCATCAACGAAATCGTGCTGGGCAAGCGCGGCATCACGGCGGATACCGCGTTACGCCTTGCCCAAGTATTTGGAAACTCAGTGCAATTCTGGATGGGATTGCAGGACGAATACGAATTACGCGAGGCGCGTAGCACGATCAAGGATCAACTGAAACAGATGATGCCGATTGCGGCATAGTCTTTTCGTGGAAGCCAATTAATTCCGGTATATTGGATTACGGTAGGCGTTCCGTGAGGGTCATGGGCTTGGTATGGCCCAGGCTTCCTCTTGGGATACGCCTGGCGGTGGCGTAAACAGAATTTGCGACGTGCCCGCGACTTTTTCGCGCCCGCCCCAGAACTCGACCCACTTGCGCTGATCAGCCTTGGCGCGGGCATCGACGGCTGCTGGATCGCAGATGGCCTGTAGTTTTTTTTCCAGCGCTTGCGCGATGACAGGTTCAACCGCAGCTAAATCGTGTAACTCGTGCGGATCGCGCTGCAGATTAAATAGCTGCGCCGGCATGCCCACGTGATAGATCAGCTTCATCGCGCCGTCGCGCAGCATAAAGGCAGCGGCTTTGGAACCTTGCGCGTGATACTCGGCGAAAGCGGTGCGCGTTGCGTGGTGGCCGTTGGCGGCAGGCCACAGGGATACACCTAGCAACTCGGCATCGGCGTCAGTCAGTGCCGCGCCTGCGCCCTCGACCAGCGTGGGAAATAAATCCGCATGCGAGACCATTTGCCGCGACACTGTGTTCCGTGCTACGCCCGGCCCTGACAGCAACAGGGGCACGCCGACACTCGCTTCATACAGACTCTTTTTGCCGAACAAGCCTTGCGCTCCGAACAGCTCGCCGTGATCGCTGGTGTAGGCTATGCGCGTGTGGGCGAGCAAACCCAGCGCTTCGGCCGCTTGCATCACCTCGCCCACTTGTTCGTCCATATGCGTGATCAGGCCAAAATACCCCGCTGCCACGCGGCGCAGCGCGGCTTCATCGGTGAAGTCGCGCATGCCGTCCATGTGGCGCAGATGTTGGGTGGCGGGATGTTCACTGCGCTCGCCGCGCTTAAAGCCTGCGGGCAGCGGCATGTCTTTTTCAGGGTATAAATCGTAGAGTCGCTTGGGCACGGTGAACGGCGGATGCGGGCTGATGTATGACACATAGAGCACCCACGGCTTGCCGCTGTCGTGCGCATGGCGTTTTAACCAAGCTATGGATTGCGCGGTGATGCGCCGGTCGTAGTCCTGATAGTGCGTTGCGCCCACGCCGGAGCGATGCATGTAGAGCTGCCAGAAGCTGCCGTCGTCTTTCGCGGGCTCGGCGTCGTAGCCGCGCAGCAGATTTTTGATCGCGCCCTTGCCGTCGTGCAGGTGCAGGGGTTCGATTTCCTCGGTGTAGCCGTTGTCGTCTTTTTCCGAGCGAAAGTGCAGCTTGCCGACGGCTACCACCGTGTGGCCTTGATCGCGCAAGCGGTGATGCCAACTCGGCACGCTGCCATCGTAAGCAATGGCGTTATCCCAAAAGCCGGTTTGATGCGGATAGCGCCCGGTGGCAATCGCGGCGCGCGCGGGGCAGCACAGCGCACTGGTGCTGTAGGCATGCGCAAAACGCACGCCGGATGCGGCGATGCGATCCAGGTTGGGCGTCTTGACGTACGCGTGGCCGTAGCAGCCGGTGACCGCGCGGTTGTGATTGTCGGATTGAAAAAAAATCAGGTTCGCAGGCTGGGTCATTTAAGCGGGAACGAGGTGTGCCCGCTGGCCGGTGCGGGCGGCTTTTAAAAACAAATAGTGACGCATGCTCAGTGATACGCCGCCTTGACACCTGGCGGTGGCGAGTAGCGGAAGGTGCCTTTGCCGAGTATGGCCGCTTTGCCGCCGTGTTTTTCGAGCAACGTGGTTTGATCGTTTTTAGCCACGCGGTTGGCAACGTCGGGATCGACCACGGTGCGCAGGGTGGCCTCGCATGCCGCGAGCACAGCAGCGTAGTTTGTGTCGCGGCCCAGATCGGTGCGCTCATAGGGATCAGCTTGAAGGTCAAACAACATCGGCGGCAGTCCCACGTAATGCACGTATTTGTAGCGGCCCTGCTCACCACAGCGAATCATTGAGGCGCCGGTAATCGACGCTGCCGCGTGATACTCGGACAACACCGTGCGCTGTGGCGCCTTGCCATTGGCGATGTCGATCAGCGACGCGCCCGGTAGCGTGGTGTCAGCGGCTGCTAGTTTTGCACCTACGCTGTGCACGACCGTCGGGAACGCATCCACCAGAGTCACTGGCGTGTCGCACACGCGGCCAGCCGGAATATCCGGCCCCGCCATAATCATCGGGATGCCGGCGGACTCTTCGTACATCGTGGATTTGCCCCACATGCCGCGCGTGCCGAGATTATCGCCGTGGTCGGCGCTATAGACGACGCGCGTGTTGTCGAGCATGCCGAGCGCTGCCAGCGTTTGCAGAATGCGGCCGACATTGTGATCCATGAAGGTGGTGAGTCCGAAGTAAGCCGCAATCGCGCGCCGCACCATAGGCTCATCGAACGCTTCGTCGTAACACATGCTTTTGCGCATGGCGTCAGTGAAGGGATGGCGCGGACGTTGCTCTTGCGCATACATGTCGGGGAAGGGCACTTGAGCGAGCGGATACAGGTCATAAAATTCCTGCGGCGCAATCAGCGGAAAGTGTGGCGCGACAAAGCCCACATACAGGGCCCAGGGTTTGTCGCTGTGTCTGGCGTGCTTGGGCGCTTCGTGCTGGAGCCACTTCACGGTTGCGTCGGCGATGGCGCGATCATAGCGTGTGTATTCCGATTCGCCGGGGCCGGCCTCCGGGCCGAGGTTGGCCGCGCCTTTGCGGCGCGGCAGTTCATCGCGGATAAGTCCCAGCAAATCACCGACGCCGTTAACGATGTGCATCGGCAGAATTTCCTCATCGAAGCCGTTGCGCTTGACATCATCACCGCTGGCATAATGCAATTTGCCGATGGAAGTGACATGATGCCCCTGCGCCATCAGGCGATGGCCCCACGACGGCATTTGGCCGTCGTAGGCAATTGCGTTATCCCAGCAGCGATGCTCATGCACATAACGCCCGGTGGCAAACGAGGCACGCGCCGGCACGCAGATCGGGCAATTGGTGTAGGCGTTGGTGAAGCGCGTGCCGCGCGCGGCAAGCGCATCGAGATGCGGTGTTTTGATCATCGGGTGGCCGCTGCAGCCGAGCACGCGTTTATTGTGTTCGTCGGAGAGGATGAATATCAGGTTGGTGGGTTTCATTTTATTTATATTTGTTCGCCCACAAATCCGCGATACCCACGCCTTTGTCGATATCCGCTTTGCGTTTGCTGTCACCGGCGTCGATTTTTTGCGCATGCGCCAGCACCACGGCGATCTTGTCCTGTGGAATGATGGCAATACCGGCTTCGTCGGCGCAAACCAGATCACCGGGTTTACACGGCACGCCGCGAATTTCCACCGTGCCATTCACTTCGACCGTCTGCATGCGCCATTTGCCGGTGATCGGCGTGAAGCCGCGGCACCATACCGGCCAATCCATGTCGCGATAACCATCGGGGTCGCGCACGGTGGCGTCAACGATGGCGCCGATGAAGCCCTGCCGTTTGGCGATGGAGGCGGATTGTCCGCCCATATTGGAGCAACCCATCACGCCTTGTATCACCAGCACATCGCCGGGCTCGGCCAGATTGTGCGCTTCGGTCTCGCCCTGGGTGTTGATTTTTTCCTGTGCCGCTTTGTGGATTTGCACGTCGCGCGCGATGTTGCGCAAGGTCAGTGCCGGGCCGACGATGCGTTGGGTGAAATAGACCGGCGGCAACTGATACGCGGGGATCACCGCGACGATGCCCAACTCGTCGCAGGCATCGGACAGCGTGCCGGTCAGATCGACCAGCGCCATGTAGGCATCGATGGTGGCCTGGGCCGGGCGTGGAATGTCGAGCAGGCGTATGGCGTCGCGCGGCATGCGGCCGAGCGTAGTCTTGGGCTGGGGCATGGTTTCCTCCGATGAATGGAGGACGCATTCTAGCGAATTCTGCCATCGCAGGCGCGCCGAGTTGTCGCGGTGAGGGTGTATTCAAAACCACTAAAATCAGCCGCGACCCGCGCGGCTTAGCGCGCTAACGGCCCTCCGCGCTTTAACCCTAGCGGCAGTCATGCGATACTCGCCCCGTCAGATTTAACCAGGATTCACTCATCATGGCATCACCCAAACGCGGCATGCGCAAGGGCCTTACGGCTTACGGCGACGAAGCATTCTCCCTGTTTTTGCGCAAAGCCTTCGTCAAGGCGATGGGCTATACCGATGAGGCGCTGGAGCGGCCGATCATCGGCATCACCAACACGTTTAGCGGCTTTAATGCCTGCCATCGCAATGTGCCTGAGCTGATCGAGGCGGTGAAGCGCGGCGTCATGCTGGCGGGTGGCTTGCCGGTGGAATTTCCGGTGATCACGCTGCATGAATCGTTTGCGCACCCCACCAGCATGTATTTGCGCAACCTGATGTCGATAGACACCGAAGAAATGATACGCGGCCAGCCGGTGGATTCAGTGGTGCTGATCGGCGGCTGCGACAAAACCGTACCGGCGCTGCTGATGGGGGCCGCCAGCGCCAACGTGCCGGCGATCATGCTGGTGACGGGGCCGATGATTACCGGCGATCACAAAGGCGAGCGCCTGGGTGCGTGTACCGACTGCCGGCGTTTCTGGGGCAAGTACCGCGCGGGCGAAATTTCCGAGCAGGAAATCGGCGAGATCAACAATAAACTTGCGCCTTCCGCCGGTACTTGCATGGTGATGGGCACCGCCAGCACCATGGCCTTGTGTACAGAGGCGATGGGCATGATGCTGCCCGGCGGTGCGTGTACGCCGGCGGTGATGGCTGACCGGCTGCGTCACGCCGAAGCCACTGGCGCACGCGCGGTGGCAATGGCCAAAGAAAAATTGACGCCCGATAAGATCATGACCCCCGAAGCGTTCGAGAATGCGCTGCGTGTGCTGCTGGCCGTGGGCGGCTCGACCAACGCCATCGTGCATTTGACGGCAATGGCGGGGCGGCTGGGCATCCAGATTGATCTGGATGCCTTCGACAAAATGGGCCGCGAGACGCCGGTGCTGGTGGACCTGAAACCCACCGGCCAGCACTATATGGAGGATCTGGAAAAAGCCGGCGGCCTGGTGGTGGTGCTGCGTGAGATTCGCAAGTTGCTTAATCTCGATGCGTTAACGGTAACCGGTGACACGCTCGGCGAAAATATCAAGGCCGCTGTGCCCGCATGGAAGCAGGATGTGGTGCGCCCGTTCAACGATCCGATCTTCAAGGGCGGCAGCATTGCCGTGCTGCGCGGCAATCTCGCGCCCGAAGGCGCCATCATCAAGCAGGCGGCGGCGACGCCGAAATTGATGCAGCACAGCGGGCGTGCGGTGGTGTTCGAGTCGCTGGAGGATCTGGCGAATCGCATCGACGATCCGCAACTGGATGTGAAAGAGGACGACATACTGGTGATGCAAAACGCGGGGCCCAAAGGCGCGCCGGGCATGCCGGAGGCGGGTTACCTGCCGATACCGAAAAAGCTCGCGCAAAAAGGGGTTAAAGACATGGTGCGTATATCGGATGCGCGCATGAGTGGTACGGCGTTCGGCGCCATAGTGCTGCATGTGACACCCGAATCCGCATTGGGCGGGCCGCTGGCGTTGGTGAAAACAGGAGACCGGATCAAGCTCGATGTGCCGGCGCGCACACTCGAGCTGCTGATTTCGGATGAGGAACTCGATGCGCGCCGCATGCTGTGGAAAAAACCGCGCCCGCGCAGGGAAGATGGCCGCGGTTACCGCAAACTATTCATGAACGAAGTCACGCAGGCCGATCGCGGTTGCGATTTTGAGTTCCTGGCGCCGCCGCCGACACTCAAGGTTCCGCGCGGCACCCGCTAAGCCTAGCGCCGAGTTCATGCCACTAGCGCTGCTTCGCGGCAAGCTGTTCTGGAAGTATCTGGTGGTTATCCAGCTGCTGGTGGGCACGGTGCTGACCACCGCCAGCGTCATCGAGTTGTACGCCTCATACGAAGATTTGCAGCGCGTCACCACGGAACTGGAGCGTGAGAAAGCGGCTGCGGTGGTGAGCCGCATTGAGCAGTTCATCGAACCGATTGCGGCGCAGGTGCGCGGCACAGTGGCAGTGTCGGCGTCCACCGCCTTAGTGAACAAGGCGGCCGAATTCAATCGGCTGCTGCGCGATGTGCCGGCTATCGCCGGCATCCAGTTGCTGGATGGCCTGGGTAAAGAACGGCTGGTCCTATCGCGCAGCGCACCTGCCGAGGCCGACAGCGGTGTCGATTTTTCGGGCAGCGCGGAATTTCAGAAAGGGCGTGGCGGGCAAGTTTTCCACGGCGCGGTTTACTATCGCAACAATACCGATCCGCGTTTGAAAGTGGCGCTGTCGAGTGGCGGCAAAGACACCGATGTCACCATCGTGGAAATCAATCTCACCTCAATTTGGGATGCCGCGTCGGAGGTGCATTCCGGGCGCGCAGGTTATGCCTATATCGTTGATGGCGGCGGGCGCGCGATTACCCACCCCGATGTGGTGACCGCATTACGCCGCGAGGATCTTTCCCAGTTGCCGCAGGTCGCTCAGGCGCTGGCGCAGGATAATAAAAAAAATAATTTTAATCAAAGTCTTACGGTAGCCCCAGGGCGGGATGGCCAGAGTGCGTTGATAGCGCACGCAGTCTCCCCGACGCTGGGATGGCTGGTGTTTGTGGAGCGTCCGCTGCATGAGGTGCAGGAGCAATTTCGGCCTCGTCTGATCCGCAGTTTCTTGGTGTTGTTGTTGGGTCTTGGCGTGTCGGCTTTGGTGGCGGCGTTCCTGGCGCGGCGCATGGTGGCACCGATACGCCGTTTGCAGGAGGGCGCTGCGCGCGTGGGCCGCGGCGAGCTCAAGCATCGCATTGCGGTGCGCACGGGCGACGAATTGCAGTCCCTCGCCGAGGTATTCAACCAGACCACAGCGCAACTCGAAGACGCGCAGCGCGGGCTGGAACAAAAAGTCGACGCGCGCACGCAGGCATTGAATCGCACCGTGGCCGAACTGCACGTGCTGGGCGAAGTGGTGCAGGCTGTGAATTCGTCGCTGAACATGCAGGACGTACTGGATAAAATAGTGTCGCACGCGGTGCAGCTGGCGGGCGCGCAAAACGGCACCATCTATGTGCTGGATAATGAAGGTCAGTTCCTGACGCCGCAGGCAAATTTTGGCGTCGGCGAGGTCATGCTGGCGGCGCTGAAGCAGTCACCCGTCAGCGCGGGCAGCAGCACCACCGTCGGCGCGCGTTGCATACAAACGCATGGCCCGGTACAGATTCCCGACGTCGAAAAGGAAACGGGTTATCGGCTGCGCGAGCAGATGCTAAGCGAGGGGATAAATTCCAATCTCGGCGTGCCGCTGATCCGCGATGAGCAAGTGATCGGCGCGCTGGTGATCCGCCGCCGCGAGCGCGGCCTGTTTCCCGAAGCCACGGTGGCGCTGTTGCAGGCCTTCGCTGCGCAATCGGTGCTGGCGATTCACAACGCGCGTTTGTTCCAGCAGCTTCAGGAGAAGGGCGAACAACTCGAAGCCGTGAGCAAGCTCCAAGCGCAATTCCTTGCCAACATGTCGCATGAATTGCGCACGCCGCTCAATGCCATTATCGGCTTCACCGAAATGCTGCACGAGGATGCGGTGGATCTGAAGCGTGAAGACGAACTGGAGCCGCTGGGCCGTGTGTTGCGCGCGGCGCGCCATCTGCTGGCCTTGATCAACGACATTCTGGATTTGTCGAAGATCGAAGCGGGCAAGATGGAGCTGCATGCGGAGCATTTTCTACTGGCACCGCTGGTGGACGATGTGGTCAAGACCCTACAACCGCTGACCGAGAAAACCGGTAATCAGTTGGTGGTGAATTGCCCCGCGGATGTGGGCGCCATGTTTACCGATGCGACGCGCGTGCGGCAGGCGCTGCTTAATCTGGCCAGCAACGCCAACAAGTTTACCGAGCGCGGCACGGTTAGTTTTGACGTGAGCCGCGCGGCGCAGCAGGGGGAGGATTGGATCACCGTCAAGGTCACCGATACTGGCATCGGCATGACCGCGGAGCAGATCGACAGGCTGTTTCAGGATTTCGTGCAGGCCGATGCGTCGACCACGCGCAAGTACGGCGGCACCGGGCTGGGCCTGGCGATTACCCGGCGTATCTGCCAGATGATGGGCGGTGACGTGACGGTCGCAAGCGAGCAGGGCAAGGGGTCAATATTCACTCTGCGCTTGCCGGCGCGGGCGCCAGTGGCTGCCCAGGCGCTGGTGCGGCCGCTGCCCTCGCTGCGCGCGGCGGGTGCAACCTTGCCGGGCTTGCGCGAGGGGACTGCCGCGCCGGGCGCACCGCCGCTGATACTGGTGATTGACGACGACCTGACGGTGCTGGAATTGACCGAGCGTTATCTGGTGCGCGAAGGTTTTGCCGTGGTCACCGCGCAGGGTGGCATCGAAGGACTCCAGCGCGTGCGCGAACTGCATCCGGCGGCGATTACGCTCGATGTGATGATGCCCGACCTTGACGGCTGGACGGTGTTGGCGGCGATCAAGGGCGATCCGCTACTGGCGGACATCCCGGTGGTGCTGATGTCGATCGTGGACGACAAAAATCGCGGGTATTCACTGGGCGCGACCGACTATCTGATCAAACCCGTAAACCGCGAAAAACTGATCCATGCCCTACGCAAAAGTTGCGGCACCGAGGGGCAACACGTGCTGCTGGTGGACGACGATGACGAGATACGCAAGGTCATGTCCTCCGCGCTGGTACGCGAGGGCTGGCGCGTCGGTGAAGCCGTCAACGGCGAGGATGCGCTGGATTATCTGGCGCACACTACCCCCGATATCATCGTGCTGGATTTGATGATGCCGAAGATGGATGGTTTCGAGTTTCTCGATGAAGTGCGGCAGCGGCCCGAGTGGCGCGAAATTCCCGTGGTGGTGGCCACCGCCAAGGATTTGACTGCTGAAGATCGCCAGCGCCTGAGCAATGGCGTGGATCGCATAATTCAGAAGCACGCCTCGGCGCGCGATACAATATTGCAGGAAGTAGGGCGTACGCTGGCGGCCTATGTGAAGCGTGCCGATGCCGGCGCAGGGCTCGAAAATAAGCGCGCAACGGCGGTCAATACCAACCTTGAAAGTGAGGCCGGGAGCACCGGCAGGCGATGAAAATTCTGTACGTCGAAGATAACGACGACAATATTTACTTGCTCAAAAAACGCCTGACGCGCGCGGGCCATGAGGTGCTGATCGCGTTGGACGGCGCCCAGGGCGTATTGATGGCCAGCAGCGAGAAGCCCGATCTGATCCTGATGGATTTGAGCCTGCCGGTACTCAACGGCTGGGATGCGACGCGTCAGTTAAAGGCGTCGGCGCAAACACGCCATATTCCGGTGATCGCGCTGACCGCGCACGCCATGGCCGGTGCGCGTGAAACCGCGCTCGAGGCGGGTTGCGATGAGTTTGACACCAAGCCGGTGGAGTTGCCGCGCTTGATGAGCAAGATTCAGGCGTTGTGTCCGGGGCGCTCTTGAGCGCGGCGCAGCGTAACCCTTCGACAGTATCACCCTGCTGGCGTACCGCTGGCGTGGCTAACCTAACCTGATTGCTTTTTAATGAAAAAAAATAGATCGATTCCCGGCATTAAGCCGCGCAGCAAAGTAGCCAACGCTTCCTCCAGTCGGCGCTTTGTGGTGCGTAAATCAGGCATCCATGGGCGTGGCATGTTCGCGCTGGTCGCCATCGCCAAGGGCGCCCGACTGCTCGAATATCTGGGTGAGCGTATGTCGCACCCAGAGGCCGACCGGCGCTATGGCGATATGCACGAGGGCAGCGCGCACACCATGCTGTTCGCTGCCAACGATGACGTGGTGATCGATGCCACGGTATGGGGGAGTTCCGCGCGCTGGATCAATCATTCGTGCGCCCCCAATTGCGAGGCCGTTGAAGAGGAAGGCCGCGTATTCATCGAAACCCGGCGTGCGATACGCGCGGGCGAGGAGCTCGGCTACGACTATGAACTGATCGTTGAAGGGCGCCAGACCCAGAAGTTAAAGCGCGAGCATGCGTGTTGCTGTGGCGCGCGGAGCTGCCGCGGGACTATGCTGGGAAAGAAGCGCTAGTGTAGTGCTTCACTCTATGCGGCACTTATGCAACGGCACGGTAGCAGCGAAACGCCTCCCCTTTCAAGGGGGAGGATGGGAGGGGGATGGGATAATGTCGCGCGAATGCCACCTCATTCCCCCCTAGCCCTCTGCTCCGCTTCAAGTGTGCCCTTGCCCTTGTAAGGCTAATCTATGCACACAACGTGTAGCCCGGAAGGAGGTCACGCAAAGCGTGGCCGTATTCCGGGAGAAATTACCGTAACTTCAAAACCATTGACGCAGATTTCGCAGATTTTCACAGATTGTTTTGCAGTTAATCTGCGTTCATCT